>NZ_JAMYVE010000002.1:0-724798 GCF_040323695.1 Mesorhizobium sp. M0030 | reverse complement strand
CCCCGCGCGCGGCCCCCCCCCCACCCCCCCCCGCGGGGGTCCCTTACCGCGGGGTGCCCTAACCCGCGCCCCCCCACCCCAACCCCGCGCGGGGGGGGTGTGTGGGCCCCCCCCCCCCCCCCGGGGGTGGGGGTCGACCGTTCACCAAAGCAATGCGGATCATGCTCGGCCCCGCCCACTGTTGCGCCAGACGCCGTCATCGGCCATCAGCTCGCTCAAAATGCCTTCGCGTAAGCCCCGGTCGGCGACGCGCAGCCGCTCCGACGGCCACACCGCACGGATGGCTTCCAGGATAGCACAGCCGGCCAGCACCAGGTCGGCACGGTCGGCGCCGATGCACGGGTTGGCGCAGCGCTGCTGGAAATCCCAGCCGACCAGTTTTTCGACCATGCGGTCGACGCTGTCGCGGTCCATCCACAGCCCGTCGACGCGGCGCCGGTCGTAGCGTTCGAGGTCGAGATGGACGCCGGCCAGCGTCGTCACCGTGCCGGATGTGCCCAGCAGATGGAATTTCGGGCTGGCCAGCACATGGCTCAGCCGATCGCGGCCGTCGAACGACTTCAGCCGCACCGCGACATCCTCGACCATGGCGGCAAAGATTTCGCGCGTCACCGTGCGGCCGCCAAAGCGTTCGGCCAACGAGACAACGCCGACCGGCAGCGAGGTCCACGACACGATGTGGTTGGCAAGCCGCGGCGAACGCTGGCCGGTGAGGTCGATCAGCGCGATTTCGGACGAGCCGCCGCCAATGTCGAACAGCACCACGCCTTGCGTGTCGCGCTCGACCAGCGAGCCGCAGCCGGAGACAGCAAGCCGCGCTTCGGTCTGGCGGTCGATGATCTCGAGTTTCAAGCCGGCCTCGTGCTCGACGCGCTGCAGGAATTCGACGCCATTGTCGGCGGTGCGGCAGGCCTCGGTGGCGATCAGCCGGGCTTTTCGGATCTTGCGGTTGCGCAATTTGTCGCCGCAGATTTTCAGCGCCTCGACGGCGCGGTCCATCGCCGCCTGGCTCAGATGCCCATTGGCGGTCAGCCCCTCGCCCAGCCTGACGATGCGTGAGAAGGCGTCGATGACGCGGAACTGGCCATGGCGCTGCGGCACCGCGACCAAAAGCCGGCAATTGTTGGTGCCGAGATCGAGCGCGGCAAACACCGGCAGTTCCTGCATCGGCGGACGATGCATTGGCTGTTCCGGTCGGGATTGTGGCGCCGAGGGCAAAGGCACCGGCGCTGGAGCGGCCGGGCCGACGGAGGCCGGCGCACCAACCGCTGCGGCCGTTGCGAGAGGGCTGTCGTCGCGCGCAAAAACCTTGCGCCCACGCCGGCGCTTGCGCCGCTTTCTCGCCTTGCCTCGCTGATGCTGGGCTTCGCCGGCCTGTCCGTTACCGGACTGAGGCCCCGCCTGGCGGGGCCGCCCGGCGGATGGGCTTGGCCCGCCTGACGGCGGCGAAGCCCTGGACACGCCCACTTCCGGCGCGCCAGCGCCGGTGTCGTGGTCTTCCACTTCAGTTCCTTCCGGCGCCGCGCGAACCGGAAAACCGGACGCAGCAGGCGCTTCAATCTTTTAAGTTGCCGCCAGAGTAGCAGCGCCGGACCGGATCACCAAGAGCAAGGGCTCAATTTTTGCCGGCTGCGTCCTGCCAGGTCCCCGCTGCTTTGCAGCGTCCCGGCGTTCGCTAGCCTTTCTTCGTGCCACTGGCACGATGAATTCGCCGTTGGCGAACCGGCTGCTCACCCTTGCCGGTTGAATAGCCGGCTTCGATGAGGCATTTCTGAAATGAGGGGGAATTGGTGAATCGCGGACGTTTTAACGCCCGCCTGGGCGATGGGCAGCAACACATGACGACAACTCCATGAATTGGGGGGCCACGAATTGGAAGCGCTATCTGTGGCCGGTCATCGGTGTCGCGGCGGTCATCGGGTCGCTGTTGTTGCTGTGGCATGAACTGCGCGGCATCTCGATCGACGATGTCTGGGACGGCATATCCGCCATCCCGACGCGCGGCTGGATGCTTGCGGCACTGAGCTCGGTGGTCGCCTATGCCTCGCTCGCCGGCTATGACCACATCGCGCTCTTGCATATCGGCAGACGAGTGTCGTGGCTGTTCGTCACCTTCTGCTCCTTCACCACCTACGCGCTGTCGCACAATATCGGCGGCTCGGTGTTTTCGGGCGCCGTGATCCGCTACCGCGCCTACGGCACCAGGGGGCTGACCGGCCAGGATGTCGGCATTCTGGTGGCGATCTGCTGGATCACCTTCGTGCTCTCCAGCATTCTGGTCGGCGGCCTGGTGCTGGTGTTCGAGCCTGCGATCATCGACCGCTTTTCCGGAGCGCCGCACCACGGGCTGGCGATCGCCGCCGGCATCGCTTTGCTGATCCTGGTCGGCGCCTACATCTTCGGCAGTTGGCTGCATCTGAAGCCGCTGAAAATCGCGGGCTTCCAGTTGCACTACCCGGCGCTGCCGATCGTGGCGCGGCAATTGCTGATCGGCCCGATCGAGCTTCTGGCGGCGGCGGCGATCATCTTCTTTGCCCTGCCCGTTGCCGGCAATCCCGGCTATTTCGTCATCCTCGGCGTGTTCCTGGTCTCGTTCTCGGTGGCGCAGATCTCGCATGCGCCGGGCGGGCTCGGCGTGTTCGAGGTCGTGTTCCTCGCCGGCCTGTCTGATATGGACCCGGTCGGCGTGCTGGCGGCACTTCTGGTGTTCCGGCTGTTCTACCTGATCATCCCGCTGCTGATCGCGCTTGGCGTGGTGCTGTTCTTCGAGCATTCGCAATACAGCCGGACGGAGAGCTGAGGATCATTGGGTGCGGCGCGCCACCCGGGCGTAATTGCCCCTATGAAACGCTGTGATTGAAACGCAGCTTAGGCTTGACTATTTTCCGGCGGCGGCTACAAGGCACGCGCGGCTGCTCCGGCGGCCCACCAGCGCGACAGCGCCTGCTGGGGAATAGGTTAACGGTAGACCCACGGACTCTGACTCCGTTAGTCCTGGTTCGAATCCAGGTTCCCCAGCCAAATGTCTCCTGGTCCATTCCGGACACATAGGTTACGGTTTATATCGGAGACATGGGTAACACTTTTGGCCCGAAGGGGTTTTGGAGTGGTTCGAGCCTGCATGTCTCATCATCGAAGTAGCCCAAATCATAATCCATGAAGGATGCCAGCCAGATATGGTCCTCGACCTGTTTGATGCCGACGGTCTGGCCGGCAAAGACGAGGCTGAGGTTGATCTTCTTGCGATTGTAGCAGATGCGGCCGCAGGTGGTGACGGTGACGGCCTTGTCGTGAAACGGATAATCGAGATCCGGCAGGCCGGCAATAGATGCGCGGTGACGGCGTGTAGCGCTCGGCTGGACAGGCCATGTCGAGCGCCTGATGTGGGCGTTCTGAGTTGAACTCATTGATGAAGTCATCGAACCTGGCCTGCTGCTGCAGGAAATTGGCGCCAGCCGGTTTGGTGGTTTCCTTCTTGAGAGTCAGGTGCATGCGCTCATGGCGCCCGTTCTGCTGCGGACAGCCCGGCTGGATGCGCTCGATGTCGATGCCCAGGCGCAGCCACCAGACCGACAGTTTGCTGAGATTGAACAGCGCGTTTGGGCTGGCAAAGGGAACGCCGTTGTCGGTCCTGATGGCGCTGGGCAGGCCGAACTCTTTGAAAACGCTCTCGAACACCGTGAAGGCATAGGCTTCCTTGGTAGTCGACAACGCCTCGCAGGCGATGAGATAGCGGCTGGCGAAGTCGGTGATCGTCAGCGGGTAGCAATAGCGCCGATCGGCGAGCATGAACTCGCCTTTGTAGTCGGCACACCACAGATCGTTGGGCCGATAGCCGTTTGAAAGTGGTGTTCCCATCGCCCTGTTGCGCCTTCGCTTGCGGCGCTCGACCAGGCCATGGCGGTCGAGAACCGCATGCACCGTCGAGATCGCAGGCCGGTGAACGTCAGGATACAGCCGGGCCAACCGTTCGCGTATCTTTGGCGCACCCCAGGTCGGCTTGTCTTGCTTGAGGCGCACAATCAGCTTCTCGATTTGAAACGGAAGCTGATTGGCGTGGCGGTAGGGTCGGCGTGATCGATCCGTCAGCCCCTCAAGGCCACTGTCATTGTAGCGTGTGAGGATCTTGTAGCCGGTCTTGCGCGAGATATCGAACTCACGGCAAAGCACCGATATCTTCTCGCCGTCCAGCAGCCGGGCAATGAACTTCAGCCGCTCTTCCATGACGTTACACTCCTTCCAAGGCACCTTGCTCTCCTTGCAAAGGGCCGAAAGTGTAACCCATGTCTCCGGAATGAACTGTCACCCATCTCTCGGGAAGGGCACCTGACTTTGAGTCGGACTGTCTTTTCCAATGATGCTTTTTCGTAGCCTCCTTGGTGCGCGAGAGTTCCTCGAATTCGATGAATTAAACCAGCAGGGGATTGAGCCAAAGGCGGTACTCTGGTCTCGCTAAACTAGGCTACGCGGGAACTGCCAAGGCGCGCCTTCCTCTTTCAAGGGCATCCACAAAGCGGTCCAGCCCATGGACACCACCATTCACCGCGCGTCTCGCTTCCCTAAGGTCGTTATTTGCAAGTGCCCGCCTCACACGCTGCTCATGGTTTTTCAGAAACTGCGCTAATATCAATCCGGCTGTAGCAGGGGCATTTGCAAGTTCTGGACTGGTTACAAGTCCGACCCCGATTGCATCTCCAATTGTCTGGTAGTTGGCCCTACCGGTCAATTGTACGTAGCCCCGCCCTCGAAAGAGTGGCCCGTCGCCTGCAAAAATATTGCCGAGATCGGCACGCCCCTCATACCGATCAAATGGCGTTGAAATTGTATTGAATCTACTCCGCCCTTCGCTTATCGGAACGAACCCTTCGGTTTCCGCACGAATTGTAGCAAGTGCCATCAAAACCATTTCCGAGTCAGTCAAGTCAATCCTCACAAGTCCCTGAAGGACAAATGGCAGGTTGGCAGCAATGTTCGACTTGGGCGTCACTGGGAACATTTTCGTGACAAGATCGGGGGTGAATTTGTCGACTGAATCGGTCGCGCCAACATTCTGAGCAGGAACAACAACGCCCTCGTTGCCGCCCTGCTGCAAGAAGCTGGTAAGCACGAAGCCATCGGCGACACCATCCGACTGCAGGTCTACCATCGACCAGTCGCCTTGTTGAAGCAGTACTGCGACCGTCGTGCCGAACGGCAACACCTTGACGATTGTCGCAGTTTGAGTTGGGCCTGAGCGCAAGCGAAGGCCGTTGCGCGCATTGACAATACATGCGCCAGCGCTGAGTGGTTGCGCGTTTGGCAGATTTGCATCGCCTTCGCCGAAGCCGCCGACAATTGCGTGGCCAGCAGCCGCGCCTGCGACGGTTGCCGTATCGATCCCGACAGCCAGGTCCTGTGGCGACAGGTCGATTTGAAAATGCATGCAATCCTTGCGATCTTCAAAGCGGCCACCCCACAGGAAAACTCGCTCGCCAGATTTGGTGCAGATGGCGGTAACGTCATCGATCATGGCCGAACTCATGTCGGTATCGGCTTTCCCAGCACGCACGTCGCCTGCGCGTTCATCTTGCGTTAGCTTCTGCGAAAACCGGACACTGCGTACTCCGCCATGGTCAATGTAAGGATTGGTAGTCCAGTTCACATCAAGCGCGATTCCAAATGAGTGCAGGCTCTTCGCC
Organism: Mesorhizobium sp. M0030; assembly: GCF_040323695.1. Lineage (NCBI taxonomy): Bacteria > Pseudomonadati > Pseudomonadota > Alphaproteobacteria > Hyphomicrobiales > Phyllobacteriaceae > Mesorhizobium > Mesorhizobium sp. M0030. Next base: position 719,120 of record NZ_JAMYVE010000002.1, on the reverse strand, counting down.
GTGCCACCTGTAATCGCCCGGCAATTGTAGCTGTCGGTGTCTTGAACCCTGATAATGTAGTCGTGATGTGCCATTACCGTTGCAAGCGCCTGGAAAGCCTCAGCCGTCGGGGGCGCTATCCGGATTTTGTCGGGACCGAACGGCACCACCACCATGGTCGTTTCGGAGCATTGGAACGACTGCCACTTCTGGCGAAGCTGCGCGGTGTTCAAGATCATTGTAAAATCTCCACGATCGCAATGGAAACGACGATCCCTGTGAGCAGGTCCAGCGTCGTTCCTTGATGAAGAACAAAAGCGTGACGCAACGAACCGTCATTCCACGCGGCTAATGACCTGCTGTTCAGCCACTTGCATTTGCAGCAAGCTCGGCATCCGATTTTGGTTTGTTATCGGGCGCTTTGGCGTCGTCCGCCGCGCCCCTTTCCTCTTCATCCGGCTCTTGTTCGCTCGGAGGATCCTGGACTGCCGGCTGATCTGCGGCAGCTTTCTGCGCAAGCAGCCGGGTCGCGTCCGCCTGAGCTTCGAGCGCCTTTGTTGGATCGCCCGATGACCTCGTTCCAAAATAGAAGCTGGATATCGATGTAACCAAGGTTCCGACAAGTATTAGAAGCTGCTTCGCAAAATCGACCCCCGCCGCTGAAGATTCCGTCCTGACCCAAACGCGATATGTACCTTTGTCGGTCAAGACCGAGATCACGTCCCCACCCGGGTGCATTTGTGTCACCTGATCCTTCTGACCTTCACTGAGGCCATCCAGTGCGGTCAGTTGACCAGAAGAGATACTGCCGAAGAGATAGATCGCGAGAATTGCAAATAGCACGATGAGCATGAGAGCGATGACCGCTCGTATTGATCCCTCCGGGAGGGCCAAAGCTTGCGTTTTGTCCTGGAGATCGAACGATGCGTAGAGGACTGACATCGACGCCAGAAGGCAAAGCATGACAACGACAGCTCCAACCACCAGCATTGGCAGGCCAACGACGACAGAAATATCAGATTTTATCAGAAAATAACTCGCCGCCAAAATCAGTATAAGGACGAGAGATGCAAGAAGTCCGATCATTATGGAACGCATTGCTTACTCCTGTTGTCCATAGACTATTATTGGAGATTATGGTTGGACGAAATCCATATTTCTATTGATTCGAGATAGACGGATGACGACTCCACCCCTCTTTGGATCCGGGAACAATACCTCGAGATCTCCATTATCAAGCATATCCTCTACGAGGATCGGCGCTTGCCTCATCCGTTCCAGCCGACGTCTGTTGATTGCCGGGTCTTCCTTGTCAGCTTTGGAGTCGCTTGGCATAAGGTCGGCGAGCGGCAAGGTTGGCCCAAGATGAACTGCTCCCGCACACCTTCCGTCCGCTCCGATTGTGAAAAGGGCCAGTTGGAGCGAATAGTTTTCGCCCTGCAGCTCCTTCGAAAAAATGCGCGACAACACAATTGTCTCGCTCCCGTCTCTCCCGCCGATGCCAATTGGCGGCCGGACCAGCCAATCACCGGGAAGATCCGGCGCGCAACTCGTTGAGTCGGCAATTATCGATGGGAGAACGCCATTTTCGTCGCCATCCGCCAGCGGCGGCAGATGCCATTGGCGGACCAGCAAGCGTTGCTTGCCTGCCTTATCGACATTTCGGAGGCTGACCAGGCTCGGGTGTGATGTTGTCCGCCCTGCCACGATGAGAGGCTCATCCGATTCTTCAAGATCGGCGAGCTCCACCGTTCCACGGGAACGGCCTGTGTAGTCTTTAGGCGCATCGCCCTTATGGGATATGCCCATACGCCTCAAACTGGCACTCGATTCGTAGTCGGCGTCTCTACGCAGCCAGACGAGGACAGGCTGTCGATCGCTGGTTGTGAGGATGAGAGGATGGGAAACGAAGTTCCGATATCGGTTGTTGTCTTGCTGCTTCTTCCCTGGAACCTCGGGTGAGAACCGATCCGTTACACGAAGAGGTTCCTGCTGCTGTAACTTCTGACCGCTGGTGGTACTGATCGAAATATCACGAAAACAAAGGCTGTTGGCGCCTTCAAGGCAACTGTGAGTCTGCAACGCGGATAACAGAAGCGTATCATCTTTGATTCGACCATAGTAGGCCGGTACGAGTTCTGAGGTTTCGATGTCATCGTAGTGCTTAGGCATTCCAAGAAATACGGTCAACATGGACGTCGTCTTGGTGTTGCATGGCTTGCCTTCGTCGGCCATCGCATCAGGCATTGCGGACAGATACAAACACTTCCAGTCGTTTGTCGAAGCACGGCGTGGCGCGATCGCCAGTATTCTGCCTCCGGTTACCTCAAGGCTACGTCTCTGCCACCAGACGAACCAGTCCTCATCTCGACCATTGTGCCGCGATCGCACGATGAATGGCGCGCCGACCAAATAAGCGGGATCTCCCGGAATGACGGCGATCAGCTCAAACCGCCCGTTGTCGGCAGCTCTGGAGACAAACGCTCCAGATGGCCTGATCGAAAATTTGTAAACGGCCTTTCCCTTGCTTTGCCCCTCCGTACCGTCAGGTGCATCTGCCACGCGATAGACTGCATATGAACCCGATCGGACCGGGTAGGGGTCATATTCGAAATAGGTTGAGGCATGATCGTCAACCACGATCCCATCTTCCGCAGCTGGCGTCTCGCCTTTGGCACGATACGAACGGAAAGAATCACCACCACCTACTCTTACGCCAAGCGTTACTAGGCGGGCATCTCTGATGCATTTACTCCTTTCCTCATCAGTAGGATCGTCAGATGCTTTATCAATAAATAGGCAAAGTCGAAATGCCTGTTCTTGCAGCATGAAATCACAGTCTGCCTGAGCGTAGCCGTAAGTAGCGCTACCGTGCCGATAGCAATAATCATGCGTTGCACAGGCTTGGCGCATCTGGAGTCCGATTGGCTCCCATCCTGCTTCCTGCGGAAAGGCGCGGCGAGCCAGTTGCGGCGGTAGACTACAACTCAGTCCTTCGCCTCGCCCGCCAATGATTTGGATGTCTTCCGATGAATAGGAGACCTGCCCCGTGGTTTCCGGCATTTCATGCGCAACAGGCATCACAGCATTGGCCAACACTCTGTCCGCAACCAGATGTGCAAAAAAATCAAGGCGATAGGTAAATATAATTGCAGCAGCCACCACCATAAAACCAATAAACGTAACTATTCTAAAAAGATATTTTATTAGCACCCAGGACAAATTGTGCCTTGCTTCCATTTTATGAGCTGAACTCTTAGTGGACATTGAACTCTACCTGTAGGTATCGGCTTCAATATTTCCTGCTTCAAATATTTCCTGGTTGGACGGCTCGCTTGCCGCAGATCCGTTTCCTCACAGCCTGTTTCGTATGCCCGCCCTTATAACAGTGACCAGTTTTTAGGAGAATCTCTTGAATAACTCAGCATGGCCCTGGCTCGACTACATACTGGGATTCAGGAAAGATCTTTACCAGAGCGCCGCCTCCACCAAGCTTCTGAACCTGGTCATCGGTCATGTTCAAGCAGAACCCATTGCTATTATCTTCTATTTTGTATTTCGGCACTTCCGTATTTTCCACATCCGGCGGAACTTGTAACCCAGGTATAGTTCCCTTTATGACGTCGCCCCAGAAGCCGCTCGCTACCTTTCGTCCCTTTCCACTCGTCAATTCCTCGGCGAAAACTTGAGTAACTAATAGGTTCCAACTGCTGGATTGAGGTGATATGGGGCTTTTTTCACCAAGTGACGCCCCGCTGAGAACGGAAGTAACCAACGCCGGTGCGGCAATTCCAATCTGTATTAGGGCCAATGAGTTTAGGACATCGCTATTCACGGCAGCCATTATTCCGCCGAGCACAAACAGCGCTACAACTCGGATCATGTAACCAACGCACATTCCTTCGGAGAGACCGTCGTGATCTATCAAGTAAGCGAACGCAGCAACGTCGACAGTGACCAAAGTCGCAACAATAGGAAGCAACCCTCCAACGCCTCCGATTAAGAATCGAGCAAACTTGGACATCTCACAACTCCATGCTCCACAGCCGACTAAACGCCAACGTGTACCTGCTCCATCATTTACGACAGATCGAACCCCTGAACGGCCTAGGCAAATTTCCGAGCATTTTCGACGAACAATGGCCCTGTTCCACGCCGGACCAACAGCGAATGATCGATGCGCAGAATCTTCCGCACACTCGCCAGCGCTGCCTCATTCACGTCGATATAAGCAACGATGTACCATTCGCCGTTTTCTTCCCTGGCCATGCCCATCGGCTCGGCCCGCCACTTCAGCGCGCCATGGTGGGGCATGAAGTAGGTTTCCTGGACGCCGCCGACGGCGTTAAGGCCTTCATCGAGTGCGTATTCCATCACCGCGCAGCAGAGCTGCGTCAGTGTACCCCTCAGCCCGGTTGAGCGCTTGTCGGGAACGACGAAGGTGCGCGTCCATTCGGCCCAATCGGGACGCCGCGGGACGCCCGATTTTTCGCACATGTGAGGAAAGACCTCCGAGACCATGTGCGGCTCGCTTGTTGGGATCAGCCGAGCCGAAGTCACCACGCGACCGTCTTCGATACCCAGCAGATAAGTCGCTGCGTCCGTATCGAATTGGTCTAGCTCTCGACCATCCGGGCTCGGAGGGCGCCATCTTTTTTGATGCACGAAAAAGTCGTGACGTCGGCGCAAAAACTCATCAAATTCGTTTTCATATAGATGTTTGTTCTGCGCATTGACGACATGAGCAGTTATCATAGCGCGATCCCCCGACCGTTCTCGGAGGAATAGTTGCAGTCATGCTAAAGTACGTCACCTGTCCGATCGGACAGTTGACGACATTAAGGGTGAATCAAACGCCTGCGCACTGCTTCAACGACTGCTTGCGTGGTTGTAGCGACGCCAAAAGCCTCGCGAGCCCGCGTCGAGTGCCATTTGACAGTCCGCTCGGTCAAACCAAGAATCTGGGATGTTTCCGACGAAGTCTTGCCGGCCGCCGCCCACAAAAGTACTTCCTTCTCCCGATCGGTCAGCAGACCTTCGTCGCCGCCATCGTCATTGGATAAGGCCTGGATCGACATGCCGGCATAGACCGCCATCGTCACCAGTTGGACCTGTTGTCGTGGCGAGAGCGTGCAGGATTTCGCGGATGAGGCAAACGACAGCACGGATTGCCAATGGTGAACGCTGAGCATGGGCACGGCAAAGCCGCTTGAAATGCCGAACTCCGTCGCTTCGCCGGCAACGCGTCGGGAGCCTGCCGTGCCGGACCATTTTGCCGGCACATCGGCCCAAAGAAATGGCTTCAACGTCTTCGCCGAATAGATGCAAACGCCGTCGACAGCGGCATGCTCGGCCTCGACATAGCGTTCAAACCAGCCCTCGGGCCAACCGTTCAACTCAACCATCGGAGCCAGCTTCTGCCCACCGAGCGGCACACCGCTCAGGATAAGGTGCTCGAAGCCGAGATTCCTCACGGTTTCGAGCAGGTCACCCAGAAGCGGACCTGTCGACGTGTGCCTCCTGCAGCGTTCGACAAAGTCGAACACGTCTGAATCGATCATGACAGAGGCCCCACCTCCAAGCCGTAATATACTACGAATTTATACGATAAATTAGATATTTTGATATGAAAATAAGCATGGCCGAAGCAGAGTTCTTCTGAACACGGAGCTCAGGCTACGACTCAGGGCAGTTGCCGCAGCAGAACATGCCTGCTGCCCTTCAAAGTCCGTCCACACGCATTGAGTTGGCGCTGCCGCAGCGCTATTGGGTTGCAACAGTCCCGTTGTCCCGAAACCAAGCGGTCATGGCGACTTCCTACCCATTACGACACCAGCGCGCCTTGCGAAGCGAAAAAATTGGTGGCGCGCTGGCGCGTGCCACTGGCTAAGCTTCGTGAAAGATTCCCGCACGAGGCCGCTTCATGCCCACCGATAGCCAGTACATTCTCGAACGCATCAGGCAGGGATGCGTGACGCTTGCCGAGGACGCGTTCGTCATCGACAGGTTAGTCAAGTATGTCGGCAACGGCAGGATCCGCTGGCATGTCGAATTGCGTAGGCACCGCATCGAACTGACGACCGGCCAGATCAAGAAGCAGCCGACCTTTCGCAGGAAAATCCTCGAACAGGCTGGCGTGCTGCCGCCGCAGCGTACCGGGGCCGACTACCGGCGATGGGCTCTCGATCTGAGGCGGAACGCCATCGAGCTTCCCTGGCGGGACAGGCCGGTCGATTCCGGTTTTGCCATCGACAGGCTGACCAGCCACGGCGATGGGCGCTGGACGGTGGAATACCAGGGCAAGGCGATAAAATTCACGACGACCAAACTGCGCAGGCAGCTCAGCTTCCGTAAACGCATGCTGGCCAAAGCCAAGGTGCTGCCGCCCGAACTGGCCCCAGCCGCTTATCGAAAGTGGATGGGCTGGCTTATTCAAAACGCCACTGAGGCGGCACCACAGGCCGGCGAAATCTTGATGACGGAGAAAAGCTGGCTGGACGACCTGCCGGAGCTGGCCGGCTGGCAAGATGAGGCGCCGCCCGAGAATTGATTGGGTTCCAATGATGTCATGCGCCGCTGGCGTGCGATCCGGTCGACGCTGTTGGGCACTTCACGTAAACAAGCTAAGATCGGTCCCGGCAGGGAGGACTTATGCAATGGCCGAACGAGAGGACAGAGATATCAGGGAATCGCGCCGCATCCTCCGGGACATCAAGCAACAGAACGGCCCGGCAGGCTTTAGTCGTCTCCCTTACGAGGACCGGTGCTTAGCCTGAGCGAGAAATATCCTGATCAGATCGTACGGTATTGGCCAGTTGGCCTTATCGTTGTCTTTGGACTCCTCGCCCTGTTGATCTATTTCGCCTAGCGCAGTGGGCATTGCCCTCGGTGCGCTTTGACGAGGTTCCTCGGCATCCCAACGCGGATCTATCCGCATTTAACTAATGTAGACAATCCTCACGGAGAACGTTCTCCCGGCTGGTGAGCAGTGTGGAATGGACTAACCTTGTGGATGAGGATGAGCTTCCGGCACCCAGCCGATCAGGCCGCTGGCGCACAATAGCTTTGGCGGCACTCCAAATCGTCCCACCGGTCATTTCGGTGGGATGCGCCATCATGGCCGGCTATTTCACCTATGGCTTCAAACAACAAGCCGCCCGCGGACATGGCCGCTTTGGCCGTGTCGATCATGAAATCCGGCGATGCCTCTCCGGAACTGCGCGATTGGGCAGCGGACGTTCTGGGGATACAGACCGATATCGGAATGCCTGCCAAAACTGCCCAGCAATAATCGCCTACCCGCCTCATATTCCTCCGGCGGCAATTTGGTCGCCGCCCAAATCAGCGGCCGGCGCCGCTCATTCAAGAGATGGCCTGAGGAGGCGCCGGCCAGGCGGGCATTGGGGTACCCGCCGACGCTACATTAGCATTCACGCATAGATTTGGTATGGCGCGAACGCGGAAGTGCCTTCACAGCAGCATTACCGCAATTTTTCCCAAGACCAGGAACCCGCAACGGTGCAAGGGTTGGAACGCCCAGCGTTTCGGCGCGGCTTGCCTGGAGACAATCATGGCGACGTTTCTTACCGCTCTCGCATCCGAAGGTCCGCCAGCCGACCGGCCGAAAGACATGGACCTGTATGGATGGTTGATCGGCAGTTGGGACATGGAGACGCTCCACCACCGCAACGACGGCACAATTCAGAAATGGGATGGCGAGTGTCACTTTGGTTGGGTGCTCGAAGGCCGCGCCATTCAGGACATCTGGATCAGGCCCAGGCGCCCTGCCCCGTCCACCATGTATGGCACGACCTTGCGCGTCTTCGATCCCGGGATCGGTGGCTGGCACATTATCTGGAGCGATCCGCTCAACCAGGATTACTCGCGCCAGATCGGGCGGGCCGAAGGCAAGGACATCGTCCAGATGGGCGCCGACTCGCGCGGCCTGCAGGCGCGGTGGCGGTTCACCGAGATCACCGCCGACAGCTTTCACTGGATCGGCGAGGAGAGACGCGCGGAGAGCGACCCCTGGCGCGTGACCTATGAACATTTCGCCCGCCGGGCGGGTTTCTGAAGCACGCCTGCGCGTTCCGCCCTCGTGCCCTTGCGCAACGCTCGATCATTTTCCCAACCGGCGCGATAACCCTCGTCCCGGTCGACGCCCCCGGCGAGAGCACGAAGGCGGTGGTCCCGCCGCCTGCCCCGCCCGCGAAAGGCAACAGCGCGCATACCGGCGTTTGAGCGAAAGACGGAAGCTTACTCCGCCGCTTTCGTAGCCTGCGATGCCCCTGATCGAGAGGAAATCCTCGAGCCTGTATCCGGCGTATTCGGCCGTTGCCGGATTGCTTTGCGCCGCCCGACCGGCAGCCTGCGCCAGCCGGGATGGTTGATGCAGACATTGTGGTGCGCATGGCGGGCGAGGTACGACCATAGATTAGCGATAGCTCAATTAACACCAAACGAGTATCTCAAAACCCGCCGGTACAAGCGCGCCCAAGAACCTTCATATGTACTGAGCGCGAACAGAGGCTAGACAAGCGAAGATTCCAATAGCATTGTTGGCACTGGGACGGGGCTCGACCGGCAAGCGCAGAGGATGCTTGTCGGTGGTTGGCAACTGCTAAACCGTACAGCCGTAATTGCCACGGCTGCGAGACCAAGGAGCCCAAGGATGCCGAACCCAAGCCAAACCAGCGATCAATGGTGGGTCAACGACCAGACGCCGGACAACCCGTACGGCAAAAGCGAAGATTACGGAGCCTTCCTCACCTATCTTGGAGCGCTGGACCGGTCGATAACGCCGGCGATCGCGGCGGGAACGCTGAGGATCAATGTCTCCGAGCTCAATGACCATCCCGAATACAAGGCCGCCGCGATCGGCGCCTTGCAGATGTGGGCCAGTGTCACCCCGTTGAAGTTCGAAATCGTCGACAATGCACCATACAACAGCGCAACGGACTGGATGCAGGTTGTCAGCCCCGAACTGGGCCAAGAGGACGACGGCAGCGCCTATTCCAACGACCGCTATGTCAGCATCGGCCAGCGTTTCCACGACACCGAGGTCAACAAGACGGATATTGGCGGCTATGTCTTCGATTCCTTCATCCATGAATTCGGTCATGAGTTCGGGCTGAACCATCCCGGGCTCTACAATTACAGCGGCCCAGGCGGCGTACAGATCAATTACCTGAACAATGCGACCTGGACCTACGACCGTCAGCAATACAGCGTCATGTCCTATTTCGACGGGATCGATGTCGGTGAAACCAGCCGCTGGTCGGCGTCAACGCCGATGATGGCCGACATCGAGGCTGTCATCCGCCGCTTTTTCTCGACCGTCGACGAGAACGGCGTGCGCACCTATCAGCATATCGATCTCAACACGGGCGACAACGTCTACGGCTTCGGCAGTGCCGTGGACGGCTACCGGCTGACCTCCTCGGGCATGCAGCACGATATCGGTTTTGTCATCCATGACACCGGAGGAACCGACACGATCGACTTCTCCGGCTCGACGGCCGGCACGATCCTCGATCTGCGCGCCGGGCAGTTCTCCAGCGTCAACGGCCATAGCAACAATGTGTCGATCTTTGCCGGGCACAACGCCGACGGCACGGACTATTACATCGAGAACGGCATCGGCAGCAGCTATGACGACGTCCTGATCGGCAATGACGGAGCCAACGTGCTGGATGGCCGCGGCGGCGGCGACCGCATGGCCGGCAATGGCGGCGACGACACCTACTTCGTCGATTCTCTCGACGACATCGTGCGCGAGGAAGCGAATGGCGGGAATGACACGGTCGTTCTGCTGAACCGGAACTTGAATATCCGGAAAATCGCCAACGTCGAACACATCATCTACGCCGACGAGTCGACACTCCAGCCTGGAGACGGCGGCACCGAAACCGCACCGACCATCGGCGACAACACGATGACCAGCGTCATCTTCGGCGACAATGGCAACAATACGCTCGACGGCGGCGCCGGCGACGACACGATCTTCGGCCAGGGCGGCGATGACCTCATCATCGGCGGCCGCGACTCGCTCGCCAGCCGCGACATCAACAACACCATCGATGTCGCCGACCTTCCAGACCAGACCGAGAGCGACGACGGCAATGACACGCTCTATGGCGGCCGCGGCAACGATACGATCCTCGGCGGCCAAGGCAACGACATCCTCGACGGCGGCGACGGCGACGATACGCTGAGCGGCCAGGATGGCGTCGATATATTCAGGGGCGGCGCCGGCGTCGACACGGTAGACTTCAGCAAGGAGAGCCCCTTCCAACTGCTCGTCAACCTCGAGACGAACGTTGCCAATGGCGGCACCGCCACCGGCGACACCTTCTACAGCATCGAAAACCTGATCGGCTCCGATGACCGCATCGACCGTTTCATCGGTACGTCGGCGGCAAATCATTTCTGGGGCCGGGGCGGCGGCGACTATTTCAACGGCGGCGGCGGCAACGACATACTGAATGGCGGCAATGACGGCGACATCCTGTACGGTGAAGCCGGCAACGACACGATCATCGGCGGCGCCGGCCAGGACTATCTGGATGGCGGCGCCGGCATTGATACGGTCGTCTACGAAGGCAGTTCCGCCGGCGTGACGATCGACCTCGCCAATGGCACGGCCAATGGCGGCGACGGCGATGGCCCGGTGCAGATCGTCGGGCGCGGCACCGTTATCCGGCACGACATCCTGGTCGGCTTCGAAAACGCCGTCGGGTCGTTCTTTGACGACCATCTCATCGGCAACGCCCAGGCCAACAAACTTTCCGGCGGCGCCGGCAACGACACGCTGACCGGCGGTGGCGGCGCCGATATATTGAATGGCGGCGCCGGCAGCGACACGGCGGACTACGCCGACGCGGCCAGCGGGCAAAACCTCAAACTGGGTGGCGGCAAATCCGGCGGCGACACCTATATCTCGATCGAAAATCTGGCTGGCTCGGGCTTCAACGATCACCTGACCGGCGATGGCGCGGCCAATGTGCTGACCGGCCAGGGCGGCGCCGACAAGATCGACGGCGGCGGCGGCGATGACACCCTGCTCGGCGATTTCGCCTATCAGGGCGATGCTCCGCCACGCCCGGGCATGGGCACCGGCTACGCCACGCTCGGACCGGACGCGACCAACAATTCGGTCTCGACCGCCTTCGACATCTCGAACAACTTCTCGCTGACCGCCGACCCCGACATCTTCGATTCGACGACCACCCTTCACACCACCGTCAATGCCACCGGAAACGGCTTGGGCGGATATTACAGCATCAACCTGGCGGCCGGCACGATCATCACCATCGACATCGATGGCATTGCCGACCCCAATGTCCATGACAGCATCGTCAGGGTGCTGGACAGCGATGGCAATATCGTCGCCCAGAACGACGATGGCGGCAACGACCCCGGCTCCAACAACGGCCGCGATTCGAGCACCAGCTTCATCGTTCAGGAAACCGGAACCTACTATATTGTGGAGGGCGAATGGTCGGACTCGGCTCCTGGCGATGGCTGGGTCGAATCCGTGCCGGAGGGCTCGACTTACAAGCTGAACGTGTCGGTCGAATTCCCGCCGGCACCAGCTCAGCCGGGCGTTGCGGGCGCCGATACGCTCAACGGCGGCGGCGGCAGCGACCTTTTGGATGGCGGGCTGGCTGCCGATACGCTGACCGGCGGCGCCGGCGACGACTATTTCCGCTTCTCGACAGAACTCGGGAACGGCAATATCGACTGGATCAAGGACTTCAAGGTCGCCGACGATACGATCCTGCTGGACAACCTCATCTTTGCCAGCGTTGGCGGCGACGGCGCCCTCGCTTTGGGCTCATTCTACAAGAGCGCAGCCGGTGCTGCTCATGATGCCGACGACCGCATCATCTACGACACCGACAGTGGAATATTGTCTTACGACGCCGATGGTTCCGGACAGGGAGCAGCCGTTCAGTTTGCACACCTGAACACAAATCTGGATCTTTCGGCTGCAGACTTCATTGTCATCTAACGCGTTGCCGGGGGAGGGGTGCCGTCAGGCTCCCCTCCCGCATACCCCAGCGCAGTGAAAAGGGAGAGGACGCGATGACCGACCGCCGCACAGTGTTAATGGCCGCCGGAGTTGCGGCAGTCGCCGCGGCCACCGGGGCAGCGGCAGCGCAATCGCCAGATATTCGCGCGCCAGATATTCGCGCAACAGATATTCGCGGCGCCGTCACCTTTGTGGGCGGCAAGGCTATCCCGGAAGGTCATCTTGAGATCTATCTTGAGGATCCCGCCATTCAGGACAGTGGGCGACGCCGCGCCGCCAAAACCAGCCTCAAGAGCGAGGGCGGCTCAAAGACCATAGAATTTTCCTTGCCCCTGCCCGCAAGCTCGACCGCTTCACCAACGCTGCAGGTCGTTGCGCGCCTGGAGCGTGCGGACGGCTGGCTGGTGGCGCGGGGCAGCGCGCAGTTCCAGGCCGGCTTGCCCGTCCATGTCACACTCAAGGCAGTTATCTATTGAAGGGACGAGATGCCATATCCTGATTGCGAGCCTGCATGCAGCTGACGCCATCGACGCCGCTTACGCTGGTCGGAATCCTGGCGTCCTTTCGACGTGCGTTTTCGGGCATCGTCCTGATGAGCGGGGTCGTCAACGTGCTGACCCTGACCGGCTCGTTCTTCATGTTGCAAGTCTATGACCGCGTCGTTCCGGGTCGCAGCGTGCCGACGCTGGTCGGCCTGGCGGTGCTTGCGGGAACATTGTTCGTGTTTCAGGGAGTGCTGGAGCTGATCCGCTCTCGCCTCATGGTGCGGCTGGGACAGGGGTTGGACGCAAAGCTGAGCCCGTCGGTCTATTCGGCGCTGATGCGCCTGCCGCTGCGCGCCAAGCCTTCCGGCGACGGGCTGCAACCCCTACGGGATCTCGATCAGGTCCGCTCCTTTATCGGCAGTGCCGGACCGACCGCTTTGTTCGACCTGCCATGGATGCCGCTCTACATCGGCATCTGTTTCATTTTTCATTTCTGGATCGGCGTTACCGCGCTTGCCGGCGCCGTTGTCCTGTTTGCACTGACGCTTCTGGCCGAATTCCGGACCCGCGGCCCGACAAGGATCGCCGGACAGCACGCGGCCGTTCGCAGCACGTTGGCCGAGGCGACAAGGCGCAATGCCGAAGCCATGCAGGCCATGGGTTTTGGCGGGCGTATCGCCGAGCGGTGGTCTGCCGTCAATGCCGAGTACCTGAACGCCCATGCGGCGGCCAGCGATGTCGCGGGAACGCTTGGCACGATTTCCAAGATCCTGCGGTTGATGCTGCAATCGGCAATGCTGGCGATCGGCGCTTATCTGGTCATCAAGCAAGAGGCGACCGGCGGCATCATGATCGCAAGCTCGATCATGATGGGCAGGGCGCTGGCTCCGATCGAACTGGCGATAGCGCATTGGAAGGGTTTCATTTCGGCGCGGCAAAGCTGGGCACGCCTGAAGCAGCTTCTGTCCGCGCTGCCGGAAGGCGCAACCGGCGTGACCCTGCCCGCGCCTGTCAGCGCGCTGGCGGTCGAGAATGTCAGTGTCGCGCCGCCGGGCGAACGCACGCCGGTGGTGTGGGATGCAAGTTTTTCACTGGCCAAGGGAGCAGGCCTGGGGGTCATCGGCCCGAGTGCTTCCGGCAAATCATCGCTGGTGCGTACGCTTGCAGGTGTCTGGCTGCCGGCGCGCGGCGCCGTGCGGCTGGACGGAGCGACGCTTGACCAGTGGCCGGCCGACGAGTTGGGCAAACATATCGGCTACCTGCCGCAGGATGTGCAGTTGTTCGACGGCACGATTGCGCAGAACATCGCCCGCTTCGACCCGGATGCGTCATCCGACATGGTGCTTGCGGCAGCCAAGGCCGCCGGCGTGCATGATCTCGTCGTGCATCTGGCCGACGGTTACGACACGAAGGTTGGCGAAGCCGGCGCCTCGCTGTCGGCGGGGCAACGGCAGCGTGTCGCCCTTGCCCGCTCTCTCTATGGCGATCCGTTCATGGTCATCCTGGACGAGCCGAATTCCAATCTCGACTCGGAGGGTGAAGTGGCCTTGTCCGCAGCGATCCAGGGCATCAGGGACCGCGGCGGCATCGTTATCGTCGTCGCGCACCGGTCCAGTGTGCTGGCCAATGTCGATACGGTGCTGGTGATGGCCAATGGCCATGTGCAGGCCTTCGGTCCGAAGGACGAGGTGCTGAACAAGGTCTTCCGATCGGCAGCGCCGCTCAAGGTCGTTGCCGCCACGGAGCGAGGCGTTCCGGCATGAGCGAGGACAGAAGCGCTTTGCATCACCGGCAGGTCCGCCGCTATCTCGTGGCTGGCGTTGCTACCTGTCTGCTGCTTGTCGGAGGTGTTGGCGGCCTGGCGGCAGTGACCAAGATGTCGGGTGCGGTGATCGCAGCTGGCCGGCTGGTGGTCGATTCCAATGTAAAGAAGGTTCAGCATCCGACGGGCGGCGTGGTCGGCGAGATCAGGGTGCGTGAAGGCGACCGGGTCAAGGCGGGCGATATTCTGGTGCGGCTGGACGAGACGACAACGCGCGCCAATCTGGCGATCGTCTCAAAAGGTCTGGATGAGTTTTATGCACGGTTGGCGCGCCTGGAGGCGGAGCGTGACGGCAAGGACACGATCAGCTTTCCGGACGTTTTAACATCGCGGCGCGACGAAGCCGGTGTCGCCGCATCGATGGCCGGAGAACAATCGCTGTTCGATTTCCGGCACCAGGCGCGATCCGGCCAGCGATCTCAATTGCGCGAACGGATCGCCCAGTTGACGCAGGAGACCGCCGGCCTGACCGAGCAGCGGCAGGCGAAACGCCGCGAGATCGAGCTGATAGGGATCGAGCTGGAAGGGGTGCGGTCGCTCTGGCGTCGCAAGCTGATAGGGATCGAGCGGATGACGGCGCTGGAACGGGACGCGGTGCGGCTCGAAGGCGAGCATGGCCAGTTGACCGCCGGAATTGCCCAGGTGAAGGCAAGGCGTCCGAGATCGAACTGCAGATTATCCAGATCGACCAGGACCTTCGCAGCGAGGTCGCAACCGACTTACGCGAAACCCAAGGGAAGATCTCCGAGTTCGTCGAACGCAAGGTGGCGGCCGAGGACCAGTTGAAGCGCATCGATCTGCGCAGCCCGCAGGATGGCGTGGTGCTGCAGTTGGCCGTGCATACGATCGGCGGGGTGATCACCCCCGGCGAACAGGTGATGCAGATCGTACCGGTGACGGACGACCTGACCGTTGAAGCGCATATCGCACCGCAGGATATCGACCAGGTGACGATGGGCCAGAATGCGATTTTGCGCCTGTCGGCCTTCAATCGGCAAACCACGCCGGAGCTGACCGGGACGCTGTCGCGGATCTCGGCGGATCTCACCATCGAAGAGCGCACCGGAGCAGCCTTCTATGTGGCGCGGGTGACGCTGCCCAAAACCGAGGTCGCCAAGCTGCGCGGGCTGGCGCTGGCGCCAGGCATGCCGGCCGAAGTGTTCTTCCCGACGGGCGACCGGACGATGCTTTCCTATCTGGTGAAGCCGCTGTCGGATCAGATCCAGAAAGCTTTCCGGGAAGAGTGAAGCCGCACCTTTGAGAGCTGAAGCCTCGGGACCGGCTGGTTGCCGGTCCCCAAGGGGTAGCCCCTACTCCGCTGCCTTATACCCCGCGATGCCCTTGATCTCGAGGAAATCCTCCAGCCCGTATTCGGCGTATTCGCGGCCGTTGCCGGATTGCTTGTAGCCGCCGAATGGCAGGCCGGCGTCCCATTGCGGATAGTTGATGTAGACAGTGCCGGTGCGCATGCGGGCGGCGACTTCGCGGGCCTTCTCGATATCCTTGGCCTGGATGTAGGACGCCAGCCCATAGACAGTGTCGTTGGCGGTGCCGATCGCCTCTTCCACTGTGTCGTAAGGCATGATCGCCAGCACCGGCCCGAAGATTTCCTCGCGCGCGATGCGCATGTCTGATGTGACGTCGGCGAACACGGTGGGGCGGACATAGTAGCCGCGGTTGAGCTCGGCCGGACGCCCCGGTCCACCCGCGACCAGCGTGGCGCCTTCATCTATGCCGGCCTGGATCAGGTCCTGGATCTTGTCGAACTGGATCTGGCTGACCACCGGGCCGAGCTTGGTGCCGGCCGCATCGGCCGGGCCGACGGTCAATTTTTCGGCCGCCGTCTTGGCGTAGCCGGTCGCCTCGTCATGGCGGTCGCGCGGCACGAACATGCGGGTCGGCGCGTTGCAGGACTGGCCCGAGTTGCTGAAGCAGCCGGCGACGCCCTTGCTGACGGCCTTTTCGAGATCGACATCGGGAAACAGGATGTTGGCCGACTTGCCGCCGAGTTCCTGATGCACGCGCTTGACCGTGTCGGCGGCCGCCTTGGCGACCAGGATGCCGGCGCGGGTCGACCCGGTGAACGACATCATGTCGACATCGGGATGGCTGGACAGCGCCTGGCCGACGCCCGGGCCGTCGCCGTTGACGAGGTTGAAGACGCCCTTGGGAACGCCTGCCTCGTCGATGATTTCGGCAAAGATGATGGCGTCGAGCGGGGCGATTTCCGAGGGCTTCAGAACCATGGTGCAGCCGGCGGCAAGGGCGGGGCCGACCTTGCAGGTGATCTGGTTCAGCGGCCAGTTCCACGGCGTGATCAGGCCGACGACCCCGATCGGCTCCTTGACGATCAGCGACGAGCCCTTGACGTGGCGGAATTCGAACGACTTCAGCACCTCGGCCATCTTCCGCAGATGTGCCAGGCCAATGCCGACCTGGCTGTCGAGTGCCATCTGGCGCGGCGCGCCCATCTCGCGCGATACGGCCAGCGCCAGATCGGCGCTGCGCTTCTTGTAGACCTCGATTATGCGGTTGAGGATATCGAGGCGCTCCTCGACCGAAGTGAAGCCGAATGTCTCGAAGGCGCGCTTGGCGACCGCAACCGCCTTGTCGACATCGGCCTTTGAGCCGAGCGAAATCTGCGCGAAAGCATCTTCGTTTGACGGGTCGATGACGTCGAGTGTGCTGGGCACGACAGGATCGACCCACACGCCGTCGATATAGAACTGCAGATTGTGTGACACGGGCTTCTCCTCGGGGGATTTCTGAATTGATGGGGGCGATCGCCGGATCGTCGTATCGGGGATAACGATGGGGCAAGAGCGATGTCAAACGCAAGGGCGGGCGATTGAGCCTACGGCTACAGAAGCGTGTGCCCCGCCGCGACCAGAAGCCCCCTTGCCGCGGCTTCATCCTTGGCTTTGACGAGCAGATGGTCACCATCGAAGGTGGATACCAGAAAAATGCCGAGTTCGTTTTCCGACAATGGTTTTATCACCGACAGGACGATGCCTGTTTCGTCGAAGGCAAAGGGACCTTGGAGTTTCAGGGCGACCCAGTCCCTGTCATGCTTCACCCCGTCCGGCACCCGATCCTGCAGGCAGACAACCGAAAGCTCGTCGTCGGTCCTGGTAATGCTGACGAAGCCCGGCCCGTCCGCCCAGCCGGGAATGCTGTCTTTTGCTTCGAGGCGCGAAACGGCATACCGCCCCGAGAGCGGCTTCAACCGGACCCTGACTGCCATCCGATCCTCCCTGTTATCGGCCATTACCCCAGTTTCTTGCTCATATAGACCGTGATGCCGTTCATGAACGGCTCCTCCCGGTCGATCGTATAGCCATGCCGTTTGTACAACAACACATTGGCCATGAAGGCGCCATTGGTCAGCAGGCGCAGCTCGAAGCAACTGGCCTCTAGCGCCTTCTGCTCCGCCCGTTCCAGCAGCAGCCGGCCGATTCCCCTGCCCTGCGCCTCTGGCGCGACGCAGACATTCTCGATCCAGAGATGATCGTCGGCCAGCATGGTCTCGATCATGCCGACGATGCGGCCATTTTCGATGGCGAGATCGAACGGATGTTCGGCGACCGCCTTGTCATAGTCGGCGCGCATCGGCAGCGGCTCGCGGCCGATCAGAGGCACCCATTTGGCATAGGCGGCACGCACAATGTCCTTGATGGCAGCAGCGTCCGCCGGTTGGGCCGGCCGAAACAGGATGGAAGAATTGGACATGGCAAAGGCTCCAGACATGAAAACCCCGCCGGCAGACGTCGCGGGCGGGGCTGGAACGAACGAACCGGAATTTTATTGGGCCGGTCCTTTTCGTCGCGCAAACAGCTTGCCGCGCTGCGTGGTGCAGGAACGGCGTCGCTTGGCGATGGCGAACGAGAAAACGAACATGACGCCACGCTGGAGCAGGAAGCGCGGCGCTGTCAAGATTTTGGCGTTGGCCCAGCCTCCGAGTTGACCCGCGCGGCTAGAGCGGGCGGCGCCGGCAAGGCCATAAGTGTACTGCCAGGCAACGCCAGTCTTCACCTTGCGCGGTGGTTGCTCGCCTAAACTGCTGCGCCGTCGAGTAGGGCTCTCGTACGCGTACAAAAAAACAGCAACAGCTAATATTGTTGGACATTCAACCTACCATTGGTTCAAATTTCTATTTGATCTAATCTTGGCATCATAATATAAGCGGAGAAGCACTGGACGGGCTGACGGGGGGGGGCGCCATGCATCGGGGGCTGGCAAAGCGTACAATCTCACGTTTGTTAGGCGCGATGACGGTCGTCTACGCGCTCGCGGGCACGACGTCAGCGCTCGGGCAGTCTTGTAGTCCCACACAGACAGCTCATGCTTTTAGCTTTACTGGCGGCGACCAGTCCATCTCGGTTCCTGGCAACACCCATTCCGCCACAGTATACCTCAAGGGAGCGCAAGGCGGGGTTGGCAAGAGCGGCGCCGGCACCATCGGGGGCAGCCCATTGAGCCCAGGCGGCGCCGGCGGGCTCGGCGGCCAGGTGAGCGGTTCCTTGACTGTCGCGCCGGGTGACATCCTTTCTGTCGGCGTTGGCGGCCGTGGCTCGCTCGCGGTCAATCCCGGTGGCGCGAGCGGTACTCCCGACGGCGGCAATGGTGGCGGGGCGACCGACCTGCGGCTGGGCGGAACCCGCCTGGCAATTGCTGGCGGCGGTGGCGGCGGTGGCAACGGGGGCTGGCACACTACAAATTCGATAGCTGGTGGCGCCGGTGGCAAGAGCGGGGGATCCGGCTCGGCAGGAACCGATGTTTCGGGCGGCCTTGGCCCCTTTGGCGGTGAAGGTGGCACTGTAGGTGCCGGTGGCGCGATCGGCGCTGGGTGCGATAGTTTTCCTGGCACGGCCGGTCAGACAAATGGCCAAGGCGGAACTGCACGAAATTTCTCAGGGTCTTTCCTGGGCGCCGGATATGCTGGTGGCGGCGGTGGCGGGGCTACTGTCGGCGGCGGTGGTGGCGGCGCAGGCGTCGGCACGACCTCGTGCCAGCAGAACTGGAACGGCGCCGGCGGCGGCGGCGGCGGCGGATCATCGGATGCCGGCTCGCTGCAATCGGCTGCGGTGGCGGAAGGCGTCAATTCAGGCGATGGGTCCGCATTGATCTGTTTTGATGAGCCGCTCTATGTGATCAGCGGCACGGCGAGCGGTCAGACCGGGACGGTGAGTTTGAAATTGACATCAAGCTCGCCGGCAGGGACGCAAACCAGGGACGTGAATGTCGGCGATACCACCTTTGCCTTTGCGGATGGCCTGCTGACCGGCTCCAACTGGAGCGTTGATGTTACTGCCAAGCCGGCCGACCAGACATGCACGGTCACGACGGCCTCGGGCACGGTGGCGGGAGCCGACGTGACCAATCTTGTCCTGTCCTGCACCACGGTGACGGTGGAGTTTTCGCCGGCAACATTGCCGAATGCACATATTGGCACGCCGTACAGCCAGACCATCACCGCAAGCAGCCCCAATGGCGGCGCCGCACCCTACACCTTCACCGTGGTTTCCGGCTCGGTGCCTCCCGGCCTCGCACTCTCGCCTGGGGGTACACTGGCTGGCACACCCACTGTCGCGGCCAATTACGATTTTACGGTGCGGGCCACGGACAGCAACGGCTTTACCGGCCAACGTGACTACACTGTGGTCGTCGAGATCCACTTGCCGTCGGCACAGGACCACACGCTGGACGTGATGGCCGGAACGACCGGGTCCCTCGACCTGACGCAAGGGGCTACGAATGGGCCGTTTACCAGCGCCACGATTGCCTCGCCGCCGCCGAGCGAAGCGGGCACGGCTTCCATTGTGCCCGATGGCGGCGCTTATATCCTGCAGTTTGCCGCGGCAGCCACCTTTGCCGGCACAACCAGCCTGACCTACACGCTCTCGAATGCCGACGGAACGTCACCTCCGGCAACCGTGACCATCAACGTCACGGCACGGCCCGACCCCTCCCGCGATCCGGAAGTGATCGGCCTGATTCGGGCACAGGTGGAGGCGGCAAAGCACTTCGCCGACATTCAGATCCAGGGATTTGGACAGAGGCTGGAACAGCTCCACAATGAGGGCGACCAGCGCCACAATTCGATAGGCCTCAGCGTTGCCGTCCAGCAATCGTCGGACAATCCCGACGCATACGCTCAGCAGCAGAATGCGGCGAACGATCCGGCGCTCGCCGCAATCGCCACGGCATCGTCGCAGTCCACTTACGGAGCGCCCAATCCGGAGCGCATTCAGCCCAACGCCAACGCAAAGCAGGACAGGACTTCGACCGGCGCGTCGCCGATCAAGACCGGACAGTCTTCAACTGGCACGGACGTGGACACCCAGACGTCGTCACTGCCGGCCGAGAACCCATTTGGCGAACTGGCCTTCTGGAGCGGCGGCTACGTCAATTTCGGCACCGATGACGATGGAGCCATCAAGCTCGACCATACGCTGGTCGGCGTGAGCGTCGGTGCCGACTACCGCTTTTCCCCGACCTTCACCGCCGGTCTCGGGTTTGGCTATGGCCATGACGTCACCGACGTCGGGAGCAACGGCACCGAAAGCCGCGCCCATGCCATCTCGGTCGCCGCCTATAGCAGCTACCGCCCGGCGCCAGATTTTTTTGTCGATGGCCTTGCCGGCTATGGCGCCCTCAATTTCGACAGTGAGCGCTATGTGACCGATACCGGCGATTTCGCGTCTGGAACGCGCGACGGAAGCCAGGTCTTCGGGTCGCTGACGGCGGGCTACGAATTTCGCCGGCCGGACTCTCTGATATCACCCTATGGACGTCTGTCGGGGTCCCACTCCACGCTTGACGGCTTCACCGAGACGGGTGGCGACATCTATAATCTGACCTTCGGCAAGCAGACCGTCGACACGCTGTCGGGCACCCTTGGCCTGCGCATCGAGAACAACATTCCTACCAGCTGGGGTCTGCTCACACCGCGCGCGCGCTTTGAGTATACGCACGACTTTGCCGGCTCCAGCCGCGTCAGCCTCGGCTATGCCGATATCGGCACCACGCCCTACGCGCTGGACGCAGATGCCTTTTCCAACGACTATTTGTCAATCGGGCTCGGCGTCGATGCGCAAATCGGCGGTATTGCCTTCGGGCTGAACTACAGCACCGCGGTCGGCAGCAACGGCGACAGCCAGGACCATACGATCGCCGCGCGAATTGGGATGAAATACTAGGGCATGATCCCAAAAAGTGGGGTTAGATCGTGATGGGAATTCATCATGATCTAGGGCGGCTCCAGGTTTCGCCCGGCCGCTCTTTCTCATTCTGACCTCGGCCGCCCTAAATGTTCACAAAAATCGATCATTTCAACAAAAACAATTCGTTGGAAAGATCGATTCTGGAATGACATTCTCCTAAGGTCCTTGCGTGGAGAATTGCATTGTCTTCCGCCGCCCAGCTAGCGAACGATATTCCGATCAGCATGATTTCCGCCGATCTGGCCGTGGGCCGGAAGCGGCTCGGTTCCGTGTGGAATGGCGTCATCCCCGGGATCGTGCTGGTGGCGATGATCACGGGGGTGGCCTTCTCGGCCCATAATGTCTCCGGCTTCGCGCTGTTCAGCCCGATGATCCTCGCCGTCGTCGCCGGCATGATCTATTCCAACGTGCTCGGCACGCCCGCCCACGCCAAGGCCGGCATTGCATTCTCGCAGAAGCGCCTGCTGCGCTTTGCCATCGTGCTGCTCGGCTTTCAGCTGACGCTCGGCCAGGTCGTCTCCATCGGCGCCGGCGGCGTCGGCATCGTGGCGCTGACCCTTGGAGCGACCTTCGTCTTCACCATTACGCTTGGCCGGCTGATCGGCGTCGACGCCAAGCTGGCGCAGCTGATTGCCGCCGGCACCTCGATCTGCGGCGCTTCGGCGATCGTTGCCACCAACATCGTCACCGATGCGCGCGACGAGGACGTCACTTATGCCGTCGCCTCGATCACGCTGTTCGGCACCGTCGCCATGCTCGGCTTTCCGCTGCTGGCGCCGGTGCTCGGCCTCGACCAGCACGCATTCGGCCTGTGGGCCGGCGCCTCGATCCACGAGGTGGCACAGGTCATCGGCGCCGGCTTCCAGAACGGCGCCCAGTCCGGCGAGATCGCCACCGTCGCCAAGCTGACCCGCGTCGCCCTGCTGGCGCCGATGGTGATCGCGCTCGGCCTGATGACGCGCCGCAAGAGCAATGGCGATCGCCCAAGCAGCCAATCCGGTGCGCGGCCGCCGATACCGTGGTTCGTCGCCGCTTTCGTCGCCGTCGTGGCGCTGAACAGCCTGGTTGCCGTGCCGGCCGAAGTGAAGTCGGCCATGGCGTTCGCCACCACCATCATGCTGACCATGGGGCTCGCCGCCATGGGTCTGCAGGCCAACATTTCGCAGCTGCGCTCGCGCGGCCTTCGCCCGCTGGCGCTCGCCTCCTGCGCCTTCCTGTTCATCGGCTGCTTCAGCCTGATGCTGGTGAAGTTCGCTTAGTCCTCGAACGAACTCGCCGCGACATAGATCGCGGCAAGCGCCTCGATGCCGGCCTGGTCGTCCTTGTCGAAGCGGCCGGGCGTCGGGCTGTCGAGGTCGATCAGGCCGAAGACGCCGTCACTGTCCCTCAGCAGCACGACGAGTTCCGAGCGCGAGTCGGCGTCGCAGGCGATGTGGCCGGCAAACTCGTGCACATCCTTGACCAGCATCGACATTTCGAGATCGATCGCGGTGCCGCACACGCCCTTGCCGACGGCGATGCGCACGCAGGCCGGCTTGCCCTGGAACGGTCCAAGCACCAGCTCCTCGTCGGACGCCAGGAAATAGAAGCCGGCCCAGTTGAGATCGGGCACCATCTGGAAGATCAGCGCCGATGTGTTGGCGGCGTTGGCGACGGAGTCGCTCTCGCCTTCCAGCAGCGCCTTCAACTGGGTGGCCAGTTCGCGGTAGAAGGCCGGCTTGTCGGTGCTGTCGATGGTCTGGGCCGCAAACATGGCGTCGTCTCCATTGCCGGCGGGCCAAAAAGCCCGTTACATTTCCTGTCTGCCACCAATGACGCTCCCAGGAAATACACAATTGTGAATACCGACCGTGCCAGCCAAACACACGACCGGGCGCAACCCGCAGCGAGCGAAGGTCCCCTCACCTTCGCCGTTCTGGTCTTTCCCGGCTTTCCAATGATGGCGTTCAGTTCGGTGATCGAGCCATTGCGCGCCGCCAACGTGCTGGCCAAGCGCGAGTGCTATCGCTGGGTGATCGTCGGCGCCGACCAGGGCACGGTCGAGGCATCCAATGGGGTTGTCATACAACCGGGATTCTCAGCGTTCGGCGCGCCGAAGGTCGATCGCATCGTCGTCTGCTCGGGCGGCAATGCGGACCTCGTCGTCGCCGACGATGCGGTTGCCTGGATGCGCAAGAGCCTGCGCGCCGGCGCTCACATAGGCGCGGTGGCCGACGCCGCCTTCTTCCTCGCCAGGGCCGGCCTGCTCGACGGCCATGCCTGCACCTTGCACTGGACCAGCCAGGCGGCATTCACCGAGGCCTTCCCGGATATCGAGCTCCGGCGCGATCTCTACGTCATCGACCGCAAGCGCTTCACCTCGGCCGGTGGCGTCGGCAGCCTCGACATGATGCTGGAGATCATCACCAACGATTATGGCGGCGAGCTCGCGGCCGGCGTCGCGGAATGGTTTGTGCACAGCCCTTTGCGTTCGAGCGTCGACCGCAAGCTGATGCCGCTCAGGCTGCGCACTGGCGTCCAGAACGAACTGGTGCTGTCGGCCATTGCCATCATGGAGGATGCGGTGGAAGAGCGGCTTGGCATGACGGAACTGGCGGCCCGTCTCGGGGTCTCCTCCGACAAGTTGGAGCGCAATTTCCGCGCCCAGCTCAGCATTTCGCCCAATGGATATTACCGGCGGCTCCGGCTGCGGCGCGCCGCCGACCTGTTGGCCCATTCGACGCTGATGGTGCGAGACGTGGCGCTGGCCTGCGGCTTCGCGTCCATGTCAAGTTTTGCCCGAGCGTTTCGCGAGGAGCATGGGCACGCGCCGAAGGCGATGCGGCGGCATTAGAGGGCGCTGCGCGCTAACGCGGTGAGATGCTGGCGGGACAGCGCCCCCCTCTGTCCTGCCGGACATCTCCCCCACACGGGGGGAGATCAGATGTCGCCTCGGCTTTCGCCAATCACCAACGTTGCAGGGCGAGCGGGACGCGAAAGCTGCTAATCTCCCTCCTTGTGGGGGAGATGTCCGGCAGGACAGAGGGGGCGCGAAGGATCGCTACATTGCCCTTTGTATCCATGCCCTTCTTGCGGCATTTCGCACGACATCTGCGGATTCTCGCACAGACATTTTTCGGCGCATGGCTATGGTCTAGCCCTTCAGGAGGCGCACCCAATGAGCATCGTCGTTTTCGACCCCGACAGCACCGAGGATGTGGATTTCAAGGACCGCATGCGCCACCCGGTTGCGGCTGACTCGGCCGGTGGCATGTGGCTGTCGGACACCGAGCCGTCCTTCATCGATGCCGACGCCTTGCGCAAAGGGCGGCTGGCGAAACTGCGCGGCTGGATGCGCGAGGCGGGCTATGGGGGCGTCGTTTTGTTCGACCCCTACAACCAGCGCTATGCCACCGGCTCGCGCAACATGTTCGGCTATTTCCTGCGCAACTCGACGCGGTATTTCTTCATCCCGACCGACGGGCCGATCGTGCTGTTCGAGTACCCGCAGAGCTACCATGTCTCGATGGTGCTCGACACTATCGACGAGGCGCGCCCGTCCAAGCTGGTATGGTCTTCGGTGTCGGGCCGCGACGACGAAACCGCCGACCCCTTCGCCGACGAGATCGCCGAGCTTTTGAAGAAACATGGCGGCGGCTCGATGAAGCTCGGGCTCGACCGCTGCAGCCATTTGCAGGCGCTGGCGCTGGAAAAGCGCGGCTGCGACGTCAGGGATTGTCAGGGCGAAATCCTGGCGGTGCGCGCGGTGAAAACACCCGAGGAAGTCAAATGCCTGCAGGTATCGATGGCTGGCGCGGAAGCCGCTGTTTATGCCGTGCGCGAGGCGATCAAGCCCGGCGTCTCCGAAAACGAGCTGTTCGCCATCATGTATGGCGAGGTGATCCGCCAGGGCGGCGAGTTTATCGAGACGCGGTTGCTCACCTCGGGACAGCGCACCAATCCGTGGTTCAACGAGGCCAGCGGCCGCAAGATCCGGCCGGGCGAGCTTCTGGCGCTCGATACCGACACGATCGGCTGCTATGGCTATTATTCCGATTTTTCGCGCACCTTCCGCTGCGGGCCTGGCAAGCCGACCGACTATCAGAAATCGCTCTACCGCATGGCGCACGACCAGGTTCAGCACAACATTTCGATTGTCAAACCTGGCATGGCGTTTCGCGAGATCGCCGAAAGAGCGTGGAAAATCCCGGACCGTTTCGTCGACCAGCGCTATACCTCGGTGATGCATGGCGTGGGCATGCATGGCGAGACGCCGTTCATCGCGCATGCCATGGACTATGAGACCTATGGCCGCGACGGTGTTGTCGTGCCCGGCATGGTGGTGAGCGTGGAAAGCTATATCGGCGAGAAAGGCGGCCGCGAGGGCGTCAAGCTGGAGGACGAAATCCTGATAACCGACACCGGCACCGAGCTTCTGTCGCGCTTTCCCTACGAGGATGAGTTTCTGGAGAAGCAGGTTTGATGGTCGTTTCGCATCCCTTGGCAACCAGCGCGAACGCCAATCCCGTCGTCATCCTAGGGCGAAGCAAGGAGCGCAGCGACGCGGCGCAGACCCTAGGATCCATGCCGGGACTCATCCGCGCCGCAACGGTGCAAGTTCTGCTCCGCCGCATTCCTTGGCCAATGTCACGGCATGGACTCCAGAGCGCCGCAACGGTGCAGATCCTGCACAGTTGCACTCCACGGTCGACGTCACGGAACGGATCCCAGGGTCTCCGCGACGCCGCTGCGCGGCTGCTTCGCCCTGGGAGGACGAAGTTCGGAGGACGCCGACCAATCTCCACCACTTGCGCTGCCCTTGCGAGAAGAGCGGCGGCGTTGGTCGCGAACCAAGGCCTATCCGCATGAAAAGCCCCATCTCCATCAAACGCGGCACGGTCGCCGCGGCGTTCATCGACCTCCAGGAAGAGCATCGGCAGGACAAGCGCTATCTGGTCGAAGGTTATGGCGAGGTGCTGGCCAACGTCCAACGCCTGCAGGCGGCGGCGCGGCGCAACTTCGTGCCGCTCTACCACTGGGCCTATATCGTCGATGCCGCCAAGGCGCATCCCTTCCATCCGCTCGACGCCGACGGCAAGTCCGCCTTTTCCGACAAGAGCGATCCTCTGACGGAAATCTGCCCGGAAGTGGCGCCCGCGGCCGGCGAGACGATGCTGGTCAAGACGCAGGCCAGCGCCTTCGGCGGCGGGCCTGCCGCAACCGAACTCAAGGCGCGCGGCATCGAATGGCTGATCGTCGCCGGCGTCTGGACCGAGGCCTGCATCGACGCCACCGTGAAGGACGCGGTGGCATCCGGCTTTCGCGTGCTTCTGGTCAAGGATGCCTGCGGCAGCGGCAGTGCCGCCATGCACCAGACCGCCATCCTCAACCTTGCCAACCGGCTCTATGGCGGCGCCGTCACCAACACGATAGACGCGTGCCGGCTGATGGCGGGCGACACCATCGATGCATGGCAGGTCGAAGGCTCGGTACCGCTGCGCTTCACGTTTGAAAACGCCGAACGGCTCTACGGCGAGCTCTGAGAGATGGGCACGGTCCACAAGCTCAAGACCGCCAGGCGGGGGAAATACGCCACCCTGCTCGATCCGGCGCTGTGGGAGTATATCGACCTGGTCAATGACTGGTTCCCGCCAGAAATCGCCGAACTTCCGATCGCCGAGCAAAGGTCGGTCTATGATGCGATGTGCCGCGCCTTCCATCAGGGTTATCCCAAAGGGGTTTCGGCCAGCGGCGGCATCATCGCCGCCGATGCAGGGCACGCCATCCCGATTCGCTACTACCGGATGGCGGGCAAGCCCGTGCGCGCCGTCATCCTCTACTATCATGGCGGCGGCTTTGTGCTTGGCGGGCTCGACAGCCATGACGACATCTGCGCCGAAATCTGCGCCGGCACCGGTTTCGACGTCGTCTCGGCCGACTACCGGTTGGCGCCGGAGCATCCGCACCCGGCCGCCTTCGACGACGCGCTGACCGTGTTCGAATGGGCGGCGGTGACAACGGACCTGCCGATCGTGCTTGTCGGCGAAAGCGCCGGCGGCAACCTTGCCGCCGCGGTCGCGCACGCCTCGCGCCGCCACCTGCGCCGGGCGGTCGGCCAGGTGCTGATCTATCCCGGCCTTGGCGGCGACGAGAGTGCCGGCTCCTATGTCGAACATGCCGAGGCACCGCTGTTGACACTGCGCGACATCGCGTTCTACCGCACCATTCGCGCTGCCCCGGCACAGTCGCCCGACGACCCGACTTTTTCGCCGCTGAGCGACAATGACTTCTCCGGCCTGCCGCCGACTGTCATCATCACGGCCCAATGCGATCCGCTGTCATCGGACGGCGAGACCTATCGCGACCGCATCGTTGCGGCAGGCGGCCGCGCCTGGTGGTATGAGGAGAACCGCCTCGTGCACAGTTTTCTGCGCGCCCGCAAAAATGTTCCGCGCGCCGGCGAGGCGTTCGTGTGCACGCTTGCAGCCATCGCCGCCGTGCCGTGCTCGGCAAGAACGACTGGCCATATTGAGGCGGCGAAGCGCTGATCTCCCCCTCATGGGCAGGCAATCGCATATGAGATTTTTGCGAAGAGGACCCCACCCTAGTCCTCCCCACAAGGGAGGGAACGCTGCCGCCCGCTATATTGCGGCGCTCAACGTGGCCAATCTGCCGAGTTCAGCGCTGCCGAGTCTCCCTCCCCCTTGTGGGGAGGGATTAAGGGTGGGGGTATTCGTGGAGCGCAAAGCGCCGAAATCCATATGCGATTGCCGCGCCCACAAGGGGGAGATTGTCTGCACTCCCACTGCGGAGTGGCGCACAAGAATTGCGGAAAAGAGAACATTTCCCGGGGTCGGCCCGCTTTATCATCACCTGCTCAGGCAACGGCGCCCGATGATCGCATCCGCCCCAGCGGAGGCGGACCGTCGGGGCGCCCAACAAAAGAGGGAACGACGATGAAATTCATGCTGACCGACCGCAATTTGCACCCGCAGGCCAAACCCGTCGCCCAAGATTTCACAAAGGGCGGCGTCAACCGGCGCGAATATCTCGCCATCATGGCCGGCTTCGGCGTCAGCGCGGCCGGAGCACTGGCATTGGGCGGCCTCAGCGCGTCGCCCGCCCGGGCAGAGGAGCCGAAGCGCGGCGGCACCTTGCGCGTCGCCATGAACGTCAAGGGTTTCAAGGATCCGCGCACCTTCGACGGTGTCGAGATGTCCAATGTGGCGCGCCACTGCAACGAATATCTGGTGCGCTGGAACCGCGACTTCACCTTCGAGCCGTGGCTGCTCGAAAGCTGGGAAACCAGCGACGACGCCAGGACGCTGACGCTGCATGTGCGCAAGGGCATCGCCTGGTCGAATGGCGACGTCTTCAACGCCGATGACGTCATCCACAATCTCAACCGCTGGTGCGACGCTTCCGTCCCCGGCAATTCGGTCGCCGCGCGCATGGGCGCGCTGGTCAATGCCGACACCAAGAAGCCGGTCGATGGCGGCATCGAGAAGGTCGACGATTTCACCGTAAAGCTCAATCTGCCGAAACCCGACATTTCGCTGATCGCAGGGATGGCCGACTATCCCGCGCTGATCATGCACCGCTCCTATGAGGGCGGCGACGATCCGATGAAGGCGCTCGCAATCACCACCGGCCCTTGCGAACTGGTCAGCTGGAATGCCGAGACCAGTGCGGAGGTGAAGCGCAAGGACAAGCCCTGGTGGAAGGGCGACTTCTACCTCGACGGCATCAAATGGGTCGATTACGGCTCCGACCCCAACGCGATGCTGTCGGCGTTCGAATCCGGCGAGATCGACACCGACCACGAGACCGCCTCCGACGCCGTGTCGCAGACCGAGCAGATGGGCTTGCTGAATTCCGAGATCGCCACCGGATCGACCATCGTTGCCCGTTTCAATGTCGGCAACGCGCCCTATGACGACGTCAAGGTGCGCCGCGCCGCCCAGCTTGCCGTCGACAATTCCGCCGTGCTGGCGCTGGGCCTCGGCGGTCGCGGCAAGCCCGCCGACAACCACCATGTCGGTCCGATGCATCCTGAGTTTGCCGATATCGGTCCGGCCAAGCGAGATATGGATCAGGCGAAGAAACTGCTCGCCGAGGCCGGCAAGACGGACCACGAATTCGAGCTGATCTCGGTCGACATCGAATGGCAAAAGAGCACCGGCGACGCGATCGCCGCGCAGATGCGCGAGGCCGGCCTGAAGATCAAGCGCACCGTGCTGCCGGCGGCGACCTTCTGGAACGACTGGAGCAAATACCCCTTCTCCACCACCGAATGGCTGGGCCGCCCGCTCGGCGTCCAGGTGCTGGCGCTCGCCTATAAATCGGGCGCCGCCTGGAACGAAAGCGCTTACGCCAACAAAGAGTTCGACGAACTCCTCGACAAGGCGCTGGCAACGCCGGATGCTGCCCAGCGCAAGGAGATCATGGCCAAGATCGAACAGAATCTGCGCGATGCCGGCATCATCATCCAGCCCTACTGGCGCTCGGTCTACCGCACCTATCGCAAAGGCGTGCAAGGCTGCGAACAGCACCAGTCGCTGGAACAGCATTTTGAGAAGGTGTGGCTGGAGGGCTGATTCAATTGGTGTCGCCCGGTCGGGGTAGATAAGACAGAATTAGAGCTAGGCGACGACTGGCCCAGCAGCTGGAACTACTCCTTCGTATGCTGTGCACCCTTCTATCTCGATCTTCCAGATGGCATTGGGGTTCGGATTTACGATGGCCGGAAGGCGCCATCTGCTTGGAGCTATCTCATATCGGAAATGCTGATCGCCGCAGGTCACCTTGACCTCATACTGGGGTTTCGATGCAGAAACAGGTGATCTGAACTCGAAATGCAATTCCCCGTTTTCGGTATACAATTCACTGATAAACATACCACGACGAAAAAAGACTGATCCGCCTTTCTCTACCGCGAAATTGTAATTCCATGCTCCCGGTCCAAGCAGCCGCTTCAGATAGCGCTCTTCATGGATCGTCCTGCACACAACGTAATTCAGGGTTGCGAGACTCAGTCTTTGGGGGACGACAACCTCAGACATTCTCATATTGTGAATGTGTTGCATTTCGTCCTGAGAGACTGCTGAGTCATGATATATATGTTCAAATTTGAGTTGGTCAAATTGATTGTCTCCGTCTCTCGGTATCTGATTAGAATTAGCAAAGTTTCCGGCAACAAAACGGCTAGACGCTAGGGTGAGCACCGATTTTAGGTCAAACACTAACATCACAGGAATGCACATATGAGGATCCGCCCTATTGGGGTCACTCCGAGCCTTTATAACTTCGGTCTTTAAATGGAATCTGTTCTTGGGCCTGAAATATAACCGTACATAGTTATGAGCGGCTGGATTGTTGTTCAAAGCACCCTGATTGGCGACGTCACATAGCAAAGCGGGCACTCCATTGCGGCATATAATCTCGCCACCACGCAAGATTTCTGCGGCAACTTCGATTTGGCATGCGTGATAGAGAGACCGACCCCAACCCGTCCTTGATGCAAAACGATCAAGGCGAGGTCCCCAGGTCGCGATATGCTGATCGGCCCTCGCTATTGAAATAGCCATCCTTGCGTCGGTTTCGCCACAGTGTAGGGAGTGTATTGATCGCGATCTAAGAAAAGCGCTTCTGCCCGAGATGCGGTTGAAGCACCTGTTCGAGACTTCACCGAACAGATATAAGGAAGCTCGGACAGGATCGGAAAAAGGTAACTCTTTAGGCGCTGTGATTTTGCGTCTGAGAAACTATCTATTGAGAGTATCCTCTCTCGCAGCCTGACCCATGAGGCTTGGAGCAACTCCCCATCAATTCGCTCTTTCTTCCCCGACTGATGCTCCACAACAAGAGAGTTGTCTGTTTGCATCTGCACCGTGAATTGAGACTCTTTGGAAGTTGCGAACACGTGACCTTTGGCAAGCTTCCTAAGATCCTCAGAGAACTCCGCAAAATCTTCCGGGATTCTTACTCGCTCTTTGTGCTCTGCTACAAAATCCGAAGGAACCTGTATGTCGTGGATGTAAACGGGGATACTTACTCGAGCCAGATAGCGTTCCATCAAAGGACGAACGTCTTCCCAATTCAAGTTGCCGTTGCCGCATCCCAGAGGCGGAAAAGAAACCGAGGTGATCCCTAAGTCCTTATAAGCCGCGACGAACTTCTGCAGACCGTGCTCGATGTACTCTATCTTCGATGGCAGTTTCCAAGTGGTTTTAGTTGGAAAATTCAACACCCACCGCGTGTCGGATCGCCACAGATGGAGATTGCCAATCCGAAGGGCGCGCGCCTCGCAAAGATCGCGATACTCCCGAAACATTCGCGGGTACCTGCTTTTGAACTCCCTGGCGATTCCCTTACCCATGACACCCACCGTGTTGACGGTGTTCACCAGCGTCTGCGCGGGAGATTCAAATACGCTGCTTTCAAGAAAAGTGATCATTCGCTTAGATGCCCCAAGGTCAGAACGAATGAGAACATATAGAGAACATTAAGCAAGGTTTCTAGCACGATTCTGCAGCGCTGTCGTTGGCGGCTCGGCATTCCGCCTGAGGTTATACACACTTCGACGTGTTGCACCTATCGGCGACTCGTCGGTGATATCCAGCATCAGCTAGTCCCATGGCACTTCAATGTGTGAGAAATGTACGCATGGATCATTTCGACCTCGGCACCTACCGCCGCCCCATCTCCACCTCTTCGGATGAAACACAGCGCTGGTTCGATATCGGGCTGAACTGGTGCTACGGCTTCAACCATGAGGAAGGCATAAAGTGCTTCGAAAAGGCGCTGGAGACCGATCCTGATTGCGCCTTCGTGTATTGGGGCATCGCCTATGCCGCCGAGCCTTTTTACAACCTCACCTGGAAGGAGCACGGCAAGGACGAGGCTAACCGCGCCGCGCGACGCTGCTTTGATCATGTCCAGCTTGCGCGGGCTGGTTCTGCGGGCGCAAGCCCCGTCGAGCAGCGGCTGATCGAGGCGCTGGCCGCACGCTTCCAGCAGCCGCATGGCGTGACGCCGGCGGAATTCGAACAATGGGACA
Organism: Mesorhizobium sp. M0030; assembly: GCF_040323695.1. Classification (NCBI taxonomy): domain Bacteria; kingdom Pseudomonadati; phylum Pseudomonadota; class Alphaproteobacteria; order Hyphomicrobiales; family Phyllobacteriaceae; genus Mesorhizobium; species Mesorhizobium sp. M0030. The sequence continues at coordinate 686,539 of NZ_JAMYVE010000002.1, read as the reverse complement.
ATGCTTACGCTGCCGCCGCGATGCGGTAGGTCTATTGTGACTTTCCCGACGACCATGACGTGATGGCTCTCACCGTCGAGGCGCTGATGATGCGCACCGTGCGGCGGCTGTGGGATTTGAAAACCGGCAAGCCGGCGCCGAACTAGATGTGCTGGAGGCGCTGGAGGTCTGCGAGCGATCGATCCGGCTGTCGGACGAAGCCGGCACTGCGCCGCATCCGGCGATCCTGCACCTGCATATCCATCTGCTCGAGATGTCGACGCAGCCGGAACGCGGCATGCGCTCGGCGGACCGGCTCGGCACCATGTGCCCCGATGCCGGCCACATGAACCATATGCCGGGCCATATCCATGTGCTGTGCGGCGAGTACGAGAAGGCAAAGCTGGCCAGCGAAAAGGCGGTGCGCGCCAACGACCTCTACCTCGCCTATGCCGGTGAGACGACCTACTATCTGCTCGGCTGCTGCCACGATTTGCATCTGATGATGTTCACCTGCATGTTCCTTGGCCAGTACCAGCCGGCACTGTGGGCGGCTGACAAGGTGCGCAGCCTGGTCACGCGCGACGTGGTCGCCATCCAGGACCGGCCAAAGCTGACGCAAACAGTGGAGGGCTATCATGCGATAAAATCGCATGTGCAGGTGCGCTTCGGCCGCTGGCAGGAGATCATCGATGAGCCGATGGTGGACGAGCCGGCACTTTATGTGCTGGCCGCCGCCATGCAGCACTACGCCAAGGGCGTCGCCCATGCGACGCTCAAGCAATTCGCGGCAGCCGAGCGTGAGCGCGAAAATTTCCGCAGGCATGTCGAGAGCATTGCGCCCGAGCGGCGCTTCCTCAGCAACCCGGCACGGGCCTCGCTAGCCGTCGGCGCCGCCTTGCTCGATGGCGAGTTGGCCTACCACCAGGGGCAGCATGACGACTCTTACGCCCATCTGCGCCAATCCGTCGAACTCGACGACAATCTGTCCTACACCGAGCCCTGGGCCTGGATGCACCGCCGCGCCATGCGCTGGCGGCACTGGTCCTCGACCAGGGCCACACTGACGAGGCCGAGCAGGTCTATCGCGACGACCTCGGCCTGAGCGGCAAGGTCCAGCGCTGCGCCCAGCACCCCGACAATGTCTGGTCGCTGCACGGGTTGGTGGAATGTCTGAAGCGGCGCGGCGAGAGCGTGGAACTGCCGGGGGTGCAGGAGAAGCTCGACGTAGCACTGGCCAAGGCTAATGTGGCGATCACGTCGTCATGCCTGTGCCGGACGAGACCGCAGGCGGACCGTAGCTGCTGTCGTTGAGAGGGCAGCCAACCGACCGAAATCGGCGACGTTCGCTCACGAGAAAATCTCAGCCAGATCGTCGATGCTGGTGCCTTCCTTGAGCTGTCGCAACTCCACATACATGACGACGATGGCGATCGATACCACCAAGCCTTGGGCTGTATCGACCAGGGCGTTGAGCAAAAAGCCCAGTGTCAGACCAAATGAGAAAAAGAAGGCGTTCGCCCAAATATCCACGGTGATTGAAGGCACGAGCACGACAAGCCAGATGCACAGCAACGGCCAGCGGCTGCCTTTGGTCAGGTCGCGGCTGCGTTGCATGCTGGCGAACACGCCACGCCCTTCACCGACAATTACCGGCGTCGTGACCGACCAGCGCGCCAGCAGCAACAGTCCGGGAACGATGATGAGTACCAGGCCCAGCCAGAAGGCGAATGTGATCAGGATCGAGGCGGCGCTTGCCGGTAGCAGAAGCGCACAGGCTGTTCTGATGCAATCGCGTGCCGACGGCCGTTCGCCGCGCAGATCTATCAGGGCCGCTCGCGTCAATGCCGCCTGCATGAAAGCCCCCAGCACAAAAAAGCCCAACATGAAGATTGCCGTGATCGTCAACCGTCGCATCGAGTATTCGGGCTCTACCGACCCAACGGATACCCAGAACCAGTAGGAAAATCCAAACTCCGGCAAGGCGTATACGAACAACGCCACTCCCAAGCACAGCACCGGATTGCGCCGGATAATCGCGAACGTATCGCGGAGAACCCTGCCGATGCGAAATTTGCCTGGCTGCTCCGGCGTCATCGACGTCACGATTGCCCTACCCCGGTCGATGTGCCGTTACGAAAAAATCTGCGCCAGTTCGTCGACGCTGGTGCCTTCCTTGACCTGGCGCAGTTCGACATAGGTGACGGCAATGGTCACCGACAGCATCGTCGAAAAGATCGTCGACACCAGAGTGCTGCCAATCGCTCCGACCAGGACACCGACACCGGTGACGCCGCCGGCGGTGGCGAGCGCCAGTCCGAAAAACAACGAGAACACCGCCTGGATGAGCATCGCCGCCACGCCAATGATCAGCAGCAGCCAGAATATCGACCAGCGGCTGCCTTTGGTCAGGGCACGGCTGCGCGATATCGAGCCGAACACGCCAAGCCGCTCCTGAACCGCAATGGGCACGGAAACCGATACGGAAATCAGCCACATGAAAGCGGGAATAAACGCCAGGGCAAGCCCGATCAGCCACCCGATAGGGGGAATGACCCAGGCGATGAAAACCATCACAAAAACAGCCACCACCAGAGTGACAATGATCAGAATGCCTATGCCCAGCGTGGGCAAGAAGCTGCGCAATGCTATCTGGATGCAGTCGCCGATGACCGGCCGCTTGCCGTTCAAATCCTCGATTGCCGCCCTGACAAGCGCCGCTTGCACCAGCAAGGCCAGAACGAAAATGATCAAGGAAGCGACTATCGATAAGCCCGAGTAGTCTCCCATGGCCGACGTTTCGAAAGCGGCGGCGTTCCCGGCGCTGTCGACGTTCACCAATGTAGCGACCCGGGACAGGTTCCAGAGGTTGTACAGCAGTGCGGGCAGGGTTGAGAAAAGTCCGACGACCACAGCAAGGAAACCCAGATTGCGGCCGATGACCGCGAAGCTGTTGCTGAAAACCCTGCCGATGCGGAATTTTTCCGGTCGGTCCTGCGCCAGTGACGTCACGATGCCTCCTGCCCTGGCACCCGCCTTGACCTGACCGGGTCAAGGCGGTGCAAACCCGTCGGCTTACGAGAAGATCTCGGCCAGTTCGTCGACGCTGGTGCCTTCCTTGACCTGGCGCAGCTCGACATAGCTGACCGCGGCGGCGACCGACAGCAACATCGACATCACGCTCTGCACCAGTGCCGCCACGACAGTAGCGACAATGTCGTGAAACAGGTAGACAAACACGCCCACCGCGCCCTGGATGACCATGCCGATGATGATCAGGACAAGGAACAAGCCGAAGAGCGACCAGCGGCTGCCCTTGGTCAGGGCGCGGCTGCGCGACATCGAGCCGAACACGCCGAGCCGCTCCTGGATCTGAACCGGTATCGCAACCGACCAGCCCAGCCACAAGATGATGCCGGGCACCAGCAACGCAAGCGCGGCTAGGCCTGCGCCCAGGCCGACGAGCAGGCCGATCGCCAATGTCGGCAGAAAATATCGGATGGCTATCTGCAGGCAATCGCCCAAGGTCGGCCGCTTGCCGTTCAAATCCTCGATTGTGGCTCGCACGAGCGCCGACTGCAGCACCAGTACGAAAAGGGAGGCAATGAAACTGGCCGGGAGCGTCACCCAAATGTTGCTAAACACCAGGGCGGGGTCGGCCGCAGCGCCGGGATTGGCCGTCAGGAGCGCCTGCATGCGCGATTCGGTCCATAGCCGAAGAATAACTGCCGGCACCCCCGCAAACAGCACCGAAAGCCCCACGAAAAGTATGACGTTGCGGCCGATGACGGAGAAGCTGTTGTTGAAGACCCTGCCGATCTGAAATTTCTCAGGCCGTGCAAATGTTTCCGAAGTCATGATGCGCCCCCTGTTCCACCGCCGAATATTGTCCGGCAGCCGCAGTAGTAAATTTGCCAAGATTAACGACTGGCGTCTAGCCCACTTGCAAAAGTTACGCTGCATTGCCAGTGTCGGCTCGCGAACCGCAGGTTGCAGGGGGGCGAGAAGGTGACTGCTGCACAGCCGGACGCTGCGCAAGCCGAATGGCTGGCCAAACTGCACAAGCAGTTGCTGTCGGACGATTCGATCCAGTTCGACCTGCCGGCCTACAGACCACCCGAGACACCCGAGTGGCTGAGACCGCTGGGCGAGTTCCTGAAATCGCTCGGCCCGTACATGATCTACCTGTTCTGGGGCGCGGTGATCACAGGTGCCGCGATCATTCTGCTGCTGATTGCCCTTGAAGTGAAAGGCGTCGCCTGGCGCCTGCCCTGGTGGCGCAAAAAGAGCGTGACCGAGGCGGAAGCGATATGGCACCCCGACGTTGGCGCCGCGCAGATCCTGTTGTCGGAAGCCGATGCGCTGGCCGCCCGGGGCGAGTATGACGAGGCGGTGCATCTCCTGCTGCGCCGCAGCGTTGCCGACATTGCCGGCCGCCTGCCCGACTTCCTGCGCCCGTCGCTGACCGCGCGCGATATCGCGGGAGCGGCGTCGCTGCCAACGCGGGCGCGTGGCGCCTTTACCCAGATCGCGCGCATCGTCGAGGCGGCGTTGTTCGCGCGCCGGCCGGTCGGGCCCGAGGGCTGGCAGGAGGCGCGCAGCGCCTATGAGCGATTCGTCTTCAGGGATGCCTGGACGTGAGTGACGCGACAGCCGACATCGCCCAGCAGGAGCCGTTCAGCCGCAGGACGCTGTTCTGGGGCATTTTCGCCAGCCTGCTCGCGGCCGCAGGCTTCTTCCTGTTGTCCACCTATGCGCCCGACTTTCGCCAGCCGAGCGTCGGTGGCGCAACCCCGCTGTCGAAGAGCGGCATCGGCTATGCCGGCTTGGCGGAATGGCTGGAGCTGACCGGCGAAGCGCCCGACATGGCGCGGTCCGACAGCGATCTTCAGATCGACACGAACCTCCTGATCGTCACCATTTCGCCCGACAGCGACCCGGATGCGCTTGCCAACATCATCAAGCTTCGCAAGGGCCTGGATACGCTGTTCGTGCTGCCCAAATGGGCGACCTTGCCGCTGGCCTTGCACGAAGGCTGGGAGATGAAGATCCAGCGGCTGCCGGATGTGGTGGTCAACGACTGGCTCGGCCGCATCGCCAAGGCCAAGCTCGGCGAAGGTGAGACCACGGTCAAGCAACTCGACGTCTCAGGGCAAATGGTCAGCGTTCCCGGCCAGTTGCAATGGGTGGCCGACGAACACCCGCTGATTGCCGCCGGCAACGGCAAGGCCGTGCTGACCGAGATCGAAGACGAGCGGTTCTACATTCTGACGGACCCCGATCTCATCAATAACGCTGGCTTGAAAGATCCCGACAAGGCGGCGGCGGCGCTCAAGCTGATCGAGCTCCTGCAGCCCGAAGAGCGTGCCGTCATGTTCGACCTGACGCTGCATGGCGCGGGGCGAAAATACGACCTCGCCAAGCTTCTGGTCGAACCGCCTTTCCTGGCGCTGACGCTGACCATCCTGGCGGCCGCGGCACTTGCCTTCCTGCATGGTCTTGGCCGGTTCGGGCCGCCACGGGCCGATCAGCGCGCCATCGCCTTCGGCAAACGCGCGCTGGTCGACACCACGGCGATGCTGTTGCGCCGCGCCGGCCGGCTGGAGGAACTGGGCGACCGCTATGGAGCACTGGCACGCGTGCGCGCCGGCGCGCTGCTCGGCGCGCCGCACGGTTTGCAGGGCGAAGCGCTCGACCGCTGGCTCGATTCCCGCGACAAGGACGAAGCCGGCGGTTTCACGACCCGCCTGCAAGCTGCGAACGCGGCAAAGACCCTGACACAAATGCATGATGCAGCCGAAAAGCTGCACGACTGGACGGCAAGGAGGCTCGGTGAACGTCGATGATGTGAAGGCCCTGGCGACACAGATCAGGGAAGAGGTGGCCAAGGCCATCACCGGGCAACACGATACGGTCGATCTGATGCTCACGGCATTGTTCGCCGGCGGGCATATATTGCTCGAAGGACCGCCGGGCACGGCCAAGACGATGACGGCGCGCTGCTTTGCCCAGGCGCTGGGCGTCGCCTATGGCCGCATCCAGTTCACACCCGACCTGATGCCCGGCGATATCGTCGGTTCCAACATCTACAATTTCCAGACCGGGCAATTCACGCTGACGCGCGGCCCGATCTTCTGCGACCTTTTGCTCGCCGACGAGATCAACCGCACGCCGCCCAAGACCCAGGCTGCCCTTTTGGAGGCGATGCAGGAGCATGCCGTCACCTTCGACGGCACCACTCATGCGCTCGGCCCGAACTTCATGGTGGTGGCGACGCAGAACCCTATCGAACATCAGGGCGTCTATCCTCTGCCCGAGGCGCAGCTCGACCGTTTCCTGTTCAAGCACCGGGTGAGCTACCCCGGCGCGGAAGAGGAAAAGGCGATCATCATCCACCATGGCGGCGGCACCGCCTCGCACGACATCAAGCAGTACGGCATCACCGCCCAGGCCGACCGCAAGACGCTGGAAAAGGCGCTGGCGACCGTCGGCGAGGTCACGCTGGTCGACGATGTCGTCGACTATATCGCAAGGCTGGTGCGGGCTACGCGCGAAAGCCCCGATCTGGAAGTCGGCGCCAGCCCGCGCGCGGGCGCCATGCTGGCGAGAGCCGCGCGCGCCCGGGCGGCGCTCGACGGACGCGCCTATGTCATCCCCGACGACGTCAAGGCGCTTGCCGTGCCGGCGCTGCGCCACCGGGTGATCCTGTCGCCTGCGGCGCAGATCGACGGCCGCCTGGTCGAGCAGATCGTCACCGACCTCGTCGACCAGACGGAAGCGCCACGTTGATCTATCCGAGCGGCCGGGCAGTCTGGGCAGGTGCGGCCGGTGCAATACCGGCCTTCCTGATCGCGCTCGCGCTGCCGTCTCTGTGGTATCTCGGTCTTTTGTGGATTTGCGTGCTGCTTGCTTTCCTGGCCGTGGACGCGGCCGCCGGGCGCGGTCGGGCTTCTCTGAACGCCAGCATCCATGCACCGCCGCAGGTCAGCGTCGGCAGCCAGTTCACCGTCCACGTCACGGCCAGGCTTGGCGGGCGTCCGCGCGCGGTGCAGGCGCGTCTCGGCCATGATGCGCGGCTAGAGCCGCTGGGCGGCACCGGCGGGGCATTGACTGCTGAGGCCGGCAGCGCATCGCTCGACCTCAAATTCCAGGCGCTGCGGCGCGGCATGGCCAGGTTCGACCGCCTGTGGGTGCGCTGGCGCGGGCCGTTCGGGCTGGTCTGGAACCAGGTCGTGCTGCCGATGGACAGCAAGGTGGCGGTGCTGCCCGACGTCAGCAGCGCCCGCGACGAGGCGATCACGCTTTTGCAGCGACAGGCGCTGCCCGACGGCCATGCGCAGCGCCGAGCCGGCCAGGGCCGCGAATTCGAGGCGCTCAAGGATTACCAGCCCGGCATGGGCCGGCGCATGATCGACTGGAAGCGCAGCGCCCGCCACGGCAGGCTTCTGGCGCGCGAATTCCGCATCGAGGAGAACAACAACATCGTGCTGGCCATCGATAGCGGCCGCTTGATGTGCGAGCCCGTCGACGGCGTGCCGAAGGTCGACCGCGCCGTCACCGCCGCTTTGCTGTCGGCGTTCATTGCGCTGAAGGGCGGCGACATGGTCAGCCTGTTCGGCTTCGACGCGCGACCGCGCGTTTCCAGCGGCGCCGTGCGCGGCTCGGCCAGCTTCGCCATGATCCAGAAGCGGGCGGCGGAGATCGACTATTCTACCGAAGAGACCAATTTCACCCTGGCGCTGACGACGCTGGCGGCGCGGCTCGACCGGCGCTCGCTGGTGATCATCTTCACCGATTTTGTCGATCCGATCAGCGCCGAACTGATGCTGCGCACCGTAGGCCGGCTCACCGAACGGCATCTGGTGCTGTTCATGATGATGAAGGATGTCGAGCTGGAGACACTGGCCGACATGCCGCCGGACACGCCGGAGGATGTGGCGCGCTCCGTCGTCGCCGGCGGGCTGCTGCGCGAAAGGCAGGTCGTCATCGGCAGGCTCAGGCTGCTCGGCGCGCACGTCATCGAAGCCGACCACCAGAGGCTCGGACCGGCGCTGGTCGAGCGCTATCTCGAGTTCAAGCGGGAGGATCTGTTGTGAACGCGCTGGTCGGCAAGGATGCCGTGCGCCAGTCGCTGGCGAGCTTCCGTTCGGAGCGCGAGGCCGACTGGAAGGCGTTCGAGGCGCTGCTCGCCCGGGTCGAGAAACGCGCGCCGCGCACGCTCTCGGAAGACGAGTTGCTGTCGCTGCCGCTGCTCTACCGCTCGGCGCTGTCCTCGCTCTCGGTGGCGCGGGCGACCTCGCTCGACAATGCCTTGGTCGGCTATCTCGAGGCGCTGTGCCTGCGCGGCTATTTCTACCTCTATGGCGCACGCCGAGGGTTGCGGCAGCGCATCGGCGATTTCTTCCTGCATGACTGGCCGCATGCCATTCGCGATTTGTGGCGCGAGACCTTGCTGTCGGTCGTCCTGACCTTTGTCGGTCTCGGCGCCGGCTACTGGCTGGTGGCGAAGGACAAGGGCTGGTTCGACGCCATCATTCCGCCGAGCCTGGCCGGCGGGCGCAACCCGGATGCATCGGCGGAAGTGCTGCGGCAGGTGCTTTATGACGGCGCCGACAGCAATTTCCTGTCGGGCTTCGCCGCCTATCTGTTCACGCACAATGTCCAGGTGGCGATCCTGGCCTTCGCGCTCGGCTTTGCCTTCGCGGTGCCGAGCGTGCTCCTGATCCTGATGAATGGCTGCCTGCTCGGCGCGATGTTCCAAATCTATGTCGCCAAGGGGCTTGGCATCGAGCTGGGCGGATGGCTGTCCATCCACGGCACCACCGAGATGTTCGCGATCGCCTTGGCGGGCGCCGCTGGCATGCGTATCGGCACGCGTATCGCCTTCCCCGGTGAACTGACGCGGATGACGGCCGCAGCCGATGCCGGGCGCGTGGCGGCAACCACCATGGTCGGGGTGACGATCATGCTTTTGTTCGCCGGCCTGCTCGAAGGCATCGGCAGGCAGGTGATCACCAGCGACGTCACACGCTATGCCATTGGCGGCGGCATGCTGACGCTGTGGCTCTGTTATTTCTATTTGTTCAGGGTGGTGCGGCATGGCGACCGTTAGGCGCGCCGCCGTCTCGACGATACGGCCGCTGATCACGCCCGAAGGCGTCGATCTCCGGATCAAGCTCGTCGATGCCGGCACTCGCGCCGCCGCCTTCCTGCTCGACTTTGTCATCATCATCGTCACGGCGATCGTGATCTCGATCGTTGCACTGTTCGGGCTGGCCGGCCTCAAAGGCGAAGGCGCGCAGCCGCTGTTCATCGTCTGGATCATCCTGATCTTCTTCCTGCGCAACGCCTACTTCATCGTCTTCGAAGCCGGCCGCCGCGCCGCCACACCCGGCAAACGGATGCTCGGCATCCGGGTGGCATCGCGCAGCGGCGCCGGCCTGTCAGTCGATCAGGTCATTGCCCGCAACCTGATGCGCGAGATCGAGATCTTCCTGCCGCTGTCGATCATCCTAGGCCGCAGCCAGATGGGGCTCGCCGACACGCTGTCGACGATCTTCGGGCTGGTGTGGACGCTGCTGTTTGCGCTCTTCCCGCTGTTCAACCGCGACCGCATGCGCATCGGCGACCTGCTGGCCGGAACCTGGGTGGTGGAGGCGCCCAAGCTGGCGCTGGTCGAAGACCTGTCGCAACGCCAGGATACCACCACCCGCGCCTTCCGCTTCACCCAGGCGCAGCTCGATGCCTATGGCATCGCCGAACTGCACAAGCTGGAAGAGGTGCTGCGCCGCGACGACTATTTCGCGCTGAAAGCCGTGGCCGAAACGATCGGGCGCAAGATCGGCATGACGATCGAGCCGGTCGATTCCAGGGCCTTCCTCACCGCCTATTATGGCGAGCTGCGGGCACAGCTTGAGCGCAAGCTTTTGCTGGGGACGCGTAAGGCGGATAAGTACCAGCGGTAGATCGGAGTTCGGGATGCCGGCTCAAGTTAGCGAAGCGGAAAAAGCCAGAATAGAACGCGCCATTCAGGCGGCAGTCTCCGGATCCTGGAAGGAATTTGCAGAACTCACCGACGAACCGTTTCCAAACGATGCATCGATGAGGGAGCAATTCGGAGATACTTCTTCCCGACTTCAGCAAGCCGACGGAAATTGGGAAATGACCTCAGGCATAGGTATCGTGCCTGACGGCAGCGCGCGCCTGATCACAGTCTTGATCAAGGCGCCGCCCACCGTGGATATTGTCCTGACGCTGCACAGCACGAGCGATCGGGATGACAGCACGATCAGCATCTGGACGTTCTTTCAGCAGGTGAATTGGGGCGATTAGGCATCGCCTACCCCACCCACTTCTCATAGTCGGACACCAAAAGGTGCACCGGCGCGACATCCTCGTCGATGTTGGAGAAGCGGCCGATCGGCTCGCGGAAGACGTTGTCGGTGAGATCGTCATTGACGGTCGAGACCTCACCGATCAGCACATCCTTGCCCTCGGCCCAGAAGGCGTGCCAGACGCCGGGCAGCAGCGTCACGCTCTGGCCCGGGTCGAGCTTCAGGAGCCCGCCTGCCGGCAGCCTGTGGATGGTGCCGTCGACCGGCACCGTCACTTCGGCCTTCGGATCGATGCCGCCGTCGCGATCGTGCATGAACAGTTCCAGCACGAGCTTACCGCCGCCGCGGTTGATGATGTCCTCGGCCTTGATGTTGTGGCGGTGCATCGGCGACAGCTGATCCTTGCGCGAGATCATGATCTTCTCGGCATAAAGCATGCCCATGCCCTTCTTCATGTCGGCATAGACGCCGTTGCGAACGGTGAACAGGAACAGGCCGAGTTCGTCGAATTTTTCCTGGCCGTAATCGGTGATGTCCCAACCGAGCCGCGAGGTGAAAATGGCGGCGGAGTCGGCCTTGCGCGCCTTCATCTCTTCCGGGCTCCAGTAGGCGAAGGGCGGCATGATGTAGCCGAACGAGCGGATGAAGGCGTCTGCATCGCGGATGATGTCGTTGACGGTGGAGCGTTTCATGATCGTGATCCCTTCGCGTCGCGTTCCCTGGAGTTATCTGAAGCGCATAGCCGAACAGCGCTGCGGTGTCGACGCAAACTGCGTGCTGGCCCCATGACATCCGTGCGGATCGGGGCCATAAGTCAGCCAGATTTCCCAGGGTGATATTTCATGCAAGGCATAGACGACCTCGACACGCCGGCGATCCTCATCGACGCAGCCCGCGCCGAAGCCAACATCACACGAGCGCAGGCGCATGCCGACCGCCACGGGCTGAAACTCAGGCCGCACATCAAGACGCACAAGCTGCCTTATTGGGCGAAGAAGCAGATGGCGGCCGGCGCGGTCGGCATCACCTGCCAGAAGATCGGCGAGGCCGAAGTGATGGCCGATGCCGGGCTGACCGATATTTTCCTGCCCTACAACATCCTTGGCCGCGCCAAGCTGGAGCGGCTCAAGGCCCTGCATGGTCGTGTGACGCTGTCAGTGACGGCCGACAGCCGCGAAACGCTGGAGGGGCTCGCCGCTACTTTCATCGATGCCGGGCGGCCCCTGCCCGTGCTGGTCGAATGCGACACCGGCATGGGCCGCTGCGGTGTGCAGAGCGCCGCCGAGGCGTTGGCCTTGGCGAAAATCATCGACCAGGCCAAGGGGCTCACCTTCGGCGGACTGATGACCTACCCCGCGGCAGGCCGCGCCGCCGAGGCCGAATCCTGGCTGGCCGGCGCCAAGCAGGCCCTTGCGGCGTCGGATCTCGCCTGTGAACGCATCTCCAGCGGCGGCACGCCGGATATGTGGCGCTCCGGCGAGGACAGCGTGGTCACCGAATACCGCCCCGGCACCTACATCTATCTCGACCGCTACCAGGTCGCCAAAGGCGTCGGCACGCTCGACGATTGTGCGCTGACGGTGCTCGCCACCGTGGTCAGCCATCCGACGCCGGCCCGCGCCATCCTCGACAGCGGCAGCAAGGCGCTGTCCAGCGACACGCTGGGGCTCGCCGATTTTGGCGAGCTGCTCGGCATGCCCGGCGCCCGCGTCACCAGCTTGAGCGAGGAACATGGCACGGTCACGCTTGCGAATGGCGCGAGCCTGCGCATCGGCGAACGCGTTCGCGTGGTGCCTGATCATTGCTGCGTGGTGACCAACCTGTTCGACCAGGTGCATCTGATCGACGGTGACAAGGTGCTGGAAACGCTGAAGGTGGAAGCGCGTGGGCGGATGGGGTGAGGCTTTTCGTTTTGGAGGCTCGCCCTATTTCGACATTGACGAATTGGAAAAATCTATGATTTCGATCCCGCCGAAATGCTCGATTCCGATACGGCAATCGAGGCGTTTCTGGCAGAGGCAATGGAAACCGGAGACGCCAAATTCGTCGCGTCCGCCCTCGGTGTCGTTGCCCGCGCCAAGGGGATGAGCAACATTGCCAGAAAGACCGGCTTGGCTCGCGAGCATCTTTATACCTCGCTCAGCGAAAACGGTAATCCTACGCTAGAAACCACACTGGCGGTCATGAAAGCATTCGGCTTTCATTTGGCCCCAAAGCACGATGCAACTCAGGTCTAATCTACGCCAGCGCGCGTCGAGCGCGAGGTTGTTCGGGCCAACTGAAATCAGGACGGATAAACCGGACCCAGCGCCGCCTTCAGCGGATCCAGCGCGTCGCCATACAGCTTCCAGCGCTCGACCGAGGATGAATAGATCGGCTGGCGCACCTGCCAGCGGCTCGGCGTCCGCACGGTGCGCTCGGTCTCGTTGAAACGCAGGCAGGCATCGTCCCACTCGATGCCGAGGAATCCGATCAATCCGCGGGCGCGATTTTCGAAATCGGCGACCGTTTCTTCGTAGGGCATGTCGTGGATATCCAGCGGGATGACCTTGGCCCAATGGCGCATCAGGCGGTCATACTGCCGGTAATACTGCCCAAGCTTGGTCAGATCGGCATTATAGCCGTGCGCCTCGGAAAAATTATGCATGAAACAGGACGCGCAATTGTCCATCGGGTCACGCCGGCAATGGATGATGCGGGCATTCGGCAAGATCAGGCTGATGAAGGCCAGCAGCTCGAAATTGTGCGGCATCTTGTCGACGACAAGCCGCACCGTGTTGTTGCGCTTTTTGAGATCGTCGAGATATTTCGATCCAAGCTCCTTGGCCTTGGCTGCAGTGAGCGCCGCCATGGCCTTGGTGAAAATGGCTGGGTCGAGCTTGTCGAACCCAAGTTCGCCGGCAAGTGAACGAATGGTCGACAACTCCCCGGCGCCATGGATATCGCGATGACTGGCGCATATCTGCTCGGTCAGCGTCGTTCCCGACCGTGGCATGCCGACGATGAAGACCGGGCGTCTGGATGGATTTCCCAAATTGGCTCGCGCCTCGAAGAAGCCGGCGTCGAAAGTGTCGATGAAGCTGTCGTAAAGCTGGGTGTGCCGGTCGATGTCGAAATCATTGCCGGAAATCGCCTTGGCCCTCGCGAAATGGCGGATGGCCGGGCTATACTCGCGCTGATCATTGAGCATCTTGCCGGCGGCGTGGTGCAGCACTACCCGCTCGCGATCGGTGGTTGTCGGCAATTCCAGGCGTTTCAGCACCAAAGGCAACGTCGGATCGTCCTTGACCGCCCGGCGCGCAAGCGCCATTCCAGCCAGCGCCTCGACATGGCCCGGGTCGATGGCAAGGGCCTTGCTGAAGCATTCGACCGCCTCGGCCGGCCGGCCAATGTCGGTGAGCAAATCGCCCATACCGGCAAGTGCCATCACCGACTGGCCGTCGATAGCCAGCGCCCGGCGATAGAACCCTTCGGCAATGTCGCCCTCGAGCTGGCTGCGGTAGGAGCGGCCGAGATTGCACAGCGCTTCGATGAGCCCTCCGTCGAGCTCGATCGCCTTTCTCAGATGTCTGCGCGCCTTGTCGACGTTGCCGGTGACATTGTAGGCATTGCCGAGATTGTTGCGGAAGATGGCGTTGTCCGGTTCGAGCTTGACCGCCCTTTCCATATAGGCAATGGCGGCGTCATGATGCTCGGCCTCGATGGCGAGCGTGCCCATCAGGTTCAGCGCCATGGCATTTTTGGGCTGCGTGCGAAGCACCGTCTGGTAGCAGAACTCGGCCTCGCGAAAACGCTTGCGCCGTTGCAGGTCGATGCCGCGCTGCAATGTCATTTCCGCCGGCTCACCGGCGGTCGGCAGCGAGGCTGGGATCATTGCCGGCAGGCCCAGGGGTTGCCGGCGTGGCAAGAGCGGCATCCGTCAAATCCCGGTCGCGGCCTGCGACGAACCAATCAGAACTTCAGGGTTACGCCAAGCTGGAGATTGTGGGAGTACAATTTGGCGTTCTCGTATGTGCCGCCGCCATCATTGTCGTCTAGATCCACGCTTGTCACGGCCTTAAAGCGGTAACCGAAATCGAGGTCGACATTCTGCGTTACCGCGTAGGTAACACCGGCGCCCACTTGGCCGGCGAAACCCCAGCCGCCAGGCCCGTATCCAAAGGCGTGGCCATCAAAGTGAGTATCGGCGGTAACATAGGCCGCGCCGACACCGCCGCCGACATAGAGTTTGGCATCACCAAAATGCGCAACATCGGCCCAGACGTTGGCGAGAAGATAGGTGGCCGACAGATTGCCGGAAGCCGGATAGTTGCCGACGCCCGTGTAGCTGTATTCGCTTGCCTTGTAGCGCGCGTAGGACAGTTCGCCTTCGACACGAAACACATCGTTGATGCGCCGACCGACAGCGCCGCCGATTACGAACCCGGTATCAAGATCGACTGAATAGCCAGTACCATTGTAGTCCGTTTTCACATGGTTCGGGAAACTGGCGCCGCCGAAGAGCGTGACGTACCAGAGATCCTCCGCCCTCGGAACGTCGACAATCGCGTCGGCGGCGTAGGCCGAACTCCAACCAAGCGCCAATGCAAATGTCGAGACGCCAGCCAACAAGCGCAGTTTCATCGCCGATTCCCTCGCTACAACTAGTGACTGGTATCACTCTTGCTTCGCGGCCGAGCTGTCAAGAAAGCAAACGAGATCAAGGAGCCAAGCGAAGTCGGGAACAATCTTTTGAGAATTCTTGTTGCTGCACCGCAACATAGCAGCACATGCTAATGTTTGGCGGCAGGCGTATGGCTTCGGTTTTGAAAATCGCGCTAGTCGGCCTGCCGTGCTGCCACCCTGCGCATGGCGATCACCCGCCGGCGGCGGATTTCGGTGCGCATCGCCGTCAAATGCAGCGCGAAGAACAGCACGGTGAAGCCGAGCGCCATCACCAGCAGCGGCCATAGCAGGCTGGGATCGATCGTCGGTCCGCCGAGCCGGAACACCGACGCCGGCTGGTGCAGCGTGTTCCACCAGTCGACCGAGAATTTGATGATCGGGATGTTGATGAAGCCGACGAGCGTGATGATGGCGGCGGCCCAGGCGGCGCGGCTGGCGTCATCCAGCGCACGCGTCAGCGCGATGATGCCGAGATACATCAGGAACAGGATGAAGACCGAGGTCAGGCGGGCGTCCCAGACCCACCAGGTGCCCCACATCGGCTTGCCCCAGATCGAGCCGGTGACCAGCGCAAGTGCGGTGAAGGTGGCGCCGATCGGGGCTGCCGACTTCAGCGCGACATCGGCCAAGGGATGGCGCCAGACCAGCGTGCCGAGCGCGGCGACGGCCATCACCGTGTAGCACATCATGGCGAGCCAGGCGAAAGGCACGTGGATATACATGATGCGCACCGTGATGCCCTGCTGGAAATCCTCAGGCGCGGCAAAGCTCATATAGAGACCGATGGCGAGCAGGATCGCGGCGATCGACGCCAGCCACGGCACCAGCCTATCGGCCAGCCCGACAAAGCGCGTGGGGTTGGCGAGGTCGGTCCAGCCGGCGAGGCGTGAGGAGGTATCGCTCATAAGGTCTAGATAGACCGGCGGCGCGTTCGGGGCAATCGAGGGAGTGTCGCAGTCTTATTTACCCTCCCCCTCGTGGGGAGGGTCGCTGCGAAGCAGCGGGGTGGGGGTGGTGGGGCACTACCCCCACCCGGACCCTACGGGTCCGACCTCCCCACAAGGGGGAGGTAAAAAAGCTACGCCGCTTCGATATTCACGGTGCGGCTGAGGCGGCGGACTTCCTCGTCGTTGAGCAGGCCGCCGGCGCGCAGCAGGCTGGCGAAACGGCCATTGCGCAGCGACAGTTCGGCGAAGCCGCCCATCTCGACCACCTTGCCCTTGTCCATGAACACGACCAGGTCGGCGTCGCGGACGGTGGTCAGGCGGTGGGCGATGATGAAGGTGGTGCGGTTGCGCCTCAGTTCGTCGATGGCTTCCTTGACGCGGTCCTCGGTCTCGACATCGAGCGCGCTCGTTGCCTCGTCGAGCACCAGGATCGGTGCGTCCTTGAGCACGGCGCGGGCAATGGCGATGCGCTGACGCTCGCCGCCTGAAAGCTGGCCGCCGCGCTCGCCGACGACGGTGTCATAGCCGGCGCTCTTGGCAAGGATGAAATCCTGCGCGGCAGCCGCATTGGCGGCGGCGTGAACCTCGTCATAAGTCGCCTCGGCACGACCGACGCGGATGTTGTCCTCGATCGAGCGGTTGAGCAGGCCGGCATCCTGGAAGACGGTGGCGATCGAATGACGCAGCGACTTGCGGGTCACCGTGCGGGTGTCGATGCCGTCGATCAGGATACGGCCATGAGACGGCGAGAAGACGCGCTGCAAGAGGTTGATCAGCGTCGTCTTGCCGGCGCCGGTCGGGCCGACGATGGCAACCGTCTGCCCGGCCTGGACTTCGAAGGAGACGTCGTCGACGCCCTGCCTCGAATTGGCAAACTCGAAGCCGACATTCTCGAAGCGGACGTGGCCGGTGACGTTGGTGAGGTCGCGCAAGCCGTCCGGCTCGGCGGAGTCGGCGGCCGAATCCTCGAGGTGATAGAAGTCCTCGAGCTTGGCGCGGGCTTCAGAAATCTGGTTGGCGAAAGCCGACATCTGGTCGAGGCGGGCAATCAGCAGCGTGGCAAAGCCGGTGAAGGCGATGACGTCGCCGATCTTGAGCTGGCCATGGGTGACCAGATAGGCGCCGATCAAAAGCACAACCATCATCGAAATGGTCGACGACAGGCGGTGCAACGCATTGGCCATCGCCCACCAGTCGAGCACCGGGTTCTGCGCGTCGAGCAGGTTCTTGACATAGCGGCGCAGCGTATCGGCCTCGTGGCCGAGACGGTTGTAGCTCTGCAGCACGGCGACATTGCTGACCGAGTCGGTCACATGCGCGAAGACCTGATGGTAGTGACGCTCGACCGCGGCCTGGCCCGCCTTGGTGCGCTTCATCACAAGCCGGCCGATGCCGACATAGAGAACGCCCAGCGCCATCAGCACCAGCGACATGCGAAGATCCATGCTTATCGCGGTCGGAATCAGCAGAGCCAGCGCAACAGCCGTCGACAGATGCTGGCGCATGAATTCAAGCCACAGGCTGAACAGCGTCTCGACGGCGCGCAGCAGCGTGTGCAGCGCGTTGGAGGTGCCGCGCTGGTGGTGCCAGGCGAGCGGCATGGTGATCACGCGCTCGAACGACTGGCACAGCACCTCGCTGCGCCGCTTGTGGGCAAAACGGTCGGCGCCGCGCGCCACCAGCACGAAGGCGACGATGTTAAAGGCGCCGAGACCGGCCCACAGCGCCAGCGTCGAAAACACCGAACCCTTATCGGAGATGGCGTCGATCACCCGGCCGAACATGATCGGCTCGAGGATGGCGATAATGGCAAGCGCGACATTCGCACCGCAGATAAACGCAACGCGCTTCCTGTCGGCTGCGAGATAACCCAGCGCTCTCCAGTAGATTTGCAGAAGTGACACTTCAGCTACTCCGCCCAAAACATTATTGTGCACCGCACCATTTCTTGACACGTACCGGTTAACGGGTCGCAAAACAATGCCCGTCTACCTCTTCCGTTCCCATTCTGCGAACAAAAGATGACGACGTTGCGAAATCTGCCGTGATCACCTAACGGTTTGAGATAAAAGGTGAAATGTCAGTCTTGCGGCAAAATCATGGCAGCAGCTGGCGCTGCCACATTTTTAGTCACTGCACGCTTGGACCGCCGGTATCCGGGAAGACACGCCGTTCTGCGCCAGGAGCATGCCGAAGTAGAAAACGCGCGCCTCGAAAGGCGCGCGTCAATAATCTGAAGCCTTTGATTTTACGCGGGTATCTTGACGACCACCTCGGTCTTGTCGCCGGCTTTCGGCTGAAAACCGGAAGACTTTGTCTTGGTTCCATTGACTTCGAGCGAGATGGATTTGGCCTTTTTGTCGCGGATGACGCGAACCTTGACCTCCGCCCCCAGCATCTTCAGCGTTGCAGAATAGCCGTCCCAATGGCTGGGCAGTTTCGGCCGGAACGTGATCTGCTTGCCCCGCCGCTCGATGCCCAGAATGCCTTCGACCGCAGCACGGTAGAGCCATCCCGCTGAGCCCGTATACCAGGTCCAGCCGCCGCGACCGCCCTTGTCCTCACCGGAATAGATGTCGGCGGCGACGACGTACGGCTCGACGCGGTAATGCTCGGCCGATGCATCGTCGAGAGCATGGTTGACCGGGTTCAGCATCGAGAAGCAGCGATAGGCATCGTCGGAGCGGCCCATTTCGGCGAGCGCGATCACGAACCAGGTCGCCGCATGGGTGTACTGGCCGCCGTTCTCGCGCACGCCCGGCGGATAACTCTTGATGTAACCAGGGTCCTTTCTCGTGTTCTGGAAGGCCGGGGTAAACAGTTTGACGATCTTGAGCTTGTCGTCGACCAGCAGGTTCGTCGCCTGCTGCATCGCCGTGGTCGAGCGCGCGGGGTCGCCCTCGCCGGAGAGCACGCTCCACGACTGCGCGATGGAGTCGATCTTGCACTCGTCCGAATTATGCGAGCCAAGCGGCGTGCCGTCGTCGTAGCTGCCGCGGCGATACCACTGGCCGTCCCAGGCGGTGCTTTCCAGCGCCCGCTTCAGCACATCGGCGTGTTTTGTCCAGGCCTGCGCCCGTTTGGTGTCGCCCTGCCCCTTGGCCACGGTGGTAAAGTCGCCCAGCGTCTTCAAAAGGAACCAGCCGAGCCAGACACTCTCCCCCTTGCCGGCTTCGCCGACGCGGTTCATGCCGTCGTTCCAGTCGCCGCCGAGGATCAGCGGCAGCCCGGCCGGGCTGCTGCGCTTGATCGCAAGGTCGAGCGCGCGCGCGCAATGGTCGTAAAGCGAAGCGTTCGTCTTGGAGATTTCCGGCGTGAAGAAGGCGTCGTGCTCGCCCTCGCCCAACACCTGCCCGTCGATGAAAGGCAGCTGCTCCTTCAGGATCCCTGTATCGCCGGTCACCTCGATGTAGCGATTGGTGGCATGCGCCAGCCAGACCACATCGTCGGAGATCATGGTGCGCACGCCGGCGTCGGTGCGCGGCAACCACCAATGCTGGACGTCGCCTTCGGGGAACTGCCGGCGCGCCGCATTGAGGATCTGGTCGCGCGCCAGTTTCGGATCATGCGCAAGCAGGGCCAGCGTGTCCTGCAGCTGGTCGCGGAAGCCGAAGGCGCCGCTTGCCTGATAAAAGGCCGAGCGGGCGCGGATGCGGCAGGCCAGGCTCTGATAGGGCAGCCAGTGATTGACCATGGCGTCGAGCGCCTTGTCGGGCGTCTCGACCTGGATGGTGTCGAGGAAGCCGCGCCAGACGCGTTCATTATCGGCCAGCCGCTGGTCGAAATCCTTGCCCGAATGGGTCTGCACCAACGCGCTCGCTTCGGCTGATGTAGCGGCGTCGCCAAGCAGCCAGACCAGCGTGACGTCGCCGCCGGCAGGGATGTCGATGTCGCTGGCGACAGCTGCGCACGGATCGTCGCCGGCCTCGACGCGGCCCGACAGGCCGGCGCCGCTGACGACAGTGTGCGGGAAGGCGCTGGTGCCGTGCCTGCCGATGAACTCGCCACGATCGGCTGTCACCGAATGCACCGGACCGGTGGCGGCCAGGAAGGCCACCCGGTCGCCGAAATCGAGACCGTAGGGGTTTTGCGCCAGAAGCGCGCCGGTCGCTGGATCCCTGGACGGGATGATGGTCGCAGCAGTGCTCGAGCGATGGCTGCCGAGAACCCATTCGGCATAGGCATAGACGCGCAGCCGCGCCGGCC
The DNA here is from genome assembly GCF_040323695.1 of Mesorhizobium sp. M0030. Lineage (NCBI taxonomy): Bacteria > Pseudomonadati > Pseudomonadota > Alphaproteobacteria > Hyphomicrobiales > Phyllobacteriaceae > Mesorhizobium > Mesorhizobium sp. M0030. Next base: position 666,408 of record NZ_JAMYVE010000002.1, on the reverse strand, counting down.
CCGAGCCTGAGTTCTGGATGCGCAGCCGCGTGATCTTCACTGGATCGACGGGATCGACGACGTGCGTCAGATCCATCGACAGCGGGCCGCGTTTGGACCGGAAGGTGGAGAAGCCCTGGCCGTGCCATGTCTCATAGGTCATCGAGGGATCGCGGACCACGGCAGCCAGCGGCGAGAATGCCTTGCCGCTGGCCTGATCGTAGATGTAGATGCCCTCGCCCGGCCGGTTGGTGACCGGATCGTTCGACCATGGCGTCAGCTGGTAATCGCGGCTGTTGCGGCTCCAGGTGAAGGCAGCGCCTTCGGCCGAGACATGGAATCCGAACGAGGCGTTCGAGACGACGTTGATCCAGGGCTGCGGCGTCGAGCGCCGCCCGGCAAGGCGGGTGACATAGTGGCGGCCGTCGCCCTCGAAACCGCCAAAGCCGTTCCATTGGCTGAGGCCGCTGCCGTCGGCGCTGCTGTCGGACGCGGCATGGTATGCAGGCGCCGCCGGCACCGGCAGAGACGGCTCGCGCAGCGACGCGGGGGCCACCGGCTGCAGGGCATCGCGTGCTTGCAAGGCTGCCGCCTCGGCGCGTTCGATCTGGTCGAAGATGGTGCCGTTGCGCGTGTGCAGAACCACGCGGGCAACCGCCAGCAGCGTCTTGTACGTCGCCTCGTCCATCAGGTCGCGGCGCACGGCGAAGATGTGCTGGCGCGGCCCGAGTTCCTTGCCGCGCAGGCGGCTGTTTTCGCACAGCGTCTCGACCGCGCGCTGCAGGTCCTGGACATAGGACGATGCCTGCTCGTTGACGACCACGAAGTCGATCATCATGCCGCGGGCGCGCATATACTCCTGGAAGCGCAGCGCCTGGGCTACAATTTCGAGGTCGGCCACGTCGCCGATGCGGACCAGGAAGATCGGGAAATCGCCCGAAATGCTGGTCGGCCACAGGCTGGACTGCTTGCCCAGCCCCGAAGCGATGGATTCGCCGGGCAGGCGCAGGAACGGATCGGGATAGATCAGGAAGCGCGCCAGCTTCTGCACGTTGGCGGCGTCGGTCAGGCTGAGACCAAGATGGCGGGTCTGCACCTGCGAACGCGTCCAGGCAAGCATCGCCTGGCGGGCAAAACTTTCGGGATGGTCGAGCCTGGCGATGGCCTCGTCAAGTTCGGCGCGGTTGGCGCCGACGGCGGTCCAGAAGGTCAGCGATATCTTCTTGTTGGCCGGCACCCGCACCTGGCGGCGCAGGGCCGCTACCGGATCGAGGGTGAAGCCGTGGTGACCGCCAAGCTTGGCGCCGAGATCGAAGGCCGCCGCTTCCGCGATGGTACGGCCACGGCCGATGAAGGCACGGCGGTCGGTTTCGGCCTCGGCATCGCGCGCCGACCCGGACGGATCGGTGACGAAATGCACCATGGTGACGTCAGGCTCGTGCTTGTCGCGCTTGCGCCTGGTGGCAAAGATGGCACCGTTGTTGGCAGCGATCTCGGTCTCGATAAACATTTTCGAGAACGCAGGATGGGCATTGTCGGAGGCTTCGTTGCCCAGCACCAGCTCGGCAAACGAGGTCACCTCGATATGCCGGTCAGTGGCGCCGTCATTGTAGAGCGTGACGCGCCGTCCCTCGCCATTGCCTTCCGAGATGACGATGCATTCGACCTCCGAACGCAGCGAGCCCACTGTTTTGACGAAGCTCGCCTTGTCGTCGGAAAACAGCGTCTGCACTCTCTCGCCGGTCGCCTGCTTCGGCTCTGCGGTGGCCGACCACCAGTCGCCGCTGCCGGCGTCGCGCAGGAAGATGTAGGAGCCGAGCCGGTCTTCGGTCGGGTCGGGCTGCCAACGGGTGACGGCGAGTTCGCCCCAGCGGCTGTAACCGGAACCGGTGGCCGAGACCATGACGGAGTAGCGGCCATTGGACATGACGCTGGTGGCGCGCAACGCCCTCAGCGGGTCGAGGATAATGCGCGAGTCCGGGCTCTCGACCTCGGTCTCGTCCTTCGAACGCTCGTCGGCTTCGGTCCTGACCGTGGCGGTCGGGATGTCGCGCGGCGCCCTCTCCTGCAGCAGGAGTTCGGCAGACTCGATCACCGGATCGCTGTGGAAGCGGTCGCGCAGCCGGCCCTCGAAGATGGCGTCGGCAACGGCGGCGATCGACATGCCGGAGTGATGCGCCATGTAGTTCAGGACAACGGCATGGTCGGTGCCTTCCGGCACGCGCTGCGGCGTGAAGTCGACGGCGTCGTAAAAGCCATGCCGGCCGAGAGCGCCGATGGAGCGCAGCCTGGCCAGATTCTGGACGGATTCGCGCGGTGTGAACTGCGCCGCGAGGATCGTGGCGTAAGGCGCGATCACCGTGTTCTGGCCAAGGCCGCGCTTGAGACCAAGTCCGGGCACGCCGAAATTGGTATACTGGTAGGTCAGTTCGCGGTCGCGGGCATTGTAGGCCGCTTCCGAAATGCCCCAGGGCACGTTCTTCGAACGCGCGTACTGGATCTGGCGCTTGATGATCAGCTTGCTGGTCTGGTTGAGGATCGACCCCTGCGGCTCCTTCATTACCAAAGGCGGCATCAGATACTCGAACATCGAGCCCGACCAGGACATCAGCGCACCCTGGAAGCCGATCTCGACAATCGGCCTTCCAAGCCGGAACCAATGCTCCGTGGGCAGGTCACCCTTGGCGATGGCGAACAGGCTGGTCAGCCGCGCCTCGGAGGCGAGAAGATCGTAGCAGCTCTCGTCGAGCTGATGCTCCTCCACCCGGTAGCCGATCGACAGCAGTTTGCGCTCCTGACGCATCAGGAAAGAGAAATCCATCTCGAAGGCATAGCGGCGGCAGCGTTCGCGCAGCGCCAGCAGCTTGGCGCGCAAGGCTTCGACGGCGTTTTCGTCGCTGTGCGAGTCATGCACATGCGCCTCGCAGGTCGCTTCCAGCCGTGCCGCCCAGTCGGCGATAATGTCGCTGCGCTGCGATCCGGCCTCGGTGTGGATGGCGGTGGCGAGCTTGCGGATCTCGCCGGCAAGCACGGCCAGGTTGATGGTGCGGATCGAGGCCATTTCCGGCTGCGCCTTGATGGTCATGACGGCGCGCCGCATGCCGTCGAGGCGGTCGGCCAGACGCTGGCGCAACGGCCGCAGTTGCCGGCGGTCGTCAGGCAATTCCTCGAGGCTCTCGTCGAGGATGCTCACCGTGTCGAGGACGCCTTCGAAATCGCCCTGCAGGTGAACGGACGGGGCTTCCGCCCATTCGGCGCAGGCAGCCGCCACCGCGACCAGATGTCCGGCGAGATTGCCGCTGTCGACGGCGGAGATGTAGAGCGGATAGAGCGGTTTGAGCGTCGTGGTGTCGTACCAGTTGAAGAGGTGGCCACGGTTGCGCGGCATGCTCTCGATGGTCGTCATCGTGGCGTCGATCCGGGTGATGGCGTCGGAGAGCGCAATCCAGCCGAAATCGCGTGCCGACACCACCGACAGCAGGTAGACGCCGATATTGGTCGGCGACGTCCGCGGCGCTACAACCGGCGCCGGGCTTTCCTGGAAATTGTCGGGCGGCAGATTGTGGTGCTCGGCCGTGACGAAGGTTTCGAAATAATGCCAGGTGCGGCGCGCCACGGTGCGCAGCGCGTGGATGTCGGCCTCCGATATGCGCAGGCGGTCCTCGGTCTCGGCCGAGCGGCTGATCCAGCAGGCAACCGCCGGCGAACCCATCCAGAACAGAGCGAAGAAGAAGGCGACGAAGGCACCGGTGGAATCGGCCAGCACGGGGATAGCGAGACCGACGACGCCGATGATCACGGCGCCATACATCATGCTGTAATAGGAGCCGATATCGTTGTCGCCGCCCTTGTGCGCCTGCGACGCGGTGCGCCATTCCAGCAGGTTCTGGCGGCTGACGAACAGGCGGTAGAGCGTGCGCACGATGGCGTCGCCCATCATCCAGGCATTGTGCGCCATCAACAGCACTTTCAGCGCCACAAGGGCCGTGCCGAAGACGGTGTCGTGCGCCAGCGCGGAGAAATGGCCGCGCGGCGTCTGGTCGCCGCTCTTGGGCAGGATGGCGTTGACGACATCGAAGGTCGGCGCCATGAACAGCGACAGGATCAGCAGCGCCTGCCACTGCGCGGCCTGCGTGAAGGGCAGCAGCGTCCAGCCGGCGATCGCCGCCATCACCCAGAAGATCGGGGTCAGCGAGCGGCGCAGATTGTCGACCATCTTCCAGCGCGACAGCGCCGGCACGCCGGAACGCGGCGAGAAGATGAAGCGCAGCAGCTGCCAGTCGCCGCGCGCCCAGCGGTGGTGGCGCGAGGCGTCGACCGAGTAGCGGGTAGGATAGTCCTCGACCAGTTCGACATCGGTGACAAGTGCTGCGCGCGCCAACGCACCTTCGAGCAGATCGTGGCTGAGGACGGTGTTTTCCTCGATGCGGCCCTGCAGCGCCGCCTCGAAAGCGTCGACGTGATAAAGGCCCTTGCCGGTGAAGGAGCCGTCGCTGAAGACGTCCTGGTAGAGATCCGAGACGGCAAAGACGTAAGGATCGAGACCGCTGTTGGACGAGAAGACGCGCTGGAAGAAAGAAGCGTCGTCGCCGCTGGTGAGCGAGGCTGTGATGCGCGGCTGCAGAATGGTGTAGCCGGTGGTAACGACGCGCTTTGTCGCGTCGAAATGCGGGCGGTTGAGCGGATGGGCGAGCTTGCCGACCAGTGACGACACGGCGTCGCGCGTGGTGCGCGTGTCGGCGTCGAGCGTCATGACATAGACGACCTTTTCCGGCAGCGGCACGTCGAGCGGCAGGAAGGTGGTGTCGCTGTCGCCGCGCAAGAGAAGGTTCAGCTCATGCAGCTTGCCGCGCTTGCGCTCCCAGCCCATCCAGGCGCCCTGCGCCTGGTTGTAGAGCCGGCGGCGATGCAGGATATAGAAACGCGGCGCGCCTTCCGAGGGATAACGGGCATTGAGCCTGGCGATCTCGTCGCGCGCATATTGCAGGATCTCGATGTCGGCGGCGTCGATCTCGGTCTTGGAATCCGGCCAGTCGGACAGCAGCGCGAAATGGATTTCTTCGGCCGTGTTGGCGAGGTGATGCACCTCGATGTTGCGGATGTTTTCCTCGACATCATCGCGCGAGCCGATCAGCGACGGCACCACGACCAAGGTGCGTGATGCCGCCGGAATGCCGTGCTTGTAATCATAGCCGACGAGCCGCGTCGGCTTCAGGAACAGTGAAACAACGGTGTTGAAGAAGGCGAGCGCGCCTTCGCTGGCAGGCACCGCAAACAGCGCCAGCATCAGCGTGATGGATTCCACCGACAGGCCGAGATGGGCAAGCGCATTGCCGGAGACAACCAGCAGCAGCACCGTCAGCAGGAAGACCGGCACAACGATGCCGAGCCAGCCCGTGGCGGTGAAGGCGCGCTTGAAGGTCACATGGAAGGGCGGCCGATAGCCGATCGCCTTTTCCAGATCCGGCCGGCGCGGGCCGACCAGGAAGAAGCCGACATCGGTATGCATGGCCGGATCGGCTGATGCATCCGGCACGCCGGAGGCATCGGTGACCCCGGGAACATGGCTGGCCAGCTCGATGGCCTTTTCGGCGACACGGAATTCGGACAGGTCGGAGCGGCGCGCCAGTTGCTCGATCGACGTGCGGTACTGGTCGCGCGAAAAGAAATCGAGCGCGGCGAAATCGGTGCGCTCGCGCAACAGCGTGTCGATGCGGCTGACGCCCTCGAACCACACCGTCCAGTCGACGTCGTTGATGAGGCGCAGGCCGCGGATGATATTGCCGGTGGTGACATTGCCGCTGGACAGCGTGCGATGCTCGGAAATGATGATTTCCTCGGCGTCGGAGCCGGTTTTCTCGAGCTCGACCTCCAGCCATTCCAGCGCCCTGCCGGCATTCTGCGAGCCGTCGCGCAGGCGGTAGAGCAACTGGGTGGCGAAGGTGGTGTCCTGCGCATGCGCGCCGTAGCCCGACAGGATCTTCCGGCGGTCTGCATTGTCGTCGGTCGCCAGCACGCGGTCGGCGACCTCGTTGGCGATATGGCGCATCTGCCTGGTGCGGTCGACGCGCACGGCGATGCGGCGCAGATTCTCGATCAAAACGAAGCGCAGCAGCGACGGCAGCGCCCAGAGCTCGCCGATCTTGAGCGGCTCGACCGACTGAAAACCCTCGACGATGGATTTGAACATGGTCGCCGAAACCGAACTGTCGGAATGGGCGACATAGCTCCAGGCCAGGGCCAGCGCGCGCGGCACCGCGGCGCGATCGGCCACTTTCAGGGTCGGCAACTGCCGGTAGAAACGGCGCGGCAGGTCGCGCTTCACCTGAAAAATGGTCTCCTCGACGAGATAATTGTTGTCGAGCAGCCATTGGGCGGCAGGCGTGATGGTTTCGCCCTTGGCCTGGGCGGCATTGGTCGAGCGGTAGACTTCGAGGATTTTCTTGGCGCTGTCGCGGATGCGGGCCTGGAAATCGAACGGCGTCAGGCCGAACAGGTCCTTGATGTCGCCCTTGGCAAGGCTTTCGCCCAGCGCGCGCAGCCGCTCTTCGGGCAGGAAATTGGAGCGTATCGGCTCTTCGGTGATGACCGGGAAGCCGGCGCTGGACTTTTCGATATGGGCAGGATTTGTCTGGATATTCATTGAAAATTCCGCATGGGGGACGCGATGCGGCGCCACCACCACGGCAATGTCCCTAAAACCGATTCAAATGCAATTGGTTGCATGATTACACTGGCCGAAAGTTTTGCTTCGCACCACGCCAGAGGCGTTATCCCTTCGACATTTTAAGTGGGGCTTTCGACAACTCAAGGACGAGCACCCCTGCCCTCCCGTCCGCCTTGGAACGACGGAAGGATTCGGGCTTTTTCGTGATCCAGACAACAGCTTACGCCAGATTTCTCCGGCGTGCGATCATGTTTGGCAACAGGCGTTAATCGTTGTGCTGGCGGTGCGGCTGGCCCAGCCTGGCTATCCGGACGACGAACACGGTCGTCGGCCGTACCGGTTCAACCCGTAGTTTCGCCTGCGGACCGAGCAACAGCGTGTCGAGGGGTCCAAGACGAGACGATGTCGGGCCGCTGAGGCCGACCTCGCCGTCGAACGGCAGGATCAGGGTCATAGCGCTGGTCGGCCGGATATCGGTCGGAACCGAGACCACCAGGCGCTCGACCGTGTGCATGGCCCGCCCGCGGCGGGTCATAACGTTGAGGTCGGTGATCGGACCGGAGATCAGCGCCGCCGAGGTCGGCACATCGGCCGGGAAGGACAGCGGGGCGGAAGCCGCCGTCACTTCGGCCGGCCGCCGGCCAGCAATGTCGAGGACGATGCCCTCGCCTTCCAGCACGGCCAGCGTGCGGTCGACGCCGGCAAAGCCCGAGAACGGCCCGCTATCCTCGACTCGCGCCATCGAAACGCGCCAGTCGAAATCGTCCAGGCCGGCGCCGTCCGGCGAGACGGCGATCTCGGTGGTCGTGCCGCCGCCATTCTTCCACGGCATGACCCGGTAGTCGGCGGCCCGTAGGATGCGCATCATTTAAGCCAATCAGCCTAAAATACCGGGCAGATTGAGCTGGTGCTCCTTCGCGCACTCGATGGCGATGTCGTAGCCGGCATCGGCGTGGCGCATGACGCCTGTCGCCGGATCGTTCCACAACACGCGCTGCAGGCGCCTTGCGGCGTCCGGCGTGCCGTCGGCGACGATGACCATGCCGGCATGCTGCGAGAAGCCCATGCCGACGCCACCGCCATGATGCAGCGACACCCAGGTTGCGCCCGACGCGGTGTTGAGCAACGCATTGAGCAGCGGCCAGTCGGAGACGGCGTCGGAGCCGTCCTTCATCGCTTCCGTCTCGCGGTTGGGCGAAGCCACCGAGCCGGAATCGAGGTGGTCGCGGCCGATGACGACGGGCGCCTTGAGTTCGCCCCTGGCCACCATCTCGTTGAAGGCGAGCCCCAGCCTGTGGCGGTCGCCGAGGCCGACCCAGCAGATGCGCGCCGGCAGGCCCTGGAAGGCGATGCGCTCACGTGCCATGTCCAGCCAGTTGTGCAGATGGGTGTTGCCGGGGGTGAGTTCGCGCACCTTGGCGTCCGTCTTGTAGATATCCTCGGGATCGCCCGAAAGAGCAGCCCAGCGGAACGGGCCGATGCCGCGGCAGAACAGCGGCCTTATATAGGCCGGCACGAAGCCCGGGAAGGCAAAGGCGTTCTCGAAGCCTTCGTCCTTGGCGACCTGGCGGATGTTGTTGCCATAGTCGAGCGTCGGCACGCCGGCATTCCAGAACGCGACCATCGCCTCGACATGCTCGCGCATCGAGGCGCGGGCGGCCTTCTCGACAGCCTTGGGATCGGAGACGCGCTTCTCGCGCCACTCAGCCATCGTCCAGCCCTTGGGCAGATAGCCGTTAATCGGGTCATGCGCCGAGGTCTGGTCGGTGACCATGTCGGGGCGGATGCCCCGCTTGAACATTTCCGGCACGATGTCGGCCGCATTGCCGAGCAGGCCGACCGACTTCGCCTCGCCGGCCTTGGTCCAGCGCTCGATCATTTCCATCGCTTCGTCGAGCGTCTCGGCCTTCTCGTCGACATAGCGGGTGCGCAGCCGGAAATCGATCGAGTCCGGATTGCATTCGATGGCGAGGCAGCAGGCGCCGGCCATGACGGCGGCAAGCGGCTGGGCGCCGCCCATGCCGCCGAGGCCGCCGGTCAGGATCCATTTGCCCGTAAGGTTGCCATTGTAGTGCTGGCGGCCGGCCTCGACGAAGGTCTCGTAGGTGCCCTGCACGATGCCTTGCGTGCCGATATAGATCCAGGAGCCGGCCGTCATCTGGCCGTACATCATCAGGCCTTTTTTATCGAGCTCGTTGAATTTATCCCAGGTCGCCCAATGCGGCACGATGTTGGAGTTGGCGATCAGCACGCGCGGCGCATCGGTGTGCGTCCGGAAGACGCCGACCGGCTTGCCGGACTGGACCAGCAGCGTCTCGTCTTCATTGAGGGTCTTCAACGAGGCGACGATGCTGTCGAAATCGTTCCAGGTGCGCGCGGCCCGGCCGATGCCGCCATAGACGACGAGCTCATTGGGGTTTTCGGCGACATCGGGATCGAGGTTGTTCATCAGCATGCGCAGCGGCGCTTCGGTCGTCCAGTATTTGGCGTTGAGCTTGTCGCCGCGGGGCGCGCGCACTTCGCGGATGTTGTGGCGAGGATTGTTCATCATTGTCCCTTTGGAGTAAGGCGGCGTCTCAGCGCCCGGCCCAGTCAATGGCGGATTGGAGGATTTTCGTCAGTGTGGCGCGCATCGGCGCGGCGAACTCGGCATCATAAGGCACCGGCCAATTGTCCGGTTCGCCCTTGCCCTCGGGCTCGCGCAAATAGCCGCGATCGGCAAGTTCCATCTGCAGCGCATGGTAGCCGCCTTGCGGATTGCCGAAATAGCGGGTGATCCAGCCACCCTTGAAACGGCCGTTGATGACATTGCTTTCACCGCTCTCGGCCATGATCTGGCCAACCAGCGCCTGCAGCGTAGGATCCGCGGTCTGGCCGTCATTGGTGCCGAGATTGAACACCGGCAGCGTGCCGTAGAACAGGCGCGGCAGCACCGACCGGATCGAGTGGCAATCGTAAATGACGACCTTCTCATGCAGGCCGCGCAGCCTGACGGACTGAGCCGCCAGCATTTCATGGTAGGGCACGAAATACGCTATGCGGCGCTGGTCTATCTCCGATGGCGTCGGTTCCGCGCCGGGCAGATACAGCGGATCGCCGTCGAAGGTCTCGGTCGGGCATAGCGTCGTTGTCGTCTGCCCGGGATAGAGCGAGGCGCCGGAAGGATCGCGGTTGACATCGATGACGGTGCGCGAGATCGACGTGTGCACGACAGTCGCGCCAAGGCCGGCGGCAAAATCGTAGAGATTGTCGATCCACCAGTCGCAATCGCGGCGGCCGAGCCAGGGCGAGACCAGCCGATTGTCGATGCCGGCGAGATCGATACCCGTGTGCGGGATGGACACCAACAGGGGTGCCGTGCCTTCCGTCACTGTCAGCCAGTCGGTCATGTCAGACTCCCGAGATCGAAGGCAATGTCACCGCGCTCGCAGCCTTGATGGCAGCGCCGCTGCGCACCATGGCGATGGCTTTTTCCATGTCAGGGTGGAAATGCCGGTCATTGTCGAGATGCGGCACCTCGGCGCGGACCAGCTTGCGAACCGCTTCCAGAGCTGCACTCGACGCCAGCGGCGCATGGAAATCGCAGCCTTGCGCGGCGGCCAGGAGTTCGATGCCGATGACGGCCGTGGCGTTTTCGATCATGCCGATCAGCCGGCGAGCGCCGTGTGCGGCCATCGAGACATGGTCTTCCTGGTTGGCCGAGGTCGGGATGGAATCGACACTTGCCGGATAGGCCTTCTGCTTGTTCTCAGAGACGAGCGCCGCCGCCGTCACCTGCGGGATCATGAAGCCGGAGTTCAGGCCGGGCTTCGGCGTCAGGAAGGCCGGCATGCCGGACAGCGCGGGGTCTACCAGCATGGCGATGCGGCGCTCCGACAGCGAGCCGATCTCGCAGACGGCAAGCGCGATCATGTCGGCAGCGAAAGCCACCGGCTCGGCGTGGAAATTGCCGCCGGACAGCGCAGTATCGTCCTCGGCGAAGATCAGCGGATTGTCGGTGACGCCATTGGCCTCGGTGCCGAGCGTATCGGCGACCTGGCGCAGCACGTTGAGCGCCGCACCCATCACCTGCGGCTGGCAGCGCAGGCAGTACGGATCCTGCACGCGCTCATCGCCGACGCGGTGCGATTCACGAATGGCGCTGCCGGCCATCAGGTTGCGCAGCGCTTCCGCCGTCTCGATCTGGCCGGGATGTTTGCGCAGGAGATGGATGCGCCGATCGAAGGGCGCGTCCGAGCCCTTGGCAGCGTCGGTCGACAGCGCCCCGGCGACCAGCGCCGACTGATACAGCACTTCGGCCTCGAACAGAGCGGCCAGCGCGTAGGCGGTGGAAAACTGCGTGCCGTTGAGCAGCGCCAGACCTTCCTTGGCGCCGAGCGTCACGGGCTCCAGGCCGTGCGAGACGAAAGCGACCTTGGCCGGGAAGCGGCCATGCGGTGTAAAGCATTCGCCGACGCCGATCATCACCGCCGTCATGTGCGACAGCGGCGCGAGATCGCCGGAGGCGCCGACCGAGCCCTGCGCCGGCACCATGGGGATGACGTCGTTGGCCAGCATCGCTTCCAGCAACTCGATGGTTTGCGGCCGTACGCCCGACGCGCCCTGCGCAAGGCTGGCGAGCTTCAGCGCCATCATCAGCCGAACCACCGAAACCGGCATCGGCTCGCCGACACCGGCGGCATGCGACAAAACGATGTTGCGTTGCAGGGTCTCTAGATCCTCGGCCGGAATGCGGACGCTGGCCAGTTTGCCGAAGCCGGTGTTGATGCCGTAGACCGGCTCACCCTTGGCGACGATGCGGGCGACTGCCTCGGCGCTGGCCTTGATTTTTGGCCGGCAGGAGGCGTCGAGCTTCGGCATGGCGCCACGATAGATAGCGCGCCAGTCGGCCAGCGTCGCATTGCCGGGCTTCAGGTTAAGTTCGGTCATTGTCCTCTCCAGATGCGGGCATGGAGCGGGTTGAAGCCCATGCGGTAGACGAGTTCGGCCGGACGCTCGATGTCCCAGATCGCCAGGTCGGCGGATTTTCCTGCCTCAAGCGTGCCGGTCTTGCCAAGCAGCCCAAGCGCGCGGGCAGCCTCGCGAGTGGTGCCGGCCAGGCATTCCTCGACGGTCAGGCCGAAAAGCGTCGCTGCCATGTTCATGGTCAGCAACAGCGAGGTCAGCGGCGACGTCCCGGGATTGTTGTCGGTGGCGACCGCCATCTTGACGCCGTGCTGGCGGAACAGGCCGACCGGCGGCTTCTTGGTTTCGCGGATGAAATAGTAGGCGCCGGGCAGGATGGTCGCCACGGTGCCGGCCTTGGCCATCGCTGCGGCGCCGGCCTCGTCGGTGTATTCGAGATGGTCGGCCGACAGCGCGCCATAGCGGGCGGCGAGTTCGGCGCCATGCAGGTTGGACAACTGGTCGGCATGGAGTTTGACCGGCAGGCCAAGCGCCTTGGCCTTGTCGAAGACGCGGGCAATCTGTTCCGGCGAAAAGGCAATGCCCTCGCAAAAGCCGTCGACGGCGTCAGCCAGGCCCTCGGCGGCGATTCCGGGGAGGATGGTGTTGGCGACGAGATCGACAAAAGCGTCCTTGTCGCCTTTTGCTTCCGGCGGCAGCGCATGCGCGCCGAGGAAGGTGGTGCGGACCGTGACCGGGCGTTGCTTGTCCAGCTGCCGCGCGGCGCGAAGCGACTTCTGTTCATGTTCGAGATCGAGCCCGTAACCCGACTTTACCTCTACCGTGGTGACGCCCTCGGCCATCAGCGCATCGAGGCGTGGCAGCGTCTGCGCAACCAGTGCGTCTTCGCTCGCGGCACGCAGGGATTTGACCGAGGAGACGATGCCGCCGCCGGCACGGGCGACTTCTTCATAGGTGGCGCCGGCCAGCCGCATCTCGAACTCGTTGGCACGGTTGCCGGCATGGACGAGATGGGTGTGGCAGTCGATCAGGCCGGGCGTGATCCAGCGGCCTTCGCAATCGGTAGTCTCGCCGCCCTGAGCCAACGCTGACGGCATGTCGGCTTCCGGGCCGGCATAGACGATGATGCCGTCACGGGAGACGATCGCGCCCTTTTCGACGATGCCAAGTCCGGCAACGCCTTCGGCCATGGTTGCCAGGCGCGCATCACGCCAAAGCTGAAGGCCCCCTGCCCGGCTTTTGTCTTGTGCCGCCATCATCTTTTTCCGTTGCTTGGATGGCGATTATGTATATACATATTGAAACGCGCTGCAAGTGCATTGTTTATGGAATTCGGAGAAAAACGTGACGGCGATCTTTGCGGAACAGGCGCTGCTGACCGATGGCTGGCATGACAAGGTGCGGATCGTCGTCACGGACGGTCGCATCGCAACCGTCGAAGTCGACACGTCGCCGCGGAGCGGTGACGAACGCCACGCCATTCTGGTCCCCGGCATGCCGAACCTGCACAGCCACGCCTTCCAGCGCGGCATGGCCGGGCTTGCCGAACTGCGCGGTCCCTCCGCCGACAGCTTCTGGAGCTGGCGCGAGGTGATGTACCGCTTCGCGCTGTCGATGACGCCGGACCAGGTCGAGGCGGTCGCCGCACAGCTTTACGTCGAGATGCTGGAGGCCGGGTTCTCGCGCGTCGGCGAGTTTCATTATCTTCACCACGATCGCGACGGAACACCCTATTCCAACCTGGCCGAGATGGCGGAGCGGATCGCCGCCGCTGCCAACGAAACAGGGATCAGCCTGACGCTGCTGCCGGTATTTTATGCCCATTCCTCCTTCGGCGGCGCTGCGCCCAACGAAGGCCAGCGGCGATTCATCAACGATGTGAATCGGTTCGAACGCTTGCTTGAGAAAAGCCGCGAATCGGTTCGTGCGTTGAATCAGGCTGTCGTCGGCGTCGCCCCGCACAGCCTGCGCGCCGCGGCGCCGGAGGAACTCAGCGCTGTTGCCGCCATTGCGCCGGACGGACCGATCCACATCCACGTCGCCGAGCAGGTGAAGGAGGTCGAGGATTGCCTGGCGTGGTCGGGTGCGCGACCGGTCGAATGGCTGCTCGCCAATGCCGGGATCGACAAGCGTTGGTGCCTGATTCACGCCACCCACATGACCGAGGCTGAGACATCCGGCATGGCCAGAAGCGGCGCCATTGCCGGGCTTTGCCCGATCACCGAGGCCAATCTCGGCGACGGCACCTTTTCAGCACCTCTGTTCATCGAACATGGCGGCCGCTTCGGCGTCGGCTCGGATTCCAACGTGCTGATCGGCCTGCCGGATGAATTGCGCCAGCTCGAATATTCGCAGCGCCTCGCACACCGCGCCCGCAATGTGCTGGCGGTGGCCGGCGGCTCGACCGGGCGGGCTCTGTTCGACGCCGCCCTCGATGGCGGCAGCACCGCACTCGGCGCCGGCCCGTCGCGGATCGCCGCCGGCGCCGCGGCTGATTTCGTCTCCCTCGACGAAAACCATCCTTCGCTGGCCGGAAAAAGTGGCGATGCGATCCTCGACGCCTGGATCTTTGCCAATGGCGGCAAGGTTGATTGCGTCTGGGTGCATGGGAAAAAGCAGGTCAGCGGCGGCCGGCATTCCAGGCGCGAGCCGATTGCAGAGCGCTTTCGCCAGGTGATGACGGCGCTTTCGGCATGAGCATGATTGAGACAGCGGCGTCGGAAGGCGGCGGCTCGCTGCACCAGCGCATCCTGTCCGACATCAGCGAGAAAATAATGTCCGGCGCCTGGGCGCCGGGCCACCGCATCCCGTTCGAGCACGAGCTGACGTCGCAGTATCATTGCTCGCGCATGACGGTGAACAAGGCGCTGTCGCAACTGGCCAAGGCCGGGCTGATCGAGCGCCGCCGCCGTTCGGGCAGTTTCGTGCGCCAGCCGCAATCGCAGGCCGCGGTGCTGGAAATCCACGACATCAGGATCGAGGTCGAGGCGCTTGGCCTGGCCTATCGCTACGAGCGCTTGGCGCGGCAGAAAAGGCGCAGCGGCGCCGAGGACCGTGGCTTGCTGGAATTGAGCGCCGCCGGACAAGTGCTGGCGCTGGAATGCCGGCATTTTGCCGGCAAGCGGCCATTCGCGCACGAACAGCGGCTGATCAATCTCGCCGCCGTCGCGGAAGCCGCCGAGGAAGAGTTTCTCGACATCGCGCCCAGCCCCTGGCTGATCGGCCGCGTGCCATGGAGCGAGGCCGAGCACCGCATCCGCGCGGTAGCGGCCGACAGACATATTGCCGAAGCGCTCGACATCGCAACCGGCACGCCCTGTCTGGTGGTCGAGCGCCGGACCTGGAGCGCCGAGCACCCGGTGACGCAGGTGAGGTTCACCTACGCCGCGGAGAGCCACACGTTGGTGGCGAGGTTCAAGCCTTCGCAGGGGTGATTACCCTCCCCCTCGAGGGGAGGGTCGCGGAGCAAGTGCCGCAAGGCGGCACTGGTGACGCGGGGTGGGGTCGGTGCAGCCTCGCCGACCCCACCCCGTCTCGCAGTCTCCGCTTCGCTTCGACTACTCGCCGACCCTCCCCTCGAGGGCATAGGCGCTAAGATAGGTATTGCCCTGCGGAATCGGGTGTGATTCTACACTGCGATGACACACGAATCGCTTGTGGATGACGGCTGGGCCGAGACGATTGAGCTTCTGGGCGGCGAAGAGTTGATCGCAGCAAGTGCCCGCGAGACGAAGGCGTTCCTGCGCCCGCGCGGCGTCAGGTCGGCGAGCGACCTGTTGCGCCTGACACTGGCTTACTGCCTTGGCAAGGTTGGCATGCGGGGCGTCGTGGCCTGGGCGGCGGCGAGCGGGATAGCCGACATTTCGGACGTGGCGTTGCTTGGCCGGCTGCGCAATGCAGGACCATGGCTGCAGCAGTTGATTGGGCACCTTTTGAAGCGCGAGGATGCAGGTTTGGCCAAAGGCCGACTGATCCGCATCCTCGATGCGACAGCGGTTGCCAAGGCCGGTGCGTATGAGAAGAAGAACAATGGTCTTTGGCGCATGCACTGCGCCTTCGAGCTTGAGCGCGAGCAGTTCGACTTCATCGAGATCACCGATCAGAGCGAGGCCGAGTTGATCGACCGCGTGCCGGTGGTGCCGGGCGAGATCCGCATCGGTGACCGCGCCTATCTGCAGGCCGAGCGGATCGCCAAGGTGATGGCGCAAGGCGGCGATGTTGTTGTGCGCGCGTCGTGGAAAAACGCGCGATGGCTCGACGCCAACGGCAGGGCGTTCGATCTCATCGGCTACCTGGAGAGCTGCCGGGAGGAAGTCTGCGAAACGCCTGCCCGGCTGGCACTCAAGAAGGGCGAGCCTGTGAAGATGCGCCTGATCGCCTTGCGCAAATCCGAGGCCGCGGCACAAGAAGCGCGGCGCAAAATCAACAAGGAAGCCAGGGCCAAGGGCAACAAGGTTCAACCGCAGACGCTGATTGCGGCCGGCTTCGTCCTGCTTGTGACCTCGCTTGACCGGGAGGAGTTTCCCGCCGATACGGTCCTCAAGCTCTACCGCATGCGCTGGCGCATCGAACTCGCCTTCAAGCGTCTGAAGAGCCTGACCGGGCTGCGCTCTCCTCCCGCCAAGGACCCAAGGATCGCAAGGCCTTGGATCCTTGCCCACTTCCTCATCGCGCTTGTGACCGAACCCCTCTCGCAGGAGTTGGGTGTCTCTCCCCCTTGAGCGACGGGCGCCCGCTGCTGTGGCGCGCCACCCGCCAGATCGTCGCCTCTCTGATCGCTACCATCTTTACTCAACCTTCCTTGGCGGCCCTGCGTCAAAATCTCCATGCCTTGCGATATCGCTGGCGCGAACCACCACGAAAGCGCAAATTTCAGTCCATGCCAAAGCTATCTTAGCGCCTATGCCCTCGAGGGGGAGGGTAAGGCGCCGCGCTCTAAATCGCCGCCGTAACGATAATCTCGACAGTGTATTCCGGCCCTGCAAGCTTGGCCTCACCCGTGGCGCGGGCGGGCGTGTTGCCTTGCGGGACCCACTTGTCCCATTCCTTGTTCATCTCGGCGAAGGTGCCCATATCGGCCAGCCAGATGATCGCCTGCAGGATCTTGGTCTTGTCGGTGCCGGCCTTGGCCAGCAGTTCGTCGATAGATGCGAGGATCGACCTGGTCTGCTCGCCAACGCTGGCGCCGGGCGTTCCGACCTGGCCGGCGAGATAGACGGTGTTGCCGTGGATGACGATCTGGCTCATGCGCGGGCCAACATCGATGCGACGAATGCTCATGGGATGGTTCCTTCGTTTGTCGGTGCGCCTGTTTAGAGTCGCTGCCGCCTCCGGGCAAGGCCAACAGCGCGAAACCTCTTGAGCCTGGGTTGGATCTGGGGCCGCAAATGTCTATCTGCGCCGAGGGATTTCTTTCCGGCGCGGATTGCCGACCTCGTGTGAGAGTGGCAAGACTTCGCGCCAAACCAGATTGCGAGGATGAGAGCCATGGAATATCGCGAAATCAGCGAGGACTATTCGGTCTCGGGCCAGATCCAGCCCGAAGATGCCGCCGCCATCAAGGAAGCCGGTTTCAAGAGCGTGATCTGCAACCGGCCGGATGACGAGCAGCCCGACCAGCCTACGGCCGACAGCGTCAAGGCGGCGGTCGAAGCCGCGGGGCTGGCCTTCCGCTACATCCCGGTGACCAGCGGCCAGATCACAGCCGAGAATGTCGAAGATCAGGCCGAAGCGCTCGACGCGCTCGAAGGCCCGGTGTTTGCCTATTGCCGCTCCGGCGCGCGCTGCACCAATCTCTACGGGCTGATTCAGCAGTCCAAGGGGTGAGCATCCTGAGGCGCTGGCGATCCCTCACACCCCCCTCTGTCCTGCCGGACATCTCCCCCGCAAGGGGGGAGATCGGATGTCGCCTTCGCTCTTCGCCAATCGCCGACGTTGCAGGATGAGCGCTGGACAAAGCTGCTGATCTCCTCCTTGCGGGGGAGATGGCCGGCAGGCCAGAGAGGGGTGCTGTCCCGCCGACGTATCAACTGAAACTCTCTCAAACTAGATCGGTAGCGCGCCGGTCTCCTTCAGCGTCTCCAACACGATCGCCGTCTTCACATGCTGCACGGATTCGTGCGGCAGGAGCACACCGTTGACGAATTCCGACAATGATTTCAGATCGGGCGTCACCACCTTCAAGATATAATCCATCTCGCCGGTCAGCGCGTGCGCCTCCTGCACCTCCGGCAGCCGCGCCAGCAGCTCG
Source organism: Mesorhizobium sp. M0030 (assembly GCF_040323695.1). Classification (NCBI taxonomy): domain Bacteria; kingdom Pseudomonadati; phylum Pseudomonadota; class Alphaproteobacteria; order Hyphomicrobiales; family Phyllobacteriaceae; genus Mesorhizobium; species Mesorhizobium sp. M0030. The sequence continues at coordinate 648,607 of NZ_JAMYVE010000002.1, read as the reverse complement.
CCGAAGCGCCTGGCATTGTCGCGGTTATGGGTGGCGAGCGTCACCGAGATGACATTGACCAGCGAGAATCCAAGCTTGTCGCGGTCGAGCACGGCCCGATAGCCCTTGATGAAGCCGTCTTCCTCCAGCCGCTGGCGGCGGCGCGAGCATTGCGATGCCGACAGGTTCACGCGTTCCGAGAGGTCGTTGTTGGTAAGCCGCGCGTCGCCCTGCAAGAGAGCCATTATCTTGCGGTCGAATTGGTCTATGCGCGCGTCATCCATGGATTTATCCCCAATCATGCATGAATTACGCACGAGATGATCATTTCAAGCGTTTGAATGCAAGCACCGTGCGGCCGCTCCGCGCTATCATGCGTCATCTTGTGGTCCGATGCGGCCACCATCCGTTTGGAGGAATGCCATGGGTCCCTTCCCGCACGACGCACCGCCCGCCAAGATCAGCAAGGAAAACCCCGCCGGCACCGACGGTTTCGAGTTCGTCGAGTTCGCCCATGCGGAGCCGCAGAAGCTCGCCGAGCTGTTCACCCGCATGGGCTATGTCGCGGTGGCCAAGCATCGCACGAAGGACATCACCGTCTGGCGCCAAGGCGACATCAACTATGTGGTCAATGCCGAGCCCGGCTCGCATGCGATGAAATTCGTCGACAAGCACGGCCCCTGCGCCGCCTCGATGGCCTGGCGCGTGGTCGATGCAAAGCATGCGTTCGAGCATGCGGTATCGAAAGGCGCCACGCCCTACGACGGCAACGACAAGGCGCTCGACGTGCCGGCCATTGTCGGCATTGGCGGCTCGCTGCTCTATTTCATCGAAGCCTATGGCAAGAAGGGCTCGGCCTATGATGCCGAGTTCGAGTGGCTGGGCGAACGCGACCCGCGGCCGCAAGGCGTCGGCTTCTATTTCCTCGACCACCTCACCCACAATGTCTATCGCGGCCAGATGGACAAATGGTGGGACTTTTATCGCGAACTGTTCGGCTTCAAGCAGATCCATTTCTTCGACATCGACGGCAAGATCACCGGCCTGGTCAGCCGCGCCATCACCTCGCCCTGCGGCAAGATCCGTATCCCGCTGAACGAGTCCAAGGACAACACCAGCCAGATCGCCGAGTATCTGAAGAAATACAATGGCGAGGGCATCCAGCACATCGCCGTCGGCACCGACGACATCTACGCCGCCACCGACAAGCTTGCCGACAACGGGCTGAAGTTCATGCCCGGTCCGCCGGGGACCTATTACGACATGTCGTACAACAGGGTGAACGGGCATGACGAGCCGATCGAGCGGATGAAGAAGCACGGCATCCTCATCGACGGCGAAGGCGTGGTCGACGGCGGCATGACCAAGATCCTGCTGCAGATATTCTCCAAGACGGTGATCGGCCCGATCTTCTTCGAATTCATCCAGCGCAAGGGCGACGAAGGCTTTGGCGAAGGCAATTTCCGCGCGCTGTTCGAATCGATCGAACAGGACCAGATCAAGCGCGGCGTGATCAAGGTGGACGGGAAAGCGGCCTGAAACCGTAAGCTTGTTTGCGGCTCGATCGGCTTTGATCTAGGCCGTGAACCCATAAAAGCGGCATGGCCAAAACGGGTGGAAGTGTGGGTTCCAGCATGCGATATGGATAAGATCTGGCGTGTCACGTGGACTCCGCTATGGACGAAGCTAAGCTCTGGGACTTGATGAACGATGCTTGGGAACGCATGTCGTTCCCTCAAAAGCGGCTATGGGAGATGATCCGTGTCGAGCCAACTCGATGGATGCAAGAGCCATATGGCAGGCACAATGGCGGCTTTTGGGTTGTCGGGATAGTTGGGCAAATCGCAATCTGGTTCAACGATCATGAGGACGGCTTTCAACGCACCGCCTACGAACGCCCCGGCGAGATCACCGAATATGGCTCACTACAGTTCAAACTCGAAGAGATCATGCAGCACCTGCTGATTGAGCTTGAGACCGGCGAACGCACCTTGCCCCGCTCGTCCGAACCACTTCTGGGCGTGTTTCGTCAGAGGCGCTGAGTGTGGATGTTTTCTATAGGGTAGCTTTGCGACTCCCGGCTTTCCTATCGCGGCGAAACCTGATTCAGACTCCGCATGAGCCGATATGACCTGACTGACTTCGATGGCGCGCGATCAAGCCGCATCTGCCCAACAAGGTGCGCGGCGTGCCGCGCGTTGATGACCGCAGGGTGCTGAACGGCATCTTCTGGATACTGCGGTCGGGTGCGCCATGGCGCGATCTGCCGGAGCAGTACGGCCCTCGCACCACCTGCTACAATCGCTTCGTTCGATGGCGGAAAGCAGGTGTGTGGGACCGCCACATGGATGCCATCACAAAAGCCCATGACGGCACGGTGCAGATGATCGACACCTCCATTGTTCGCGTCCATCAGCAGGGCGCGACGGCAAAAAGGGGGGTCGAGATCATTGTCTCGGTCGCTCGGTTTCGAATGGGCCGATCGCCTACAACTAGAGCCCACCCCTCGACCTCAATTTTTTGAAGTCCTGATACATCAGTCAAAGTTGCGGTATTGCTGCGGATCTTTGGCCGCCTTGATTATTTCCGCGCGTTCCGATTCGGACATTTTATCGATCGGATATATCATCGGCCCCCAGCATGAAGGAACCAGCAGACGCAGCTTTCCCGACTTCTGAGGTTTCAGTTTGGAGACTTTCGGCGGTGGTCTGGAGGTGAAGCCAGCTACCACTTCGGTGCCTTCGAAATCGGCCTCGGCCTGACGCTCTTTCCCGGGTCGCTGGGACAAAGCCAAGGCTTCTTCGGCGTCGATGGAAGCACAATTCGATATCGAAAGCGGACCTTTTATCGAGCCGTGATAGATTTCCTGCACATCGTAGCTGACGTCATAGCAAATCTCCTCATGACCAACCCTAACCTTGAGCGATGTCACCTTGGCGCGAACCACAAGCACTTCTGGCGCTTCCATGTCCTCGCTCTCCGCCTTGGGCAGCTTCTGGCAAGCCGCAGCAGCGCCTTGCGTCAGACAAAGAATAGCAAATGTGGCCAGTAGGCGTTGCGGCATGAAGTGCTGAAAGAGCATCGGCGCAACTCAAGTCTTGGGGCCAGCAAAAAGGCTACGACAAGATCGCTACCAACATCGGCGAAATGTGGGCGAACCAAGGTGGTTTCAGACGATCCGACGACTCAATCCCAACCGCTCGACCTCTCCTTTCCTCACCTTCAAATCATAATCGAGCAAAAACTCGTCCAGCTGCGGCGGCGCGACCGAGCTGCCCGAGAGCATCGCGTGCACCTGGCCGCGATGGTGGATGTCGTGCAGGAAGACATGACCGAGGATGTCGCCGATCTTTTCCGGGATCATGCCGTCCTCTCGCCGGTCGGTGATGACGCGGCGGTCGAGATCGTCCTCCGACAGGCCGTCGCAAAAGGCGATCAGCCGCCTGTCGGCCGCGGTCTGGGCAGCAAACAGTGCCTGCGGCTCATCGAACGGCACGTAGTCGTCATAAGCGGCCGCGCCGACGCCGCCCTCCTCCAGAAAATCGAGATAGAGATGATCGACCGCAAGGATGTGGTTGAGCGTCGCCTTGATCGACGGGAAGAAGCTTGTGCGTTCGGCTCCGAATTCGCCGGGCTTTAGCTGCAGCACGGCGCGATAGAGCCGGTCGTTCGACCAGAGATTGTTGCCGGCCATGCGGCTGAAATGCTCGAGCAGGGTCACGCGTTCATTCGTCTGATCAGGCCAATGCCAGCCGCCATCACCGCGAAGCCGGCGACAACAATCAGCAAAAGCCGGTTCATGCGCCGCCGCGTCGCCTGCGTCTCCTCGTCCCGCGCCACATTGGTGTTGGTGATGGTGTGGAACATCATCGCCTTGCGCGGGTAGCCGCTGCGGTTGGTCAGATCGGGCGAGCGCGCCTCGATGCGGTAGCTCAGCCGGATCGCCTGGATGAAGACCATCAGAATGGCCAACGCCCAGACGCCGGCCAGCAGGTAGAACGCCTCGCCCGTCATTGCATTGCCCCTCTTATGCCTGGGACTTCTCGACCTTCTGCTCGATGGCGCCGAAGATCGAGTTTCCGCTTTTATTCTTCATCTCGATACGCACCGTATCGCCAAAGCGCAGGAACGGCGTCTTGGGCTCGCCAGACTCAATGGTCTCGATCATGCGCAGTTCAGCGATGCAGGAATAGCCGGCGCCGCCGGCCGCCACCGGTTTGCCCGGCCCGCCATCCAGCTTGTTGGAGACGGTGCCGGAGCCGATGATGGTGCCGGCAACCAGCGGCCGTGTCTTTGCGGCATGGGCAATCAGCGCCGGGAAGTCGAAGGTCATGTCGACGCCGGCATTGGCACGGCCGAACGGCTTGCCGTTGACGTCGGCGAGCAGAGGCAGGTTGACCTTGCCGCCATCCCAGGCGTCGCCGAGTTCGTCCGGCGTCACCGCCACCGGCGAAAAAGCCGAGGACGGCTTCGACTGGAAGAAGCCAAACCCCTTGGCGAGTTCGGGTCCGGTGAGCGCGCGCAGCGTCACATCATTGACCAGCATGACCAGCCGGATCGCAGCGCGCGCCTGGTCGAGGCTGGCGCCCATCGGCACATCGTCGACGACGACGGCGACCTCCGCCTCCATGTCGATGCCGAAGGCTTCGTCCGCCGCGCGGATCGGATCGCGCGGCGCGATAAAGGAATCCGAGCCACCCTGATAGATCAGCGGATCGGTCCAGAAGCTTGCCGGCATCTCGGCGCCGCGGGCTTTGCGCACCAGTTCGACGTGGTTCACATAGGCAGAACCATCGGCCCATTGATAGGCGCGCGGCAGCGGCGAATGGGCGTCATGCTCATGGAAGCGTGCCGACGGCACCGCATTGTTCTCCAGCGATTCGGCGATCGTCGCCAGGTGCGGCGAAATCCGCTGCCAGTCGTCGAGTGCGGCCTGCAGCGTGCGCGCCAGGAACGAGGCGTCGGTGAAGCGCGTCAGGTCGCGCGAGACGACGACAAGCTTTCCGTCGCGCGTCCCGTCCCTCAATGTGGCAAGCTTCATGCGGTTTCCTCTCCTGATGCGGCTTTGGCGCCGTCTAAGTTCACAACAAGGCCGTCGCGGGCAATCGTCAAGTCACCCACCCACGATTTCCTGACAGCAGCCTCCCAGTCGGCCTCGCCGATCTCGGGATCATCGGCCGGAATAAGGTGGTTGAGCACCAGCCTCTTCACCCCGGCATCGCTGGCGATGCGGCCTGCCTGCTCGGCAAATGAGTGGCTGGCAAGCAGATGCTCTTTCAGCCGCGCGCCATTGCCGGTCCTGGCGACCAGCCGCTCGATGCCTTCTTCCAGCATGGCCTCATGGACGAGAATGTCGGCATTTCGGGCAAAGCCTGCGAGCGGCGGAAAGAAGGCTGTGTCGGCCGAGAACACGACGCTGTTCGCACCATGCTCGAAGCGCAGCGCGAAACAGTCGGTCACCGGCGGATGGTCGACGCGCAGTGCCGAGACCTTCAGGCCGCGCTGCGCAAAAATCTCGCCCTCGCCGAATTCCACGATCGAAGCCATTTCGCGAATGTCCGGCCTGCCCTCATCGACGATGCGAATTTCAATGTCGAACTCCATCGCCTGGCAGAAGCGGCGCCAGTATTGGCCGGTGCCGGGTGGTCCGAACAACGTCACCGGATTGGCCAGACCGGCGGTCCAGGCGGTGTGGAGCAGCGCCCCCAGTTCCAGCACATGATCGGAATGCAGATGGGTGACGAAGATCAGGTCGAGCGCCTTCAGGCTGACGCCGGCATCGACCAGGCCACGCGTGACACCCAGCCCGCAATCGACGACGATGGTCCGCCCGCCAAGCTCCAGCAGCGACGAACTCGGCCACGGCCCGCCCGGCCGCAATGCCGGGCCGCCTTTCGAGCCGAGAAGCACCAGCCGGTCGCTCATCGAGCTGATCTCAAGACCAGTCGCCCTCCGGCGTGCCGTTGAAGCGCTTCTTCAGGTCGGTCCAGCAGTCAATGTAATTGTCCTGCCTTGTTTCAAGCTCGGCGCCGTAGCGGGTCAGCATTTGCGGGAATCGGGTCTCGAACATGAAGGCCATCGTGTTGTCGAGCTTGACCGGTTTCAGCTCGGAGCGCGAGGCCTTTTCGAAGCCAGGTGCGTCGGGGCCGTGGGCCAGCATCAGATTGTGCAGGCTGATGCCGCCGGGCACGAAGCCTTCTTCCTTGGCGTCGTACTGGCCATGGATCAGGCCCATGAACTCGCTCATGATGTTGCGGTGGTACCAGGGCGGCCGGAACGTGTCTTCCGCCACCAGCCAGCGCGGCGGGAAGATGACGAAGTCGATATTGGCGGTGCCCTCCTCGCCGCTCGGCGCCGTCAGCACGGTGAAGATCGACGGATCGGGATGGTCGAACAGGATGGCGCCGACCGGCGAAAACGTCACCAGATCATATTTGTAGGGCGCATAGTTGCCGTGCCAGGCGACGACGTCGAGCGGCGAATGGCCGATCTCGGTGACGTTGAAATTGCCGCACCATTTCACCGTCAGCCGGCACGGCGTCTCCTTCTCCTCGAACCAGGCGCTGGGCGTCTTGAAGTCGCGTGGGTTGGCCAGGCAGTTGGCGCCAATCGGGCCGCGGTCGGGCAGCGTCAGCTTGGCGCCGTAATTCTCGCAGACATAGCCGCGCACTTCCTTGTCGGCGAGCTCGACCTTGAACACCAGACCGCGCGGCAGCACGGCGATCTCGCCGGGCCGAAGCTCGATGACGCCCATCTCGGTGACAAAGCGCAAGGCACCGACCTGGGGGACAATCAGCAACTCGCCGTCGGCGTTGAAGAAATGGTCGTCGACCATCGAGCGGTTGGCGACATAGACATGCGCGGCCATGCCGCTTTGGCCCAGCACATCTCCGGCGGTGGTGATAGTGCGCATGCCGGCGATGAAATCGGTCGGCTCACTCGGCATCGGCACCGGGTTCCAGCGATACTGCCCGAGCGCCAGCTCGTGGTCGCCGACATTGGGGGCAGTCTTCCACAAGGGATAGCTCGCTGCCTTGAAGCGGCCGGTGTGTTTTACGCTCGGCCGGATGCGGTAGAGCCAGGAACGCTCATTGGTGCCGCGCGGCGCGGTGAAGGGCGAGCCCGATAGCTGTTCGGCATAGAGCCCGTAAGCCGGCCGTTGCGGCGAGTTCCGCCCCTGCGGCAGCGAGCCGGGAAGCGTCTCGGTTTCGAAGTCGTTGCCGAAGCCCGGCATGTAGGAAAAGGTCATCCGATCCTCCCTGATCCCGGCCCCGCGAAGCGCTGCTTGCCGGCGATGTTGACCAAACTGGTTTCATTTGTAACCATCGAAAATGTAACTATCAACCGCGAACGCATCCACGGTGCAGATGGAAATCCTCGAACTCGAAAGCTTCCTGCCTTATCGGCTCTACCGGCTGGCCGACGCCGTCAGCCGCGAATTTTCAAAAATCTACCGCGACCGCCACGGCCTGACGCGGCCGGAATGGCGCACTCTTTCGGGGTTGGGCCAGCGCGGCACGATGACGGCGACAGCGCTTGGCGAGCAGTCGGCCATGCACAAGACCAAGGTGTCGCGCGCGGTGGCCGAGCTTGAGCGGCGGCGCTGGCTGATCCGCACGCCGGACGAGAACGATCGCCGCGTGGAGCATCTGACGCTGACCAAGGCCGGGCTGACCGCCTATCAAGAGATGGTGCCGCTGGCGAGGGCGTTTGAACGGGAGTTGCTGGCGAGGCTGAATGCGGAGGAGCGGGCGGCGATTGTTACGGGCGTGGCGGCGCTGGAGGCAAAACTCACAGTGGGTTGAAATCCTCCCCACAGGCCGACCGTCGTAGAAATCAGATCGCTATTGCGGCAGGTAACGTCCTAGACCGTAATAGGCGCGTTCGGCTTCAATGAAGCCTCTAACATGGCTTCGAAATGCTGCCGGATCATCGATGTAGGCTAGGAGCGCCTGCGCCTGCGAAGCCGCGTGTCTTTGCGCGCTTTCAAACAGTCGCCTTGCCGTTTCAAAATCACCAGCCAAACCGGCCGCCACCCCGGCGTGGAAGGCCGCCCATTCGCCGTAGGCGCCCGGCTGCAATTCATTCACGAGGATTTTCGCTGTCGCCTGGACGGAAGGGAACATGGATCGGTGAACCTGATCGATTTCGACGACCTTCTTGGCCATTTGATCAACCGCGGGAAGAAATTGTGCCGGGCTCTCGAACGGAACGAACTGTCCAATGCGCTCAAAACGATCGAAGGTAATCGTTTCCGGAAGCGAACCCCAGAGCCAGTGGACTGCTACATTAAGGTAAGTGCCTTTGGACCATGAGCTGGGCTGGAACTCGACTACACTTAGCCAGAAGCCGCGATCGGCGATCCAGATTCGGGATTGGCCCTTGCGTCGAAATCCAGCGGGCTTCAGTACGATCTTTGCCTGCGAGGCAATGATACGACCGTGCTCATTTTCCGCCATCTTGCACCCACACGTGCCTCACCAATCCATCACCACCTTACCCGAACTGCCGCTCCTCATCGCATCAAACCCCACCTGAAAATCATCAATCCCGATGCGGTGCGTGATCAGACCCGATACATCCAGCGACCCCTGCACCAGCGCAATCATCTTGTACCAGGTCTCGAACATCTCGCGGCCGTAGATGCCCTTGAGATGCAGCATCTTGAAGATGACCTTGTTCCAATCGATTTCGAAGCCGGTCGGCGCGATGCCGAGAATGGCGATCTTGCCGCCATTGTTCATGGTGTCGATCATGTCGCGGAAGGCGGGCGCGGCGCCCGACATTTCGAGGCCGACGTCAAAACCCTCGGTCATGCCGAGCGCCGGCATGACGTCGCGCAGCTTTTCCTTGGACGCATCGACGACATGCTGGACGCCGAGTTTTTTGGCCAGCGCCAGCCTCGCCGGGATGATGTCGGTGATGACGACTTTTCGCGCACCCACGCATTGGGCAACGAGCGCGCCCATGATGCCGATCGGTCCGGCTCCGGTGACCAGCACGTCTTCGCCGACGAGATCGAAGGACAGGGCGGTGTGGACGGCATTGCCGAGCGGATCGAAGATCGCGGCGATTTCGTCGGGCACATCGTCGGGGATCGGCACGACATTGTGCTGCGGGATCACCAGATATTCGCCGAAGGCGCCGGGACGGTTGACGCCGACGCCGACCGTGTTGCGGCAGAGGTGCCCTCGCCCGGCGCGGCAATTGCGGCAATGGCCGCAGACGATATGGCCTTCGCCCGAAACACGCTGGCCGACCTTGTATTCGGTGACCGCCGAGCCGAAATCGGCAACGGTGCCGACGAATTCATGGCCGGTCACCATCGGCACCGGCACGGTCTTTTGTGCCCACTGATCCCAATTGTAGATATGCACGTCGGTGCCGCAGATCGCGGTCTTCTTGACCTTGATCAGCACATCGTTGGGGCCGATCTCCGGCACCGGCACCTCTTCCATCCAGATGCCCGGCTCGGCCTTGGCCTTCACCAGCGCCTTCATCATGTTCGACATGCTACAACTCCTTACCCTCCCCCTTGTGGGGAGGGTGGCCCGAAGGGCCGGGTGGGGGTCAAAAACTGGCGGAGGTCGTGACCCTGCAGACCCCCACCCCGCCTCCCGCCCGCTTGCTTCGCAAGCGGTCGAAAGTCGACCCTCCCCACAAAGGGGGAGGGTAAAACTCTCAGCCAATCACGCCCAGTTCCTTGCCGACTGCGGCGAATGCCGCCACGGCGCGGTCGATGTAGGCGGCGGAATGCGCCGCCGACATCTGCGTGCGGATGCGCGCCTGGCCTTTCGGCACCACCGGGAACGAAAAACCGATGACATAGATGCCGCGCTTCAGCATGCGCGCCGCCATTTCCTGCGCCAGGCTGGCATCTGCCAGCATCACCGGGATGATCGGGTGATCGGCGCCGGCCAATGTGAAGCCGAGCTTGCCCATCTCGGACCTGAACCGCGCCGCATTGGCATAGAGGCGCTCGCGTAGCGCATCGCCATTTCGGATCAGCTCGAAAACCTTGATCGAGGCGCCGGCGATCGCCGGCATCAGCGTGTTGGAGAAGAGATAGGGCCGCGAGCGCTGGCGCAGCCAGTCGACCACCTGGCTTTTGCCCGAGGTATAGCCGCCCGACGCGCCGCCCAGCGCCTTGCCGAGCGTGCCGGTGATGATGTCCACCCTGCCCTCGACGCCGCAATGCTCGGCCGAGCCGCGGCCGTTTTTGCCGACGAAGCCGACGGCATGGCTGTCGTCGACCATCACCATGGCGCCGTACTTTTCCGCGAGGTCGCAGACGCCTTTCAGATTGGCGATGATGCCGTCCATGGAGAACACGCCGTCGGTGGCGATCAGGCGGAAGCGGCAGTCTTTCGCCTCTTTCAGCCGCGCTTCGAGGTCGGCCATGTCGTTGTTGGCATAGCGGAAACGCTTGGCCTTCGACAGCCGCACGCCGTCGATGATCGAGGCATGGTTCAGCGCATCGGAGATGATCGCATCCTCCTCGCCGAGCAGCGTTTCGAACAGGCCGCCATTGGCGTCGAAGCAGGAGCCGTAAAGGATGGTGTCGTCCAGGCCGAGGAAGGATGAAATCGTTGATTCAAGCTGCTTGTGCTCTTCCTGCGTGCCGCAGATGAAGCGCACCGAGGCCATGCCGTAACCGTAGCGGTCGAGCGCGCCTTTGGCCGCGGTGCGCAACTCGGCGCTGTCGGCGAGGCCGAGATAGTTGTTGGCGCAGAAGTTCAGCACCTTGTCGCCGCCGACTTCGATCTCAGCCGACTGGGTCGAGGTGATCACCCGCTCGGATTTGTAGAGCCCGGCGGATTTCAGCCCTTGCAGTTCGTTGTCGATATGGGAGAGGAATGCCGCGCTCATGATCAGGTCCTGTTGAGATTGGCGCGACTGTCGCGCTACGCGCACTAAAAATCCACCGCAAAAGCGACCGCTTCGGTGGCGCGGCTGCCTCAACCCTGGCGCGATCCGATCGCATGGCCAGCATGCTAGAGTAGCAGGCACGCGAATACGGCCATGCCGCGAAAGAACATGATAACCATCTCGGCAGCTTTCGTTTACTGCGGAAGCAGCAGTTCCGCCGGCTTCCAAACCTGTTAACCCTTTCAAGGCAATGGTGTTCTTGCCACGAATCGGTGGCAGAAATCCGTCGACCGAGGGGTCACCTAGAATATGTCGCAGCAGCCGGCGCAAACCGTCTCGGGCAAACTCATCCTGCTGATCAAGAGCGGCTACTGGCTGGCGCTGCTGATCATCGCCGCCATGGTGATGGCCTCCTTCATCCTGCTGCAGCAGATGATGGCGGCGCAACAGCACAACCATACTCTGCTCGACATCGTCAGCACCCAGAAGGCGCTGTCGCAGCGCATTGTCTTTTTGACCAGCGCAACCGGCTCCGCCGCGCGTGACAAGCAGCCGGCCCTGGTTGCCGCGCTGAAACAGGCGACCGCCGAGTTCGAGACGAACTACGACCTGCTGCTCAAACAGACGGGAGCCGACCCACTGTCGCCAGCATTGTCCGATCCAAAGTCGATCGAGAGCGTCCTTTACGGCAAGCCGTTCCACCTCGACTATTTCTCGGTCGGGCTGGTCGCCAATGGCGAAAGGCTGATCTCGTCCTTCGAATCCCAGCTCTCCGGCAATGCCGCCTACAAGGGCGGCGGCGAGCGCGTCAATCTCGATGCTTCCGTCGCCAATGCGACGCTGTCGGGTTATGCCGCGCTCGGCCAACGCATCGCCGCATTCGCAGACGAGCGGTCGGAAAAGCTCCTCGATCTCCATCGCACCTTGTTCTACGCCACCATCGGCGTCATCGTCCTGGTGGCGCTTTTCATCTTCCGGCCGATGTCGAAGGCGATCCTGCGCAAGACGCACGAGCTTGTCGATGCCCGCAACTCGATGGCCTTCATCGCCGTACATGACGGGCTGACCGGCCTGCACAACCGCACCTTCCTGACCGACCACTTCGAAACGCTGATCAAGGGCGCGCATCGCCGGCGCGAGAGGCTGGCGGTCATCCAGCTCGACCTCGACCGGTTCAAGCAGATCAACGACACACTCGGCCACGCCGCCGGCGACTATGTGCTGGTCGTCACCGCGCAGCGCATGCGCGATTCCTGCCGTGCGTCGGATCTCTGCGCGCGCCTTGGCGGCGACGAATTCGTGATGATCCTCAATGGCGCCGGCGGCCCCGAGGACATCAACATGCTGGCCCGGCGCATCCTGGAGGAGATCAACGAGCCGATTACCTTCCAGGGCACGACCATCCTTCCAGGGGCCAGCGCCGGCATTGCCGTCTATCCCATCGACGCCGACAATGCCGAGGATCTGCTCGTCCACGCCGACCTCGCGCTCTATTCCGCCAAAAAGCTCGGCGGCGGCAGCTTCTCGTTCTTCTCCGAGGAACTCAGGCGCGAGCTAGACTACCGCAAGCAGCTCGAGCACGACATCAAGGTCGCGATTTCGGAGAACGCCTTCCAAGTCTATTTCCAGCCGCAGGTGTCGCTGAGCAACGGCGCCATCAGCGGCATCGAGGCGCTGGTGCGCTGGAAGCATGCCGAGCGCGGCATGATTGCGCCGGGCGAGTTCATTCCGGTCGCCGAAAAATGCGGCTTCATGCCCGAGATCGGCCGCATCGTCTTTACCAAGGCGATCGAGCAAGCAGCCGAATGGGATCGCGCCGGCATCGCTTTCGGCCGGCTTGCCGTCAACGTGTCCGGCACCGAGCTGCGCGAACCCGACTTCGACCGCTTCCTGTTCGCGACGCTGGAAAAGGCCGGCCTTGCTCCGCAGAAACTGTCGCTGGAAATCGTCGAATCCGTCATTCTCGACGACGAGAAGACGGGCATCGCGGCGAAGCTGCGCCACATCCGCGCTGCCGGCGTCCATCTTGAGCTCGACGATTTCGGCACCGGCTATGCCTCGCTCAGCCACGTCAATCCCAACGAGATCGACCGGCTGAAGATCGACCGCCGCTTCGTCCAGAACATCAACGAGAATGGCGACAACACCAAGATCGTGCGCGCCATCACCGAGCTGGCGCGCGGTCTCGGCATTTCGATCGTCGCCGAGGGCGCGGAAACCGAAGCCGAGCTCGATTCGCTGATGGCAATCGGCTGCGATCAGGTGCAGGGCTATTCCATCGCCTTCCCGATGCCGCAGGACAAAGCGCGCGAATGGCTGCTGGCGCGCAGCCCGAAGAAAGCCAAGCTGAAGGTGCTTCAGGGCAATTTAGCCTAGACTATTGCCCACCGGTGCCGGTCATTTGGCCGGCGCGACATTCGCCCGCAATGCCGCCAGCACCTCGGCGAACTCCGCCAGCCTGTCGTCCGGCAATCCCGCGCGCAGCCGCTTGTCGAAGATGAGAGCCGCCGCCCGCAGCTTCAGGAACATCGTTTCGCCCGCCTGCGTCAGCTCGACCAGATGAACCCGGCGGTTGTCCGGATCGCGGCGGCGCGTCAGCAAGCCTTGCGCCTCCATGGCGTTGAGATGGTGGGTGAGCGTGGCGCCCTGGATGCCGATCATGCCGGCAAGTTCGCGTTGGTTGGCAAGCTCGCTCGACTTGACCGAAAGCAAGGTCAGCCACACCGGCAGCGTGCCCCCGGCCTCGACCAAAGCGGCGTCAAATGCCTGCGCCACCAGCTTGGAGGTGCGCGCGAGATTCATGCCGATTGGCGGACGGTCAAAGGGAGTCATGCGCCGACAGTAGAACAAGGCGCCGAGCGATGGAACGCGGCATTATACATTGACATCGAACCATTTGATACCTAACTATCATGGGTGTCGATCTACCGAGTTCGTATCATCCTGCATTCGACAGGGATCCGAGGACGGGCGGCGGGCAAGGAGGAAGCGGTCATGCAATATGTCTACATCGTCGTTATCGGCCTTCACGTCATGGCCGGTGTGTTCTGGGCCGGCACCACCATCACGCTTGCCCGCGACCCCGAGATCAGGGCGGAGCGCTTTATCGGACCGCAAATGGGCTCGGCCGGCATGGTGTTCGTGACCGGCGCCCTGCTCTGGTATTTCTTCCACGGCGCCTATTTCGGCTCGATGGAAATGGTGCTGGCGCTAGGCATCCTGGCCGCCTTCGCCGCTGCCGGCGTTCTCAGCGTCGTCGTCCGCAAGACCAGCCGGCAGCTTGCCGGCGCGGACGTCGCAACGGAAGCGGCGCTGCGCACCAAAATGGCCCGCGGCGAGCGCATCGCCGCCTGGCTGCTGGTGCTCACCGTGCTTTGCATGGCGACCGCCAGGATGATTTGAGCCCTGCCGCGCGTCGCCTCCCGGTTGAAGACCATTCCGCATCGTGCGTCGCCTGGCTCTCGGCTGGTGGCGTACGCGGCGCGCAGTTCGGACGGATGTGCAAGGTGGCTCTCCGCACAGAGGTTTGGCTGCGCGCCACCCATCACTTTGATCGATCGAGATGCGCCCGCCGGAAGGGTGAGATCGAGCTTTGGAACAAGCCGTAGGCCGGCTTGTAGGCTCAAACCCGCAAGCCGAACCTGATGCCGTCATAGATGGCGGCATGGATGTTGCGCGAGGCGACTGCATCGCCGATGCGCAACAGCACGAAGCCGCCTTCGGGATTGCGTGAAGGAAAAATATCGCCGCCGCCGACCAGCCGCTCATAGTCGACCGCGCCACCATTCTTCGACAGCGGTTTCAGCTGGAGATAGAGATCGTCGAGCGGCGCCGTGCCGTGCTCGACCACCACCTGGTCGACCCGCCTCTCGCCGCGCCAGCCGTCGGCAAAGTCGGAGGCGAGTTCGGCGACCAGCTGGTTGCCCTCGCGCCGTACCGAGCGCAGCCTGGTGTTGATGGTGATGGTGACGCCCTTCTCCTGGAAGGCGCGCATATAGGGCACGTGGTTCATGCCGCCCATTTCGGGGGCGAAGAAGCGCTCCGGCGAAACCAGGTCCAGCTTCGAACCGGCATTGGCGATCAGCTCCGCCGCGCCCATGCCCTGATGGCCGCCATTGTCGTCGAAGAGCAGCACGTTCTCCGCCGGCTTGACGCTGCCGGCCATGATGTCCCAGCTCGACGTGACGAGATTGTCGCCCGATGTCAGCGGCGGGTTCTGCGGCAGGCCGCCGGTGGCGATCACCACCACATCGGGCGACAGCGCCAGCACATCGTCCTGCTCGGCCCATGTATCGTAGCGGATCCCGACGCCGAGCCGGTCGAGTTCGGCCAGCCGCCAGTCGATGATGCCGATCAGTTCCTTGCGGCGCGGGTTCTGCGTCGCGAGCCGGACCTGGCCGCCGGCCTGACCGGAGGCTTCAAGCACCGTGACATGATGGCCACGTTCGGCCATGACGCGAGCTGCCTCGAGCCCGCCAGCGCCAGCGCCAACGACGACGACGTTCCGCCTGGGCCCTTCGGTCATGACGATGATATGCGGAATCTCGGCCTCGCGGCCGGTCGCGGCATTGTGGACACAGAGCGCTTCGCCGCCTTCATAGATACGATCGAGGCAATAGGTGGCGCCGACGCAAGGCCGGATCTCGTGCTCGCGACCTTCCATGACCTTCTTGATGATGTGCGGGTCGGCGATATGGGCGCGGGTCATGCCGACCATATCGAGCTTGCCGGTCGCGATGGCGTGGCGCGCCGTGGCGACATCGGAAATCCGCGCCGCATGGAAGGTCGGGAATTTTGTTGCCGCCCTCACCTCGCCGGCGAAATCGAGATGCGGCGAAGAGCGCATGCCGGTCACCGGGATAACCTTGGTGAGCGCCGCGTCGCTTTCGATCGAGCCGCGGATGATGTTCAGGAAATCGACCTTGCCAGAATTGGCGAGCCGTCTCGCGATCTCGACGCCCTCGGCCTTCGACAGGCCTTTGTCAAAGTCCTCATCGGCGACCATGCGGATGCCGACGATGAACTTCTCACCGACGGCCGCTCGCACGGCATCCAGCACCATGTCGGTGAAGCGCAGCCGGTTGTCGAGCGAACCGCCGAACTCGTCGTCGCGATGGTTTGTGGCCGGCGACCAGAAGCCGTCCATCAGATGGCCGTAGGATTCGAACTCGATGCCGTCGAGGCCGGCCGCCTGGCAGCGCTGCGCAGCCGACGCATAGTCGGCGACGATGCGCTCGATGTCCCAGTCCTCGATGGTTTTGGGGAACGCGCGGTGCGCCGGCTCACGCACCGGCGAAGCCGACAGCACCGGCAGCCAGTCGGCCTTGTTCCAGCCGGTGCGGCGACCAAGATGGGTGATCTGGATCATCACCTTGCAGTCATGCTCGTGGCAGGCGTCCGCCAGTTCGGCCAGCCACGGCACGATGCGGTCGTCATAGACATGCAGATTGCCAAAGGCGGCCGGGCTGTCGCGCGAGACGATCGCCGAGCCCGCCGTCATGGTCAGCGCCATGCCGCCCTTGGCCTTTTCGGCGTGGTAGAGCCGGTAGCGCTGTTTCGGCATGCCGTCCTCGGAATAGGCCGGCTCGTGGCTGGTCGACATCACCCTGTTCTTCAGCGTCAGGTGTTTGAGCTGGTAAGGCTGGAGAAGCGGGTCGTTGCTGGTCATCATCTTCCTGCCATTCCAATTTGTGTCGGAGCAGCGCGTGCTGCTCCAGTTCTTGTCTTAAGCATCGAATTTATTCGAAAATCGCTGCACACTTTTCGGTCCGGTGCTAATGAGCGCGGAAAATCCCCAGGAAAACCGCGATGATCGATACCAAAACCCTCACCCAGCTCGGCGCCCACGTCGAGACGCCACAGAGCCCGGAGACCGCGGTCCTGGAGACCGTGCCGTTCCAGCGCGGCGACGGACCGCCGGCGATCGTGCGCTTCACCTGCCCGGAATTCACCTCGCTCTGCCCGGTAACCGGACAGCCGGATTTCGCTCATATCGTCATCGACTACGCACCCGATGCCACGCTCGTGGAATCGAAGTCGCTCAAACTGTTCATGACCTCGTTTCGCAACCATGGCGCTTTCCATGAAGACTGCACGGTGATGATCGGCCGCCGCATTGTGGCGGCAACGAAGCCGCTGTGGTTGCGCATAGGCGGCTATTGGTATCCGCGCGGCGGCATTCCGATCGATGTCTTCTGGCAGACCGGCGCTCCGCCCGAAGGCGCCTGGTTGCCCGACACCGGCGTTGCCCCCTATCGCGGCCGTGGCTGAACTGACGTCAGCCATAGGCGGCTCGGCAGAGCTTTGTCGCCAGAAAGGGAAGGACGGCATCGCGATAGCGCGGCTGGTCATACCGCAGCAGGTCCACATGGCCCGCTCCTTCGAACCAGACCAGTTGTGAGCCGGCAGCAGCGCTGTGCAGCGCCTGCACCTGGCTGCGATCGATGAAGGGATCGGTGCTTCCCGCAAGCAGCATCAGCGGTTCACCGATCTGGCCGAGGCGATCGACCGGCCTGACATTGTCTGCGCTCAACCCCAGACGAAGCGGCATCTGCGCCAAAAGCACATCGGCCTGAAAACCGCGCCAGAAGTTGAAAGGCATGCGCCATGCCGTGGTCTCGCGCAAACTCGCGTAAAGCTGCTCCAGAACATAGGCATCGGCGGGCGCTTGCTGTGCCGCAAAGACGAAAGCAGCGGCGCCTAGCGACGAGCCGACAGCGCCAAGCTTCTGGCCAGGAAAACGTTGCCTGGCATAGGCAATGATGCGGGCGGCGTCCTGCGCTTCCGTGTAGCCGAAACCTTGAATGGCACCGCCGCTCTCGCCGTGCCCGGACAGGTCGAACAGGACGACGGAATAGCCGGCGTCGAACAAAAGTTTCGCTCTTTGAACCAGGGCCAGCCTGTTGGCGCCGCGCCCATACAGCAGTACGACCGCGCCGCAGCTGCCCTTTCGATCAGCCGCCCAGCCGACCAGATCAGGAGCGCCGGGCTGGTCGAGCACGACGCGCTCGACGGGCAAATCGCCGGGAGCCGCCAAAGCTTGCCAAGGCGCGCGGGCGATCAGCATCGTGCCGATTTGCCAGTCGAGGCCGCAGCCGGCAGCGCCCAACCCGACCAGCGCGATCGCGAGCAAAACGCGAAGCTTCATTGCCGACCACCCGGAAACAATCGGCGGCTTATTCGCACTGATACTGGCTGAGCGCCCATTCACCGGTCACCGAAAGCAGATCGGATATCTTCCAGTCGCCGTCGACCTTCTTCAGCTTCCACTCCAGCCGGTGCTGGTTGCCTTCGACGACGAAGGCGACCACCACCTTGGCCTGATCACCATTGACGGCCTCGATGCTCTTCAGGCTCTTGTCGATCGCAAGCTTGTCGTAATCGGCATTGTCGAGCGCCATGTTGGGGTCGAGGCATTCGCCCTGCCCGGATTTGCGCAACGCGTCGCTCTTGTCGAGTACGGTCTTGGCCGGGTCGACGAAGTTCTTGCGCTGGGTCGGATCGAGCTCCAGTCCGAGATGTTCGTAGAACGGCTTGACCACAGCCGTCGGCGAGCCCGCCAGGACGGGCGCGGCCGGCTCGGCCGGCGGCCACCCAACCGGCGGTGTTGCCGGTTCCACCGCTGTCCCGGGTGGATTTGCGGGCGGTGCTGCGCCGCCCGGCACTGTCTCGGCCGGGGCATTTGCAGGTGGCGGACCGAGCAGCCCTTGAGCGGCAGCCGTGTTCAATCCTGCCAGCAGGCATACAGTCAACAAAGTCGGAAGACGGCTATGGGCCATCACGCATCACTCCAGGCCCGATCAGTCACATACCGGCCGAAACGTTCAGCCATGTCATCGGCGCCTGGCGGCAAAGATGCAGACTTTGAGGAAGCTAACAAGCCCTCGATTGCTTGCTTCGCCCGGGTGGTTCCCGCGCGAAGCGCTGCAATCCGCAAACCTATTTCTGCGCAATGGTTGGCGGGTTCGGACCGTCAGCCGTGTTGCCGTTGAGCTGATTGGTGCCATAGGACGATATGACACCGCCATTAACGATGGCCGTGCCCGTCGTATTACCGGAGATCGTCGATCTGCCGACCCGGATGGTCGCGTTGGCGCCGTCGGCACGCAGGCCGCCTGCCGCTCCGTTGTTGGCCACGGCAACGCCGTCAACCATGATGTTGATCGCAGGCCCGCCGACCGGATTCAGGATGCTGATGCCGGCATTCGTGTTGCCCGACACGCTGCTATCCACGATCGTCGTGTTGGAGCCGCCCGTGTTGCTGGTGCCGTCAGCCTTCACGCCGGCCAGGTTGTTGTTCTCGATCGTCGAGTTCTCGATGATGACCTTGGCAACGCCGGCTGCGGTCGGCTGGATATGAACGCCGTCCGCGCCGTTGCCGGTGATGAAGCTGTTGGTGATATAGAGTTCGGACGCGCCCGACGGTGCGAACAGGATGCCGTTGCCGTTCGGCGCCGCAGAGCTGTTGCCACGAATGACGCAATCCTCGATGTGCAAGGCGGCGCCGACGAGAAAGCGGACGCCATTGATTCCAGGCGATGCCGTCGCTGTGTCGATATCGAGACCTCGCAGAACGACGACGTCGGTCGCCAACGCGTTGATGGTCACTTGCGTCCCCGCATTCGATATGCCTGCCTCGACGTCCTCGCAAGCGATCGTTATCGACTTGGTGATCGTCACCGCGCCAAAGCCGCCCGGGTCGACGCAATTGATTTCGCCGCCGGCAGCCGTTTTCGAAATCGCGCCGGCGAAAGTCTTACAAGGTGCGGTGCGGCTGCACGGATTGACGTCGTCGCCAACGCCGGAAACCCACGTCCGGGGCGCCTGCGCGGACGCCGGCGTGGCAAGACAAGCCATCACCATGGCGATTAAAATAGAAGATACCATGTATACAATTTTATTCATCTTCTCACCCCCTCAATGGAAAACAACTACTATTGCAGATATGCAATAGAAATCTAACACACCACAGCCAAAAGAGCAACTAGACCACAATTCAATCTGAAATCGGCTCTGTTTCTCGGCCGGCAAAAGCGATCCCCGCGAAGATTGCGATGGTCTCACTGACAGCCCGGTGGAGCGGACCGACAAATCGGGCGCCCTTGGCAAGACATCGATTTCGGTCGTCTTGTAATCTGGCTGTCAGCCACGCCCTACTTCGCGTGGTCCTGCCTCGAGATCATGTCATCAGGACTGGCAGTCGACAACGACAGAGAGGACTGGTGGCAGTACTCCGGGACCCGCCCGGTCATTCAAACTGGTTGCGCGTCCAGCCATAAAATGCACTTGGCGCGGTGTTGCCGCGCCAAGCGTTGCTATCAACAGTTAACCCCTGCAGCTATTTCAGCGCGATGGTTGGCGGATTGGGGCCGTCAGCAGTGTTGCCGTTGAGCTGGTTGGTGCCGTAAGACGAGATCAACCCGCCGTTGACGATGACCGTGCCGGTGCCATTGCCGGAGATGGTCGAGCGGCCGACGCGGATGGTTGCGTTGGCGCCATCGACACGCAGCCCGCCGACCACGCCGTTATTGGCGACGGCAACGCCGTCAACCATCATGCTGATCACCGGCCCACCAGCCGGATTGAATATGCTGATGCCGGCGTTGGTGTTGCCCGACACGCTGCTGTTCACGATCGTCGTGTTGGAGCCGCCCGTGTTGCTTGTGCCGTCAGCCTTCACACCGGCCAGGTTGTTGTTGTCAATGGTCGAGTTCTCAATGATGACCTTGGCAACGCCGCCGGCGGTCGGCTGGATATGAATGCCGTCATTGTTGCCGGTGATGAACGAGTTGCTGACATAAAGTTCGGCTGTGCCCGACGGTGCGAACAAAATGCCGTTGCCGTTCGGCGCCGCAGCCGTGTTGTCGCGAATGACGCAATCCTCGACATGCAAGGCGGCGCCGGCAAGAAACCGGATTCCATTGAGACCTGGCCCAGCCGTCGCGCTGTCGATATCGAGACCGCGCAGAACGATGATGTCGGTCGCCAACGCGTTGACGATGATGCCATTCACCGACGCATTCAACACGCCCGCCTCAACGTCCTCGCAGGCGATCGTCATGGATTTGGTGATGGTCACCCCGCCGAAGCCGCCTGGATCGATGCAATTGATTTCGCCGCCGGCGGCGGTTTTCGAGATCGCACCGGCGAAGGTCTTGCAAGGTGCGGTACGGCTGCACGGATTGGCGTCGTCGCCAACACCGGAAACCCATGTCCGGGTCGCCTGTGCGGACGCCGGCGTGGCAAGACAAGCCACTACAATTGCAACTAGAATTGATGACAATAGATATGTGATCGATTTCATATGCCCCACCCTCCAAATTTGAGCAAGTTAATACTTGCAGCCGAGCAAGGAAACGTACCCCGCCACCCCTAAAAAAGCAACTACTGATGTGACCGGCCGTGCGGATGCAACTGTTTCTGGATCCGGCTTTTCTGCAACCGCAAAATAATGCTGAATCGCCGTAAAATATAGCGACCATCACAAAAGATGTTACGATATTTTGCTTAGCAATTTTATGGCTGTCGCGCTGAGAGACCGCCGTTACAGCATGAAAACAATCACTGACCCAGGGTGCTGACCGTTGCACGATTCGGCAAGCCGCGACAATTGCGGCTGTCATGGGCCGAATACACCCTCGCCTGGACCCGGCGGCGGCGATTTTGTCTGAATGCTGCCAATATGCTGGCGAGCCGCGACGCCGGAACAGCGCGTCGGGATCACTCCGGCGCTTTGTCGGGCATGCATTCCAGCGCGCTCAGCGTCCAGCTGCTGGTCTTGGAGGTGATGTCGGCGACCTTCCATTTGCCGTCGATTTTCTTCAGCGACCACAGCATTTCGCGTTTGGAATCATCGCCTTCCGCAAAAAGGCTGAAGGTGGCGGTGACTTCGGCCGTATCGCCATTGACGGTCTCGGCCAGCTTCAATGTCTTGGCAATCGACTTCTGGTCGAAATCCTGCGCGTCGAGGCCGGGATCGAAGTCGAGGCAGGCGACTTCGTCGGGCTTGTTCTTCGTTGCCTGGTCGTTGAGATCGAACAGCTTGGTCACCGGCTCGGTGAAGCGGTCGCGGTACTTTGCATCTCCCTCGAATTTCACCTCGGGCAGATAAAAGAACTTCACGGCGTTGGAAGCCGGCCCGGCCAGCACCGTCGCAGGCAAGGCAATCGAAAAGACAGCGGCAAGCACTATCGGTTTCATGCAGGATCTCCGGACGTTTGGCGGCAAGGCGGCAATACCAGACATCCTGCATATCGGCTTTTTTGCGGCTCATGAAGCCCCGGCTTGCACCGTCTCAGCCATCCAGCCAGACGTTCTGCAGGTCCATCTCGAAGGTCTGGTGGACGCCGTAGTTCTTCACCTTCTTGTTCATGTGGCTGTAGAGCTTCTGCCAGAAGGGTTGAATGATGACGCCGGAATCCTGCAGGATCTGCTCGACATCCTTCATCACCTCACGCCGTTTCTCCACGTCGATCAGCGACAGCGCCTGCTTCAGCTTGGCGTCGAAGTCCGGGTTGGAATAGGCCGATTCATTCCAGGCTTCGCCGGTGCGATAACCAAGCGCCAGCACCTGGACGCCAAGCGGGCGCATGTACCAGATGGTCATCGAATAGGGATACTTCGTCCAGTCGTTCCAGAAGGTCGAGCCCGGCAGCACCGTGCGCTTCACCTTGATGCCGGCGTCGCGCAGCTGGCCCGCAATCGCGTCGCCGGTGTTCTTCTGCCAATCGTCCTCGACGGTGATCAGCTCGTGCTCGAAATCGGCCTGCCCTGCGTCCGCCATCAGCTTCTTGGCGCCGGCCGCGTCGCGCGTCTTCTTGGGCAGCGCAAAATATTCAGGATGGATAGGGCTGACATGGTGGTTTTCACCGACCGTCCCTCGCCCGGCATAGCCGAGTTCCAGCACCGCATTGTTGTCGACCGCCATCTGCAGCGCGCTGCGCACCCGCTGGTCGTCATAGGGCTTGTGGGTAACGTTCGTGCGGGCAACCAGCGTGGTTGCCGTCGCAACCTCGGACTTCTCCAGCCCCATCTTATCCAGGATGTCGATGAAGTCGGCCGGCGTCTCGAAATTGAGGTCTATCTCGCCGGATTCGAAGGCGTTGATCGAAGCGTTGAAGTCGGTGCCGTAGTCGATGAACTCGACGCTGTCGAGCGGCGCTTCACCACCCCACCACTTGCCGTTTTCACGACGCTTGACCACCGCCTTCTGGCCAACATCGTAGGAGACCAGTTCGAACGGGCCCGTGCCGATCGGCTTCTTGACCGGGTCGGCGCCTTCGGCGTCGAAATTGCGGTGGACGACGAGCGCTGGATAATCGGTGAGGTTCGGGATCAGCGAAATGTCGGGCGCGCTGAGCGTCAGCTTGACCGTATTGTCGTCGACCTTGGCGATCGCGCCTTCCCTGGCCTTGCCCGACTTTTCGTCGATCAGCCCGCCGACGCGAGCGGCCATGGAGTTGCCGGCGACCTTCTTCTCGCACCAGCGGGTAACATTGAAGACGACGTCATCGGCGTTGAAAGCATCGCCATTGTTCCAGGTGATGCCCTTGCGCACATGCAACGTGTATTCCGTGGCGTCGTCATTGATGTCCCAGCTTTCGAGCAGCACTGGCTCGAAGGTGAATTTCCTGGTGTAGCGGACCAGCGGCTCCAGCCAGCAGCGCGAGATGTTGGCGAGTTCCACCCAGTCATAGGTGCGCGGATCTTTTTGGGCCTTGACCGACATCGATATGTGCAGCGTGCCGCCCTTCTTCGGCTCCTCGGCAAAAGCCTGTCCCGGCGCGGCAAGGCCGATCATGCCGTAGGCCAGCGCCGTCGATGCGCCGAACGCACTTGCCAATGCAAGAAACTCGCGCCGGTCCATACGGCCAGCACGCGTCTCTTGCGCCATCGCCTCGATGGCCGTTGGCACGCGATCGCCATTGCTTTTGAAAAGTGTCATGTCTTTCTCCCTTGCGGTTCCCATCGGGTCTTCGCCCGTTATCAACTCATTCGTCGTTCTCTTAGCTAACGCTGTCGGGCAGCCTCTCTTCGCGCTGCGCGATAAAGTCCCTGAGGCCCTCGGCAATGCCCTCATCGAGTTTCGGCTCTTCATAGTCGGCCAGCATGTTGCGGGCTTTCTCGCGGCCGCGCGTGTCGTGGTCCTTCGCCCCTCCAGCCTTCCATTGTTCGTAGGAGTTGAAATCCATGATGGTGGGCATGAAGAATGCCGACTCGTAATGATCGAGCGTGTGCTGGGTGCCGAGGAAATGGCCCTGCGGCCCGACCTCGCGGATCGCCGCCATGGCCTCCTTGAAGTCGTCGAACGGCAGGCCGCCGGCATATTTATACCAGCCGACAAGCTGCTCGCAGTCCGTGGCGAATTTCGAATAGCCGCAGGTCAGCCCGGCCTCCAACCAGCCGGCGGAGTGCCAAATATAATTGGCGCCGGCGAGGATGGCGGCATGCATCAGCATGTTGGATTCATAGCCGGCCTGGGCGTCGTTGAGCTTGGAGCCGACATGGAAGCCGGAGGTTCGCCAGGGCAGTTTGTATTTCCGCGCCAGCGCGCCCATCAGATACATCATCTGGGCGGCTTCCGGTGTGCCGCCCATCGGCGCGCCGGTCTTCATGTCGACGGTCACCATGAACTGGCCGTAGATTTGCGGCGAACCAGGACGCAGCAGCTGGGTGAAAGCGACACCGGCCAATGCTTCGGCATTGACCTGCGCCACCGCGCCGACGGCCGAGGCCGAAGTCGATGCGCCGCACAGCGCAAAGGGCGCCAGGATCAGCGGCTGATTGCTGCGCGCATAGACCTTCATCGCGTCCAGCATGGTGGCGTCCCACACCAGCGGCGAGTTGCAGTTGGTAATCGACACCAGGACCGGGTTGTCGCGGACGAACTCCTCGCCGAAGACGATGCCCGCCATCGCCATCGTGTCTTCGGCCCGGTCTTTGGAAGTAACGATGCCCATGAACGGCTTGTCGGAATGCTTCAGCGCCGAATGGATGATGTGGAGATGCCGTTTCGGCACCGCGATCTCCATCGGCTCGCAGATGATCGAACTCGACGAATGCAGCGCCGGGGCCATGTAGGCGAGCTTGTGGAAATTGTTGAGGTCTTCAAGCGTGCCATAACGCCGGTTGTTGTCGAGGTCGCGCACGTAAGGCGCGCCATACATCGGCGCGAAGATGGAGTTCTTGCCGCCGACGCGCACGGTGCGCTCGGGATTACGCGCATTGAGGGTGAATTCGGACGGAACCTTCGCGACCAGTTCCATCAGCAGGCCGCGGTCGATGCGGACGCGTGTCTCGGAGATGTCGGCGCCCGCCGCCTTCCACATGGCGATCGCCTCGTCGTCGCGGAACTCGCAACCGACCTCTTCGAGGATGGCGAGTGACTCCTGGTGGATCAGTTCCACCGCCTCGTCCGGGACCATCTGGTAGGTGGGGATCTCGCGGACCAGCGTCGGGAACGAGGTGACGGGGGCGCTCCTCAGCGCCTTGCGTCCGAGGCGACCGCCGCCGCGGCGGTGGGTTTGCTCGGTCAGTTCAGTGGCCGGTGCGTTCATGGAGCCTCCTCATTCCGTCCAACCAAGTTAGCGAGAGGAAATATGGATGTGATGCTGGAAAATCCTGATCTCTTGTATAAGCTCAGCTTATGCGAAGCCTGCGCCACCTCCTGCCCTCGGCCGGCAGCCTGATCGTCTTCGAGGCGGCGGGCCGGCTGTCGAGCTTCACCGCTGCCGGGCGCGAGCTCGGCATGACGCAGGCCGCCGTCTCTTATGCGGTGCGCGGGTTGGAGGAACAGCTTGGCGCGCAGCTGTTCCAGCGCCGCCACCGCCAGGTCGTCCTGACAGAAGCGGGCGAACGCTTCCATGCCGACGTCTCGCTCGGCCTGTCGCATATCCGCAAATCGGCCGAGGATCTGCGCCTGCAGGCGACCGGCGGCCATGTCACGCTGGCGGCGTCGACCGCCTTCGGCTCGTTCTGGATGATGCCGCGGCTGCAGCAGTTCCGCGACGAACTGCCGGGCATCGACTTGCGCATCCAGACCGCCGACCGCGATCTCGACATCATCGCCGAGGGCATCCCGCTCGCCGTTCGCGGCGGCGAACCGCGCGACTGGGCCGATTATCATTCGCTGCCGCTGGCCGACGAGGAGATTTTTCCGGTGGTTGGCGCCAGCTATCTCGCGAAATTCGGCATGCCAAGGAGCGTCGCGGAGCTGGCGACGCATCGCCTGATCCACCTCGAGGAGCCCTACCGCGAGGCGGCTAGCTGGGACGAATGGTTCCAGTCGGCGGGCGGCAGCCTCGACAACACCGCGCGCGGCCTGCGCATCAACGATTACGGCCTGGTGATACAGGGCGTCATGGAAGGACAAGGCATCGCGCTCGGCTGGCGGCATCTGGCCGAACGGCTGCTGGCGACGGGGTTGCTGGTGCCGGTGACCGATCATGTGCTGAAGACGGGCAAGGCGTTTTATGTGGTTTGGCCGAAGAACCGGGAGTTGAGCGAGAATGCCCGGAAGGTAAGGGACTGGCTGGCGGCGCAGGCTTGAAATCGGTTGTAGCGTAGTCACTATCGCGGAGTTCCTTCACACCCCCCTCTGTCCTGCCGAACATCTCCCCCGCAAGGGGGGAGATTGGCAGTTCATATGTCGCGTCACCCTTCAAGCATTGAAGATTGGCGAAAGCCGTCGTGACATCTGATCTCCCTCCTTGCGGGGGAGATGGCCGGCAGGCCAGAGGGGGGTGCTGTCCCGCTGGCGTCTCCAATGTCCGGCATTCATTGAAGCCTTCCGCACACCCTTCGAATCCGCCTATAATACCCCCATGCCCATTCGCCAGCTTTCCGAAACGATGATCAACCAGATCGCCGCCGGCGAAGTCATCGAGCGTCCGGCGAGCGTGGTGAAGGAACTGGTCGAAAACGCGCTCGACGCCGGCGCCTCCCGCGTCGAGGTCGTCACTGCCGGCGGCGGGCTGAACCTGATCCGCGTCACCGATGACGGCTCCGGTATCCCCGAACAGGAACTGGCGCTGGCCATTGCGCGCCACTGCACCTCGAAACTTGCCGACAACATTCATGATATCCGCTCGCTCGGGTTCCGTGGCGAGGCATTGCCGTCAATTGGTTCGGTGTCGCGACTGTCGGTTCGCTCGCGCACGGCCGCAGGCGACGCTGCAGCCGAGATCGCCATCGAAGGCGGCCGCGTTTCGGCGGTCAAACCGGCGGCGGCCAATCGCGGCACAACGGTCGAGGTGCGCGACCTGTTCTTCGCCACGCCGGCAAGGCTGAAATTCATGAAGGGCGAGCGGGCGGAAAGCTCGGCGACCAGCGATGTGGTCAAGCGCATCGCCATCGCCTTCCCCGCCGTGCGCTTCACGCTGGCCGGCTCGGACCGCTCGACGCTGGAATTGCCGGCGACCGAAGACAGCGCGGAAGGCAGCCTGCGCCGTGTCGCCCAGGTGATGGGCGCCGAGTTTCCCGACAATTCCATCGCTATCGACGCCAGCCGGGACGGCGTGCACCTGACCGGCCACGTCTCGATCCCGTCCTTCACCCGCGCCAACGCGCTGCAGCAATATGCCTATGTCAACGGCCGTCCGGTGCGCGACAAGCTGATTGCCGGCGCCATTCGCGGCGCTTTCGCCGATGTGCTGCCGCGCGACCGGCACGCGGTGACCGTGCTGTTCCTGACGCTCGATCCGGCGACCGTCGACGTCAACGTCCACCCAGCCAAGGCCGATGTGCGCTTTCGCGACCCCGGCCTGGTGCGCGGGCTGATCGTCGGCGCCATTCGCGAGGCGCTGGCCAATGCCGGCATCCGCGCCGCCACCAGCGGGGCCGCCGGGATGGTGGCGGCGTTCCGGCCGGGAGCCGCCTCCTACGCCCATGCGGGTCCTGCCAACGGTCATCGCAGTTATGACGCGGCCTACCGGGCCTCGGGCTTTTCGGGCTTTGACCGCTCGCCACAGCAGCCGCTGGATATGGGATTTGACGGCGCCGGCTTCCGCGAAAACGACCAGGCTGCATTCGACGCCGGTCCGCTCGCCAGCGCCGATGCGCGTGCCGGCTTGGCCGAGCCGGCCGAGACGCTGCTCGGCACCGCGCTGGGCGCCGCCCGCGCGCAGGTCCACGAGAACTACATCGTCGCCCAGACCAGGGATTCGCTTGTCATCGTCGACCAGCACGCGGCGCATGAGCGGCTGGTCTACGAGGCGCTGAAGAATGCCCTGCACTCGCGCGCGGTGCCCTCGCAGATGCTGCTTCTGCCGGAGATCGTCGACCTGCCGGAGGAGGACGCCGAGCGGCTGGCCATGCATTCCGAAACGCTGGCCCGGTTCGGCCTCGGCATTGAGCGTTTCGGTCCCGGCGCGGTGGCGGTGCGCGAGACGCCGTCGATGCTCGGCGAAACCAATGTCCAGCAATTGGTGCGTGATCTTGCCGACGAGATCGCCGACAACGACACGATCGAGACGCTGAAGGAACGACTGGACAAGATCGCCGCCACCATGGCCTGCCACGGCTCGGTCCGCTCCGGCCGCCTGCTCAAGCCTGAGGAGATGAACGCGCTGCTGCGCCAGATGGAAGCAACGCCGGGCTCCGGCACCTGCAACCACGGCCGCCCGACCTATATCGAACTCAAGCTCGCCGATATAGAGCGGCTGTTTGGGCGGCGGTGAGCACAAGCCAGGTCAGGGCACACGCTCAATTCACCAACAGGCGATAATCCTTGAACCTATGAGAGAAAACGTAATCCCTTGAGTAACCGGCGCTACCGCCGCGAAAATTCACGGAGATTATCTCGAAGCTTCTCCCAACCTGTTTTTGAACATTCATGTAGATGGG
Source organism: Mesorhizobium sp. M0030 (assembly GCF_040323695.1). NCBI lineage: Bacteria > Pseudomonadati > Pseudomonadota > Alphaproteobacteria > Hyphomicrobiales > Phyllobacteriaceae > Mesorhizobium > Mesorhizobium sp. M0030. Next base: position 619,918 of record NZ_JAMYVE010000002.1, on the reverse strand, counting down.
AGTCATCAGCATGCCGGCATCACAATCGTCGTCATCGAAAGCGATCTCCTGAACGACCTTCTTTTTCTTCTTATCGATGACCCGCAGCTTATTCATGCAGACGAGAAAGCCCGCTTTCTCGTAGACCCCGGCAAATCTGTGGGTGGCTGTCTGCGCCCAGAAGGGAATCTCGACGGTGCCGTCAACCTTCGCCTCACCGGTATCGTCGAGGCTTGCGACCTTCTTCAGCGTGATCGGGAACTTGTCCGAGCCCTTGCTCCAAGTCCCTGTTGCGCCGCTTTCGCCAAGGTCAAGAGAAAACGGACATCCGGCGGTGCCAACGGGCGTTTTCGATCCCATGACCAGCAACCGGTCGAACTCCCTGTCGTCCGCAATCTCGCAAAGGAAGAGGCTGGTGCCACTGATCTTGCAGTACACCGCTATCGGGCTTTGCTTCGCGTCGTAGAAATAGCTCCCCTCGACCGTAATCCCGCTGCCGAAACTGTCATATTTCTGCAGCGATAGGTGGACGGGGTTAGGTCCGATGGAGCCTTCGTAGTTTTCGACCTGATACCAGCCCGCAGCGGCTTTCCCGGTCAGCAGCAAAACGCAAAAAATTGCCGATATGAACAGTCTTCCCATTCCGTCCCCCAGTGAAGGCAGCATACCACAGCTGTCCTTCCTGTGGGTGTCTGCATTCTGATGGAATGCGGTTCCCGGTTTGAGTCCGAAAACAGCTCAAATCATTTGTTTTAACGCTTTAAATTCACCACGATCACGCCGCCCAGCGCCAGTGCGCCGCCGAGGATACCAAGTAGCGTCGGCACTTCGCCCAGCCAGAAGAAGCCGATCAGGGCTGACATGGGCGAGACCAGATAGAGGAAGTTCGACGCGCGCGCTGCCGGAAGACGCGACAGTGCGGTTGCCCAGGCGGCATAGGCGATCAGGCTGGGCACGATGCCAAGAAAGATCACGGCGCCGATACCGGCCGTGTTGGCGACCGCGGCCTGCGCAAAGCCGCTCGGCAGAAAGGGTGCCAGGCAAAGAGCGCCAAGAATCATGTTCGAGGCCGAAATGGTCAGCGGGTGATGGCGGGCAAAGAGCGGCTTCTGGACGATCGTGTTGACGGCCGAGCACAGCGCGGAGCCAAGAACCAGCAGCGCGCCGGTGTCGAAACTCAAGCCATTGCCGTCAGCCACAGCGATGATGCCGATGCCGGCGAAAGAAATCGCCGTGCCGAACCAGGCCCAGCTTGAGAAGCGCTCGCCGAGCAATGCCATTGCCATGATGGCGGTGAAGATCGGGCTGACATTGATGATGAAACCGGCGGCACCCGCCGAAACCGTCAATTCGCCGAAATTGAGCATGACAGTGTAGAGCGCGACGAAGATGGCGCCGCCAAAGACCAGGCGCCACACTTCGTCGAGCCTCGGCAGCGCCGGGCGCTTGACGGCAAGAAAGATCGCCGCCGGCACCGCGGCAATGGCAAAGCGCAACGCACCGAGTTCCAGCGGCCCGAAAGCGGCGAGGCCGGCACGGATCGCGGGAAAGGCCGAGGCCCAGCCGACCACCGTCAAGGCCACGGCGATGGCCGCCGTGGTGTCCATCCGCTGTGTCGGATTCGACGTGCTGGTCGTTGCGCTCATCTGCCTGTCCTCGGGTTCCCAGAGTGTTGAAAGGCAGAAAGCGCCTTTTCGGCGCCGTTGACAAACGATCAAATCGAGGATCACCTGTGACTATGGATCACAGCTCAGACACAATGGTGCCGCTCGAGACCCTGCGCGCCTTCGATGCGGCGGCGCGAACGGGGAGCTTTTCGGCCGCGGCCGAGAAGCTCAACATCACCCACGGCGCCGTCAGCCGGCAGATCGCCAAGCTGGAGGACTGGCTGGGCTTGAAAGTGTTCGACCGCGGCGCGCGCGGCGTCTCGCTGACCATCGAGGGCAACCGCCTGCATCTGCGCACGGCGGAAGCCTTTGCGCTGATCTCCAGCCATTCCGACCGCTGGGTCGAGCCGCGCGGCACCGCCGTGGTGCGGCTGACCTCGATACCCTCCGTCAGCGGGCTGTGGCTGATGCCACGCATGGCGGCGCTGGAGAACAATCCAACCAAGCTGCGCATCGTGCTCGACGTCGACATCCGCCAGGGCGACCTTGCCGATGAAGGCATCGACCTGTCGGTCCGCTGCGGCCGCGGGGGCATTCCGGGCCGCATCTCGGTGAAGCTGTTCGAGGAACATGTCTTTCCCGTCGCCGCGCCCGGCCTTGCCCGCGAGATCGGCCGCGGCGACCCGGCCCGGCTGCTGAGGTTTCCACTGATCAACGATTCCGACGCTTCGGGTTGGCGTGCCTGGTTTGCCGCGCAAGGGATGGACTACCGCCCGCGCCCGCAGGATCGCCGCTTCGAGGACTACAATCTGGTGCTCGACGCCGCAGCTTACGGGCTCGGCATCGCGCTGGCGCGGCCGCCGCTGACCGGACACCAGTTGGAGGCAGGCCGCATCGTCGCCGTCGACGAGCGCACGGCGCTGAACCCGGTGTCGTACTGGCTGGACCGGCCGCTGGGGCGGCCGCGTACGGCTGCCGCCGAACTTTCACGCCGTATCGCTGTCGAGGCGGGGCTGGCGGTGGACAAGATGGAAGCTTTCCTCGAAGCCGAGCGATAGCGGCGATCGTTCGGTGCTCAGCGAAGCACCAGCAGGGCTAGACCGACAATGGCGACGGCCAGAAACCCGGTTGCCAGCGCCATCAGACCGACACGCGTCTGCTGTCGGCCTTCCGGCTGGGCCGCATCATTCGGCCCAGACGTCGCCTGCTCCCGCTTCATTGGCATATCGGTGGTGGCAGCGCGGCGCTGCGGCGAAACCACGGGTGCGAGAAGCGCAAACCAGGGCAGTCCTGCGGGCTTTGCGGCAGCGCCATCTTCGGCCCTTGCCGGCGGCAGCGGCAGACCGCGCTGTGCATCGTCGTTCGCTGGCGTCGCCTTGCCTATCGCAGCGGTTGTCGGCCCGGTATCGTCGGGCGTGGCGTCACTAGGCTCGGCAAGGGCCAGATAGGCCTGGAGGATCTCGGCAGAACCCGTCTGCTGCCCCTTTGCCGTTGCCGCGGACAACAGCGCCTGCAGCGCCGGCGCCGCTGCCGGCTGCAAAGGCGCGCCGGACGGCGTCGGCGGCTGCACCACCGCCTTTATAAGTGCTGCTTTCGCCGGATCGGCCTTCGCCGACGGCAACGCTGCCAACATCATGGCCTCACGCAGCAGCGCGGTCAGGCGGGCGGATGAAATGTCCATACCGGTCCCATAAGAATGGTTTGGAGCGACAATAGCGCCTCAGCATTGCGTCAAGCTTGACCTTGCCGGCAATTTATGGCGATGAAATCAGCATGAACCTTGGCACCACTCCATGATGAACCGCTTCGAAGGCCCCGGCGGCAAGGAAGCCCGTATCCGCTATCTCGACGGCGACTTCCAGGTCACCAGCCCCGGCGCCTTCGTGCGCTGCGCGGTGACCGGCGAGAGCATTCCGCTGGACGAGCTCAAATATTGGAGCGTCGCCAGGCAGGAGCCCTATGTCAGCGCCGCCGCCTCGCTGCGCCGCGAGATCGAGATGCATCCGGACCTGCGCAGCCGGCGCTGACACCATTAGAACCCTAGGCGGGACAACCGGAAAGCATTTCCGGCTAACGTTCTTGTCCGGGCATTAGCCGGCGCTTGTATATCGATACTATTGGTGATTGACTTGTCCCCAGGGCTGAGTGGGGGAAAAATATGCCAAATTTTGCGAAAGACGACATAACCGCCAGTAGCAATCAAAATGGGTCCAAAAGCAACACTGCGCAATCATCACAAAAGCCTAACGGCAAAGTAAGAGAATACACCGCGTCCGAAAAGATTGCCATAGAAGCACTAAATCGGCACGACAAAAATATAGATCACATTGAGCCGTACGATGAGATAGAAAACTTTGGAAATTCGACTCTAGTATTAGCAGAAGTTTTTTGGCCTCCGGCCGTTGGCAAGAAGGATTTTGATGGACCATATGAATATCAGGTTGTGGTGAGGAATGGCAGAGGCTCGGTCTACTCCGACTTCTCTCAAACTGTCCGAGAGGGATCGAAGCAAGCAGAAATAATTTCCAGGCTGGCTTCACCCGACGTGGTGACGGCAATCCTAACGTTTATCCTGGTCCTCGCATACATCTGCCTTGTTGGGTTGAAACTAGCCACACCAGAGGCCTCACAGGCCTTAGGTACAGCGCTATCAACCGTACTAGGGTTTTGGTTTGGCAGACAAACAAAGTCAGTCTAGCCTTCCGCCACCAACTCATTTGCGGATCGAGTCCGATATGGTTTGCTTGTCGAACACCATCAGCCATTCAGCTTGCGCTGTCTCCAGGCATCCAGCGTCTCGTCGATGATGCGCTCCGGCACAGTGTCGAGTTCGAACGTGGCGTCGATCTCCAGCACGGCGAGTTCAGCGAGGAAATTGGCCGGGGCAGCGCCATGGCGCAGCCGGGCGGCGTCCTTGGCGGTGGTGACGAGGCCCAGTCCATCGCGGCGCGCGGTTGCCGCCAGTTCCGCGAGCTCATCAGGGGCATAGAAGTGATGGTCCGGAAACGACCGGGTCAGCGCCACTTCCGCACCGGTGCCGCGCAGCGTCTCGAAGAATTTTTCGGGATGGCCGATGCCGGCAAAGGCGAGGAACCGCCGGCCGGCGAACCGCTCCTTGCCGCCCGGTTCAGCATGCGCCTCGAAGATCGGCCGGCCGGCGCGCGCCGCCTGGCGCACGACCTGGTCGGCGGCGGTGCCCTCGCCCATCTTCAACAGCCCATCGGTGAACACCAGTTGGTCGACGACGTTGGCGCGCAGCGGCCCACCCGGAATGACGCGGCCATTGCCGATGCCGTAGCGGGCGTCGACGACGACCAGCGCATAATCAATATGGATGCGCGCGCTCTGAAAACCGTCATCCATGATCAGGAAATCGCAGCCATGGGCTTCCATGAGCAGCTTGGCGCCGGCGGCGCGGTTCGGGCTTACCGCAACCGGCGCATGCTCGGCCAGAAGCAGCGGCTCGTCGCCGACATGCTTGGCGGCGTCGTGACTGGCATCGACAACATGCGGCTGCGCAAACAAGCCGCCATGGCCGCGCGACAGGAATCCGGGATTGAGCTGCATGCGCCTGGCCTGCTTGGCCAGCGCGATGGCGACCGGCGTCTTGCCGCTGCCGCCGACGGTGAAGTTGCCGACGCAAAGCACTGGTGCGTCGATCTTTTCACGTACCGCCCGGTGCATACGGCGGCCGGCGACCATGCCATAAATCGCTGATAGCGGCGACAGCGCAAAGACCCGCCAGTCCGGCGCTTCCCACCAGAAAGGTGGTGCTTCGGACGCCACCTATCGCCCGTCGGCGCCCTTCAGGCGCGACTTGACGATCAATGGCTGGATATAAGGCTCAAGCGATTTCAGCGTGTGCGCCAGCGCACCGCGCATCTGGTCGACGGTGGCGGCACCGGCCGCCATCATCTCATGGCGCGCGACTTCATTGCTCAGCAGGAAATTGACGGCGCCGGCCAGCATGTCGCGGTCACGCACCAGCTTGGCGCCGCCGCTGTCGAGCAGACGCTGATAGGCTTCACGGAAATTCTGGACGTTGCGGCCGGCAAGCACGGCGGTGTCGAGCATGGCCGGCTCCAGCGGGTTCTGGCCGCCTTCCGAGGTCAGCGAGCGGCCGACAAAGGCGATTTCCGTCAGCCGGAGATAAAGCCCCATCTCGCCGATCGTATCGCCGAGCAGGATATCGGTGTCGGCGGTGATCCGCTCGCCCTTGCTGCGCCGCGCCAGCTTCAGCCCCATTCCGGAAATCTGCGCGGCAAGGGCTTCGGCGCGGTCGGGATGGCGCGGGACGATGATCGTCAGCAGGCCATGGTGGCGCTTGTAGAGCGTGGCGTGAACTTCCGCCGCGACCACCTCCTCGCCGTCATGGGTCGAAATTGCCGCCCAGGTCGGGCGGCCGGCGATCTGTCGCTTCAGCGTCGCCAGCGCCCGTTCGTCGACGGGCGGCGGCAAGGTGTCGACCTTGAGGTTGCCGGACACGGTGACCGGCCGGGCGCCAAGCGCGCGAAACCGTTCGCCGTCGACATCCGACTGGGCAACGACATGTGCAAGGTTCTCGAACAGCGCCTCGGCGATGTTGGCGCGCTTCTTCCAGGATTTGAACGAACGGTCGGAGAGCCGGCCGTTGACCAGCACCTGCGGCACGTGGCGGGCGCCGAGCTCGAGGATCGTCATCGGCCATATCTCGGATTCGGCGATGATAGCCAGGTCCGGCCGCCAGTGATCGAGAAAGCGGCTGACGGCCGGCTTGAGGTCGAGCGGAACATATTGGTGGATGATGCGGTCGCCCAGCCGTTCGTCGGCAACCTGCGCCGAGGTCACTGTTCCCGTCGTCAGCACGATGTTGACACCGTAGTCGAGGATGCTTTGCACCAGCGGCACGACCGCAAGGGTCTCGCCGACGCTTGCCGCATGGATCCAGATCACCGGCCCTTCGGGGCGCGGCCGCCCGGCAACGCCGTAGCGCTCACGGCTGCGGCTGCGGTCTTCCTTGCCCTGCGATGTGCGCCAGGCGACATAGGGACCCATCAGCGGATAGGCGGCTGCACCGGCAAGGCGGTAGGCCGCCAGGAAGGCGCGCGCCCAGCCGACGCTCATGGCCTGCCGTCCACGAGCCGATAGGCCTCGGCGGTTGCGGCATTGAGCGCGGCCGTGACTTCCTGGCGCTTGCGCTCCATTTCGGCCTCGTCGGCATTGGCCGGCACGAAAACCGGCGTTCCGATGACGATCGAGGAGCGGCCGAACGGCAGGTTGATGGTGGTCTTGTCCCAGCTCCTTTCCAGCACCTTGCGGCGGCTGGTGGCGATGGCGGCAGGCATGATCGGCCGGCCGGAAAGGCGTGCCAGCAGAACGATACCAAGCCCCGCGTCGCGCGGCGTGCCGTGGGGAATGTCGGCGATCATGGCGACGTTCTTGCCGGCCACGAGTGACTTTTTCAGGGCGATGAGCGCCTTGGCGCCGCCCTTGTCGAGATGCTTCGTGCTTTCACGCCCGCCGGAGCCGCGCACCGCCTCGATGCCGAATTTTTCGATCATCAGCGCGTTGAGTTCGGCGTCGGCGCTGCGCGAGACCATGGCGACCAGCGGCCGTCCCTTGGGATAATAGGCTGGGGTCAGCAGATGCTGGCCATGCCAGAGCGCGATGATGCCGGGTTCGAATTCGGCGTAGTCGCCGCCTGAAAATTTAGCCGAGCCTTCGACCACGCGGTTGGTCAGGCGCACCAGGCGGACGAACTGGGCGAGCAGGCTGACGATCATGCTCTTGACGATTCGCGACTGCGCCAACGGCTCGCGGATCTTGCGCCAGAATGTCTTCGAACTGCCGCCGCGTCTTCTTCGGACCGCGGCGCCGGTGGGCTGCCCTTTCACCGCTTCATGCTCCATCGCTGTCAACCGGCGGCCTTGCTTTCAGGGTCGAGCAGCCGGTGCAGATGGACGACGAAATAGCGCATATGGGCATTGTCCACGCTGGCTTGCGCCTTTGCCTTCCACGCGGTGTGCGCGGTTTGATAGTCCGGATAAACGCCAACGATGTCGAGCGCGTCGAGATCGCGGAACTCGGTGCCTCCCAGCTTCTTCAGCTCGCCGCCGAACACCAGGTGCAAAAGCTGTTTCTTTCCGTCTTCCGCGGCCATTTCGGTCCTTCACATATTGTGAGTTTGCGACAGGTCTAGCCCAAAGCTGCCGACTTTGGAACCTTCGATCACGCTTCCGTATCGGCAATGACGCCGGCAAGCACGGTCAGCAACTGCCCGCTGCCGGCGACCAGCGCGCCGTGACGGATGATCTCCCCGGCATAGAGCGGCGCGCGGCCATGGCCGTCGAGCACGGCGCCGCCAGCCTCGCGCAAGATGAGATCGGCGGCGGCGATATCCCAGTCATGCGCGTTGGGCTTGACGAAGGTTGCGTCGAGCGTGCCGTTGGCGACCATCGCCAGCCGGTAGGCGAGAGAGGGAATGTGCGCCGCCCGCCGCACCCGGCCCTGCCATTGCGCCGGCATCAGGTCGATCAACTGCTTCAGCCCGCCGATCTCGACCGTCTTACCCAGGCCGCGCACGGCAATCGGCTTGCCGTTGCGGAAAGCTCCATGGCCAGGCAGCGCCCAATAGGTTTCGCCCTTGGCCGGACATTCGAGCACACCGGTGAGCGTGCGGCCATTCTCGACCACCGCGACGCTGACGCACCACGAGCGCAGACCTTCGAGGAAGCCGCGGGTGCCGTCTATGGGGTCGACGACAAAGGTGCGCCGCGCCAGAAGCCGCGCCGGATCGTCAGTCGTTTCCTCTGATAGCCAGCCATAGTCCGGCCGCGCCGCAAGCAGGGTCTCGCGCAGATAGGCGTCCGCCGCGTGGTCGGCTTCGCTGACCGGCGAGGTGCCGCCCTTCATCCACACTTGCGGGTTCTTGCCGAAATAGCGCATGGCGATCGCGCCCGCCTCGCGGGCGGCGTCGCGCAGCAGATCGAGGTCTTCCGAGGCCCCGGCCGATATGACCGGGTCACGCTCCGGCAAGGGTCATTCCTTCGATCAGCAGCGTCGGTGCGGCAGTGCCGAAATCGCGGTCAAGATCGCTCGCCGGAACCATATTGAGGAACATCGTCTTCAAATTCGAGGCGATGGTCACCTCGGCCACCGGATAGGCAAGCTCACCATTGTCGATCCAGAAGCCGGATGCGCCACGGCTGTATTCGCCGGTCACCATGTCGACGCCCTGGCCGAACACTTCAGTGACATAAAAGCCGGATTTTAGCGACCTGATCAGGTCTTCCGGCGTCCTGTCGCCCGGCTCGATGGCGAGATTGGTCGAAGACGGCGATACCGACGAGCCGCTGCGCGCGCCGCGTCCGTTGGTGGTCAGCCCCAATTCCCGCGCGGCGGACGTCGACAGGAACCAGTGCTTCAGCACGCCGTTCTCGACCATCAACAGCTTTTCGCCCTCGACGCCTTCGCCGTCGAACGGGCGCGAGGCCTGGCCGCGACGCCGTAGCGGCTCGTCGGTGACGGTGATGGCAGCCGACGCAACCTGCTTGCCCATCATCTCGCGCAAAAAACTGGTCTTGCGCGCCACCGAAGCGCCGTTGATGGCGCCGGCGAGATGACCGGCAATGCCGCGCGCGACGCGCGGATCGAACACCACGTTGACCGGACCGGTCGCCGCCTTGCGGGCGCCGAGGCGGCGCACGGCGCGCTCGCCGGCCTTGCGGCCGATCAATTCCGGTGCGTCCAGATCGGAAAAATGCTGGTTCGAAGAGTATTCGTAGTCGCGCTCCATGCCGGTGCCTTCACCCGCAATCACGCTGGCCGAACGCGAAAAGCGCGACGCGACATAGTGGCCGACGAAGCCGTTCGACGTGGCAAGCACCAGCCCGCCGAGGCCTGCGCTGGCGCCGCTGCCGGCCGAATTGGTGACACCCTTGACTGCAAGGGCCGCTTCCTCGGCGGCAAGGGCCGCTTCCTTCAACTGATCGGCCGAAACCTCGGTGGCGTCGAACAGATCGAGGTCGCGCACCTTGCCAACCAGCAAAGCCGGATCGGCGAGACCCTGATAGGGGTCCTCGGGCGAGACTTTGGCCATGGCCACGGCGCGCTCAGCCAGCGCCTTGGGGTCCGATGCCGCCGTCGCCGAGACGCTCGCCACCCGGTTGCCGACGAAGACGCGCAGGGAGACATCGTCGCCCTCGGACGCTTCGGTGTGCTCGACCTTTCCCAGCCGCACCGACACGCCGATCGAACGGCCGCGCACGGCAACCGCGTCGGCGGCGTCGGCGCCGGCCCGCTTGGCAGCCTCGACCAGTGCCGCGACGCGGTCGGTCAATTTCGCTGCCTCTGATGTACCGGTCATGCGCATGGTCCTGGCTGAAGCCGCGCCGGGCGGTAGCGGCTGTTGCACCATCTATTGTCCCAATGCGGCTTGTGCAATGGCGCACGGACAATTGTCCCGCTGCGGCATAGCGCCCGAGCGGAGCGCGAAAGCTATCCGCGGCGGCGGCCGCCAGAGACGCGCGGCTTGACCGGTTGTGAGTTTAACCGAGGCCGATTTCCGTCAAGGAGTGGCGACCGGCGTCCAGATCACGTCATCGATCTTGGTCGCGCCCGTTGCCAGCATCACCAGCCGGTCGAAGCCAAGCGCCGAGCCGCTGGCTTGCGGCATGATGGTGAGGGCGGCGAGAAAATCCTCATCCAGCGGATAGCGCTCGCCATAGACGCGCTCCTTCTCGTCCATCTCGGCGGCAAAGCGCCGGCGCTGCTCGGCCGGATCGGTCAGTTCGCCAAAAGCATTGGCGAGCTCGACGCCGCAGCAATAGAGCTCGAAGCGCTCGGCCACGCGCTGGTCCTCCGCGCTCGGCCGGGCGAGCGTCGCTTCCGAGATCGGATAGCCGTACAAGATGGTGGCCCGCCCCTGCCCCAGCACCGGTTCGACCTTCTCGACCATTACCCGGCTGAACAAATCGGCCCAGTTGTCATCGTCGGCCGTGCGCAGGCCGGCCTTGACCAGAGCATCATGGAGTGCGGCGCGGTCTGTGCCGCCATCGGCAGAAACGGTGGCAAGAAGATCGATGCCGGCGTAACGCGCAAAAGCTTCCGCCACGCTCACGCGTTCCGGTTCGGCGAACGGATCGGCCTCGCGGCCGCGAAAGCGGAAGCTTTTCGCGCCGGCGCGCTCGGCCGCGAGCTTCAGCAACTCGGCGCAATCGGCCATCAGGCTCTCATAGGTTTCGCCGACCCGGTACCATTCAAGCATGGTGAACTCCGGGTGATGCAAAGGGCCGCGCTCGCGGTTGCGCCAGACGGCGCCCAGGCTGAAGATGCGCCGCTCGCCGGCGGCAAGCAGCTTCTTGCAGGCGAATTCCGGTGAGGTGTGGAGGTAAAGCGGCCGGCGCGCACCGTCGGCGCCGATAGCCTCGGTGGCAAAGGCGGAGAGATGCGCCTCATTGCCCGGTGATATCTGCAGCGCCGCCGTCTCGACCTCGATGAAGTCGCGCTCGCCAAACCAGCTGCGCATTGCGGCAGCTATGGCGTTACGCGCCATCAGCCGCGGCCGGCGGTCGGCGTGAACATCCGGCGTCCACCAGGGCGAAGCGCCAGTCATGGGTTTGCCGGGCAACGGAATTGCTGACAGGGCTGGCGGTTCGGGCCAAGATGCGCTACGGCGACGGCTCTCGCAGCCGATTTGCGCCGAACGATCGTTTCAGGCCAACGAAGTCTAGGATTGAAAACCGTGGTGAAGGTCATCGCCAGTTCGCTCCGTAAAGGCAATGTCGTCGACAAGGACGGCAAGCTTTACGTGATCCTCTTTGCCGAAAACATCCACCCTGGCAAGGGTACGCCGGTCACCCAGCTCGACATGCGCCGCATCTCCGACGGGGTGAAGGTTTCGGAGCGCTACCGCACCACCGAGCAGGTCGAGCGCGCCTATGTCGAGGAGCGCGAGCACACCTTCCTCTACGCCGACGCCGAGGGGTATCACTTCATGAACCCGGAAAGCTACGACCAGGTCGCGGTGCCGGAAAGCGTGGTCGGCGACATGGCGCCCTACCTGCTCGAAGGCATGGCGGTGCAGATTTCGCAGTTCAACGGCATCGCCATAGCCCTGGTGCTGCCGCAGCGCGCTACTTTCGAAGTGGTCGAGACGGAGCCGACGACCAAAGGCCAGACGGCGTCCTCGTCATACAAGCCGGCCGTGCTTTCCAACGGCGTGCGCACGCTGGTGCCGCCGCACATCGCGCCGGGTACCCGCGTGGTGGTGATGACGGCCGATGGCGCTTATGTGGAGCGGGCGAAGGACTGAGGCGCGAGCGCCTCCGTCCTGGTTGATCCGTTGCATTGCCTTCTGCGGCCGCTGGCTCGATAGTCCTGCCGATGTGGCAGACCTTTGTGACCTACTGGCCTCTGATCCTTGTGATCATTCCGATGCTGATGGCCGCCATCGGCATCGTCCACGCAATCATGACCAAGGAAGACGTGCGCGCCGCCACCGGCTGGGTCGGCGTGATGATCTTGTCGCCGTTCCTTGGCGCGATCATCTATGCCATTGCCGGCATCAACCGCATCCGCCGCGCCACGATCAGCGCCATGCGGCCCGTCGCCGGTGAAGCCGAGACAGCCAAACACGACCACGACATTGCGCTCGAAACACTCATCTCAGCCGAATTCGGCCAGCGCTTTGCCGGCCTGAAGACGCTAGGCGACAGGGTGGCGCGGCGCGGCCTGCTTTCGGGAAATGCAATCACCATCCTGAGGACCGGCGACGAAGCCTACGCGGCAATGTGCGGGGCGATCGACGGCGCACGGCGCAGCATCCTGCTCGAGACCTACATCTTCGACAATGACGAGATCGGACGACGTTTTGTCGGATCGCTGGCCGGAGCGGTCCGGCGCGGCGTGACGGTTCGCGTGCTGATCGATGCGGTGGGCGTGCGCTATTCCGTGCCCAGCATTCTTGGGACACTCCGGGAAGCCGGCGTCACCGTCGATCTGTTCAACGGCAACATCGTCATGGGCCTGAGACTTCCCTATGCGAATTTGAGGACGCACAGGAAAATCCTGATCGTCGACGGCGCGGTGGCATTCACCGGAGGCATGAACATCCGCAAGGGGTTCTCGGCTGAATTCGCTGGCACTGCCAGCTCGGCGGATACGCATTTCCAGGTCACGGGGCCGGTCGTGGCCGACCTGTTCGCGGTTGCCGCCGAGGACTGGCGTTTTGCCGGCAACGAGGCCCTCAAGGACGAGGTCTGGCACGTGGCAAAGCCCTCGCCGCCTCCCGGTCAGCCGATCCTGGTGCGGGCGGTGGCGTCGGGGCCGGACGCCAGCATCGAAACCAACCACAAATTGCTGACGGGGGCATTTTCCGTCGCCCGCAAATCGATCCGCATCATGTCGCCCTATTTCCTGCCGGACCGGGAATTTGTCAGCGCGCTGGTCACGGCTGCCCGGCGCGGCGTCGAGATCGACATCGTCGTGCCCGCGGTCAACAATCTCTTCCTGGTCGGCCGCGCCATGACGGCGCAGTACGACCAGGTGCTGAAGCACTATTGCCGCGTCTGGCGTCATGAAGGGTCATTCGACCATTCGAAGCTGTTGTCGGTCGATGGCGTCTGGGCCTATGTCGGCTCTTCCAACCTCGACGCCCGGTCGCTGCGGCTGAATTTCGAAATCGACCTGGAGGTGCTGGATACCGGCTTTGCCGCCGAGATCGAAGGGCGCATCGGAGCGGCAATCGCTTCCGCCAAACCCGTCACACTCGCAACCTTGAAAGCGCGGCCATTTCTCATCCGGGTTTTTGACCGGTTGTTATGGCTGGGATCGCCCTATCTCTAATGCATACCGCCTCGAAGTGGTCCCGGTTGTGAGAGAACGATATGCATAGAACAAAGAATCAGGACATCGAATAGCAGGCCTATGGACATAAACGGACGCAGCCTTCCTGAAACAGTGCTCCTGTCGATCCGCGGCAGGAAAGCGCGCAAGGCGAACGCGACGCCGCGCAAGCACATTGAAGGCGCCCAGATGGTGGTCGCCTCCTACAACGTCCACAAATGCATCGGCACCGACCGCAGGTTCGACCCCGAACGCACCGCCCGCGTCATCCGCGAGATCGGCCCCGACGTCATCGCGCTGCAGGAGGCCGACAACCGCTTCGGCGATCGCGCCGGGCTGCTCGATCTTGCCCGGATCGAACACGAAACCGGGCTTGTGCCGGTGCCGGTTTCCGGAAGCGGCAAGGGCCATGGCTGGCGCGGCAACGTGCTTTTGTTCAAGCCCGGCACCGTGCGCGACGTCCATCAGATCAAGCTTCCGGGACTGGAGCCCCGCGGCGCGCTGGTTGCCGAGATCGACCTCGACGAAACGCGCACTCTGCGCGTCATCGCCGCGCATCTCGGCCTGTTGCGCCGCTCGCGCTCGGAGCAGGCCCGCGTCGTGCTCGACATCATGAGCAACCAGGATGAAAGGCCGACCTTGCTGCTCGGCGACCTCAACGAATGGCGGCTGGGCAACCGCTCGGCGCTCAAGACGCTGCACGCCACCTTTGGTTTCACGCCGGCGGCGGTGCCGACTTTCCCCTCAGGCCTGCCGGTACTGGCGCTCGACCGGATCATGGCCAACCGGCACGGCATGGTCTCGTCGGTGGAAGCCCATGACACGCCGCTGTCGCGGGTTGCGTCGGATCATTTGCCGCTGACGGCGTTCGTCAGCCTCTAACTCATCCGTCCCGCAGCCATACCAGCATCTCACCGGGTTCACGGTTGTCCCAGGCAAAGTACGGGACGGCGGTGATTTTCGTTTCGCTCACCGCCGGCGGATCGGTGCGATAGAGCCCGGTTTCCCAGTTTTCCTGGGCTTCCTTGCTGGCAAGTGCCGAAAGCGTGACGATGCCGCCGAGCAGGTTCGGCTCGGCATGCGCCTCGATTTTTGCCGTTCGCGGCAGAGCGATCCGATGCAACTGGCCGGCATTGTCGGTCTCCTCGACGCAATAGATCAGCGGACCGCGCGCAAGTGCGACGCGGCCGATGTCCTGACGCACCTCCGGATTGGCGAAGAGACGGGCGATCGACATTTCGAGATCGAGTTCGACCCGGTCGCCTTGGCGCCACTCGCGCCGGATCGCGGCATAGCCGTCGCTGGTGATGCCGTCCAGACCGACCGCGGCGCCGTTGACCTTGAGCGCCGCCTTGCCGCACCAGGAGGGGACGCGCAGGTGCAAGGTGAATGCCACCGGAGCGTCGGCTTCGATCCGGATCGAGACCGCGCCATCCCAAGGATAATTGCTGGTCTGAATCAGACTGACCGCCCGGTTCGATATGTCGAAGCGCGCGGTGCTGTCGCCGTAGAGATGGACGGCCAGCGCGTCGTCCGAGAGGGAGTAGAAATAGCTGCCGATGGACGCGACCATGCGGCCGACATTGGGCGGGCAACAGGGGCAGCGATGCCATTTCCAGCGATTGTGCCTACCCCGGCTCTCCAACGGGTTCTCGTAGAAGAACAGCGAGCCGTCGAGCGACAGGCCGGAGATCGAGCCGTTGTAGAGCGCCCGCTCCATCATGTCGGCGTAGCGGGCGTTGGGGCCCATGCCGAGCATGCGGCTGGCCCAGAACACGAGGCCGACCGAGGCACAGGTCTCGGCATAGGCGGTTTCGTTGGGCAGGTCGTAGTCGCTGGTAAAGCCCTCATTGTGCGCCGATGGCCCGAGGCCGCCGGTGATATAGAGGTTTTTGGTGGTGAGATCGTTCCAGAGCCGGTCGAGCGCTACCCTGAGCGTATCGTCGCCATATTCGGTGGCGATGTCGGCCATGCCGGAATAGAGGTACATCGCCCTGACCGCATGGCCGACGACCTTGTCCTGCTCGCGCACCGGCTTGTGCGACTGGTTGTACTCATAAGTCTTGAAATGATAGGCCTTTGGGTCGGCGCCGCGCGCACGCGCCTCCTCGTCGAAATAATGCGGCTGCTGCCCCCGCTGGTCGATGAAATACCTGGCCAGGTCCATGTATTTCTGCTCGCCGGTCGCCCGCGCCAGCTTGACCAGCGCCAGCTCGATCTCCTCATGGCCGCAATAGCCCTTCTTCTTGCCCGGCTCCGGGCCGAAGGTGTCGGCGATATGGTCGACATAGCGGCACATGATATCCAGCAGCTTGCGCTTGCCGGTGGCCTGGTAGTAGGCGACCGCGCCTTCGATCAGATGGCCGGCGCAATAGAGCTCGTGGCAATCGCGCAGATTGGTCCAGCGCTTGCCGGGCTGGATGCGCTGGTACCAGCTGGAGAGATAACCGTCTTCCTGCTGCAGTCTGCCGTAGAGGTCGATGACGGCATCGATCTTCGTCTCGAGCGCCGCGTTCTTGCGCCGGTAGAGCGAATAGGCCGCGGTCTCGATGGTCTTGCCCCAATCGGAGTCCCAGAACATCTGCGTCGTCACCGTCGAGCCGGTGAAGCCGGGGCTGGCCGCCTCGTCGGGCGACGGCGAATGGAACGGAATGACGACGCCCGGCGAGGGCCGGTCCGGGTCGATCTGCTCCAGCATGCGCGCCTCGACGCAGCGCTCGTAGAGGATGTCGGCGGTGCGCGACGCCACGGCATCGACACGGTCGCCCCAGAAGCCGCGGACATCGACCTGCGGCACCGGCAGCGGGCGGAAGGCGAGTTTGCCGGGCTTGGCGGATGGTTGAACGGTCATCGTGTCACTCCGTTGGATATTGGTCATTTCACGGCGGCTCATTTCACCGCGCCGGCCATCAGGCCGCGGATGTAGAAGCGCTGCAGCAAGAGGAAGAGCACCAGGCACGGCACCATCATCACGGTGACGCCCGCCTGCACCGCGCCCCAGTCGATGGCGCCGAAGCGGCCGGACTGAAGTGCGGTCATCATGATCGGCAGCGTGAATTTGGACTGGTCGGTCATCAGCACGAGTGCGGCCAGGAACTCGTTCCAGGCGCCGAGGAAGGCAAACAGCGCGATGGTGACGATGCCCGGCCAGACCAGCGGCAGCATCACCTTGAGCAGCATGGTGACGTTGTTGGCGCCGTCCATGCGCGCGGCCTCCTCGATCTCGCGCGGCACCGCGTCGAAGGCGTTGCGCATCATGAAGATGGAGAACGGCAATTGCAGCGTGACGTAGACCAGGACAAGCCCGGTCAGCGTGTTGTGCAGGCCGACCTTGGTCAGCACCAGGAAGATCGGCGTCAGGATCGACTGGAACGGGATCATGATCGTCGAAAGGATCACGATGAAGAGCACATCCTTCATGGGAAAGCGGAAGCGCGAAAACCCGTAGCCGGCCAGCACGCTGACGACGACCGACAGGATCACCGTCATCGACGCGACATAGAGGCTGTTTTGCGCCGGCAGCCAGAGGCCGTCGCCAAAGGTGTCGAGCGTGCGATAGTTCTCGACCGAGAAGCCGGTCGTCGGCCATGGCGGCAGCGGCGGCTGGCGCGCCTCCTGCGCCGGCTTGAAGGTCGACAGCACGGCCCAGACGATCGGCGCGATGAACAGCACTGAGGCGATCATGCCGGTCGAGTGCTCGGCGATCCTGAGCCAGAGGCGGCTGCTGCGGCTTCTTGCCTGAGCCATCAGTCGATGCCCTCCGGCTTGCGCAGCAGCCAGAGCTGAACCAGGCTGAGCGCCACCAGTATGGCCAGCAGGATCATCGACAGCGCCGCGCCATAGCCGAGCTTGAACGAGACGAAGGACTGGTTGAAAATCCAGTAGACGGCGGTCAGCGTCTGATTGCGCGGGCCGCCGCGCAGGATGATGTAGAACTGGTCGAAGGCGAGGATCGAGCCGGCGATCGACAGGATCAGCGCCAGCGCCAGCGTGCGGCGCATCAGCGGCAGGGTGATGGCGCGAAAGCGTGCGAACGGCCCTGCCCCGTCGATCATCGCGGCTTCCTGCAGATCGGTCGGGATCGACTGCAGGCCGGTCATCAGGATGATCATGGTGAAGCCCGCCACCTTCCAGACGACCATGGCGATGATCGACCAGAAGGCCGGCTGGAACGTCGCCAGGAGGTTGAACTTTTTCGCCGTCAGGCCGAGGTCGTAGGCGGCAGGGCTGAACAGGCCGGAATCGACATTGAGCAGCCACGACCAGAGCAGGCTGGCCGAGGCGAAGCCGACGACCGCCGGCATGAAGAAGGATGTCCGGTAAAAGCCGGTCAGCCGCCTGGGCTTTTCGATGAACAGCGCCAGCGGAAAGGCGACGGCGAAGATCACGATGGTGACGATCACGGTGTAGTAGGCGGTGAAGCTCAGCGCGTTCCAGAAGCGGTTGTCGCGCAGGATCGCCCGGTAATTGTCGAAACCGATGTAAAAATGCTCGCCCATCAGCGGCCAGTTGTGCAGCGACATCCAGGCGGTCATGCAGAGCGGGATGATGAAGAATACGACGACCAGCGCCACGGCCGGCGCGACATAGAGCAGGCCGATCCACTGCCGGTGGCCGGCGCCGACCAGTTTTCTGGCGCGTGGCGGGGTGGTGGTGGTGATGGTCATTTACCCTCCCCCTCGTGGGGAGGGTCGCTGCGCAGCAGCGGGGTGGGGGTACGGCGCCGGCCTCCCACCCGGACCTGCGGTCCGACCTCCCCGCAAGGGAGAGGTAGGGCGTCGGTGCGATGATTGAGAATGCCAGAGGTCATGCCTGCTCTTCCGTTGGATCTCGTAGGGCGGTGGGACACACCTCCCCCACCCCGCTGCTTCGCAGCGACCCTCCCCACAAGGGGGAGGGTAAGGAGCGCCGGCCGCCCGTCCAGGGAGACGGACCGGGCGGCCGGATCAGGACCCGCGACGGCAAGGGCGTTGCACCGCCCTCGCCGCCGGCCAGTCCTTATTTCTGCGCCTGGTCGATGATCGACTGCATGGTCTCTTGTGCATTGGCGATGGCGCCATCGACGTCGTCGCCGAAGACGACCTCGTTGATCATCTGCGTCCACGGACCGTTGGCCGAGTTGATCAGGTCGTTGAACACCACGGAATAGGGCGTGCGGCCCTTGGCCATGGCTTCGGCGGCGATCTGGTAGCGCGGATCGAGATCTTTCAGCGCTTCCTTGGCGATGTCGCCGCGCACCGGCAGGCTGCCGTATTTGGCCAGGATGGTCTGGCCTTCGAGCGAATAGGCGAAGTCGAGAAACTCCTTCACCACGGCGAGCTTCTTGGTGCCCTTGGTGACGACGAAATTGTCGCCGCCGGCAAACGAAGACCAGCCGCTGTCCTTGCCCGGCAGGAAGGTGACGCCATAGTCGATGTCCGGATACTGCGTGTTGAGCGCGCCGATGGCGAAGGCGCCGGACGGCGAAATGCCGATATTGCCGGTGGCGAAGGCGGCAAAGAAATTGGCGCCGGTGTCGGTCTGCGCGCCGGCCGGCACCAGATCCTTCTTGACCATCGAGCGGTAGAGGTCGATGGCGCCACGCAGCTGCGGGCTGTCCAGCGTCGCCTTGGAGCCGTCCTCGCTCAAAATGTCGCCGCCAGAGGCCCACACCAGCGGCGTGAAGGTGAAGATGTTGCAGCCGCCGCAATTGCCGGAGAAATAAAAGCCCTTGATGTCGCCGCCGAGCGCGTTGACCTTTTCGGCATCGGCCTCGATCTCGGCCCAGTTGGCCGGCCCCTTGTCGGGATCGAGCCCCGCCTGCTTGAACAGCTTCTTGTTCCAGATCAGCACCGAGGCGTCGGCCGAGAACGGCAGCCCGTAAATGTGGTCCTTGTAGGTGCCGGTCTTGACATGCGCCGGCGACAGGCTGGCGAAATAGGGCAGCGATTTCGCCCAGTCGGTGATGTCTTCGAGCTGGCCGGCGGCGGCAAAGGACGGCGTGTAGATCAGGTCGAGCGACAGCGCGTCGGGCGCCGTGCCGCCGGCGGCGGCGGCGCCATATTTCGGGATGATCTCGGCATTGGGAATGATGTCCAGCTTGACCTGGTTCTCATGGCCCTTGTTGAAGGCATCGACGATGCGCGGCATGAAGTTCGAGCCGTCGGCGCGAACCCAGATGTTGGCGGTGTCGGCGGCCATTGCAGGCAAGGCAATGATGCTCGCGGCGAGCGCGAACCCGGTAATCACAGTCTTCATGGTTTTCCTCCTCATGGTTCTGTTCTCCTCCCTGTTGCGGCGCTCTCTTAGATGGCGCCGCGCGTTCTCCTAGCCGTCCGGCGGACGGCCGCATGACTGACGCACCACCAGCCGGCACGGCAGTTTTCGAATGCCCGGCGCGGCGGGTTGGCCGCCGACGAGCGAAAGCAGAGTGAGGCCGGCCTCGCGGCCGAGCGCTGCCAGGTTCATGTCGACCGAGGTCAGCGGCGGGCGGGTTGCCTCGGCCACGATCTCCCAATTGTCGAAGCCGATGACGCCGACATCGCCAGGCACCTCTAAGCCGCGCTCGCGCAGCGCATCGATGACGCCGCGCGCGATCTGGTCGTTGCCGCAGAACACCGCATCGGGTTTCTCTCCCTTCTTGTTGAAGAGCGTTGGGCCGTCGAACAGCTTTCCGACGGCGTCATGCCCCCAGGCTTCCGACCACGAGCCCAGCAAGGGCTCGGTGACCGGCAGGCCGTGCGCGGCCAGCACATCGCGAAAAGCCTGTGCCCGCTCATTCACCACGGCAAAACTTTCGGGACCGCTGACATGGGCGATGCGCCGCCGCCCGAGCCGGCAAAGATGCTCGACCGCCAGCCGCGCGCCGCCGGCATCGTCGGAGACGAAGGCGATGGCATCGGGATCGGGCTGGCTGAAGGCGTAGATGACGGGCACGCCGAGATTGGCGAGGTCGACCGGCAGATGGCGGTCGATGCGCTTGCCGCTGGCGATGATGCCGTCGATGCGCTTGTCCAGCATCGCCTCGACATGCAGCTGCGCCAGCCGCGGATCGTCCTCGACATTGCACATGAACACCGAAACGCCGGCATCGACCAGCGCGTCGGAAATGCCGGACATGACCGGCAGCGAAAAGCGGCCATAGGTATCGTTGGTCAACAGGCCGACGGTGAAGGAGCGCCGCCGCAGCAGGCTCTGCGCCAGGCTGTTGGGGCGAAAGCCGAGCCGCTGCGCCGTCTCGCGAATGCGCTGCCGCGTCTCGGCGGTCATCCGCCCCTGCCCGTTCAGCGCCTTCGAGGCCGTGGCCACACTGACACCAGCCATCGCCGCGACTTCACGCAGGGTGACGGGTTGCTTGGCGGGTAGTGGCGACGTGTCGGAGGCGGCCATGGTGCGGGGCGAAATCCCTAGTTGGGAAAAGGTTTTCTCTTACTTGGCAATAGCGTGCCGATGTGGTGGATGGTGGATGCTGCTGGGCTTGAGAAAAGGTTTTCTCAGGAGAGAATAAGATGGGAATTGGGGGATGGCAAGGGGTGCGGTTTGGGGCGGATGGGCACTACGCCTCTGAGGGAAGCGACAATGCCCTTTTGCCGGTGGCAAAAACACCAACAGTAAGACCGCACCTTTTGCGGCAAGTCATCGGCAGTCTCTAGGGACGCACGAGGTTATTCCGCACTTCGAGAGTACGCGTCGCCTGTGAGCACTATAGCAGATACCTCTGGCTGCGAAGCTCGAAGCGCGGTAATATTTGCTATGTATCGCTTTGGCTCGGCATACGGTATCGCCACACTGGATTTGTGATCTTGGGAGATCAACTTCATTTCGAAGCACGCCAAGGCACTGCCGATAGTTATGAGCTTGCTCGCCAAAGGCGTAACGACTAGTCGACATCCACCAATCACAGCCATTGTGCTCCGGTATCTCAGCATGGCACCTAGTAGTTGCCGATATGCTTCGAATGGATGCGCCTCGTGCACATATAAAATATTGCTTAATGGTGTCTCTCGAGTACCGAATAGTATACTGTTATATTCTACCAACAATTGATCACCTCGCCGAGGATCGCGAGAGGGATGGGGCAAAACTGGACAGATCTCTGCCCAAGTTGGAATGCTGCCTTCGACCTTTGTTACCTGAGCAAGACGATTCTCTCCCAGCACAGGGAACCAAACGAGCGGCATGTCCCTAAGGGCCTCCGATTGCATCGCTTCCGAATAGCCCGGTATTAGAACAAGATCGTTGCTCGGATCCTCAGAACTAATTTGGCTGTCGAGAGCAGCGTCTTCCCCAACCAAAACCTGGAGTGTCATGCCGTTGGCGACCAACCCAGTGCCCTCACTTCCACCAGGAATGATCTTGGCAAGCAGTGAAAGCAGAATCGTGAGATATGCAATTCGGGGAAGCGAGCTGACATCAAGGATGATGTCCGTCTGATCCGTGATGTGGCGAAGTACTTCATCAGTTCCGCGACGAAGAGCTACTGTTGTACTGATGTCGTCCTCGCCTTCAGCAGATCCACCTATCTCGATGTGTTCACAAGTCCCTACAGCTTCGAACATTCGCTCGAGATCTTCGGCATTTTCTACGGTCTGCTCTTGGAGTTCCGCGGAGAGCTGATAGCCAGCAAAGCCTACCAACAGAAGCGTTGCTCCAGCTATCGGGCACCGCGAAGCAATCAGTCGATCAACAAACCTCGAAGCGACAATGTTGGCACGAACGTCGAATCCTCGGCCTGCAACATACAAGACGCGGATAGGTTTGCCCGCTTGCCGACGATCAGCGAACATTTCGTCCCAAAGTTCTTCGACCTCAATCCCACGGCGAAAGACATAATTCTCCCAAATCATTATGTGACCTCAAATGCGAGGCTTCGTGACGGTTGCAGTCCGGATTCCGTCCACTCCACCAGCTTCTGCACCGATATCTCCTGCCAGCCGCCATATTGAAGCGGCAGCCCGTATTGAGCGCAGAGCGTGCGATTCAAATAAAACACCGTCCCGCCCTCGCGTGCCGTACTTGGACTGCTGTCACGAGTGACTAAGAGATTTTCAGCAACACATTCAAAAAGTACACGAGAAAATATCGATAGCGAGGGCTCCGTTGTTTTTGACACCCTCTTCAATTTGGCAATTTCAGAATTTGACAATCTTACTCCCGTTACACCAGGGGCGTAGGGTGCATTCATCAAAAATGTTCGCTCGCGACAGAACAAGCCTATCGAGTCTAGGAGCCGCTGAGCCCTCGTCCCTTCAGTATGACTTCGCGGAATGAAATCTCGCTTCCGCCCCGCCGCCTCGCGAAGCCGCTTCTCCTGCTCAAGCGGCAACAACTGAGGTTGGGTTTGGCGACGGAGAACCTGCTTGGCCTTCATCCCCTCGTACAATGCCGCCGCCAACGATAATAATTCTTCAACGTTGCTGGTGGCCATGGCGCAGAGCCGATCGATGCCAAAATAATAGGGAACCTTGAACTCATAGTTCGCAAAAATTTCGGCGGCGCCTTTTACTGCAGAACTGTCTCGGTCCTCTAGTTCATCTGTACTGAGCGGTGTCAACTCAAATGACAACTGCCTATTCGTCGCGTCCCGCGCTACCAAGATTCTAGTTACAAAAAGATCGAAAAGTGCGTCACCATTGATGTTGGCAGGGTGCTCCTCAGCTCGCGCAAACCACTCACTGTACCTCATACTGTTTCTATGGCGGCGAGCCTCCTCGCGAAAGCCCTCAATGGCTTGAGGATAGGCCTCCTCAAGCTCGCGAGGAGTCAGACTTTCTGAGAGATACTGTCCAAAAGAGCCTCCAGGCACTGACGTTTGTAGTGCGAAACGTCGATCAAGGATGTTCTGCGCGAAGGTGACGAATTGCTGGCTGCTACGACCGCCGCCCCACAACTCCTCAAGCGGGTAGTCTCGTACGTCACGTCCCTCCCTCGCGCCTTGTGACAGAAACTCATCTGCAAAGGCGATACTGCGGCTTGCCAGCCACACCGGAATCGCAGGCCTCAATATGACGAGTTCATCGACCAGCATCGTCCGCTGGCTCTTTCGGAGCTTCTGTATATCGTCGATCATTAGCAGCCGTTTCGGCGCTACCGTCCTCCCATTTTGAACGAAACGAACGGTCTGAAGCCACAAGATGGCCTCAAATCTAACCTGCGTGGGCGCGGAGGCGCCCAGCGTGCTCGCTATTGAGTCAAGCTGATTATATATCTCCCGCTCACGCTGTTCCGCCCAGGTAACCATCTCTCCTACGGTTTCTCTGAGGGGTATGGCCGTCAGTTCATGTGCGGGAGAGTCGTACTCTAAGCGAACATCGTCTAGTTCGCCGGATGACGATGTACCAATAAGATCGGCCAAACTCCGCAGTGCGCGGAGGATGATTCTGCAGTCGAGTAGTGCCCTAAAGACACCCTCGCCAGTACTCGTCGCACCCGGCGGAAGGTCCGCATATCCGGCAGCACAAGAAAGAAAGACCCCTAGCAACTGAGGGCCATGGTGCTCATCCAAGACACCTCGATCGACCAATTGCCGATACGACTCCGCCTGGGTCGGCTTTGCGTGCCAAAATGCTCTGAGGGCGTTCGGAGTGAAAGCCCGCAGTATCGTCGTCTTTCCACCTCCCGGCGGGCTGCGGAAAATATGAACGGCTCCTTCTAGGCAATCCTCCCGAAGTTTCTCAAGAACCTTTGGTGAAAAAAGATGAACGAACTCCTGATCGGAGGTTGTTCTCTCCGACATCCTTTCTAGGAAGGGATTAGCACGGTAGGCCATCAGGTTTCTCTGTGACGACTGACGCGAGGGAACAACCCAAAGAAACTGTAGTCCTCGGGTCCCCACAGGGCGTAAACCGAATTATTGGGAGTATTATGGGATAGAACCAATGGCAGCGAACATCCCGCGAAACCGAACCGGGCGCTCTGCGTCCCGCCGATAGCGATGTGGCGATCCGAGGCCCTCGAGTCGTAGTAGGCTTCCTTATTCAAGATGCCCATAAGCGCAGGTTCGCTGCCTGACACTAGCGCAGCGTTCTTCTCAATCGGGCAGAGAACATGCAACCGAAGCGGCTTGAGCCCCTGCTCAGCGGTGAAGCGTTCTGACCAATACTCGATGTGATCAATCGCCTGCCGCGTAGCGACATATAGCAATAAGTACACCTCGTAATAATCTGGGTCTACAAGATCCCCTGCAAGAACGCGTTCATATATCTTTCGAATCTTTCCTTTAAATCGTCGTTCTTTCCCATCAAACCGTATATACGTATTTCCGCTTCCGGAGAAATCATCGACAAGCCAAACAAGGCTAAATCTCTCTTCGCGAGCAGGCCTCGCCAATGGAATTGCGGCCGTTTCCAGAGATTTTTGCAACTCTTCAAGCATATCGTCAGCTTTTGCTTCGCCCAATTCATAAGCTTGCCAAATCTGCTCATTGCCAATTGCTCCGTTGCTGGCTCGACGGAGATCGTTGGTATGTGCGCCGTCACTCAAACCCAGGTAAAGCGACTTGATCCGAAGTTGCTCGAACCGTGGATGGGTTAGAAGCTCCCCGATCCGATACGGCGCTATCCCATTCTCCTGCGCTACAAGCCGCAACCGCTCTTGAACAATGACGTCAGGATAGGCGAGTTGTACAAGGTGAGACATCTCCTGCTCAGAGATGAAAATTAGCCTTCGCTGAACTAAGGCTAGCGCTTCTACCCGGTCGAGGGAGTCAAATTGATTCAACCACAGGGCTAAACTTTCGATGAACCGCTTGCCAGGGCCGTAGCGCTGATATTGATCATACTTATAGTCCGCTAGAAGTTGAAGTATGGGAACCTGCTGTCGTACCACTTCTGGGTCAGACCAACCCATAACCGCCGCGAGAAGATCCTGCGCATTGACATCCTTCATTGCGCGCCCTGCTCAAGTTCGAAACGAAACGATCCTCCATCGCCGATCACGACCCGAGCCAGATACCAGAGGGTGGCATCAACGTCTCGTTTGTACTTAGGAGCGAGCTTCCAACCCCTGTCCAGTCGGCGCGATGGGAGATCCACACTCAGTGAAAACTGATGCTGTAGCAACGCCGAGTCGTTTCCGGGCCACGCTCCGAGATCTCCCATCGTGACAATCTCGTAGGGATCGATACGATCATCCTGGACAATACGTGCTACTAGATGTGATTTACTTACACCCCGCGACAGGATGTCTATGGAGTGCTTGCTGCGCAAAATCGTACCCGCCTCTAGCCCGGCTTGTTTCAACGCGTCTACGATTACGAACCACATGTTTTCGGTGCTGACACCGTTCTCGAACCGAATGCTAAGTTGGTGAGGAGGGGTCGGTCGTATCTGGGCAATGGGCACGCCGTAAGACTTGAGGTTCGAAACGATACGTTGCGCATGAATCAAGAACTCGCTCAACTGCTCGACCTTGGCCGGCCCTTCTCCAAGGCGGCCAATCCAACCGCCATTGTAGAGGCCTAGTCGGATCATAGGCCAAAGCGCCTTTTCCAACTGTGTTTCCAAGTGCTGGCCGATTGATCCACCTCGCCCTGAAGCGATGCCTACGACGATGCCCGAACTCGCTAGACGCGTAAGCTGCTCGATGATCTCTGGCGACGGAGCCACGTCTAGACTGTTTGAGCTGCAAAGCGTCCCATCATAATCAAACACAATCGCACGGAAGGTTTGCCTCGCGAATGCCGCCTCCGTGGCCTCCAGTGCTCGCCGAATTTTTCCGCTATTTCTCTCCATGGGCCAATGGGCACCCAGAACTTCATATTTTGCGTCTTCGCCGCGCACCTCATTTTCCTCCGGCCGAGGAATCAACGCTGCTAAATCGGCGTAGTAGAGCTTCCGGCCAAGCGGCGAGACGTTCGGCCGCGAGATATCTCGCTTTGAATGATTTGCAATCTCCGAAACGAGGTGCATTGCTGCCACTAAGCCCCCAAGCAAGTCTCGTGGCGTTGACGCAGACAATGGAAGTACGAAAGTAGGAACCTCCTCCGGAACCTGTGGCCTCATATCCTCCCATAGATTTCTCGTGCCTGGCTCTGTGAGGACGAGCATAGCACTGTCATCTGATCGTTCCGTCAGCCAAAGATGGCGCCCATGCGCGAACGACCGGAAATCAGCGAGTTGTGAGAACAACAATGCCGCCTCTGATAATTTGGACTCAAGATCTTCGGCAATGGGGCGAAGCCGGGGCGAAAATACGATGATCAGTCCTTTGCGAGACACCGCCTCACGAACAAACGCAGCCGAGCTGGCGAGCCACGATCGAAAAGGCAGATCGCCAAAGCTTATCTCGTCTGTCTTCAGCGCCCTCGGTGCCTCGTGCTGATCAAGCTCCCCGTAGGCTCTCGCGACGAGGCTTGCGTCGAAGATCAGACTGTTCGTCGCTAGATACCCATCCTTATCCGCGAGTTCAAAAACATGGCCCCTAACGTCGTTCAAAGAGTTCACACGCTCCATCAGCGGGCTATCTTTTCGATTGGTGACTACGTGGACCGGTCGTGAACTGTGTTGACGCGCACGTTGTAGAGCCTCAAGTATATCCGGATTCTTGCCTTCTGCCGAAATAATGAAAATTGGACTTGTCGAAGCGAGCGTCGGATTGCAGATTAACTCCAACGGAGTGACTGCTCTCGATATGCGACCAGTGTAGGCCTCATGAAGACTGCAGAGCAGCGACGCAACAGTAAACGATCCTCCCGACCCAACGGCGATTAGGCTGGCGTCGCTCGCGCTCGCGATCGCAGCTTTCAACATTGAGATTTCTGCTCCTGCCGCGCGAGCGAGCGTCGCATCAATATGTGACAGCTCGCGCTCGTAGTGCGTCAGCGCGGTCTTCACTATAGGATTGCCTCTGACGAGCGCGCCGATTCGGACATCTTCGTTGACGATCTACCAGAAAGTGTTGCGGGCCCACGCTCGCCGGCCAATTCCACTCTCACTTCCATCAGCAGAAGGCCAAGCATGTTTTGGCCATTGCCGTTCACTTCTCCCCATAGGCGGTTTACCGCGCTGTTGACTCGGCCTGCCTCTACCAAACGGGCAGAACCCGTGGAAAGGAGCAACTCAGCGAGGTCTGGATGTTGAGTAAATTTCGCACGCAAGACGCGTCGCATTCGTTCAAACTTGATGCTCGCCCAGTTCGGAACAACCTCCCATGTATACAATCCATGGGCAGCCATCGCCGCTAGTGCTGGAGTAGGGGCCGATTGGATCCAGTCGCGAACGGCTGGCTTTGCCGCCTTTCCGGCCTGATAGGCGTGTTCCGCAGTCGGGAAAACAATCCCCTCAAATTCCACTGGGCGCCGAAACAGATTGCTAAGCGCGCCATACGGCTTTTCATTCGCACGATAAAAGCGGATGGTTTCAACGTCCATTTGTGTCTTTTTCTCGCCGGCAGAGGCATCAGCCGTGGACTTGGCTTTTTGTCGATTCACTTTCAAATACCCCGACTAGCATGTGTTCTGGCCGCCGGCTGCCCGACGCGCACCATTGCACAATAGGGACAGTCTGGGTGGTTCGGAAGGATTTTGCGGACCTTCCCACCGTTAGTTCTGTTCCTCCCTAGCTGGATTGAAAACTTCCATCGGCCTGCAAGCTGTCGAGTGCATACGACAATTCGCCGGTATCTGCTCGTCTACTTTCAGGGCAAACACCCATCGCCTCGAAGGTCGCGACAAGTTGCCTCTGTCTGTTCGAGTAGGCGTCAGATCATTAGAGGTTCTCCGCGCCCCCTCACCCACCAACGCGCTTCCGGCGTTCCCGGCGACTGCACCAGCCGAGCCCAAGGCGATAGGCGGCCTCGCCGGCGCCGTCTGCATGAGGCTCGCTCATGTTCTGTTTCCGGTTGCCTCGGAAGCCGCAGCCCCCGCAAGGCCCAAAGAGCGGCCAGCCAAGACGCCCCGCCCAGACCCACTCCAGAGACAAAATTCAGCAGTTCGGAAAAACCGGCAACAGATCGGGTGGCATAAGCTTTCCGGTAGGGATTCCGGGTTCTTCCTTTTTGGACCTCCACCAACAAAATCGCAGCGGCGGCGCAGCGCCTGCTCCAGCGGCGGCATGAACAGCCGGGCGGTGCCCAGGTAGAACCTGCCATTACCGAGCTCAGCTTCATGATCCAAGCAGTCTCGGGTCAGATGCGATGGCGGAGCGCGTCGATGATCACCGCCATGGCAGGGGAGAGCTGTCGCCTGCTCGGATAGTAGAGGTGATAGCCGGCAAAAGGCGGGCTCCAGTCGTCAAGCACGAGCCTGAGGCGTCCCTCGGCGATGTGGTGGCTGACGAGGTTTTCCGGGACATAGGCGATCCCGAAACCGCTTGTCGCAGCCTCGATCATGGGAATGGACGAATTGAAGGTGAGTTGGCCTTCCACCCGCACACGAAGGTCGCGGCCATCCCTGGCGAATTCCCACGCATACAATCCGCCGAACGTCGCCTGCCGCATGTTGATGCAGTCGTGATCGACCAGGTCCTGGGGCGCGGCCGGAACCGGATGGCGGGAAAAGTAGTCCGGCGAAGCCACGGCCACGAGCCTCCAATCCGGCCCGATGCGCACTGCGATCATATCCCGGTCGATGCTCTCGCCAAGCCGCACGCCTGCGTCGAAGCGCTCCTCCACAATGTTCTTCATGCCGTTGTCGCTGTAGAGCTCGACGCGCACGTCGGGATTGTCGTTGAGCAAGGGCTGGAGCTTCGGCCAGACGGTCGTCTGGAGCGCATGGTCGGACAGTGTGATGCGGACCGTTCCGGAGGGCTTGTCGCGAAAGGCCACCAGGCTTGCGAGGTCGGATTCGATTTCCTCGAAGCGGGGAACGAGAGATTGGAAAAGTCGCTCGCCGGCCTCGGTCGGAGAGACGCTCCGCGTCGTACGCGTCAGCAGGCGGACGCCAAGACGAGCTTCAAGCTCCTTGATTGTCGAACTCAGGGTCGACTGCGAGGTTCCGAGCTTTGCCGCCGCCCTGGTGAAACTGCGCTCCCGGGCGACCGCCACGAACCAGAGCAGATCCTTCATGCCATCGCGCTGCATAGGGCACCTCCCATCGGACATTCATATCATGAGCAGATAAGTCCATGCGGATTGCTTAGTCTACTTAAATGGGTTCCCCTGCAATATCTTCTGGCAGCGACGGGAATTTGCGGCTGATCCGTCCGGCGCTTTGCCAGGATGCCAATCATGGAAACCACATACGACACAAGGCTTGTTGAAAACCGCGCCGCATGGGGCGCGGTGTTGTCGATGGCGCTATGTGTTTTCGTGCTCATCGCATCGGAATTCATGCCGGTCAGCCTGCTGTCGCCGCTAGCGGCCGATCTCGGCATCACCGAGGGCCGGGCGGGACAGGCGATCTCGATTTCGGGCGCTTTCGCCGTCGTGACCAGCCTGCTGGTCGCCGGCCTCACGCGCCACATCGACCGCCGACTGGTCGTGACCGGCTTCACCCTCCTCCTCATCGTGTCCGGTCTGGCTGTCACCTTCGCGCCGAACTACGCGTTGCTCATGGTCGGCCGGGCGCTGCTCGGCATCGCGATCGGCGGGTTCTGGTCGATGTCGACCGCGATCGTCATGCGCCTCGTGCCGCAAGACATGGTTCCGAAGGGTCTCGCCATGCTGAACGCCGGCAATGCCATTGCGGCCACCATCGCCGCGCCGCTGGGCAGTTTTCTTGGCGCCTATGTCGGCTGGCGCGGCGCTTTCTTCCTCGTCGTGCCGTTTGGTCTCCTGGCGCTGGCCTGGCAATGGACAAGCCTGCCGCCGCTGCCGCCGCGCCGCAGGAATCGTGCCGGCAATCCGCTGGCGCTGCTCGGCCGTCTTCCCGTCGCCACCGGCATGGCGTCGATCATGATGCTGTTCATGGGCCAGTTCGCGCTCTTCACCTATCTGCGGCCCTTCCTCGAGAACGTCACGCGGCTCGACATCGCCGCCCTCTCGGCGGTCCTGCTGGCGATGGGGCTGGCCGGGGTGCTCGGCACATGGTGCGTCGGCCGGCTCTTGCGCACGCGTCTGTTCAGCATCCTCACCGTCATCCCGCTGGTCATGGCTGCGCTGGCCGCCGCGCTCATCGCCTTCGGTGCACTCCCGGGTCCCACAGCGCTGCTGCTCGTTGCCTGGGGCTTCTTCGGCATGGCCGCGCCGGTCGGTTGGGGCACGTGGCTCAGCCGAACGTTGCCGAACGACGCGGAGGCCGGCGGCGGGTTGCAGGTAGCCGTGATCCAGCTCGCCATCACCGGCGGCGCGGCGATCGGCGGCACGCTGTTCGATACGGTCGGCTGGTGGGCACCGTTCACTCTGGGCGCGCTGCTGCTCTGCGGATCGGCGCTCGCCGCCCTCGCCGCAGCGCATATGGCCCGGAGGTCTTTGCCATGACGATCGAACGTGCGCCGCTCAGCCGCCGGACATTGCTCGGCGTCGCGCTCGCGGTGGCGGCCCTGCCTCGCACAGCCGCCAGCCAGGAAAGCCAATCTCCCGTCAGCCAGGAGCCCACCGAAATGAAGATCAGGATGGTTTTCAACGGCCGCATCATGACCGCCACGCTCTACGACAATCCCTCGGCGCGCGACTTCTTCTCCATGCTGCCGCTCGACCTCGAGATCGATGACTACGCCCATAACGAGAAGATCGCCTATCTGCCACGCAAGCTGACCGAGGAGGGAAGCGGCCCGTTCGCCGACGAGCAGCCCTATGACCTGTGCTATTTCATGCCCTGGGGCAACCTGGCCATGTTCTACGCCGACTACCGCCATCCCGGGCTGATCAGGCTTGGCCGCTTCGACGAGGGCGAGCAGGCCCTGCACATTCGCGGCAAATTCCCGCTTCGCATCGAGCGCATTTGAGGACGCAAAGGAGATCACCATGGACATTCTTCGCGCCGGCACCAGGCCTTCCGGCAAGGGACCGCCTGACTGGTTCACCGGAACGGTGCGGATCGATCCGCTCTTCAATCCCTTCGACGCCGAGCGGGTTCAAGGCGCACAGGTGACCTTCGAGCCCGGCGCCCGCACCGCCTGGCACACGCATCCGCTCGGCCAGACGCTGATCGTCGTCTCCGGCCTGGGCCGCGTGCAGCGCGAAGGTGGCCCGGTCGAGGAAATCCATCCGGGCGACGTCGTCTGGTTCGCGCCCGGCGAAAAGCACTGGCACGGCGCGTCGCCTCAGACCGCCATGACCCACATCGCCCTCCAGGAGGTCAAGGACGGCAAGGTCGTGGACTGGCTGGAACATGTCAGCGACGCCGACTACGGCACCTGATCTTCTCCCCTCGAAAGGAACCAACATGCTTGCAACCGTTCTTCACAAACCGGGCGACATACGCTGCGAGGAAATCGCCGATCCGAAAATCATGCGGCCGACGGACGCCATCATCAAGCTGTCGGCAAGCTGCATCTGCGGCTCGGACCTGTGGCCCTATCGCGGGCTGCAGCCGGTCGCCGGGCCGATGCATATGGGCCACGAATATTGCGGCATCGTCGTCGAGGTCGGCGCAGAGGTGCGCACGGTCCGCCCCGGCCAGTTCGTCGTCGGGTCGTTCTGCCTCTCGGACAACACCTGCCCGCATTGCCGCTTCGGCTTCCAGTCGTCTTGTGTGCAGCGCGAGTTCATGTCGGGCGCGCAGGCGCCTTACGCCCGCGTACCCTTGGCCGATGGCACACTGGTCGCCACCGCCGAGGTGCCGCCGGCCGACCTCATCCCTGACCTGCTGGCGGTGTCCGATGTGCTCGGCACCGGCTGGTATGCGGCCGACGCAGCCGAGGTCCGCGAAGGATCGACGGTGGTCGTGGTCGGCGATGGTGCGGTCGGCCTGATGGGCGTGCTTGCGGCCAAGGAGATGGGCGCCGAGCGCATCATCGCCATGAGCCGGCACGCCAGCCGCCAAAAGCTCGCCCGCGAGTTTGGCGCGACCGACATCGTCGCCGAGCGCGGCGAGGAAGGCGTGGCCCTCATCAAGGAACTCACCAAGGGCGTCGGCGCGGACTCCGTGCTGGAATGCGTCGGCACGGGAGAATCCTTCGACCAGGCGCTGGCCTGCTCCCGCCCCGGCGGCACCATCGGCTATGTCGGCGTGCCGCATGGCGTGAACTTCGACGGCCAAAAACTATTCTTCGGCCAGAAACGCATGCTGGGCGGCCCGGCGCCGGTGCGCCGCTTCCTGCCCGACCTGATGGACCGTGTGCTGCAAGGTCGGATCAAGCCCGGCAAGGTCTTCGACCTCAAGCTGCCGTTGGCCGAGGTCGCTGAAGGCTACCGCGCCATGGACGAGCGTCGCGCCATCAAGGTCATGCTTTCGGTGTGAGCAGCAATCAGGCGGACGGCCTGTGCGCACCCAAAACTCAGAAAAGGAACAACATATGACAATGAGATTGAAGATTGCCGCCTTGCGCTTGCGCTTTCGGTGGCCACGCCGGCTTTCTCGCAAGAATCCGCGATCATCGGCGCATGGCGCATGATTTCGCTCGAGGCCGGGGCAGAGGGAAACCTGAAGCCCGTGCCCTATTCCGGCCAGGTCATCTTCACCGAGGCCGGCACCCTCTCGGTGCAGGCGCAGAACCCCGACACCAAGGCGCCGGACACGCCTTACACGGCGAATGGCTACGAAGCCTATTACGGGCCGGTCGCCATCAACGACCAGGACAAGACCTTCGTCATCACAATCGATTCCTCCCTGGTCCGCAACCTCGTCGGGAAGAGCATGAAACGCAAATTCGAGGTCTCGGACAACAAACTGGTCCTCACGCCTGACAACCCGGCCGAAGGCTGGCGCGTGACCTACGAACGCTACTGATCCGAACAGTTGGGTTGCCGATGGCCAAGATGGCGCGGATTTCAGACCGAAATGGCGTCATGGCGGAACTGGTGCCGATCATGGCGGCTGTCTTCGCCGGCTTCCTGCTGATCGGCCTGGCGCTACCCGTCCTGCCGCTGCATCTTGACCAGCAGCTCGGCTTCGGCCCCTTCGCAGTGGGACTGGTGACGGGCAGCCAGTTCGTCGCCTCGATGCTGTCGCGCATCGGGGCTGGAAACTATGCCGATGGACGCGGCGGCAAGCGCGCCGTCATCGTCGGCCTCGTTGCCGCTGCCCTTGCCGGGCTATTTTACCTCGGCTCGCTGGCATTGCTCGACCGGCCGGTAGCGTCCGCATCCGCGCTGTTCGCCGGACGGGCGGTACTGGGCGCGTCCGAGAGCTTCATCATCACCGGCGGCGTCGCCTGGGGCCTCTCCGTTGCTGGCGGACAGAACTCCGGAACAGTCATAGCCTGGGTGGGCACGGCGATGTTTGCGGCGCTCGCGCTGGGAGCGCCGGTCGGATCCGCGCTTTATGCGGCGAGCGGTTTCACCGCGATCGCACTCGCGACGATCGTCCTGCCGCTGGCGACGCTGCTTGCCATCCTGCCGATGCGCGGCACCGGCGCCGTCGCGGGCAGCGCGCCGCAGTCATGGAGGAGCGTGGCGAAAGCGGTCTGGCTTCCTGGCGTCGGAGCTGCTTTCAGCAGCCTCGGCTATGGTGCTATTCTGGGCTTCGGCGCCCTGCTCTTCGCCGAGCGGGGCTGGCAGCCGGTATGGCTTCCCTTCACGGCCTATGCCGCGTCGCTGATCGTGGCAAGGCTGTGCTTCGGCCACCTGCCCGACAGGCTTGGAGGCGCACGCGTCGCCGTGATCTTCGTCGCGGTCGAGGCGGCAGGGCTGATGCTGATCTGGCTTGCGACCGGGCCTGTTGTCGCCGCAATCGGAGCGGGTCTGACTGGCCTCGGCTACTCGCTGGTCTATCCCGGCCTCGGCGCCGAGGCCGTAGGCCATCTTCCGTCGCGCAGCCGCGGCCTGGCCATGGGACTCTACACCGTCTTCCTCGACGTGGCGCTCGGCTTCGGCAGTCCGGCGCTCGGCCTGGTCGCCGCGTCGACCGGGCTGCAATTCGTCTTCTTCGCCGTTGCGGCGGCAACGCTTCCGGCGTTGGGCATCGCTCTGCTGCTGGGTCGCCGTAGCGCTCCATTATAGACAGCTCGCCGGCGCCGTCTGCATGAGGTTCGCTCATAGTCTCTTTCCGGGTCGCCACGGAGGCTGAACCCCTCCCCGCAAGGGTCGACGAGGCCCCGGCAAATCCCCGCCCAGACACACTCCAGAAACAAAATTCAACAGTTCGGAAAAACCGGCGAAAAGATCGGGTGGCATAAGCTTCCCGGATTCCGGGTTCTTCCTTTTTGGAAGCCCTCCACCAACAAAATCGCAGCGGCGGCGCAGTGCCTCCTCCAGCGGCCGCATGAACAGCCGGGCAATGCCCGGCGAGGACGAGAAAGTATGGACATGGACTACGATATCGCCGAACTGGACAGCGACGCGGCAACGGCGATCGGCAGCCTGGCAAGCATCGATGCGCTGGCAAGGATCGCTCGCGGCCCGGCAAGGGACGGCCAGGTCCTGACGGGCGCCGACTTTGCCCTGCAGCCGGGTGAGCGGCTCGATACGGTGTTCGAGCAGCTCGCCGTGACATTCGCCACGTTGCCGGCGGTGATCTCCGACGGACGCGTGTGGACCTATCAGGAGCTGAACAGCCGTGCCAACCAGTTCGCCCGCATGCTGATCAAGCACGGCGTGCGGCCGGGCCACCGGGTCGGGCTCATTCTCGACCGGTCGGCGGAAACCTATGTCGCGTTGCTGGCGGTGATGAAGGCGGGGGCTGCCTTCGTGCCGCTGGCCACCGCGTTTCCGCAGGAGCGGATGACGCTGATCATCGAAGACGCCGCCGTCAGCATGATCGTCACCATCGCCGCCTATGCGTCGCGCGCCGGTCAACTGCCCGTTCCCCATGTGCTGATCGACAGCGCCGCCGCCGAAATCTCCGCACAGTCGCCCGCGCCGCTGAAGCAGCAGGCGACCGACGACATTTGCTACATCCTCTATACCTCGGGCACCACCGGCAAGCCCAAGGGCGTGGTCATCACGCACCAGAGTTTCGTCAATTTCATACACGTCGCGGCCGCCTCCTATGGCTACCGGCCGGGCGACCGGGTCTATCAGGGCATGACCATTGCCTTCGACTTTTCCTCCGAAGAGATCTGGGTGCCGTTCGTCGCCGGCGCGACGGTGGTGCCGGCACCTGGCCAGATGCCGCTGGTGGGCGAGGAACTGGCGGATTTCCTGCGCCTCCATGACATCACCTGCATGGCCTGCAGCCCGACATTGTTGTCGTCGATGACATCGGACGTTCCCAGCCTGCGCACGCTTCTGGTGGGCGGCGAGGCCTGCCCGCACAATCTGGTGGTGCGCTGGTCGAAGCCGGGCCGGCAGATCCTCAATACCTACGGGCCGACCGAGGCGACCGTCACCGCAACGATGGGGGCGCTGACGCCGGACCGTCCCGTCACGATCGGCGCGCCGTTGCCGACTTACTCGATCGTCATTCTCGACGCTTCGCTGCCGCAACTTGCCGAGCCCGGTGAACTGGGCGAGATCGGCATTGCCGGCATCGGGCTCGCCGTCGGTTATCTGAACCGGCCGGACCTGACCGACCAGAAATTCATCGCCGATTTCGTCGGCCTGCCGAACAACCCGTCGCAGCGCATCTACCGCACCGGCGATCTTGGCCGGATCAACGATAGCGGCGAGATCGAGTATGCCGGGCGCATCGACACGCAGGTGAAGATTCGCGGCTATCGCATCGAGCTCGGCGAGATCGAGGCGGTGCTGCTCGACCAGCCCGAGATCGCCCAGGCCGCCGTCACCACCTGGGAGATCGAACCCGGTCGCGTCGAACTGGTTGCCTATTACGCGCTTAAAACCGGCGTAGCGGCGATTTCCCGAGGGGATCTCGCCCAGACGATGAAGCGGCGGCTGCCCGACTACATGGTGCCCGGCTATCTGGAGGAACTGCCTGCCATCCCGATGACCGTCTCCAACAAGGTAGACCTGCGCCAACTGCCGAAGCCGACGAGCGTCCGGCTTTCGGCCGATCGCACGATGGTGCCGCCCGGCAATGAGGACGAGCGATTCCTGGCGGAAGCGCTGGCCACGGTGCTGAAATTCGACGCGGTGTCGGTCGAGGATCACTTCTTCGACGATCTCGGCGCCAACTCCTTGCTGATGGCGCATTTCTGCGCGCGCGTGCGCACCAGGAAGGAATGGGCGACGACGTCGATGCGCGACATCTACCTCTATCCCACGGTGGCGCGCCTGGCGCTGCATCTGGGGGTAGCGGAGGAGATGACGACGGCAACCAACGAGCCGGTCCTCACCCGCCGGGCCTCGAACTTCGCCTACTGGACCTGCGGCGCGGCGCAGCTTTCGTTCTACGGCCTCTACAGCTACGTGGCGCTCTGGGCGATCAATGACGGCCTCAACTGGATGTATGACGCGCTCGACGATCCGCTGCAGCTCTATATCCGGTGCGTGGCGCTCTCGGCCGCCGTGTTCTTCGGCATGTCGGGCTTTGCCGTCCTGGCGAAATGGGTGCTCATCGGCCGGTGGAAGGCCGAGGCGTTTCCGGTCTGGGGCGTGCGCTACTTCCGCTTCTGGGTGGTCAAGACATTGATCCGAACCGCGCCCGTCGTGCTGTTCCGCGGCAGCCCGCTCTACAGCCTCTATCTGCAGCTGCTCGGCACCAAGCTCGGGAAAAACGCCGTCATCGAATCGAAGTCCGTGCCCGTCTGCACGGATCTTATTTCCATCGGCGCCAACACCATCCTGCGCAAGGAATCGATGATCCTCGGCTTCAGGGCCCAGTCCGGTTATATCCACACCGGGCCGCTGACCATCGGCCGCGATGCTTTCGTCGGCGTCGGCTCCACGCTCGACATCGACACCAGGATCGGCAACGGCGCCCAGCTCGGCCATTCGTCCTCGCTGCATCGCGGGCAAAGCATTCCCGACGGCGAGCACTGGCATGGATCGCCGGCGGTGCCGACCACGGCGGACTATTGCAAGGTGCGCAATGTCAATCCTTACCAGGTCCGGCGCTTCCTCTATGAAGCGCTGCAGCTGGTCGGCCTGTTTGGCCTCGTCACCCCGCTGCCGCTCCTGTTCCACAGCTACTGGGAATATGTCGGCGACGACTATCAGGAGACGATCGGCCTTGTCGCGATCGGCACCACGGTCACGCTTTTCGGCTATATCGCGGCGGCTTTCCTGGCAGCGACGCTGGTGCCGCGCCTGACGAGCCTGATCTTGAAGCCGGGCCGCACCTACACGCTTTACGGTTTCCGCTACTGGCTGCAGACCGTCGCCGAATTCGCCAGCAATTCCCGCGTGCTCGGGCTCCTGGCCGGCGACAGCTCGGCAATCGTGCACTACATGCGCGCCATCGGCTGGAACCTCAACAGAGTGGTGCAGACCGGCTCCAATTTCGGCTCCAACCAGCAGCACGAAAACCCGCTTCTGTGCGAGATCGGCACCGAGACCATGGTCTCGGACGGGCTGTTCATGATCAACATGCACAAATCCGCCTCGGCCTTCAGGCTCGAGCCGACGCGCATCGGCGAACGCAACTATCTCGGCAACAACATCTGTTATCCGCCGGACGGCCGCACCGGCGACAACGTGCTGCTCGGCACCAAGGTGATGATCCCCATCGATGGGCCGGTGCGCGAGAATGTCGGCCTTCTCGGTTCGCCTGCGTTTGAAATCCCGCGCATGGTGAACCGCGACAAGGAGCTTATCGCCGGCGTCGACGAGGCCGACCGGCGCCGGCGCATCCCGCACAAGAACCGCCACAACCTGGTGACCATTCTTCTGTTCCTGGCAACGCAATGGGTCATGCTGTTCGTCACGCTGGCGATCTGGGACCGGGCGCTAAACTACTATACGGAATGGGCGGAGGTCGCCCTGTTCGCCGCCGTGCTTTTGACCTCGGCGATCACCATTCCGTTCTACATTCTGGTCGAGCGGGCAAGCCTTGGCTTTGGCCGGTTAAAGCCGCAGATGACGACGATCTACGACGTCGCCTTCTGGCGCCACGAACGCCACTGGAAGCTGGCGGATTCGCCGATCGTGCGCCTGTTCGCCGGCACGCCGTTCCGGCCGATGATCCTGCGCCTGCTCGGCGTCAAGGTCGGCAGCCGGGTCTATGATGGCGGCAGCAACCTGACCGAGCGCTCGCTGGTCGAGATCGGCGACGACGTCACGCTCAACGAGGGCTGCGTCATTCAGGCCCACTCGCTGGAAGAAGGCGCGTTCAAGTCCGATTTCATCCGCATCGGCGATGGTTGCACGCTCGGACCTTCCGCCTTTGTCCACTACGGCGTGGTGATGGGCAAAGGCTCGATGGTCGACGCGGACTCCTTCGTGATGAAGGGCGAAGAGCTGGAGCCCAACTCGATCTGGCGGGGCAACCCGGCCAAGCTGCATCGCTTCGTCGAGCCGGTGCCGGAGGATGGCGTCAAGGCAACGGCTTGATGAGCGCAGACATCCGCCTCGTTTCGGTGACTGCGGCCAACCGGGCTGTGGTCGCGGCCCTGGAGCTGGCCCCGGATCAGATGGATTTCGTCGCCAGCAATGCGGAGTCGCTGGACGAAGCCGAAACCGACGGGGACGCTCGGCCGCGCGTCGTCATGACAGGGGATCGCGTCGTCGGTTTCCTGATGTACGAGGCGCCGCAGGACGACGACGAGGCGCGGATCTACCGCTTCATGATCGGTCGCGTCCATCAGGGCCAAGGCTACGGCAAGGCCGCTTTGCGCGAAGTGCTGGATGAAATCATGCGGCTCGGCCACATCAGCCACGTTTCGATCTGCTACGAACCTGGGAATGAAGCGGCACGCCGCCTCTATCGCGCTGCCGGTTTCGTCGAAGAAGGGCCCGACGAGGACGGGGAAATGATCGCCGACCTCGCTCTGCGGGGCGAACAGCCATGACGCGCCCGCCCGATGCCGGTGCCAGCCTGTCGGCGCATCTGCTGGCGGCGATGGCCGCCATGACGCCGGCCGGCGTTCGGATCGGATGCCGCACGATCCGCGAAGGCGATGAGAACCATTTGCTGCCGCAGGAAGCACGCTCCATCCCGTCACGCCTGCCGCTGATGCGGCGGGCGAGTGGCGCGGCGCGGTGGATCGCGCACGAGTTGCTGGCGGATATGGGCTTGAACGACGTCGCTATCCTCCGCGGCTCCTCCGGCGCACCGGTATGGCCTCATGGAGTAACGGGGTCGCTGGCTCACGACGACGAGATAGCCGTGGCGGCCGTCGCGCCGCTCTCCCACGTCGCCTCGCTCGGCATCGATATCGAGCCCGCTTTGCCCCTGCCCGACGACATCTTCGCGCTGGTTGCAGTCCCCGCTGACCGGATCGACGCAACCGACTCGTGTCTTGCCGGTCGCATCCTTTTTGCCGCCAAGGAAGCTGTCTACAAGGCCGCCTACCCGCTTGATCGCGAAGTGCTGGGCTATGAGGACATCACCGTCGATCTCGACGCAAGCGACGCTGTGACGAAGACGGGCCGCAGAGCGAGACTGGTTTACTGCGTTGCTCCGTGTGTGGTCGTTCTGGCGTTTGTCGATGGTGTCCGAAGCGCCCCCCTTTAAGCGCGATGGGCCAGCGCCCGACAGCAACGCCTGCTCAACAAAGCGCTTTTTTTCGCAGAGCGGTCGCAAAAGGCTCACACGGTTCGTCCTTTGACAGAAGAAGGAGAGCGCCATGAGAAACCTTATTATCACCGAGTCAGCATCGATGGCATCGCCGAGGTCGAGAAGCTGCCCAGCGTGACCTGGAACGATGAGATGCAAAGGTTCAAGGAGGACGAGCTTGCCGACAGCGGGGCCATGCTTCTGGGGCGCACGACCTACGAGATTTTTGCCGGCTCTTGGCCCAAGGAAACCGGAGACTTCGCCGACCGGTTCAATGCGCTGCCGAAATATGTCGCGTCGACAAGCCCGAAGGCACTCGACTGGAAACCGGCCGAGTTGCTGAAGGGTGCGTTGCCGGAAGCGGTTCGGGCGCTGAAGCAAGGCAGCGGCGGCAACATCTATGTGCATGGCAGCCTGAGCGTCGCGCGGGAATTGCTGCGCCATGGTCTGGTCGATCGCGTCAGGCTGCTGAGCTACCCTGGCTCCGTCGGGGAGGGCAAGAAGCTGTTCCCGCCCGATATGCCGGTGGCGTTGGAGCCGATCTCGACCGTACAGTTCAGCAATGGCGTGGTGGCGCTGGAATATGCGGCTGGGAGGGTGTGAGACGCTGGTGGGGTAATCTCCCCTTGAGGGGAGATGTCGCCGAAGGCGACAGAGGCGGTCGGTCCGTCCTGACGCAACCTCCTATCGACAGTAGGAGGTCTAGCTTCACGCGAGACGACCCCGTCTGGCCTGCCGGCCATCTCCCCCTCGAGGGGGGAGATCGGCAGCTCACCCTGCTTTCTTCCCCCGCTTGCCCTTGGCACGCGCCTCGACCACTCTTTCCACCTCCCGCTTCAGTTCGTCCTTGACCTCCTGCGTCTCGGCCAGCAGCGTGTCGATCTTCATGAAATCGAGCACGCGGTATTTCGACACCGGCGGGCGGATCAGTATGTCGGGGGGGCGCTGGTTCAGCTTGTGGGCGATGATCGACTGCATCATCAATTGCGTGGCGCCATACATCAGGTCGACCGTGGTCGGGTGCTTGCGCTCGGCCTCGCTAGGCGCGCCGACGACGTCGATGGCGATGATGATGTCGGCGGCGTTTTCGATGAGGTCGAACGGCACCGGATTGTAGATGCCGCCGTCGATCAGCACGCGGTCGTCGCGCGTCACCGGGCGGAACACCGCGGGAATGGCAGCCGAGGCGGCGAGCGCCGAATGCAGGTCGCCCTCGTCGAAGACGGCCAGCTTGTGACCGAAATAGTCCGTCGCCGTCACCTTGAGCGGAATCATCAGCTCGGCGAAGGTTTCCGGGATGGCTTCCGGCAGGAACGCCTTCAAGATGCGCTCTATGTTGAACTGGCTCACGCGGATGCCGCCCTGCATCGCCTCGGCGATGGTGCCGGGACGCGAGCGCCACATGCGCGCCGCCACCTCGGCGCGGCGGCCGAGGATCGAGCGGGCGTAGTCCTCGATGTCCTTGCCGCTCATGCCCGAGGCCATGCCGGCGCCCATGATGGCGCCGATCGAGGAGCCGGCGATGGCCACCGGCTTGATGCCGAGCTCGTCCAGCGCCTCGACGATGTGGATATGGGCGAGGCCGCGCGCGCCGCCGCCGCCAAAGGCGATACCGAAAGTCGGACCTGTCATTTGGCCTCCAGCTTCGGCCCGATGCTCATGATCGCGGGCGCCGGCGTCAGCAGCTTCTTCGCCGCTGCCTTGACCTGATCGAGCGTCACGCCGTTGATGAGCGCCGCGCGGCGCTGCACGTAGTCGATGCCGAGATTGTCGAGCTGCAATTCCACCAGGGTCGCGGCAATGGCGCTGGAAGAATCCAGATTGCTGATAGCATAGGAGCCGACCATGTATTTCTTGGTCGCGTCCAGCTCGGCCTCGGTCGGCCCCTCCTGCGCCATCTTCTTGACCACCTCCTTGACGATGGCGAGCGTCTCGGCGGCGCGGTCGGAACGCGTCGCCGTGGTGATGATCAGCGCATTGGAATGCTGGTGGTCGACCAGGTTGGAATCGACGGAGTAGGCCAAGCCGCGCTTTTCCCGCACCTCGTCATAGAGGCGCGAGGTGAAGGTGCCGCCGCCGAGAATCTGGTTCATCAGCACCGCGGGGAAGAAATCCGGCGCATCGCGCTTCACACCGGGGTAGGCAAACTGCAGCGAGGTCTGCGGCAGGTCGTAGTCGACCTCGAGCTGCTGGCCGAGCTTCAGCTCCGTATCGGCAACCGGTTGCAGCACCTGCTTTTCCGGCAGATCGCCGAAGACCTCATCGAGCTTCCGTTTCAGCGTCGCGGCATCTATGTCGCCGACCACCGCAACATGCAGGCCGCTGCGGGCGAAATTGGCCTTGTGGAAGGCAGCCAGATCCGCTGCCGTGATGGTGGCGATGCTGTCCTTGGTGCCCTGGTCGGGCCTGGAATACGGATGTTCGCCATAGATCGCGCGCAGCCATTTGGTTTGCGCGACGGTGTTGGGGTCACGCTCATTGGCGATGATGCCGGACAGGATCTGGGCGCGGATGCGGTCGATCGGCGCCTGGTCGAAGCGCGGGCTGGTGACCGCCAGCCTGAGCAGGTCGAAGGCCGCATCCTTCTGCTCGGCCAGCATCCGCATCGCGCCATAGGTGCCGTCGCGCGCCGCTTCGAAGCCCATCTCTGCGCCGGCATCGTCAAGCTTGATCTGGAAGGCCTCGCTGTCGAGGTCGCCGGCGCCCTCGTCGAACAGGCCGGTCATCAGATTGACCAACCCTTCCCGCCCCGCCGGATCCTGCGTCGAGCCGCCATCGAAGACGAAGCGGATGGCGATGATCGGAATGGAGTGGTCCTCGACCAGCCAGGCATTGACGCCCTTTGACGAGGTCACCGGTTGGATGTCCATCGCGTGCGCGGCAAGCGCCGGCAGGATGAGGAAGAAGATGCCGAGGAACAGTGTGGCGAGGGCGTGGAGAACCGCGATGCGCCTATGAGTAATCGCATCAGGCCATTGATCGCCAAGGTCAGCTCCGCCCCTCATCCCGCTGCCGGGCACTTCTCCCCGTATAGTGACGGGGAGAAGGGGTCTCGCCGCGACGCTGGCGCTCTTCTTACGACGCTGATGGTTGGCGAAATCGACGATGACAGCGCCCCTCTCCCCGTCACTATAGGGGGAGAGGATGCCGGCAGGCAGGTGAGGGACAGCGCTAACGCTCAATCTCGTCATCATCAATTCCCCGCCTGTTGCTGCGGCAAGAGATAGCCGGTCGTCGTACGATCGAGCAGC
The DNA here is from genome assembly GCF_040323695.1 of Mesorhizobium sp. M0030. Taxonomy (NCBI): domain Bacteria; kingdom Pseudomonadati; phylum Pseudomonadota; class Alphaproteobacteria; order Hyphomicrobiales; family Phyllobacteriaceae; genus Mesorhizobium; species Mesorhizobium sp. M0030. The sequence continues at coordinate 576,746 of NZ_JAMYVE010000002.1, read as the reverse complement.
AGATAGCGTGCGGCGACCGCCTTGATCTCATCGGCGGTGACCTTGCGAATGCGGTCCGGCCATTCCTCGATATCCCTGACGTTGCCGCCGGTGGCGAGCTCGGCGCCGTAGAGATTGGCCATCTCGTCCTGCTTGTCGCGGGCGAAGATCATGGCCCTGATATAGCGGGCCTTGGCCTTCTCCAGCTCGTCCGCGGTGACGCCGTCCTTGACGATGCGGGCGATCTCGGCCTCGACGGCCGCCTCGACGTCGCTCAGCTTGGCGTCGCCGCGCGGCGCGCCATAGACGGTGAAATTGGTGGCGTCGAGCATCGTACCCTGGAAGAAGGCGCCGGTCGCCGATGCGATGCCTTGCTTGACCACGAGTTGCTGGTAGAGCCTGCTGCGGCTGCCGCCGCCAAGGATCTCTCCCAGCAGGTCGAGCGCCTCGGCCTCGCCGGGTTTTGCCGTGTGGTAGGACGGAACCACCCATTGCGTCGAAAAGCTCGGCACCGAAACGCGCCCATCGGTGAGCGTCACCGTGCGCTTGGTGTTCTGCTCCGGCTCGACCGGGCGGATGCGCGGGGGCAGGTCGGGACCGCGCGCGACCTTGCCATAGGTTTTTTCGGCCAGCGCCTTCACGACCTCCGGCTCGACATCGCCGGCCACGATCAGCACCGCATTATTGGGGCGGTAGTATTTGTCATAGAAGGCAACCGCATCGGTGCGGTTCAACTGCTCCATCTCCTGCATCCAGCCGATCACCGGAATGCGGTAGGGCTGGTTCTGCCAGAGCGTCGCGTCGACCTCTTCGTCGAGCACCGCCTGCGGATTGCTGTCGATGCGCGCGCGGCGCTCTTCCAGGATCACGTCGCGCTCGGTCTTGATGACCTCGTCGGTCAAGATGAGGTTGCGCATGCGATCGGCCTCGAAGCTCATCATCTCACCAAGTGCCGAGGGCGCCACCGTCTCGTGGAAGGCAGTGTAGTCATATGAGGTGAAGGCGTTGTTGGAGCCGCCGATGGCCGATATGGCGCGGTCGAACTCGCCCGCGGCGTGGTTGGTCGTGGCCTTGAACATCAGGTGTTCGAAGAAGTGCGCTATGCCGGACTTGCCTGGCGGCTCGTCGGCGCTGCCGATCTTGTACCACACCATATGGGTGACGATGGGGGCGCGATGATCGGGAATGACCACCACCTCCATGCCATTGTCGAGCAGGAAGTTGGCCACCTTGCCATCATCCGCGGCCAGGGCCGGGCCGGCCATGGTCAGCGCGGTGGCGAGCAAGGCTCTCCGCAGCCATTCAGTATGAAATGTCATTGATGGCTCCGGTTGTTATCGCGCGACGATAGGCAAGGTTAGCCGCGGAGGCAAAGTGAATTGTGCGTCATTTTGAAGGCGCCGATCGCCCCACCCTTACGCAAGCTCGATGAACCGGACCACCGTCTCGCCGTAGTTTCGTTCATCAACCACCGAGAATTCCGGCCCAATCTCGAAGGGCGCCGAGGCGGCTTCCTCGACCACGCAGAGCGCGCCGGGCAGCAACCAGCCGCCATCCCTGGCCGAGCGCAGGGCGCGCTCGCCAAGGCCCTTGCCATAGGGCGGATCGGCGAAGACCAGGCCGAATGCCGCAAGCGTACCGGCCTCACCCAGGGCGGTCGCGTCGCGGCGGAAGATCTTGGTGCGGCCGGTAAGGCCAAAAGCTTCGACATTGGTGCGGATCAGGCCGCGCCCTTCGGCCGATTCTTCGATAAAGACGCCATAGGAAGCGCCGCGCGACAGCGCTTCGAGGCCGAGAGCGCCGGTGCCCGCGAAAAGGTCGAGCACACGCGCGCCGTCGAGCTTGTCGGCAAAGCGGTGCGCCAACACGTTGAAGACGGCCTCGCGGGCGCGGTCGGTCGTCGGGCGGATGGCATGGTCGCGCGGCGTCGCCAGCGGACGCCCGCGAAATTGGCCGCCGACGATTCTCATTTATGCCCGGGTCTCATTTAAGGCCGGATCTCATTTAAGTCCCGGCATCATCTGGTCCTCGGGCCCTTGGGACCGTTGCGTGGCCGCTCGCCGCCCCGACCGCCATCCGGACGCTCGCCACCCGGCTTGCCGAACGGCTTGGCTCCGCCCGGCTTGCCATAGGACGGCTTGAACGACGCCTTGCGCGCCTTGGCCTCAGCCGCCTTGGCGGCATCGGCTTCCGCCCTGCCCTTGCCGATCGGACGCGCGCCCGGCGCCATCCAGACATTAGCCTTGCGCTGGCCCGGCGGATCGATCGGCCGCTGCTCGCGCTCGGGCTTCTTGCCGCCGCGCGGTTTGTCACCAAAGGCGCCGCGCGGCTTGTCGCCGAAGCCTCCACGGGGCTTGTCGCCAAAATCGCCGCGCGGCTTTTCGCGAAACTCGCTGCGCGGCTTGTCCGAAAACTCGCTGCGCTCAGGTCTCGGGCCGCGTTCGCCAAAGCTCTTTTCCGGCCTCGCGCCCCTTTCGGGACTGGTCGACAGCTTGCCGAGCGCTTCGTCGCGGCTGCCTTCGCGGCGCTTGCGGTTCTTGATCAGACCGCCCTCGCCGATCGGCCGATGGTCACCCTCGCGGGTGACTTTCGGCCGTTCCGGCTCCACGTCACGCTCTCGCCGCACCGGCTGGTTGGAAAACGGCTTGATGATCTCGGCGTCGAAATTGGCGCCGGATTCCTCGACCAGTCGCTCGCCGAGCTGGTCGCGCAAGACGCGGCCCTTGATCTCCAGCACATGGCCTTCGGCGAGATCGTCGAGCTGGAACGGTCCGTAGGAGATACGGATCAGCCGCGTCACGTCGAGGCCGAGCGATCCAAGGATGTTCTTCACTTCGCGGTTCTTGCCTTCGCGCAGGCCGATCGTCAGCCACGCGTTGGTGCCTTGTTCACGATCGAGCGTCGCCTCGATGGCGCCGTAGAAGACGCCGTCGACGGCAATGCCTTCACGCAGGCCTGCGAGCATGCTTTCCTCGACCTTGCCATGAACGCGCACGCGGTAACGGCGCAGCCAGCCAGTGGCAGGCAGTTCGAGCACGCGCGACAGACCGCCATCATTGGTGAGCAGCAGCAGGCCTTCGGTGTTGATGTCGAGGCGGCCGATGGTCATCAGCCGCGGCAATTCGGCCGGCAGCACGTCGAACACGGTCTTGCGGCCCTCGGGGTCGCGGTTGGTGGTAACGACGCCGGCCGGCTTGTGAAACAGGAACAGGCGGGTGCGCTCGATCGGCGGGATCTCCATGCCGTCGAGATGGATGATGTCGCCCGGCATGACGTTGAAGGCCGGCGAGGTCAAAGCCCGGTTGTTGACCTTGACACGGCCCGCCGCGATCAGGTCTTCGGCGTCGCGGCGCGACGCCAGGCCGGCGCGGGCCAACCGCTTGGCGATACGCTCGCCGGCTTCTTCCGCATCTGCCGGACGCGGGCGCGGCTTGAAGGCGCCGCCAGATGCTTGCGGCCGGTCACCACCGAAATCGCGCTTGGGGCGATCGCTGAAGTCACGCTTGGGACGATCTCCGGCGTCGCGCTGCGGGCGATCGCCAAAATCGCGCTTTGGCCGGTCAAAACGCTTTTCGCCCTCGGCGGAAGCAGGCCGATCGCCACGCGGTGCGTAGGGCTTGCGCGGCCCTTCACGCTTTTCGAAAGGCTTGCCTTCGGGACGCGGCCCCTTGCTGAATGGCCGATCGCCGCCCTTGAAATCGCGCTTTGGCCGCTCGCCATCGGCCGCAACCGGCCGATCGCCGCGCGGTGCATAAGGCTTGCGCGGCCCCTCGCGCTTTTCATACGGCTTGCGTTCACCCTCGGCCGCCATAGGGCGATCCCCACGCGGCGCATAGGGTTTGCGCGGCCCTTCGCGCTTTTCATACGGCTTGCGCTCGCCTTCGGCTGCCATCGGCCGGTCACCGCGTGGTGCATATGGCTTGCGCGGTCCCTCGCGCTTTTCGAAGGGCTTGCCTTCGGAACGCGGACCTTTGCTGAATGGCCGGTCGCCACTTTTGAAATCGCGCTTGGGCCGCTCGCCCTCAGCCGCTGCGGGCCGGGCGCCTCGCGGTGAATAGGGTTTCTTGGCCCCGAAGCAGGGTTTGCCGCTTTTGCCGGCGGCGCCATCGCGGCGCGGCCCCGCGGCTCCAGGGCCGCTTTTGCCCGGGCCTTTGTGGCGCGGAGATTTCTTGTCGTTGTCGTCCATGTGGCCTTTGCCTTGTTGCGCTGCTACAGCGTGGCGCATCCTTTCGGACGCGCAAAGGACGCTATAGCACTTTGATTTGGCGCATGATCATTTCCGAAAATCTGTTCCGATATTCGGGTTGACGCGCTCCATAACAGGATCACCGCCAAGTGGCGAGGAGATAATCGGAATGGAAACCGCGTGAAGCGGCCGGATTTCATGGCGCTGGCGCTGAAAGAGGCGCAAGCCGCCGCCTTGCGCGGAGAAGTTCCAGTTGGCGCCGTCATCGCCAGCGGCGACACGGTGGTGGCATCCGCCGGTAACCGCACCCGCGAACTTGCCGATCCGACGGCGCATGCCGAAATGCTGGCGATCCGCGCGGCCTGCCAAACGCTCTCGAGCGAGCGGCTGACCGGCCACGACCTCTATGTGACCCTGGAACCCTGCGCCATGTGCGCCGGCGCCATTTCCTTCGCCAGGCTGCGCCGGCTCTATTTCGGCGCGGCCGACGAGAAGGGCGGCGCGGTGGTCAACGGCGTGCGCTTCTTCGCTTCGCCGACCTGCCACCATACGCCCGACATCTATCCGGGCATGGCCGAGGCCGATGCGGCGCTGCTGCTCAGGGAATTCTTTCGGGAAAGACGCGAAACGTAGAGCCTTCAGCTACCGAAGGCGACGGTTCCTACCAGGAGGGCAGCCAGTCGAAGAGCCCGCCGCTCTTGCCCTTGGCGGCCGCTTCCTTCTTGAGGCGGCGTTCCTTCTTGTATTCATCCTCGCCGAGTTCGCCCTGCGGCGCCGTGTCGGAGGCAGCTCGATAGGCCAGAGGCGGCTCGCTCAGATATCTGCGAGTGTTGGGGTCGCCCTGCTTTTGCTCTGCGGTGCGGCGCTGGATCTCGGCGGCGCGGCCCTTGTCTGAATCCTTCGGCGACCAGGCCGGCGGGTGGCTGGAGCCCGAATCCGCCAGCGCCTTCTTCACGGAAGCCGGATCGGTCTGCACGTCATCGACGATCCCCGACTGATAGGACGGGTCGTCCTGGTGGGCAGTGGCGTCGGCACGCAGGCGGGCGCGGCGCTGCTCGGGCGATTCGGGCCAATCGGTGCTCGCCGTCTCGATGCTTTCCTGCGGCGGCGGCAGCACTTCCTTCTGCCCCGGCGCCGGCTTTACCAGCTCCGGACGCGGCCTGTAGTCGATCTGTTCCTTGTGCTTGGGCGTGATCGCGAAGGCGCCGGAAAGGTCTCCGGCAAGCTGCTCGCCAGCCGTCTTGTCGGTGCCGTAGGTAGGCGAGCCCATGCAACCGGACAGAGCGAGGCCGGACGCGACAAGCGGCGCCAGCAGCGCAACGCGCGCATAAGTTCTCTTGGTCATGCCAAAAAGTCCCACTCTAGACAGCCTCTCGATCGTCACCGGCCAAAGGCCCGGTCCCCATCGTCCACGCTCTTGCGACGGAATTCCGGCGACAATTTGTCTTCCGGAGTTTCGCGTGTTTATCTCAACCACTCGTTAAGGGCAACGCGCGGGCGGTTTTCGCCCACGCGGCATGGCATTTGTGCTCCGGCTTATGAGCAGTCACAAACGTCCCAGAGCCTTGAGTTCATGCAGCACGGCGGCATCGCGGGCAGACACGTCGGGGAATTCCACGTCCTGCCCGACATCGGCGGTATAGCGCCACGAACGCGCGCATTTGACCAAGCCGCGGTCCTCGGCCTTTTCGACCACCACCGCGACACCTTTGACATCGTCGAGCGCAAAGGCGCCTTCCGGCGCCTTGCCATGGGCGATGACGAGATCGCTGGTGATCGCCATTTCAGCCATGTCGACATCGGCGATCGCGGCTTCAAGCGTGGCATCGTCGAGGCTCACGACCGGCACGGCTTCCAGCGAGGCACCGATGACCTTCTGAGCGCGTGCGATCTCGAGCGCGCCGGTGACGACACGGCGGACCTGCCGCACCTTGCGCCATTTTTCCGCCAGTGCCTCGTTCTTCCAGTCGGCCGGAATCTCGGGGAACTGGTCGAGATGCAGCGAGACAGCATCCGGATGACGGTCGAGCCAGGCTTCTTCCGTGGTGAAGGGCAGCATCGGGGCCAGCCATTTCACCAGGCAGTCGAAGAGGTGGCGCACCACTTGTACCGAGGCCTTGCGCTTCACGCTGGCGGGTCCTTCGCAATAGAGCGCGTCCTTCCTGATGTCGAAATAGAAGGCCGACAGCTCGACCACCATGAAGTCGAGCAAAGTGCGGGTGATGCGTTTGAACTCGAACGCGTCGTAGCCCGAGCGCACGACCTCATCGAGCTCGGCCAGCCGATGCAGCATCAGCCGCTCCAGTTCCGGCATCTTGTCCAGCGGCACCTCCTCGCCATCGTCATGGGCGAGCGTGCCCAGCATCCAGCGGATGGTGTTGCGGAGCTTGCGGTAGGCGTCGATGTTGGTCTGCAGCACGTTCTTGCCGAGACGCTGGTCTTCCCAATAATCCGTCGTCACCACCCATAGCCGCAGAATGTCGGCGCCGGACTGCTTGATGACGTCTTGCGGCACGACGGTGTTGCCGAGCGATTTCGACATCTTTCGCCCCTCCTCATCCATGGTGAAGCCATGGGTGACGACGGTGTCGTAAGGTGCCCTGCCCCTGGTGCCGCAGCTTTCGAGCAGCGAGGAGTGGAACCAGCCGCGATGCTGGTCGGAGCCTTCGAGATAGACGTCGGCCGGCCATTTCAGGTCCGGACGGTCTTCCAGCGTGAAGACATGCGTCGAGCCCGAATCGAACCAGACGTCGAGGATGTCCATCACCTGCTTCCATTTGGAGGCCTCGTGATTGCCGAGGAAACGCTCCTTGGCGTCGGCAGCGAACCAGGCGTCGGCGCCTTCCCTCTCGAATGCGTCCATGATGCGCTGGTTGACGGCTTCGTCCTTCAGCACATTGCCGTCCTCGTCGGCAAAGACGGCGATCGGCACGCCCCAGGCGCGCTGGCGCGACAAGACCCAATCCGGGCGTTCCTCGATCATGGCGCGGATACGGTTCTGGCCGGCCGCCGGCACGAAGCGTGTGTCATCGATCGCCTTCAGCGCACGGCTGCGCAGCGTCGTGCCGTCGCCGAGGTCCTTGTCCATATAGACGAACCATTGCGGCGTGTTGCGGAAGATGATCGGCTTCTTCGACCGCCACGAGTGCGGATAGCTGTGCTTCAGCCGGCCGCGCGCGAACAGTGCGTTGCGCTTGATCAGCTCGTCGATGACCGCCTGGTTGGCATTGCCCTTCTTGCCGTTGTCGTCGATCACGCGCGCCGCCCCGCCTTCGCGATCCGGGCCAAAACCCGGCGCGTCCCTGGTGAAGAAGCCAGCATCATCTACAGTGAAGGGGATGGCAGGGTCGATGCCGCGTGCGCGCAAATCCGATGCCGCATCCATCCAGGCATCAAAGTCCTCGCGGCCATGGCCGGGCGCGGTGTGGACGAAGCCGGTGCCGGCGTCGTCGGTGACATGATCGCCGGCCAGCATCGGCACGGCGAATTCGTAGCCGCCGCCGAGACCTTTGAAGGGATGTGAAAGTGTAAGGCTTCCAAGCTCTTCGACCGAAACGCTGCGAAGCCGATTCAAGGTGACCTTGGCCTTGGCCGAGGAGTCTTCGGCAAGCGCATCTGCAAAGATCAGCTTTTCACCGGGCTGTGGACCGAACGAATTTTCGGCTGCGGTAACTTCATAAAGGCCGTAGCCGATCCGTGACGAATAATTGACGGCACGGTTGCCGGGGATCGTCCACGGGGTTGTCGTCCAGATGACGACGTGGGCGTTGTCCAAAAGTGCAACGCTTTCCGGAACGCGCATGGACGGTGCAGCGTCTGATACAAAGTGCTCAACGCTCCAAAATCCTGACACAACTGGAAACTTCACCCAGATCGTATCCGACTCATAATCCTGGTACTCGATCTCGGCCTCGGCCAACGCGGTGCGCTCGACCACACTCCACATCACGGGCTTGGAGCCACGATAGAGCTGGCCGGACATGGCGAACTTCAACAACTCCCCGGCGATGCGTGACTCCGAATGGAAAGCCATCGTCGTATAGGGGTTCTTGAAGTCGCCGATGACGCCCAGTCGCTGAAACTCCGCGCCCTGCACGGAGATCCAGTTCGCGGCGAACTCGCGGCATTCGTTGCGGAATTCGTTGACCGGCACCTCGTCCTTGTTCTTGCCCTTGGCGCGGTACTGTTCCTCGATCTTCCATTCGATCGGCAGGCCGTGGCAATCCCAGCCCGGCACATAATTGGCGTCATAGCCGCGCATCTGGAACGAGCGGGTGATGACGTCCTTGAGGATCTTGTTCAGCGCATGGCCGATATGGATGTTGCCGTTGGCGTAGGGCGGGCCGTCATGCAGCACGTATTTTTCGCGGCCGGCCGCCTCCTCGCGCAGCTTGCGATAGAGGTCCATGTCCTGCCAGCGCTTGACCAGCAGCGGTTCCTTTTCCGGCAAGCCGGCGCGCATCGGGAAATCCGTCTGCGGCAGGTAAAGCGTCTTGGAATAGTCGATCGTTTCAACAGTGTCGGTCATTGGTCTGCCATATGCATTGCCCGGCGGGCGTAAAAGCTCGGGCGTGAACTATCATGATTGGAAAAGCGCGAGGGGGGCGCGCAAAACTCCCGGCGGCTCCGGCGGCGCTCAGGCCGCCCGGAACACCGGGCCTGTAATTCGTATCGTCAGCGCGCGAAGGCGTGAAAAGCTCGTCATTGCCGGGCTTTTAGCCGAGAAAGCCGCAGGAATAAAGCGTCTCTTGTTCGATTCACTTACATCGCGAAGTCGAAGCGATAGGTGGTCGAGACGCCGACCGTGAACTGGTTACGGTCGCCGCGCTCCTTGACCAGGCTGGAATCGGCGGCCGGGCCCATCAGGCGCGCATATTCGCCGAACAGGCTGGCGGTCATCGGATCGGTCACCTTCCAGGTGATGGCGCCACCAAGGCCGGTCGATTTCAGGCCGCCGCCAGGATGGTATTCGCTCAGGTCCGAGGCCGCAGCCTCCTTGGCGTTGACACCATAATAAGAGTCGAAATAGCCCGACGAGGCAAAGGACACGCGTGGTCCGCCCGAAATTCTGACAGTCGGCGTCACGTCGTAGAAAGCATCGGCGGCGATGTCGGCGACAAAGCCATCATGGGCACGAATGCCATGGCGCAGTTCGGCGCGGGCGCGCAGCCAGTCCGTCGGATAGATTTCGAAGAAGCCGCCGACCTCACCGCCCCAGCGCACCGGGTCGAGGCCCTTGAGCTCATCCTTGCTGTCGCGGGAAAACAGGAATTTTCCGGTCAGGCCGGCGCGGACGCCGCCATCGTCGACCAGCGCCAGCGAGATGTTGTCGTTGCGCGAGGTAAAGCGCGCGGCCGGGCCGGCCTTGCCCAGCGAGATGATCGGCGATGCGCTGAGCAGATAGCTGTTGGAGCCCTCGAATTTCGGCGCGACCATGCCGGTGGCGCCAAGCGTCAGGTACCAGTCGCCGGACATCCAGCCGAAGGCACCCTCGCCCGCATTGGCGGTGGACACAGTGAGCAGCGCCGAGGCGAGAAACAGCGGAATCGTCCAGACAATACGCATCATCACCCCATACGCGAAACAAACGGAGAGAACACCCGGCAGCCAGAGCCATGGCGCCGGTTCGGTAAAATTTGACTTAAAATCTACAGCAGTGGCGGCAACTGCGACCCTGTTTTTTGCGCTGTGGCCCATTTGAACAGGGCGCCGCCGGGCCTGTGGCGAGTTGACAGAAATAGCGAGGTTGCCTAAATTCGCGTTAGTGCAGACTAACATGAACAGATGGACCGCGCTTGGCGACCCGACCAGGCGGACGATCTTCGAACTGCTGGTCGAACAACCCTGTTCGGTCGGGGAATTGGCTCGTGCGCTTCCTGTCACCCGGCCGGCGGTCTCGCAGCACCTGAAGGTGCTCAAGGACGCCGGCCTCGTGGCCAACACACGGCTAGGCAAGCAACGCATCTACCGGGTCGAACCGGAAGGCTTGGCCAGCCTGCGCGCCGAACTCGACCGGTTCTGGAGCAAGACCTTGGCCGCCTACAAAGTGGTCGTCGAACAGCCCTTGAAGGAGCAGGAATGAGCACACATCAACCGCCCGTGAGGCACTCCATCCTTGTCGAGGCTCCGATCGCACATGCCTTCAAGGTCTTCACCGAGGACTTCGGCAGTTTCAAACCCAAAGAGCATAACCTGCTTGCGGTGCCGATCGCGGAGACGATCTTCGAACCCCGCGTTGGCGGTCACGTCTACGACCGCGGTGTGGATGGCAGCGAGTGCCGCTGGGCACGGGTGCTGGCCTACGAGCCGCCGAACCGACTGCTTCTGAGTTGGGATATCAGCCCTCAATGGCAGATCGAGACCAATCCGGACATGACCAGCGAGTGGGAAGTCCGGTTTACGGCGGAGACGAATAGCCGGACCCGCGTCGAGATCGAGCATCGCAATCTCGAACGTCATGGCGAAGGCTGGGAAGGCGTGCGCTTTGGGATTGACGGTGATCGAGGCTGGCCGCTGTATCTCAGGCGATTCCAAGATCTTTTTGCCAGCAAGGTGACCTGAAGGAGCACAATTATGGAACCCTATTGGCTAAGCATCCTCGGTGTACTGATCCTCTGTCTTTTGTCAGTCGCGCTGGCGGTTTACTCGGGTTCGTCCAAGGGATTTGCCGGAGCGCTTTCCGGTCCGGTGATCCCGGCCGACGACGCCAATCTCCTCTACAGGATCGACCGCGTGCATATGAACTCGGTCGAGGCGCTGGCGCCTTTTGTCGTCCCGGCGGTGCTGGCCATGATGGTTGGCGTTGGGTCGGCCACGTTGGCGACCATTGTCTGGGTTCATGTGGCGATACGCCTGCTTCACCTGGGGGTTTACCTACGCGGCGGCAATGCCGCCAAGGGTGGCAGTGTCAGAACGATCGTCTACGTCTCTGGAGCGATCGTCACGCTTGTCCTCGTCCTTGTGACTGGGTGGGCTGCCATAAATTGACACGTACGCGCGAACCTCAAGCCACCGACGCTTTGTTTGTTTTGCTAGCCGTCGCCATCGGCTGGACGTCCGCTACAGCCGGGGCTAACCTCCCGGCAAGGTGCCAGGCGATTTCGAGGAGATGCAGCCATGACCCTGCACGGTGATACCCTCAAAGATGCGATCGGCCGGACACGGGACAAATGGGGGTGGTTCGTCGCGCTCGGCGTGCTGCTGCTCATCTTCGGCGGCATTGCCTTCGGCAATCTGTTCATCGCCACCGTCGCCTCGGTCTATGTCGTGGGCTGGCTGATGCTGATGGCCGGCATCATCGAGATCGTGCATGCCTTCGGCGTGAAGACCTGGAGTCGCTTCTTCTATTGGCTGCTCAGCGGCCTACTTTATGCCGTTGCCGGTTTCTTTGCCTTCGACAATCCGCTGCTGGCCTCGACGGTGCTGACCTTGCTGCTGGCGGTGGCGCTGGTCGCTTCAGGCGCGCTCAGGGCCTGGGTCGGCTATAGCCACCGACCGGAAAAGGGCTGGGGCTGGGTCGTCGCGGCGGGCCTGATCAGCGTGCTGGCGGGGCTGACCATCGCCATGGGCTGGCCGGTCAACAGCCTGTGGGTGCTCGGCCTGTTCCTGGCCATCGACCTGATCTTCCAGGGCTGGAGCTTCATCGCTCTCGGACTGGCGTTGAAGAAGTAGGGGCTTGAAGAGGTAAGCGGCCGGAAGGCTCAAAAAGCGATGGCGCCGTCCAGATCCGAAAGCGGCCTGACGCCGGCCAGCAGCGCGCGCGCCTCCGCCTCGTCGCGCTTCATTTGTGCCACCAGCCCATCGAGCCCATCGAACTTCACCTCGGGACGCAAAAAGCCGAAGAGCGATACGTCGCAGATCTCGCCATAGAGATCGCCGGCAAAGTCGAAGACGAAGGTTTCGAGCAGCGGCGCGCCATTGTCGTCGACAGTCGGGCGACGCCCGAAGCTGGCGACACCATCATAGAGCGTGCCGTCGGCGCGGCGAAAGCGGACGGCATAAATCCCTTCCTTCAGAGTCGTTTCCGGCGAAAGCCTCATGTTGGCTGTCGGGAAGCCGAGCGTGCGGCCGAGCTGCTGGCCGCCGATCACTTCGCTTTCGACGGTGAAGCGGTAGCCGAGCAGGCCTGCGGCCTCGGCGACCTCTCCCTCGCAGAGCAGCTCGCGGATACGGCTCGACGACACCACCTCGGCGCCCTCGTCGCGAAAGGCGTCGACCAGGGTGACGCCGAAACCATGGCGCTCGCCTGCCGCCATCAGAAACGCAGGACCGCCCTGCCGGTCCTTGCCGAAGTGAAAATCGAAGCCGGTGACGGCATGGGTGATGCCGAGGTTCGTCTCCAGCACATCGGTCACGAAAGCCTCGGCCGACAGGCCGGCAAAGGCGCGCGTGAACGGCTGTTCGACGAGTGCGGCAAAGCCCAGATGCGACAGCAGCCGCGCCTTCATCGGCGGCGGCGTCAATACGAACAGCGGCATATCGGGCCTGAACACCTTGCGCGGATGCGGGTCGAAGGTCAGCACTAGCGCCGGCACGCCGCGCCGCCCGGCTTCGGCAAGCGCGCGATCGAGCACCGCCTGGTGGCCGCGATGGACGCCGTCGAAATTGCCGATCGCCACCACGCCGCCGCGCAAATGCGGCGGCAGCGGCGCGGTTGCTGAAATGTGTTCGAAAGCTGCGCTCATGCAGCAACCCTACCGCAGTCTCGGAATGACGGCGACCGGCCGGTAGCCGTGCTTTTGCAGAAAGGCTGCAAGCCTGGCGGGGTCCGGCTGCATGGGATCGCCATAGTCGCGCGCGTGAATGCCGCCCGAGACGTAAAGCACGTCGATGCCGTTGTCGGCGGCGCCCTTGACGTCGGTCATCATGCCGTCGCCGATGGCCAGCACCTCGGTGCGCGCGACGTCTCGGCCGAGAAGCACGGCAACCTCCCGCAGCGCTACGTCATAGACCGGCGCATAAGGTTTTCCGGCGATCAGCGTGCGGCCGCCAAGCTGGGCATAGTCGCGCGCCAAGGCGCCGGCGCACCAGATCATGCGCTCGCCGCGTTCGACCACGATGTCGGGATTGGCGCAGATGAAAGGCAGGTTCCTGGCGCGCAGCCGGCGCAGCAGATCGGCGTAATCCTCAGGCGTTTCCACCTCGTCGTCGAACAGCCCGGTGCAGACCGCGCCGGAGGCCTCGAACTCCTCGACGAGCTCGACGTCCAGACCGTCATAGAGGGTGAAATCGCGGTCGGCGCCGATATGGAAGATTTTTCGTGGGCCTTCGGCGATAAGGTCGCGGGTCACATCGCCTGAGGTCACGACGCGGTCGTAGGCGGCGGCGGGAACGCCGATCGCATTCATCTGCGCCACCACATCGGCATTGCGGCGCGGCGAGTTGGTGATCAGGACGACCGGGACCTTCGCCGCACGCGCGGCGGCAAGCGCTTGGGCAGCCGCCGGAAAATGCCATTCGCCATTGTGGATCACCCCCCAGACATCGCACAGGATGGCCGAGTAGGCGCCCGACAAATCCGCGAGCGAGCCGATGATATCAGGCGAATCCGCCATGCCGTTTACCTGCTGTGACGATCATTGCGAGAGCTGCAGCCGACGGTCCGCCGCAACCGGCCCCGCATTAACCGAAGCGTTTCATCCTGTCACCAGCTTTTCGGCACTTGCCAGGCTGTTGCGCAACGGGCTGATCGAAGGTTGCACAGGCAGGAACCACCCTTCTCCGAGCTTTGGTCTATCGAAACAATGTCGCACCGCTGGTCATCAGGGCCGAGTGGTTAACGAGCCTTGAAAAGATCGGCCTATGTTGAACGCATTTCAGCAACCTGAAATTTAACGATTTTGTGGGCATCTTCGGACCGATATTGGGGTCCTGGCAGGGGTGCTGAAGGCATGATCCGCAGATTTCTGAACGACAGACGCGGCAACTATGCCTTGATGACAGTGATCACCATGGTGCCCTTGATGGGCGCGCTGGCGCTTGCCATCGACTACACCGATCTCTTGCGCCAAAAGCAGAACATGCTGAACGCGCTGGATGCCGCCGGGATTGCCACGGCACAGCAGATCGTCACCGGGGCGACCGACACGGCAGTCAAGGCCTATGCGAAGGATTTCTTCGAAGCCAATCTCGGCCGCGTCAAAGCAGCCAATACGGTCCTGACGGTGACGCTTCCCAACAACAACGCAGGTGGTGGCACGCTGAAGCTGTGCGCCGAATTGACGTACCACCCCTATTTCCTGCCGGCAGCGGCCATGATGATCGGAAGAACCGCCGCCGACGTCACAACATCGGCATGCTCGGAGATCCGCCTCAAAAACACGCTGGAAGTGTCTCTCGTGCTCGACAATTCCGGCTCCATGAGCATCAACGGCTCCGGCACCGGCCAGCCGCGAATAGATTTGCTCAAGAAGGCCGCGACGGAGCTTGTCAATACAATGGCGCTCCAGGCCGCACAAATGAAGCAGGTGACCAAGCCGGTGCAGTTCTCGCTGGTCCCGTTTTCTGCGTCGGTCAATGTCGGCGCTCCGATCCCCCCGGCTCCATTGCCGACGTGGCTGGACACGACCGGCATTTCCCCGATCCATCATCAGAACTTCGATTGGTCGACGATGACAGCGGCAGCAAATGCCACCAAATGGATCGAAAAAGTAGGCAGCGTTTACTACCAGCGCGGCACGGGCTGGGGCACTGACAAAGACAAGGAGATGACGCGTTTCACCCTCTATCAGGACATGATGGCAACGACCTGTACGAAGAAAAACTCGAACGGCACTTGCAAGACCTCCGTCGTCGCCAAATACGAAGCCTGGAAGGGCTGCGTGGAGGCGAGGCCGTATCCCTATAATGACGACGACACGTCGCCGACCACTGGCACGCCCGCCACCATGTTCGTGCCGATGTTCGCGCCGGACGAAGCTGGCAATTTCTGGACCGACACAACTCGCACCAGCACATCGACGTGGGGTTACGCCAACAATTGGTGGATCGATTATTCCGACACGCTGACTGTCGCCAAACGCCAGGCGGATATGCGTAAGTATTTTCTGACAAAGCCCTGGGACGCAGCAGCCGCTGCGGCCGATGATGGACCCAATTCGGCATGCACGACCGCCGCGATCACGCCGTTGCAGGACATAACCACCACCGATGGCAAGAAAATCCTGACGGATGCCATCAATGCCATGGCCCCGACGGGCAACACCAACGTGCCGGAAGGGCTGGCCTGGGGCTGGCGGACGGTGTCGAGCAACGAGCCTTTTACGCAAGGCCGGCCGAACACCGAAAGAGGCAACGACAAAGTGGTCATCGTCCTGACCGACGGCGCAAACACCTATAGCATCGGCCCCAGCAACGACATGACCAGCAACTACGCCAAGAATGGATCGACCTACGCCGCCTATGGCTACACCGGCCCTAATTTTCCGAAGCCAGTGGAGCCTGCGACCCGCCTGTTCGTCAACACGACCCTCGCCAAGACAACCTATACGGCGACCAACTACACGGCCGCGCTTGACGAGCAGATGCAAACCCTTTGCGCCAATGCGAAGAATTCGAACATTCTCTTGATGACCGTCTCGCTCGACCTTGTTAGTTCCAAGCCGGCGGAAAAGACTGCCATAGATGCGCTCAAGAAATGCTCCTCGGATTCGCGCTTCCGCAAGGATCCGACCGACCCGAGCAAACCGGCGAAGCTGTACTGGAACGCGACCGGCGCCACCTTGTCGCAAAGTTTCAAGGAAATCGCCGACGAACTGTCGAACCTGCGCATCGTCAGCTGATCGGCGCGATCTTTCGAACAAGGCGCTCCGCCTCGGCGGGGCGTTTTGCGTTCGGCAGCTGGCGCATTTGGTTAGCGCCTGGTGAAGCGCTATCCGCGCAATCGAGCAGTTTCCCAAACCCGTCCTTCAACGTTTTGTGAAACTGTGGCGGCATTGAAGAATCCGCAGGCGGGGCCGCTTACATCACATGCGTGAACTCTGGCGCACATTCCGGCGTGACTTCTGGCGTGACCGCCGCGGCAATTACGCTCTGATGACCGTTGTGGCGATGGTGCCACTGATGGGCGGCGTGGCAATGGCTGTCGACTACACCGGCGTGGTCAGCGAGAAGCAGAGGGTGGTCAACGCGCTCGACGCCGCCAACTTCGCCACAGCGCGCCGGCTGGTGGAAGGCGCCACCGACGACCAGTTGCGGGCCTATGCGCTCGACTTCTTCAAGGCAAACCTCAACCACGTCGATCCCGCCGACACGACGCTCAGCGTTACGCTGCCCAGCAGCACGACCGGCGGCGGCATCGTCAAGCTGTGCGCCAGCCTGGTCTACAAGCCCTATTTCCTGCCGGCAGCGGCGATGCTGATCGGCAGGACGTCGGAAAACGTCACCTACTCCGTGTGTTCGCAAGTCCGGCTGAAGAACACGCTGGAAGTGGCCATGGTGCTCGACAATTCGGGGTCGATGTCGAACACGGGCACGGGTGCCGGACAAAAGCGCATCGACCTTCTCAAGCAAGCCGCCAAGCAGCTCGTCGACACGCTTGCCTTGCAGGCCGCGATGATCAAGCAGATCGACAAGCCGGTCCAGTTCAGCCTGGTGCCGTTCGCCGCCTCGGTCAATGTCGGCGCCAGCAACGACAACGCGTCGTGGATCGACGCCTACGGGCTGTCGCCCATCCACAATGAGAATTTCGCCTGGTCCACGCTTAACGCAGCCGACAAATATGCCCAGAAGATCGGCGGCATCTGGTACAAGAAAGGCACTGGCTGGGGTGAGCAGGAGGGGCAGATGCTGACCCGCTTCTCGCTCTACCGCGACATGAAGGTGGTCACCAGCCACGAGCGCATCGTCGGCAGCAAACGCGTGGTCTGCGACAAATATCGCGCCAATCATACATGCTCGGACAGCCACAACGAATACGACTACAACGACACATATGGACCGTTCGCCAGCTGGCAGGGCTGCGTCGAAGTGCGGCCCTATCCCTATAATGTCAACGACGCGCCGGCCTCCGGCGGACCGAACAACACCGGCACCGGCGTCGGCGATCCCGCGACCATGTTCGTGCCGATGTTCGCGCCGGATGAGCCGGGCAATCATTGGTACATAACGCAGGACCCCGACGAGGTGGCTCCCAAGACCTATGGCGCGGCCAACAGCTGGTGGAACGACGATCCGGCGAGCACCACCGGCAAGACCAGGCAGTCCAACATGGCCAAGTATTTCCAGCCACGGCCGATGAACGCGCCGGTGCTGGGGACGGGTGCCGGTCCGAATTACAGCTGCACCACCACGCCGATCACACCGCTGACCGACGTCGCCAACGCCGCCGGGCTGACCAAGATCAAGGCTGCGATCGACCTTATGGCGCCCAACGGCAACACCAATGTGCCGGAAGGCATGGCCTGGGGCTGGCGCACCGTCTCCAGCACGGAGCCTTTCACAGGAGGACGTCCTGAGACGGAGCGCGGCAACGACAAGGTGGTCATCGTGCTCACCGACGGCGAGAACACCTATTCGACGGTGAGTTCCGACCCCGCCGGCAACAAGTCGACCTATGCCGGCTATGGCTATACCGGCGTCGGCTACAACGGCACTGCGGTCACCCGCCTGTTCGGCGGCACGTCGAGCGCCATCGGCCAGCTCAACTATTCGTCGAGCAACTACACCGCCGCGCTCAACGAGCAGATGGCGACGCTGTGCAACAACGCCAAGGCGGCCAACATCATGGTGATGACGGTGGCGCTCGATATGTCGACGACCGACGCCGGCGACAAGAGCGCGATGGAGGCACTGAAGACGTGCTCGTCGGACTCGCGCTTCCGCAAGGATCCGACCGACCCGAGCAAGCCTGCAAAACTGTTCTGGAACGCGACCGGCGCCACGCTGTCCGACAATTTCAAGGAAATCGCCAACGAGCTCTCGAACCTGCGCGTGGTGAGCTGAGGGTTGAAGCTGCTGATCTTCCCCCTTGCGGGGGAAATTGACGGCTTCGCCGCTTTCGACATTTTTCGGCGCTGGCGCAAAGTCTCCGGCCATCATGCTCTTGCGGTGAGTCAAAACGCGTGCTCGGTATCGTCACCGCTTCCCGGAGATCGCCCGTGCCCGAAACCGCCAACCATCTCGCCTTCGCGCTGGTCTGCCTGGGCATGGTGCTGACGCCCGGGCCGAACATGATCTACCTGATCTCGCGCTCGCTGTCGCAAGGCCCGAAGGCCGGGCTGATCTCGCTCGGCGGCGTGGCGGCCGGCTTTCTGTTCTATGTCGTATCGGCTGCGCTGGGCATCACCGCGCTGCTGCTTGCCGTGCCGTTTGCCTATGACGCACTGCGCATTGCCGGCGCGCTCTATCTGCTATGGCTCGCCTGGCAAGCGGTGCGGCCCGGCGGGCGCTCACCATTCCAGGTGCGCGAACTGCCGAAGGACAGGCCGCGCAAGCTGTTCGCGATGGGCCTGATGACCAATCTCCTCAATCCCAAGGTGGCGGTGCTTTATCTGTCGCTGCTGCCGCAGTTCATCTCGCTGGGCAACGGCCATGTGCTGTCGCAGCTTCTGGTGCTCGGCGCCACGCAGATCTCGATCAGCCTGACCGCCAATGCCATCATCGCGGTAACGGCCGGTTCGATCGCCACCTTCCTTGCCGGACGGCCGCTATGGATGGTCATCCAGCGCTGGATGATGGGCACGGTGCTCGCCGCGCTGGCGCTTAAAATGGCGACCGACGCGCAACGCTGATCGGACGCAGCGCGCCGAGACTACATCGGCCGCCGACCTTCCCATTCGAATCGGCCGGCCGAACCTGCACGGAGGCCAGCGATTGAGATTTTCGCAGCCCTGCCCGGCAAAAGCCATGATCGCCGCTAAGTCAGGCAGGCATGACAATGATCTGCACCACCAATCATCCGCTCGCGCAAACCCGCTCTGGCGCAGCAAGTCCAAAACCAAACAGGCGCCTGCTGCTGATCGGCCTTGCAGCCATGGCCGGCCTCGCTGCTTGCAGTACGGTCTCGGTGCCGACCGGCGAAGGCGCCGGTGTGTCGTCCTCGGCCACCGCGACGCTGGCCGGCATCCGAGCTTCGGCCGGACTGCCGGCGCTGGTGCCGGACGCCCAGCTCGAGCAGGCCGCTCGGCAGCAGGCCGGCTATATGGCCTCACGCGAACGCATGAGCCACACGACGGGCTGGGGAAAGGATTTCGCGTCGCGGATGAAGGACAATGGGGTGCGGGGCGCCGCCGCCGAGAACATCGCGGAGGGCCGCTTCGACCAGCAGAAACTGTTCGACATCTGGATGCATTCGGCCGGCCACCGCCGCAACATGCTCGATCCGGATTTCAGCCGCTTCGGCCTCGCCTATGTACGCGACGGGCGCGACAGCGCCATCCGCTACTGGAGCCTGGTGCTCGGAAAGTAAAGACCAGCGGCTACGACGCGAGCCGGCCGTCAGCCTTTCGCGATCAACTTGCCGATATCCCCAGCCGACAGGGGTTTGCTGAAATAATTGCCCTGCACCTCGTCACAATTGTTCTTGCGCAGGAAGGCGACCTGGTCTTCCGTTTCGACACCTTCGGCCAGCACCCGAAGGTTCAACTTCTGCCCCAGGGAAATCACGGCGCCAGTGACCGCCTGATCGTTCTCGTCGGTCGCGAGATCGTTGATGAAGGACTTGTCGATCTTCAGCCGCGCCACCGGAAACGTCTTGAGGGCGCTGAGACTGGAATAGCCTGTTCCGAAATCGTCGATCGATATCTGCACGCCGAGCTTTTGCAGTCCGTTCATCGTTGCGACCGCCAGCTCGAAATCCTGCATGATCAGGCTTTCCGTCACTTCGAGCTCGAGATACCTCGCCTCCAGGCCGCTTTCCTTCAATGCGTTGACGACGCGGTCGATCAGGTTCTTCTCCCGGAACTGCCGCGCCGACACGTTGACGCAGACGGTTACGGGCGACAGACCGGCGCGCTGCCAGGCTTTGTTCTGCCGGCAGGCTTCGTGCAGGATCCAGTCGCCGAGCGGCACGATCAGCCCGGTCTCCTCGGCGGTCGGGATGAACATCGCCGGCGAAACCAGGCCTCGCGTCGGGTGGTTCCAGCGCACCAGCGCTTCGACGGCGAAAACCTGCCCCGATCGCAGATCCACCTGTGGCTGATAATGCAGAGCGAATTCCGACCGGGCGAGCGCGTTTCGCAATTCCTCCTGAAGCAGGAATTTTTCATGTGCCGTTGAGTTGAACTCCGGGGCATAGAACTGGAAATTGTCGCGGCCGAATTCCTTGGCGCGATACATGGCGGCGTCGGCATTGGCCAACAGCGTATCCGGGCTGGTCCCGTCCTTCGGGTAATTTGCGATGCCGATGCTGGCCGTCGTTCTCAGCCGATGCTCTCCGACAAGAACCGGTTCCGCGATCGCATCCCTGATCGTCTGCAGGGTTTCCGAGACCACATCGACATTGGTGGTTTGGTCGAACAGGACGATGACAAATTCGTCGCCGCCAAGCCGCACGACGGTGTCGGTGGCCTTCACGCATCCAACCAAACGGCTGGCGACGGTCTTGAGGAGTTCGTCGCCGGTATTGTGGCCAAACGTATCGTTCACCAGTTTGAAATTGTCGAGATCGATGAACACCACCGTCATCCAGCGATTGTATCGCTGCGCGTAGAGGACCGCCTGGGAAAGCCGATCCTCCAGCAAAGCGCGATTGGGCAGGCCGGTCAGCGCATCATGGTTGGCCATGAAGTGGATCTGGTCTTCCGCCAATTTGCGCTCGATCGCGATGCCGGCAATGTGTGTGGTGAATTCGATCAGGCGGGTCTCGGCATGGGTGGGTTCGCGCACGGTCATCGAATACATGGCAAAGGCGCCCAACACGACGCCCCGATGCGACAGGATCGGGGTTGACCAGCACGAACGATAGCCATGGGCTGCCGCCAGTTCGCGGTAATCGTCCCAAAGCGGATCCTGCAGAATATCGGTAACAATGACCGGTTCCCGCCGGTAGATGGCGGTTCCGCAGGATCCCACCTTGGGACCGATGGCCGCCCCATCGATGGCGCTCGTATAGGCTTTCGCCAGGCCCGGCGCCGCACCGTGACGCAAATGAATGCCGTCCTTGTCGAGCAGCAGGACGGAACCGAATATCCCCTTCAACTGAGCCTCGACGAAGCGCATGAGGCGGTCGAGCACGTCCTCCAGCGGCGCGCTCGTGGCAATCATTTCGAGGATCTGCGCCTGCCCGCTGCGAAGGACATCCGCCTGCTTGCGGGCGGTGATGTCGTGGGCAATGCCAACCAGGCCGAAGATTTCATTTTGGCGATTGCGCAACGGCACCTTCGTCGACGAAAGCCATTTGCCGTT
This sequence comes from Mesorhizobium sp. M0030, assembly GCF_040323695.1. Lineage (NCBI taxonomy): Bacteria > Pseudomonadati > Pseudomonadota > Alphaproteobacteria > Hyphomicrobiales > Phyllobacteriaceae > Mesorhizobium > Mesorhizobium sp. M0030. The sequence continues at coordinate 555,238 of NZ_JAMYVE010000002.1, read as the reverse complement.
CCCCGACGCATCGACGACAAACTCTTCCGCGTCGATCACTGGTTGTCCGCTCTTGAGCAGGCGCTGCTCGACCAGGCGAAATTTCCGCGCAACTTCCGGGGGGTGGAGATCAAAATCGGTCAAACCGATCATGTCGCTGGTCTTGTTGCGGCCGCTATCGGTCGCAAGGGCGCTGTTGACCACGACGAAACGGCTTTGCGTATCCTTGACCCAGAGATAATCGGGCACCCAGTCGATCAGCGCCTGCAGCGAAATGCGCTCGTCGACGATCTGCCGATTGGCGAGGAGTTCAGTGATGTCCTCATGCGTGGCGATCCAACTGCCATCGGGCATGGGCTGGTTACGGATCTGGATTGTGCGACCATCGACAAGTTTGGCGGTCCAGAGCCGCGAAGCCTTGCCCGAATTGATCGAGCGAGCCGTTGCGAGATAGGTGTCGGCGGCCGTCGCCGCCGTGCCGGCGGCGACGCGGCGTTCGACTATTTCGCTCAGTGTCACGCCAGGCCGCAATTCCTCGGGCGCAATGCGGTAGATTTCCGCATAGCGCCGGTTGCTCAGGATCAGCCGTTCATCGGCATCGAAAAAGCAGATGCCTTGCGAAATATTCTCGATCGCAGTCTCGAAGCGCAGGGTCTGCCCTTCGAGACCCGCAATGGTCGTGCGAAGTTCTCCCTCGAGCGTATCGTAGGAAACGTCAGCCAGTCTTGCCAATGCGGCTACGCCCACCGGCCCGCGCGCCCCGACGGATCCTCTGGATGACTTCGTGACCAAACAGACCTCCTCCGGTTTGGCACCTGAAACAAGAAAGGGCCTCTGTCGTGCCAGACGAAAGTCGACTGACAATGTTACAGATGTGCTAATTCAAGATGAACTGTAACGGAATTGGAGGCGTCAGCAACCAGATACCAAAGGTGCAAATGTCATTTCAAATCAACTTCCAACGGCTCATTATCGATATTCTTTTGCACACGCGGGTTTTGACGATCATCCGAGCAACAAATCATCAGGGGCAACCAGCTTGCTGCCAGCGCTACCGGCGCCCGCCTCAATCCATATGCGCGGCAGGAGCGGCCGCGCCGGCCGGAGCGGTCTTCGGCTTGCGCAGCAGGAAGACAAACGGAATGGCAACCAGCGTCATCACCATCAGCAGTTTGAAGTCGTTGACGTAGGAGATCATCATCGCCTGGATGTTGACCATGCGGTCCACCTGCGAAAGTGCCGTCGGATCGCCGCCTGCTGCCGCCGGCGAGGCCGCCCACAAATTGGGGTTGAACGGGTTGATGAAAGCCGACAGTTCGGTGTGATTGACCTGCGTGTTGCGCACCATGAGAACCGTCACCACCGACACACCGATCGACGAACCGAGATTTCGAACCAGGCTGAACAGGGCCGTGGCGTCGGTGCGGAAGCGCACGTCGAGCGTAGCGAAGGCCACCGTGGACAGCGGCACGAACACCATGCCCATGCCCAGGCCCTGGATGACGCCGGAGCTGAGGATCAGCCAATTGTCCATCTGCGGCGTGAAGGAGGACATGGTGTAGAGCGACTGCGCGGTGAGCAGAAAGCCGATGACGACGAGGATGCGGGCGTCGATCCTGCTCATGAGCCGTCCAACGACAAGCATCGAAATCATCGTGCCGACACCGCGCGGCCCCAGGACGACGCCGATGGTGACGGTCGGATAGCCGAAGATGGTCGACAGCATCGGCGGCAGCAGCGACATCGAGGCCAGGATCAGCACGCCCATGACGAAGATGAAAGCCAGACCGGTGACGAAATTGCGGTCGAGGAAGATCTTGGGGTCGATGAAAGGACGTTCCGCCGTCAGTGTATGGATGATGAAAACCCAGAAGCCGGTGATCGAAAGAGCAAGCTCGATCCAGATTTCGACCGAGGAAAACCAGTCGACCTCGCCGCCGCGGTCGAGCAGCAGCTGCAGCGCGCCGACGCCGAGCGAAATCATGGCGAAACCGAAGAAATCGAAGCTGCGGATCCGCCGGGCAACGACCGGCAAATAGGCTGCCATGCCGAGGAAGGCGATGATGCCGACCGGCAAATTGATGAAGAACACCCAGCGCCAGTTGAAATTCTCGGTCAGCCAACCGCCCAGCGTCGGACCCAGGATCGGCCCCAGCATGATGCCGGCGCCCCAGATGGCCATCGCCTGGCCGTGGCGTTCCCTGGGGTTGATGTCGAGCAGGAAGGTCTGCGACAGCGGCACGATGGCTGCGCCGAACACGCCCTGCATCAGCCGGAAGAACACTATGCTCTCCAGGCTCCAGGCAATGCCGCACAGCATCGAGAACACGGTGAAGCCGACAACCGCCGCCAGGAACAGTTCCTTGCGGCCGAAGCGGTCGGCCAGCCAGCCGGTCACCGGCGTCATGATCGCGGCGGCAACGATGTAGGAGGTCAACACCCAGTTTATGTTGTCGGGCGACGCGCCGAGGTCGCCGGTCATGGTCGGCAGCGCGACATTGGCAATCGTGGTGTCGAGCGCCTGCATGACCGTCGCCAGCATCAGCGCCACGGTGATCAGGCCGCGATGCGGCACTTCCTTGAAAGGTTCTGGTGTGGTCATGATGCGGAACTTCCGACAGGTTACAAAAACGTGTACATTAGGTTTCCGGGCGGCGAGGCCTTCTCTGGTGAAGAGACCCTCATCGCGGTGGGACGCGATCTATCGATGTGGGGGTTACATCGATCGAAGGTCTCGACACATCAGGCGCTTGCCGCCCGGAAATCCAAGGTCCGAAGGATGGGCGCGCCGAGATGGTCCAGGTTCTGGGCAGGCCGCGATGCGGCCCGGTCCAATCCACCCCTCGTTCAACCTGCCGTCGGACCGACCCTGTCATCTCAACTTCACCTCGCCTGCGGCGGGCGTTCTGCCGGGCCGTGATCCTGCTTTTCGAGATCACGGTCCATTCACAGTCTATTGTGCTTCGCCTGCGGTGGCGTGGCCGAAGATAGCGGGGAACCCGCGAGCAACGCCGGTATCCACCGTAACCGAGGCGCTCATACCGGTGCGCAGCGCCATTTTGGCGTCGGCATCGGTCAGCTCCAGGCGCACCGGAATGCGCTGCGTGACCTTGACCCAGTTGCCGGTGGCGTTTTGAGCAGGCAACAGCGAAAACTCCGCGCCGGTGCCGGCGCCGATCGCCTTGACGGTGGCCTCGAAAGTTCTGCCCGGATAGGTGTCGACGACGATCTCGGCCTTCTGGCCAGGCTTCATGTGGGTAAGCTGGGTTTCCTTGAAATTGGCATCGATCCAGGTGTCGCCGGTCTCGACCAACGCAAACAGCGGCGTGCCGGAACCGACATACTGGCCGATCTTGAACGAGGAGGCCTGGCTGATGACGCCGTCGGCCGGCGCCTTGACCGTGGTCTGCGCCAGATCGTAGGCGGCCTTGTCGCGCGCGGCGAGTGCGGCCATCACCGTCGGATGCTTGTCGGTCTCGATATCGGGATTGCCGGCGAGAGCCGCCTTGGCGCTGATGATGCCTTGCTCGGCAACGGCCAGTTGCTGCCTGGCTTTGTCGAGATCGTTCTTGGCCTCGTCCAGCGACGATTTGGCGTTGATGCCCTTCTGGGCAAGGTCGGCGGCGCGGTCATACTGCGACTGCGCGTAGTCGACCTGGCTGGCATCGGACTTTTCCTGCGCCAGCGCCTGGCTGTAGGCGGCGCGCAGCTGTTCGATACCGACGCGTGCGACTGCGACCGCCGCGTCGGCCTGCGCCAATGCAATCCGGTAGGGCTCGGGGTCGACGGCAAACAGCACATCGCCCTGCTTGACCTGCTGATTGTCCGAGATGCCGACCTGAACGATGCGTCCGGCGGTGTCCGAGGCGATCGACACCTTGGCCTGCTGCAAATTGGCGTTCTCGGTTTCCTGATAGCGGCCGCCGGTCACCCAGACATAACCGCCACCAATGGCCAGCGCGGCCGGCAGGGCGACCATCAGCAGCAAGCGGCCGAGGCGGCGCTTCTTGACCGGAGCCGGAGCGGGTTGAACCGGGGGAGCCACCGCGACAGGTGCTGCGGCCGGCTGTGCAGGCGCTTCGGCGGCCGGCTTTGCCGGCGTCTCGATCTTGGTTACATTCTCGTCCAGCTTGGCTGCCGCGTTCATGCTGCTGCCCCTTCCGTACTCTTCAAGGACGACGTCTCGCCGTCCGCCAGGTTTTGCACGATGGTGTCCAGCGCCCGGATAAGGACGCGGCGGTCGTCCGGCGAAACGCCGACCAGCGATTCCTCATAAACTTCGCCAGCAAGGCTTTTGACCTCGGCATAGGCCGCGTTCGCCTTGGCTGTCGGGAAGATCATGCGCACGCGCCGGTCAGTTGCGTCGGAGCGCCGCTCGATCCAGCCGCCCTCCTCCATCCGGTCGACGAGGCGTGAAACGCTGATCGGCTCGATTTCGAGAAGTTCGGCGAGGCGAGCCTGGGCGACGCCGGCCTCCTTGGCGACGCGAACCAGAAGCCGCCATTGTGCCGAGGAAAGGCCAAGACCGCTGGCGCGCGCCTCGAAGCGCTTGCGCATGAGGCGCTGCACGTCGTGGATCAAAAAGCCCAATCTATCTATGCCGTCGGAAACCATGAGCGGTATATATTATAAGCGTGCTTACCATTCAAGGCGCCGCATTGCGCCAGAGCCGAAAAAGAGGGATGGCAGCCATGCAGATGCGGTCATGGCACAGTCAATAACGGTTGCGGATGACCTCCCGACCGTGACGTGAATTGCCGTCGAGAACGCCGCGAGGAGAAAGGTCGTCTTGCGCGTCCTCGCCACCGGCACACCTAGGCTTTCGGCGGCACTTTCGCCGGCGGGGAAGGCATCGAGCCGGCGGTGGTTCCACAGGGCATAGGCAAGGATGGTGCCCGCACCCAGCGCGCCCGGATATTGTCCCAGCGAGCCAGGCCGAGGCCGCCCAGCAGCGGCTTTCCACGATGGTGACCTGCCACAGTCGACCAGCGCCCTTCGATTTTACGACAGGCGCAATTTCGATCAAACTGGCCTCGCAAAAAGCCGGCAGCATGGTGTGGCCAAATGCGAGGAGACTCATGAACCCGACCGAGAAAGCGCTGTGGTTTGTCGAGAGCCATTTGCCGGAAGCGATCTCGCTTGAGGATGTCGCGCAAAGCAGCGGCGTCTCGCGCTTTCATGTGACGCGCGCCTTTGGCGCCGCCACCGGCCGTTCGGTGATGGGCTATATGCGCGCGCGCCGGCTGACCGAAGCGGCGCGCAAGCTGGCTTCCGGCGCGCCTGACATCCTCGCGGTCGCGCTCGATGCCGGCTACGCCTCGCACGAAGCCTTCACCCGCGCCTTCCGCGATCAGTTCGGCACGACGCCGGAACTGGTGCGCGCGCAGGGCAGCCTCAGCAATCTCGACCTGGTGGAGCCGATCCTGATGGACCAGTCCTTCCTCGCCTCACTGCCGCCGCCGCGCTTCGAGACCGGCCGTCCCTTCCTCATTGCCGGCCTCGGCGAGCGCTACAGCTGCGAAACCAGCGCGGCTATTCCGATGCAGTGGCAGCGCTTCGGTCCCTTTATCGGCAACATCCCGGGCGAGACCGGCGACGTCGCCTATGGCGTCTGCGTCAATGGCGACGATGCCGGCAATTTCGACTATATCGCCGGGGTCGAAGTTTCGGATTTCTCGGACCTGCCGAAGGAGCTTTCGCGGGTGCGGGTGCCGGCGCAGAAATACGCCGTGTTCACCCATGCCGAGCACATCTCCACCATCCGCCGCACCGTCAACACGATCTGGAACAAATGGCTGCCGGCCTCGGGGCACGATATAGCCGACGGCCCCGAATTCGAGCGCTACGGCCCGGAGTTCGATCCGCGCAGCGGCAATGGCGGGCTGGAGATATGGGTCCCGGTGGCCTGAACGCCGCTACAGCTCCAGGTTCCAGTTCTGGCCGACCAGATCCTTGCCGAAGGCGTGATGGCGCTCTTCGTCCACCAGCCTGAAGCCGGCACTCTCGTAGATGTGGCGGGCGGCGGTCAGGATGTCGTTGGTCCATAGGGTCAGCGTCTTGTAGCCCTTGGCACGAGCAAAGCCGATGCACTCCTGAACCAGCCGCTTGCCGATGCCGAGGCCGCGCGCCGATGGTTCGACATAGAGCAGGCGCAGCTTCGCCACCGCGTCGGATTTGCGCACGACGAAGACCGAGCCGACCACCTCCCCTTGCCGTTCGGCAATCCAGCTGCGTTCCCATTCTGGATCGAAGGATTTTACGAAGGCGCCGAGGATTTCGGCGACCAGCGCCTCGTAGGTTTCGTCCCAGCCATAGTCCTGTGCGTAGATCTGTCCTTGGCGGCGCACCACCCAGCCGATGTCGCCGACCTGCAAGGGGCGCAGCATATACGGCACTTTGGACTCCGGGCTGTCGCTCAGGAGTTGCTGCACCGTCTGCATGGCCTTGACCAGCCGGTCCTGTTCGGCAGCAGGAAGCCGCTCCAGCAAGGCCGCGACCTGGTCATGCGAAGCCCGGTTCAGCGGCGCGAAGGCCTGCCGCCCCACCGGCGTCAGCGTGATCGACGACTGCCGCGCATCCGACGCCAGCGGCGCGCGCGCAATCAGCTGCAGGTGCTCGAACTTCTTCAGGAGCCGGCTGACATAACCGGCGTCGAGGCCGAGATCGCGGATGAGATCGCTGGCGGTCAGGCCATCGCGATGCGCCAGTTCGTAGAGCACCCGCGCCTCGGTCAGCGAGAAGGCGCTTTTCAGCAGGCCTTCGTCGAGCAGACCTATCTGGCGGGTGTAGAAGCGGTTGAAAGCCCGCACCGCGTCGATGCGTTCCTTGCCGGGTTGATGATGGATCGTCATGGGAAGCCTCCTGCCCATCAACGATCGGTCATTTATTTGACTTAGTCAAGTATCGAGGAGATGCTCCCCCGGTCGTGTCTCAGGCGATGGCGCGGCGGCGCCGTGCGATCAGGACGAACAGGCCGAGCAGCACAACGCTGGCCGCAGCACTGGCGGCGGCAAATTCCGGCACCGGCCGAAAATCCTTGCCGTCGATCAGCAGCGATGCCGCGACCGGGCCGATCGCCAGACCGAAAAGCTGGGCCGCCGGCACCAGAAGCACGGCCGTGCGCGTCTCGTCGGCGGTGATCGCCAGCCGGATCTGATAGGGCACGATGAACAGAAGGATGAAGCCCATGATCAAGGCCGCGACCCAGAAAACCGTCAGGCCGGGGCTGCCGGCGAGCATCACGGAACTGGCGACGGCGACCACGCCGATCGCCACGATGGCGAAGCGGTAATCGATGCGCGCCTCGAAGACGGTAGCCGTCATTGCGCCCAGCACCTGCAATGCGAGGTTGGCCGAGACGATCAGGCCGACGGTGCGGCCATCGATGCCGTATTGTGCGCCAAGTGGCTCGAGAAACGCCCAGACCGAGCCGAAGAACATGAAGTAGCAGAAGACGCTCAGCAAAGCGGCAAGCGAAGGAACGGTCAGCACATTGCTGAACTGTTCCTCCTTGGGCAGGTCGGCATAGCTATCCGGGACGATGAAGGCGACGGCCACCGAGGCGATGCAGACGACGGCAAGAACGATGAAGCCGCCCGCCGATCCGGCGGCCGGGATGACGTAAAGCGCCAGCAGCAGGGCAAGGGCGCATTGCGCCAGGGTCTGAAGGGTGACGAAGAAGCCGCCGATGCGCTCGGCCCGGCGTGAACGGGCGATCAGTTCCGTGGCGACCGCCACCAGCCCACCCTCGGCGAGGCCTGCCACCGCGCGGGCGGCAATCAGCGAGGTCGAGGTCAGCGCATAGGCGGTCGCCCCGTTCGCCAGCGCCAGCAAGAGCAGAAGGACGGCACTTTTCAAGCGCATATTGTGGGCGGACAGCATCATGGCGATGGCCGCCGATCCGATGCCGATGGCGATCATCTCCGCCGTGGCGACCAGCGCGAGTTCGTCACCGCTGACATGCCCTTCGCTGTAGAGCGCGCCGAGAAGCACCGGCTGCAGCCCGAGAATGAGCAGGCCGACCGAGCCGATCCACAATGCCGAGGCGAGTTGCGGCCCAGTGGGGTTGCCGACCAGCCAGTCGCCGTTCCCGGCATCCGCGTTACCAGCAGAAGTCACGGTCGCCTCCCAACGTCCTTGCCTGACGGCAAAAAAACTGACAGTCTGTCAGCATTTAGAAACTGATACTCGATCATATTCGTTTGTCAATCAGTAGCGGGACTTGGCACCAACAAGGCTGGGGATGGTCTTGGCGATCGAATGGTCTGGGCGATCGAGAGGATGCGGCATGAACGAAGCAGTGCAGATGACGACCGAACCGAGGCGCAGGCCCAAACAGGAGCGCAGCCGCGAGCGCATCGACGCCATCCTGTCGACGACCATGCGGCTGATCGGCGAGAAAGGCATCGACGCCGTCACCATGAAGGAAGTCGGCGCACAGGCCGGCGGGCCGATCGCCACCGTCTATCATTACTTCCCCAACAAGTCGGCGATCCTGGCGATGCTCTACGAGCGATTCTCCGAAGTGAGCCGCGCCCGGCTTGCCGCGATCGTTGCCGACATTGGCCGGCTGGGCGACGTCATCGCGGCGGCCGACCGGCTGCTCGACGACTACTATGAGCGCGTCGCCGGCGACCCCGCCATTCAGGACCTGCAAAACGCCATCCAGGCTGACAAGGCGCTGAAGAATCTCGACATCGCCGAAACCCGGCGCCAGGCGACGATGTTCTGCGACCATGTCGGACCGTTTCTCGCGCCGGAGCGACGCGATGAGTTCGGCCGTATGGTTTTCCTGATCTTCCAACTGGCCGGCGGCGTCGTGCGGATGGCGCTGACCCAGAACCAGGAGGAAAGCCGCCACACCATCGAGGCCTACCGGTCGATCATCCATACGCAGTTGGGACTGTTCCTCTAGCGCCCGATTCGACCCCGTCCGGTCTGGTGGATGAGGTTTTCGAAGCCGTCGGCCAGGTTGGAGGTGCCGGCGGCAACGATCTTCGACAGGTTCCTGGCGCGACCTGGGGTCTTGTTGGCATCGAGCAGCACGGCCCTGCCCTCATGCACGACAAAGTCGAACTTGCCATAGTCGAAGCCCAGCTTCCGACGCAAGGCGCGCAATTCGTCGGGAACCGCAACCGGCTCCCGGCCGATGGTGTCGTCGCCCTTGACCAGGCGCTGCGGCGAGACATAGCGGGTGCAGCGCTCCCGATCGCCGCAGAAAATCCAGAACCGCGCCGCAAACCCGTCGGGCTCGATTTCGGGAATGAATTTTTCCACGATCAGGTCGGCACGCCTGAAAATCTCCGGCGCCACATCGGCCAGCGAGGCATGCACCTGATAACGGTCGAAGGTCTGCGCGCCCGGGAAAGGCACTGCCTTGCCGGCGCGAACGGATTTTCGGTTGAGCTGCTCCTCGGGCGTCCCCCAATGATTGAGGTTGCTCTTGACGATGACCTGGCCGCTCCAGTTGGCACCCTCCTCGAGGATAGCACCGCTGATGCGGCGCTTGGAAATGTCGGTTGCACCAAGATTGAGACAAATCGGAAATCCGCGCGCGTAGTCGACATAGTCCGATGGCGTCACTGTCGCGTCGACATGCAGGACGGCAATATCGGCGTTATGACTTGCCGAGGGTCCACGCATGATCTGCACGGAGTGCCCGCGCCGTTTCAGCTCCGCCAGGACGTCGAACAACATGTAGGGGCTGTCCTGGCGCAGCAGGAGGCCCCGCCGGCTCTGGAAGCGGTCAAATTCATGCGTTATGACGGCAATGCGGGCCATGGCCTTTCCATGCATGAGGTAACTCGCAAGGCAACCAACAGCCTGGAAGGAAATATGTCCAGCCTTTCCCCAAACCGTTCCGCATGACTGAGCATTGGGACGCAATTCGCCGTCATTGGCGGCTTCTCGGGTCGCCGCTGTGTCCGCCCCCGGAAGCTGTCGCCGCCTATGAGCGCGAACTTAGCCTGCAATCAGTCGATGTGGTGCTGCTCGGGGTCACGCCGGAGCTTGCCGGCCTCGGAAGGACCATGCTCGCGATCGACGAGTCCACTGCCATGATATCGGGCATCTGGCCGGGCGATACCGCCTCACGCAAGGCGGTGATCGGCAACTGGCTGGAGTTGCCGCTGGGCGACGAAAGCGCCGGGGCGGTGATCGGCGACGGCTGTCTGTCGGCGCTGGACTCCTCGGTTGCACGGCAGGCGCTGCTTGCCGAGATCGCGCGTGTGCTGAAGTCCGATGGGCGGGCTGCATTGCGCGCCTATGCAAGCCCTCAGGTGCCGGACGATCTGCAGGAGGTCCGGGCGCTGACGCTGTCCGGTGGTGTCGCGACCTTCCACGAACTCAAATGGCGCATTGCCATGGCTTGTGCCGGCGGCGATCCCGACCGCGCCATTCCGGTGCGGGCGATCCTCGACGCCTTCGATGCGCTGTTTGCCGACCGGGAGGCCCTTGCCGCGACGACCGGATGGGAGATGCCGGTCATCGGCACCATCGATGTCTATGCGAATTCGCAGACTGTCTACAGTTTCGCCCCGGCGGCGACGCTGGTCGAAGAGGCGAGCCGGTTTTTTGACAGTGTCCGCCTCGCGCCGACAGGGACCTATGGGCTGGCTGAACGCTGTCCGCTTCTGGTGCTTAAATCGCCGCGGCGCCGGTAGGGTCTGCCGTCGGATCGCGGCACGGCTCCAATTGGCACAATTGTGCTCACCGTTCGCCTTGACTCTCGAAAGCCACGCGCTTATTTCAGCGCACGTTAGCACTCTCCCCAGGTGAGTGCTAACGCACATCCGGCACCGCCGGATCGAGGAACAGCTCTCACCGTTCTCATTCGAGGAAGAAAAAATGGCAAAGTCGAAGTTCCGCCCGCTTCATGACCGCGTGGTCGTACGCCGGGTCGAATCCGAATCCAAGACCGCCGGCGGGATCATCATCCCGGATACGGCAAAGGAAAAGCCGCAGGAAGGCGAGATCATCGCCGTCGGCTCCGGCGCTCGCGACGAAGCCGGCAAGCTGGTCCCGCTGGACGTCAAGGCCGGCGACCGCATCCTGTTCGGCAAGTGGTCGGGCACCGAAGTCAAGCTCAATGGCGAAGACCTTCTGATCATGAAGGAATCCGACATTATGGGCATCATCGGCTGATCATCGGCCTCACCGTCAACTAAATTCGGGCTTGATCGCAAGCCCCCTGCCAGGAGCTAAAAAATGGCTGCTAAAGACGTAAAATTCTCCCGCGACGCCCGCGAGCGCATGCTGCGCGGCGTCAACATCCTCGCCGACGCAGTGAAGGTCACGCTCGGCCCCAAAGGCCGCAACGTCGTCATCGACAAGTCGTTCGGCGCACCGCGCATCACCAAGGACGGCGTCACCGTCGCCAAGGAAATCGAGCTTGAAGACAAGTTCGAAAACATGGGCGCGCAGATGGTCCGCGAAGTTGCTTCGAAGACCAACGACATCGCCGGCGACGGCACCACGACCGCGACCGTTCTGGCGCAGTCGATCGTCCAGGAAGGCCACAAGGCCGTTGCCGCCGGCATGAACCCGATGGATCTGAAGCGCGGCATCGATCTGGCCGTCACCGAAGTCGTTGCGGCTCTCGGCAAGGCTGCCAAGAAGATCAAGACCTCCGAGGAAGTTGCCCAGGTCGGCACGATCTCGGCCAATGGCGACGAGTCGGTCGGCGCCATGATCGCCGAAGCGATGCAGAAGGTCGGCAATGAAGGCGTCATCACGGTTGAGGAAGCCAAGACCGCCGAGACCGAGCTGGAAGTCGTCGAAGGCATGCAGTTCGACCGCGGCTATCTCTCGCCCTACTTCGTCACCAACGCCGACAAGATGGTTGCCGAGCTCGAGGACGTCTACATCCTCCTGCACGAGAAGAAGCTGTCCAACCTCCAGGCCATGCTGCCGGTTCTCGAAGCCGTCGTGCAGACCTCCAAGCCGCTTCTTATCATCTCGGAAGACGTCGAAGGCGAGGCTCTGGCCACGCTGGTCGTCAACAAGCTGCGCGGCGGCCTGAAGATCGCCGCCGTCAAGGCGCCGGGCTTCGGTGATCGCCGCAAGGCCATGCTGGAAGACATCGCCATCCTGACCGGTGGCCAGGTCATCTCGGAAGACCTCGGCATCAAGCTCGAGAATGTCGGCCTCAACATGCTCGGCCGCGCCAAGAAGGTGTCGATCTCCAAGGAGAACACCACCATCGTCGACGGCGCCGGCAAGAAGGCCGAGATCCAGGGCCGCGTTGCCCAGATCAAGCAGCAGATCGAAGAGACCACGTCGGACTACGACAAGGAGAAGCTGCAGGAACGTCTGGCGAAGCTCGCCGGCGGCGTTGCGGTGATCCGTGTCGGCGGCGCGACGGAAGTCGAAGTCAAGGAAAAGAAGGACCGCGTCGATGACGCCCTCAACGCGACCCGTGCGGCCGTGGAAGAAGGCATCGTTGCAGGCGGCGGCGTCGCACTGCTGCGCGCTTCGGCCAACATCAAGGTCACCGGCGTCAATGCCGACCAGGCTGCCGGCATCAACATCGTTCGTCGTGCACTGCAGGCTCCGGCCCGTCAGATCGCTTCGAACGCAGGTGCTGAAGCTTCGATCGTTGCCGGCAAGATCCTCGACAACAAGGGCGCGACCTACGGCTACAACGCCCAGACCGGCGAGTATGGCGACATGATCGCCATGGGCATCGTCGACCCGGTCAAGGTCGTTCGTACCGCTCTCCAGGACGCGGCTTCGGTCGCCGGCCTGCTCGTCACCACCGAAGCCATGATCGCGGAGGCTCCCAAGAAGGAGTCTGCTGGCGGCGGCATGCCTGGCGGCATGGGCGGCGGCGGCATGGGCGGCATGGGCGGCATGGATTTCTAATCCAAGCTATCCGGCTTATGCATACGGAAAGGGCGCCGAGAGGCGCCCTTTTTGTTTTGGAAAGCGGATGGTTAGGCGGCGCTGTCCGCCTGCCGCGCAACCTTGCCTGCAAGCACCGCCTGCTCGACAAGCGCCGCCACCTCGTCGGCCACCACCAGCACCGGGCCACGATCGCGGGTGGCCCTCGCAATCACCATCAGCCCTTCCAGCGAGGATTCGACCAGCAGTGCCAGGGCATGCGCCCGGCGTTCGGGCACTCCTGCCCTGACAAAGGCCTGTCGCAGCAAGCCGATCCATTGCTCGAAAGCCGATCGGCAGAGTTCCGCCAGTTCCGGCACATCGGTGGGTGAATCCAGCACCACCGGCGCGATGGGGCAACCCAGCGAAAAATCATTGTCCTCCAGCATGCGCCCGACCGACTGGTAGATGTGATGGACGGCCACTGCAGGATCGCTCTCGGCTGCCAGTGCTTCGCCCAGCCTTCGGCGCGACACGATGATCCTTGGCGGCACCTATCCCTTGCCGGCGCGGCAAGGCATCGTGCCGCTGAGCGACGGAGCCGGTGACGTCGTCGCAATCGGCGATGCCGTCACCCGTTTTGCCGTCGGCGACCGCGTCACCGGCAGCTACTTCGCCCGCTGGATCGATGGCCGCATCAATGCCGGTCTGATCGACCAGCTCGGCTGTACGCTTGACGGCATGCTGACTGAGTTTGCCGTGCTCGACGAACAATGGGCGGCGCGACTGCCCGATCATCTGAGCTGGCACGAAGCGGCGACGCTGACCTGCGCCGGCGTGACGGCCTGGAACGCGGTGACCGGGACCCGGATTCCGAAGCCTGGTCAATGGGTTCTCACCATCGGTTCGGGTGGCGTTTCGCTGTTTGCTCTGCAGTTCGCCAAGTTGCTCGGCTGCCGGGTTGTCGCCATCACATCGCGCGCGGAGAAGGCCGACAGGCTGCGGGCGCTGGGCGCCGACCTCGTTGTCTCCAGCACCGACATACCGGAATGGGGCGGCTGGGCGCGCGAGCAGACAGGCGGCATCGACCTCGTCGTCGAAACCGGCGGCCCGGCCACCTTCGCGCAGTCGCTGATTGCCAGCACGCTTTATGGACACATCGTGCTGCTGACGCTGCAGGACGCCAGTGGCAGATCGATCGAGATGCCGGCAGCGCTTTATCAGCGCAGCCTCGCCACCATCAGCCGCCTGTTCGTCGGCAGCCGCAGCAATCTCGAGGCCATGCTGCGCGCCGTGTCGCAGCATCGCCTCAAGCCCGTTGTCGACAGGGTCTTCCCCTTTGCCGAAGCCCCCGAAGCGTACCGCCACTTCCAGCAGGGCGACGTGTTCGGGAAGGTTGTCATCGACTGCGCCTGACCCAATTGCCCGCTTTTCAACCCCGAACCAGGAGAACGACCATGACCATCCGTGAAGCTTCCGCAGAATGGCAAGGCACGCTGAAGGAAGGCGGCGGCCGTCTGCGGCTTGGCAGCGGCGTCTTCGAAGGCGCCTATTCCTTTCCGTCGCGGTTCGAGAACGGTCCGGGCACCAATCCCGAAGAGCTGATCGGGGCAGCACATGCCGGCTGCTTCTCGATGGCGCTGACCTTCATCCTCGGCCAGGAAGGCCACGTCGCCCGCACCATCCGCACCGTCGCCAAGATGCATCTCGGCGCGACCGCCGCCGGGCCGACGATCACCCGCATCGAGCTCGAAACGGAGGCGGAGGTCACGGATCTCGCCGAAGACGAGTTCGAACGCCTGGCGCAGTCGGCCAAGGCGACTTGCCTCGTCTCGCGCGCCTTGGCCGGCGTGCCTCAGATCACCCTAAAGGCCGTGCTGGTCAAAGCCGTCAAAGATCAATGAAACCGGGAGAATATGATGAAACAGGAGCTTATCATGGACGCAGCCGGGAATGATTTGTCCCGGCAGACGGCCGAGATCATGCATCGCTTCAACGATGTGTTCCAGCTGCACGATCCGTCCGCGCTTGCCGAGTTGGTGGCGCAGGATTGCGTTATCGAAAACACCGTGCCGGCGCCGGACGGCGCCCGCCATGCCGGCAAAGAGGCGTGCATTGACCTATGGTCGGCGATCGCCACCCAGCCCGGCACGCGCTTCGACCTCGAGGAAACCTTCGTCGCCGGTGAACGGGCGACGATCCGCTGGCGCTACTTCATGGCCGACGGCAACTCCATCCGCGGCGTCAACCTGATGCGTGTCGCGGACGAGCTGATCGTCGAGGCGATGGGTTACGTCAAAGGATAGAAGCGTTGCCCGGCACTCCCGTTCCCAGCCCGGAATCTCGCTCAAGTCGAGTTTCCGGGCCGGTTTTCTGGTCACTGGATGACGCGGTGCAGCTTCACCGTGGTGCTGGGACTGTTCTGGATGGTCTGGAAGATCACGCAATAGCGATCCGTGAGTTCGAGCAGTTGGTCGAGCTGACTTTGGGGAGCGTCGGTGTCGATGTCGAACCGCAAGCGGATTTCCTTGAAGCCGACTGGAACACCCGCAGTCACGCCGAGCGTGCCGCGAAGATCGACGTCACCTTCCGCGGAAACTTCGGCGGACCTGATCGGAATTTCGAGCACGGCCGCCGCCGCGCGCATCGAGACACCGGCGCATGCGATCAGCGCCTCCAGCAGCATGTCGCCGGAGCACAGTTCCTGGCCGCTGCCCCCGGCCATCGGATGGATGCCGGCAAGCGCCAGCCCGCGTCCGGTCTCGACCTGGCAGGTGACGGTGGACGCGTCGGCGACGCCTTTGGCCTTCAAGGTGAGGAACGCGGCCTTCGCATCCCTGCGATAGAGATCCTTGATCGGCTCCTGCGTGGCGCGAAATGTTGCGATTTCCATGAACAATCTCCTGTCTTGAATTGTCGTTGTCAAAAATGGCGAGCAGTGGCCGGGCCCTTATTCCGGCACCGCGATGCCGGAGCCGCCGAGCTCAGCCGGAAAGTCCCTGAGCTTGGGCAGCCCGTCCTTCATCGGCAGCACGGTCTCAGCGTAGTTGACGTGAACCCCAGGCGTGAATTTCACGCCTGGTATCGTTGCCGCATAGACATCGACCAGGCCGAGCGGCGGATGAACGGTCATCAGATGACCACCGCATTTCGTGCAGAACTGGCGATCGCTCATTTCGGTCTTCTCGAACCCGGACAGGAACTCCGCGCCCCCGGTGACCTTGACGTTCTGAGGCTTCCACAGCGTGAATGCGTTCACGGGAGACGCCGACCACGATCGACAAGAACCGCAATGGCAATAGCCCATTGCCTCGGCGGCTCCGTGCACTTCGATTTCCACGGCGCCGCAAAAACACCCGCCCTTATGTACCGTCATGACTTTTGTCCCTGGTTGGTTTCGACAGCACTCAGCGCCCACTCTCGGCAGCGCTTGAGCACCGGTGCAGGTTTAGGAGTTCTGGCCGCGAACTGAATGATACGGCGTCCGCCTCGCTTGACAGCGCGTCCGGAACTCGAAAGGGATGGCTCACCGGCTAGCCGGGTGCGGGACGAAACGGAATGGCCGGGGATGCTCTGTCTGACCTGTTGAGGACGGTACGCCTTACCGGCGCGACGTTTTTTGACATTGAGGGCCACGAGCCGTGGGCCGTCTGCTCGCCGGCGCCATCGTCCATCCTGCCGAAGATCCTGCCCGGTGCGGACCATCTGATCTCCTACCATGTGGTAACGGCCGGTCGCTGCTTCGCGCGCATCGTCGGCCAGGAAGCGATCGCGCTGGAGGCCGGCGAAGTCGTCGTCTTCACCAGGAGCGACCCGCATATTATGTCCAGCAATCCGGCGCTGCGCGCCGATCCCCCGACAGCCGACGTTCTCGACATCGCAACAGCCGGCCGGATGCCGTTTTACATCAACTGCGCCGGCGACGGCGCGACCTCGGCCAGGCTGGTTTGCGGCTATCTCGCCTGTGATGCACAGCCTTTCAATCCACTGCTCGAGGCTTTGCCGCCGGTGATCAAGGCCGGAGATGCCAAAGGCGATGGCGGCTGGCTCAGCCAGTTCATCAACCTGGCTGTCACGGAGGTGGCGCAAAAGCGCGCAGGCAGTGAAACGGTGCTCACCAAACTGAGCGAACTGATGTTTGTCGACGTGTTGCGCCGTTACTTGGAATCGCTGCCGCCACAAACCACGGGATGGCTGGCTGGCCTGCGCGATCCGCACCTGGCGAGGGCACTGGCGCTGATCCACGACCGGCCGGCGCATAACTGGACGGTGGAGGCGCTGGCGAAGGACTCCGCGCTGTCGCGCAGCGTGCTCGCCGAACGCTTCACCAGGCTGGTCGGCATGCCGCCAATGCATTATCTCGCCAAATGGCGCATGCAGATCGCCTCGGAGCTGCTCAGCGCCGGCTCCAGCAACATGGCCAGCATCGCCGCTGAAATCGGCTACGAATCCGAGGCAGCGTTCAGCCGCGCCTTCAAGAAGATGATCGGCCTTCCGCCCTCGGCCTGGCGTCTAGGCATCCGGACCGGACCCGGAACCGACGAAGAGTAGGCCGAGGCCTGGCAGCTCCTGTTCTATCGATCAGCCAGCGCCAGCTTGGCGCCGAGCATGACAAAGGCGCCGGCGAAGGTGCGGCGCATCCAGGTCAGCACCATCGGCCGCGACACGACATGGCTGCGGATCGAGGCGGCAAAGATGCCGTAAGCGACGAAGACGACGAAGGTCAGCAGCATGAAGACGCTCGAGAGTTCGAGCATCTTGGCAAATGCGTTCGGTTCGGTCGTGCTGACGAATTGCGGCAGGAAGGCAAAGAAGAAGATCGACAGCTTCGGGTTCAGGATGTTGATCAGGATACCGGAGGTGATGACCTTGGCTGCCGAGCGGGGTGCCGCGTTTTCATCGACGCTCAGGCCGCCCTTCTCGTTCAGCGTGTTCCAGGCCATGTAGAGGAGATAGGCGACGCCGAGATATTTCAGCGTCTCGAAGGCGACAGCACTTGTGTGCAGCAGCGCCGCCAGGCCGGTGATGGCGGCGGCCATATGCGGGATGATGCCAAGCGTGCAGCCGAATGCAGCAGTGATCGAGGCGCGCGCGCCTCGCGAAAGCCCGGCGCTCAGCGTGTAGAGAACGCCGGTGCCGGGCGAAGCCACGACGATCAGCGACGTCAACAGGAATTCGATGCTCATGGTTCCTCCAACGCCCTGCCCGTGGTGGAAGCTATCGGGGGATGTGGGATGAGGCAAGGTGGGCGTCGGCTAGATCGTTGGCATCCCGTGCGCCTTGCGCGCCATCAGGCAATCGTCGCCGCCAGGCATGCAGGCGTGGCAGACGTCCGGGCGGATCTCGTAGATGCCGCAGGCCGTGTGCTTGCCGATCTCGCCCGTAAGCGCCGAACAGCGCACGCCCTCGCAGCGCATCCCGGACAGGTCGGCGGACACGAACTTTTCCGGAATCCGGTCAAGTTGCGCATCGTCCTCGGTCGAGAAGCGCGGCCATTCGGCCGAGTAGGAGCAGCAGGCACCGCAGCTCTGGCAATCGAAAACCGGCTGGTCGTCCTGTTTTGACGACCGGATATCCCTGGCGGCCAACGCGACCAGCCCAGGTCCTGCGAGATTGCGATCGACTCGGTGCGGCAAGGCGCTATTTCTTCTTGCCTGCCTTGCCCTTGGGCGTGGCGGCTGGCGCCTCGAACAGATCGGTCGCCGACGGTTCGGCGGCCTTCGGCGCGGCAGCGGGCTTGGCCGGCTTTGCAGTGGCAGCAGCCGGCGCTGCCGGCTGGTCCTTGGTGGAAAACTTTATGGCCATGTCAGTCCTCGTCGGAAAAGCGGGATGATGGTGCGCGCGGATTGCGCAAGCGGCCGATCAGCGCCGAGACCGCTGTGATGTTCATTTCCTCGGGCGACCAGTTCCTCGCCTCGGCGATGTGGTGCGCCGCCAGTTCGCGATGCGTGCTGCCGCTATAGGCGGCATCCTGGTAGGTCACGCGCTCCTGGGTCTTTTTGTCCTCGCGGACATATTCGACCAGATAGTTCGGAGCTTCGGCACGGCCGCGCACGCCGACGCGCACCTGGGCATCGCCATGCGCGCGCTTGCAGCGCTCGAGCTTTTCCAGCACACGGCGGACATATTCGACCGGCTTGTCCAGGCCCGGGACCATGGACGCGATGGTCGCATCGGCATCGATCGGCGTCGGCGGTACGCGCTTGGTGGCCATCAGCGTTTGCCTGCCCGCTTCGGCAGCGCCGCAAGGACTGCGGCCGCTGCCATGTCGTCGGCTTCCTTTTCCTTGCGCAGTTCGCGCAAGCGCGCGGTCTTGGCTTCGCGCGCCTCGCTGACGGCATCACGCTCGGACAGGATGCGGTTGAGTGACATCGACTGGGTTTGCGTCTTGCTGAACAGCGAGCCGGCCTGGTCGGCAGTCTTGGATTGAGTGGTCAAAACTTTCTCCTGTCGGGAGCCTGGTGCCGATAGAGCGAGAGCGGTCTTCGATTACGACCAAAGCAATACGGCAGCGGGGCAGTATGGGCGGTTCAGATTGCTGGATCGTCCCTTAGCACGTTCCGGCCGGCGTGCGGCGCACTTTTAGCGGCATGACGCACAAAATGAAAAAGGCCAGGCACCGCCTGACCTTCCATGAAAGCGCCGCGCATCCAGTTGGATGCGCAAGGCGCTCCTTTCAGCCTTTCATCGGTGCCAGTACATCCGTGGTCACCGGAAGGCCGAATTCCTTATCAGGCCGCCTTCAACTGGTCGGCGGACATCTTGCCCGACTTGTTGTCGCGGGTCATCTCGTAGCCGAGCTTCTGGCCCTCGACGATGTCACGCATGCCGGCGCGCTCTACGGCCGAGATGTGGACAAAAACGTCGGCGGAGCCGTCGTCAGGCTGAATAAAACCAAAACCTTTGGTGGCGTTGAACCATTTCACTGTGCCGGTGGCCATGAAGAACCCTTTCCCTGGCAAATATTCGTTCACCATCGTGCGACTGCACAACAGCGTTTTGTCTCGATTTTTGATGGGGAAGTTCGTCAAAGGCGCGCATCATGCGCGGATAACAAAAGTCGGTCAAACAAATATCGACATGTTTCTTATAGACTTCTTTTAGCGCCGAGTCAATTTCTGGTTTGGCCGGAGCCCAAATTCAACCTGAGGGTGCCTGAGGCATAAGCCTCAACTGACGAGGTGGCGGAGCTCAAGGCGTTCCAAAAAATATTCCATGCCCCGGAACCAATCGCAAGCCGGCGCATTTCCGTGGTGTCAGCAATTCAGAGAGCAATCTCGGTAATGCTGGCAAAAGAACGCCTCCCGCACATTAAACGGTGCGAGAGGCGTTCTTGTAAGTGCCCTTGTCTGACGCAATTCCCAGGGGAAAACCGTTTCACACTTTCCTTAAACTCACGCTGGCGGCCTACAGGATCGCGCTGATCAGCGGCAGGATCTCGTAGTGGAAACCGCGGCCGGAGCTCGACACCGGATCGCCGTCGGTGACCGCTCTTGCCTCGGCTTCGCTGCCGACACGCAGGATCAGCAGACCCCAAGGACCGGCCGGGTCGGCGACCGGCCCGGCCAGGATCATGGTGCCCTCGGCAAGCTTGCCGCGCAGATAGTCGGCATGCCGGCCCATCAACTCCCTCTCCTCCTCCGTCAGGGTGAAGGCGAAGTCCGGCCGAGGCGGGATCAGCCGGCAGTGGAAGATTGTTGGCGCGGTAGTCTCACGCGGTCCATCATTGCTGGCCATCGGTCACTCACCGTGATGTCATTAGTGGTCCTATTCGTCCGGGCCGGGTTCCGGCCAAGTCTCCTTCGCCGCTTCCGCGTACCAGTGCCGCATCGCCGGCGTTGCCAACACGGCGTCGACATAGGCGCGCGTGTCGGGCGCGAGTTCGCCGCCATAGGTGTCGAAGCGGGTGACGACAGGTGCATACATGGCATCGGCCGCGGTGAAATGACCGAACAGGAAGGGGCCGCCCTTGCCGTATTGTTCCCGGCACTGGCGCCAGATCGTTTCGATGCGCGCGCGCTGCATTTCGCCTTCGGCGTCGAGCGGCTTGTGGGCCTTCGGCCGGCGCAAATTCATCGGCCAGCCATAGCGCACCTCGCGAAAGCCGGAATGCATCTCGGTCGCCACCGAGCGAGCCAAGGCGCGGGCGCCGATATCCTGCGGCCAAAGTTTTTTCTCAGGAAACAGGTCGGCCAGATATTCAAGGATGGCAAGGGTTTCCCAGACGATCCTGCCATTGTGATTCAACACTGGCACAAGGCCGGTCGGCGACACTTTCGCCAGATTGGCAAAAGTCTCGGGCGTGCGCAGGCGCACGAAACCTTCCTCGAACGGGATCTCCAGATGCTTCATCGCCACCCATGGCCTCAGCGACCAGGACGAAAAGCACTTGTTGGCGATGACGAGCGTAAATTCAGCCAAGGCGGTCTCCCCAAAATTTCGACACACTAGTCACACGATACGACGCGGCAAAGCGTTTCGGCGACCATATAAGCGACCAGATGCGACGATGATCGCCGCCCAGGGAACCTAAGCCAAGCCGGCCCGTTTGCCTCCTGCGAATGAATCCCCGGAATCCCAGGAGATGCAAAGATGGTGAACAAGGATCAGGTTGCCGGCGTGGCCAAGCAGGTCAAGGGCTCGGTCAAGGAGGCCGGCGGCAAGGCGACCGGCAACAGGCAGACCCAGGCCGAAGGCACGGCCGACAAGACCGCCGGCAAGGTGCAGAAGGTCTATGGCGACGTGAAGGACAAGATCAAAAAGGCGCTCTGACCCGATCTTGCAGGCAATGAGGAAGGCGGCTCAAGGCCGCCTTTTTCTTGTCAGAGGCTGAGGCTCTTGCTGAAGGCGCTGGTGAACTTGACCCCGCCCCGGTCGCCCGCCGCCTCGCCCAGCACCACGTCCATGCCGTCCCCGGTTACCCTCACCAGCGCGAAGCCACCCATATAGGCAGCCTTCGGCTTGAACAGGTCGAGGCCATCGCTTTTGTAGATCATAGGCACTTCGTGCTGATGGCCATGGAAGATGGCGATGACATTGTAGCCCTTCAGCGCCGCCAGCAGCGCCTGGCGGTCGGCCTCGCTCCACCAATGCGGCGCGCCTGCGCCGTCATCGTCATAGGTGCGCTTGGCCGGGTCCCAGCGCTCGACCGAGAAAGTGTCCCAGCCATAGTGCTGGAACAGGATGACGGGACGGCCATCCGCAGCGTAGGTCGTCAGATCCTGCTTCAGCCACGGCAGGCTGCTCACCGCGCCGTGGCCGGTGTCGCCGGCAAACCGGTGGGTCTGGACGAGATGCAGGCCGCCCCAGTCCCAGGAATAGCAGTCGGTGTCGACATCGTATTCGGTGGCCGGCACCGGGGGCTTGAAGAACACGCCGGGGCGATGGTTGACCTCGACATAGTCGCGCAATTCGCGCCGGTACCAGTCGACGTGCGGCGGCGAGCCGTTCTGGTCGAGATCGTGATTGCCGAGGCCGACATAGACCGGCATGTGCACGCGATCGGGACCGACGCCCTGTTGATAGCGCTGGCTGAACTGCAACAGTTGCGTGCCTTCGCTGGGCTCGGTGATCTGGCCGCCGCCATCGTCGGTGATGTCGCCGCCGACAACGAGGCCGAGCGGCGCATCGATGCGGCCGCCGGCCGAACGCAGGCGGGTTGCAACGCCATCGATCTCGACTGGCCATTGCCGGCCGGCCAAGCCATTGAGGACAGCGACATTGCGCAACAGCGCGGCATCGGTCTTGCCTTCCTCCAGGCAGTTGGGGCTGAGGCCGCTCGACATGCGGCAGGCATGGACATCGGCGATGAACAGAAAGGTGGCGTCGATGGGCTGGATGCGCTTGCCGGTCTGGCCAAGCGCGGCGCGCGGCAGCATGCCAGCCATGGCAAGGCCGGCTGCCTGTGCGAGGAAATTGCGACGGGAGAGGACGAGCTTGCGATTCATGACCTGAAATTCAGCACAGCCGGCGCCCCACCGTCCAGTTGCCAGGAATGGCAGGTCGACACGGCACTGAGGCTCTGGCATTTCTTGGGTCATGCTGGCGCGCAGCAAATACAAGCAGAGGGGAGGATTTCATGAGAGCCGTTTCGATAGGCGTGGTGCTGGCTGGGTTGCTGCCGGCGGCTGCGGTGCATGCCGCCGATTGTGTCGACGCAAAATCGGCCAAGGCCGGCTTCGTTCTGGAAATGCCCGGCGTCCGCAGCGAGTTTCGGCCGGTGGCCGGCGGCATGGTCTCCGTTGCCAACACCTACGAATCGCAATCGCCGCAGACACAGTTCCTGTTTGCCGGCCTGGTCGAAGTGTTTCGCGACAGCGATACCGGACGGGTGGCGACGATCCCGTTTTCCGATCTGCGAAAACTGTTTCCGCTGAAGACGGGAGCCAAGAGCACGATCGAATTCGTCGAGCTGTCGCCGAACAAGCAGCCGAAGAGCACCAAGACGCTGAGCCTGGTCGTCAAGGGCAAGGAGACGTTCAGTGTCGGCGGCTGCAAATACAACGTGCTGGCGGTCACGGAGACCTTCAAGAACGGCGCCGGCGAAACGCTGGACACATTTACCGCGCTTTATGCGCCTGATCTGCAAGCGTCCCTCGCCCGGCGCTACGACGAAGGGACCAGCGCGGAATCGGTGAACGGTTACGAGACGATCAAGCCGCTTTCCAACTAGAACAGCGCAGTTCCGGCCTCAAGGTTTTCCCGGCCGCAGCAGGATCCTGCTACGCCGCTTCGCTCTGCTCGGGAATGGCGGCGTTGAGCTACCCTGAAGTTCGGCCAGGCAATCGCGCAGCACGCTGGCATCCTGTGCCGCCTTGGCCATCGACATGGCGCCGGAATAGGCGGCGATGGCGAGTGCCGCAAAGCGCTCGGGGTCGGTGCCCTGCTCCCTCCCCGACTGCTGGTCGGCTCGCACCTTGTCGGCAACCGCCTGACGCCATCCGGCAAAGATATCGTCCAGAGCGGCGCGGAAATCCGGGTCAGCGAGCGACAGTTCATGCGCCAGATTGTTGAGCGGACAGCCGCGCACGAAGCCTTGCTGCTCAAGCTCGGTCGCCACCGCCTCGAACACCGCGCGCACGCCTTCGCGCGCCGAGCCTGCCGCCCGTACAGGGTTGATCCAGGTTTCATCGAGGGCCGCTGCCACGCGCTCCTCGATCACCGCCAGAGCGAGCGCCTTCTTCGTCGGGAAATGATGATGCAGCGCGCCGCCGCTGACGCCTGCGGTCGTCATCAGCTCGCCAAGGGCGGATGCATGATAGCCACGCGCCTGGAACGACGCTTCGGCGATATCGAGCACCTTGTTGCGCAGCCCTTCGGGATCGTTGGTGCGTTTTCGCGGCGGCCCTTTCGGAGCCCGAGCAATCTCTGCTGACATTTGCCAACGATAGCAGATTGACAAAACAGGACAACCGGTCTGTTTTATAAACCGGATGATCATCCTGTTTTTTGGAGACGACACAATGACCGTACCCCTGAATGCGCCTGCGGCGGCAAAACTGCTCGCTTCGCCTGTCGTCGAGTTGCGGCAGTACACGCTGAAGCCGGGCCGGCGCGAGACGCTGATCGACATCTTCGACAGTCGGTTCATCGAAGGCCAGGAACACGCCGGCATGACCATCATCGGACAGTTCCGCGACCTCGACCGCCCCGACATGTTCGTCTGGCTGCGCGGCTTCGGTGGCATGGAAGCGCGGAAGCAGGCGCTCACCGCCTTCTATGACGGGCCGGTGTGGACGGCGCACCGCGACGCCGCCAATGCGACGATGATCGATTCCGACGATGTGCTGCTCTTGAAGCCGGCATGGCCAGGCGCCGGCTTCGATCTGTCAGGCGCGCAGCGAGGCGCCATGCCGCCGGATGGAAAGCTGAGAGCAGACAATCGCTTGACCGGTGTTGTTGTCATCCAGATTCATCATCTGCGGTCTGGCGCCGAAGCCGATTTCGCCGGCAATTTCGACACATATGCCCTTCCGGTCCTTATCGGCGCCGGCGGACGGTTGCTTGGCGCCTTCATCACCGAGCACGCCGAAAACAGCTTTCCCCGCCTGCCGGTGCGCTTGAGCGAAAACGTCTTTATCGCGGTGACGGGTTTCAACAGTCCCGAGGCGCATGCCAATTACGAAGCCGCAGTTGCCGCTTCGCTCCAATGGCAAGCGGCCGATGTGACCTGGCGGACCGAAACCTTGCGCCTGACGCCGACGTCGCAGTCGCTGCTGCGGTAACCGGATCGGCACGCGGCCAACCGAAGTTCATACTGAGCGATAGGCCGGCGGCTTGACCGCCCTCGCCGATCGGCATTGCCTTCGTGACGCGGGCAACAGCGAGAGCATTCGATGCGACTTGGCCTTCAATGAGACTTTCTGGCAAGCGAGCACTGGTGACCGGCGGCTCGGACGGCATCGGCCTGGCGATATCGGAAGCTTTCTTGCGCGAGGGCGCCGACGTGCTGATCGTCGGTCGCGACACCAGCAAGCTCGAGACCGCCCGCGAGACACTTGCGGCGGCGGGCAACGTCGGCACCCAGTCGGCCGATCTCTCGACCTCTTCCGGCATCGATGCCGTGGTCGATCGCGCGAAAGCAACCGGCCCACTCGACATCCTCGTCAACAATGCCGGCGTCGCTTATCTGGTGCCTTTCGAGACCGTCACCGAGCACCAATTCCAGCAATCCTTCGCGCTCAATGTGACGGCGGCGTTCTTCCTTACCCAGCGGCTGCTGCCGCATCTCGGCGCCAACGCCTCCGTCATCAACATCTCGTCCTACTTCGCCGACAAAATGATCCCGAAGCGGCCGTCGAGCCTGTATTCCTTGTCCAAGGGCGCGCTGAATTCGCTGACCAAGTCGCTGGCCTTCGAGCTTGGTCCGGGCGGCATCAGGGTCAATGCAATTGCGCCCGGCACGGTCGACACCGCCATGCGGCGCAAGTCGATCGACAACCTGCCGGCGGCAGCGCAGGCCGAGCTGAAAACCTATGTCGAGCGCAGCTACCCGCTCGGCCGCATCGGCCAGACCAGCGATCTTGCCGGCATCGCCGTCTATCTGGCCAGCGACGAGGCGGCGTGGACCAGCGGCGGCATTTTCGCGATCGATGGCGGGTATACGGCGGGGTGACCGTTTGGATGGCCCTCTGCCTCGAACAAGCGGAGCACTTGACCAAACTTCCGATACCGCGTCTGTCTGCAGATTGAGCAATGCTTCAGACATTCGTGGTGCCATGCTGTCTATCGATCCACTGATCCTCTTCTACACAACGTTCTTCAGCAAACCCGTCGATATCGCGTCGATACAGTGCGAAATGCCCGGGCGGTGGACACTGGACAAACGACGGATTTCCGAGGCCGCGGCAGTCGTCTTCCATATTCCGAACTTTCGCGAAGTTGGCGATGCCTACAAATACCCTGGTCAATATTGGGTCGCCTGGTCGATGGAATGCGGCCAAAACTACAAGCGACTTGCCGACCCCAAAATCATGCGGCACTTCGATATCATCATGACGCATGAATCCCGGTCTGATGTCTGGGTACCCTACCTTCCGCGTGCGGTGTGGTGGAAAGATGCGCTGGCCAGACCAATCGTACCGAAAACGGAAGAAGCGCCGGTCGCACTCTTCCAGTCGGCCGGCCTGAATTATAGCGGCCGTGTCGATTTGGCGAACGAACTGGCGCGCCACATCAAGATCGATTCTTATGGCCGATATCGCAACAACCGATCGGTCTCTGGCCCCGATCTGGGCTCGAAGACCAAGATCGAAACCATTGCGCGGCACAAATTCTGCCTGGCCATGGAGAACTCGACCGAGGCCGACTATGTCACCGAGAAAATCTATGACGCGTTCATGGCGGGCACGGTGCCGATCTACCTTGGCGCTCCCAATGTGGACGAGTTCGTTCCGGAGCACTCCTTTATTGACGCCAGTGCCTTCGCCAGCGCCAGCGATCTTGCAGCCTATCTCCAGCACCTGATCGCAACGCCGCAAGACTACGAGGCTTATTTCGACTGGCGCTCAAAGCCATTGCCCGACAACCTCGTCAAACGGGTGCAATCATTGGAAACACCCGCGTTCTGCAGACTGATGAGCGTCGTGCGCCAGCGTCTGGAGGCGCGGACAAGCACGCCTTCCGGACGGCGAACACTTCCGTTCGGCTATAGATCCTATCTCAGGACAAAGCTGCGCCGTTGGAGGAAAAAGGTTCCGAGCTGACGGTCCGCGATCAGGCGCGCTTTCAGCAAAATACGGAGGACAAAGAGCGTCTCTTGCGACGTCGAGACGGCTTCGACCTTGCCGCCATGCATCTTGGAAATCTCCGAGGCTATGTGGAGGCGCTCCCAGGGTGGACTTGAAATTCTCGGTTTCGCGATCCGAAGCTCGATCCAGATGCGATGCCGGATTTTGGTCGGGAAACTGAACAGAAGGACAAGTGCATAAGCTACCTCATTGCTGCTGTTGCCAGTGAGACGCCGGCACGGATGGTAGTTTGTGTGGCAGCGTCGCTCGTAGGTAGAGTAGGTAGACATGAATTGCGCATTGCTGATCCTCGGGGAAGTTTGCGTAGAGCAATCCGCCAGCTCGACATGATCTTATCGAGCTAAGTTTCCGTCCACTTCATGGGATCAAGCCGCACTGAGGAGCAATTTCCTTCACACGAAAGTGGAGGGTGCAGGATCCCGAAGGGCGGCGCTACTGCTTCAACCGATTTACTGCCTGCCGGCCGCAATCTCTGCTTGAAGGCCATTGTGCAACGCGATACGCCGTTGCCGAATTCGATCGTCGGAGAGACAAGTGACCGCTGCCAGGACCAGAACCGAAACCGACACGTTCGGCCCCATCGAGGTTGCCGCCGACCGTTACTGGGGCGCGCAGGCGCAGCGTTCCCTCGGCAATTTCAGGATAGGCTGGGAAAAGCAGCCGGCCTCGATCGTGCGTGCGCTCGGCATCGTCAAGCGAGCGGCGGCGGAAGCCAATATGGAGCTGAAGCGGCTCGATCCGGAAGTCGGCAAGGCGATCATCGAGGCGGCGCAAGAGGTGATCGACGGCAAGCTCAACGACCATTTCCCGCTGGTCGTGTGGCAGACCGGCTCGGGCACGCAGTCCAACATGAACGCCAACGAGGTGATCTCTAACCGGGCGATCGAACTTCTGGGCGGCGTCATGGGCTCGAAGAAGCCGGTGCACCCCAACGACCACGTCAATATGAGCCAGTCGTCGAACGACACCTACCCGACAGCCATGCACATCGCTTGCGCCGAGCGCATCGTGCACGATCTGCTGCCGGCGCTTAGGCATCTGCACGCCGCGCTCGAGGTCAAGACAAAGGCTTTCGCCCACATCATCAAGATCGGCCGCACCCATACGCAGGATGCCACCCCTCTCACGCTGGGCCAGGAATTTTCCGGCTATGCCGCACAGGTGGCCTCTTCGATCAAGCGCATCGAGATGACGCTGCCCGGCCTGCAGGAACTGGCGCAGGGCGGCACCGCAGTCGGCACCGGCCTCAATGCGCCGGTCGGCTTTGCGGAAAAGGTGGCGGCGCGCATCGCCGACATTACCGGCATTGCCTTCGTCACCGCGCCGAACAAGTTCGAGGCGCTCGCCGCGCACGATTCCATGGTGTTCTCGCATGGCGCCATCAACGCGGCGGCCGCCGCCCTCTTCAAGATCGCCAACGACATCCGCTTCCTCGGCTCCGGCCCGCGCTCGGGCCTCGGCGAACTGTCGCTGCCGGAAAACGAGCCGGGTTCCTCGATCATGCCTGGCAAGGTCAACCCGACGCAGTGCGAGGCTCTGACGCAGGTCTGCGTGCAGGTGTTCGGCAACAACGCCTCGCTGACCTTCGCCGGCAGCCAGGGCCATTTCGAGCTCAACGTCTATAACCCGCTGATGGCCTACAACTTCCTGCAGTCGGTGCAGCTGCTGGCCGACGCTTCGATCTCCTTCACCGACAATTGCGTCGTCGGTATCGAGGCGCGCGAAGACAACATCAAGGCCGCGCTCGACCGCTCGCTGATGCTGGTGACAGCGCTGGCGCCGACGATCGGGTACGACAATGCCGCCAAGATCGCCAAGACCGCGCACAAGAAGGGCACCACCTTGCGCGAGGAAGCACTGGCCACCGGGCTGGTCAGCGAGGCAGACTACGACCGGCTGGTGCGGCCGGAGGACATGACGCATCCGGGTTAAGCGATTCCAGGGAAAGTGCCTTGCGTTTCCTCGGGAAGCGCGCAGCCCCTCTTCTTGGGAATTGCGTCAACTAGAAATCCGAATTGTGTGGCGGGACAATTTGCTCCCGCCGCTGCTGGCCGCGACAAGAATTTTGCGTCGGTCGAACGATCCCGAAATGTACGTCCTGTGAACAATGTGTCGCCGGACTGGCGGCTTTGGTGAACAGTCGGCTTGGTCTATCTGACGGGACATCAACCCTTTTCGGAGAGCCACCATGTCCATCAACACTTCCGCTGCCGGCGCCGGCATCGCGTCCAACAGTTCCACCACCATCCTGCTCGGCCGCATCCTGCTCGCCGCCATCTTCCTGCTTTCCGGCTTCGGCAAGCTCACCGCCATTTCGGGCACCGCCGGCTATTTCGGCGCCATGGGCCTGCCGGTGCCGACCACAACGGCCATTGTCGTCGGCCTGATCGAATTGCTCGGCGGCCTTGCCGTGCTCGTTGGCTTTCAGACCCGCATCGCCGCCTGGGTGCTCGCGGTCTTCACCATCGCCTCGGCCTTTGTCGCCCATACCGGCTGGGCCGACCAGAACCAGATGATCCATTTCCTGAAGAACGTCGCCATCACCGGCGGTTTCCTGCTGCTGGCTTCCTCGGGCCCTGGCGCCTACTCGGTCGACGCCAAGCGCGGCTGAGCTTTCCCTCCCAAGCCTGAAAAAGCGGCGTGGAATTTTCCACGCCGCTTTTTCGTTGTCTGCCCAAGCGCGCACCCGTCCCATCCCTGCTAGGATCGGTCTCGAACAGCCGGCGGACAGACAACGGAGATGACCATGCCCCGCGATGCATTGCTTCTGATTTCCCGGCTGCTGCTCGCCGCCCTGCTCGTTCCCTCCGGCTACCACGCGCTCGCCGACATTGCCGGGACGACCGGCTATTTCGCCGGCCTCGGCATGCCATTGCCGACGCTTGCCGCCTGGGGCACCGGGCTGTTCGAGTTGATTGCCGGTCTCTTGATACTGGTCGGCTTTCAGACGCCGGTCATTGCGATACTTCTTGCCGCTTTCTGCATCGTTGCAGGCTCCATCGGCCACTACGGCCAGGGCGGCGATGACCCGATGCTCACCTTCCTGCACCAGCAGATGCTGATGAAGGACATTGCCATCGCCGGTGGATTCCTGGCGCTAGCCATGGCCGGCGCCGGGGCCTGGTCGATCGAGGGGCGCCGCGCCGCGGTCTGATATCGTCAAATATCGTCCCGGTTGAACCATCGACGCCCGTGCCAAGTCGACCCCCCCACTCCGTCTCGGCTTCGCCGAGCCACCTCTCCCCGATCGACGGGGTATAGGAAGGGCGCGAGCCTATTGCCGCCAACGCTTTCCAACGAGGCTCCCTTCCTTTCCCTCCGGAGGGGGAAGGTGGCGGCGCGAAGCAGCGACGGATTGAGGAAGCCGGTCCTCGAACGCGAGGCCGACGACGACATGGTTTTGCTGTCAGGCCGCGCCTACTTCACCGACACGCTCTGCCCACCCTCGACCGCCAGCACCAGCCGGCGGTTGGTGATCCGCGCCAGTTGCGCCAGCCGTCCGGCCGGGCGTTCGCCGTAAAGATCGGAAAGTGAGGCCGGCAGCACCAGCGCCAACGTGCCATTGCCGCGGTTTTCCCATTTCAGCCGCGGCATGACGCCGGGCATGGCCGCAGTCAGCAGATAGACGACGCGCAGCACCGCCGCCAGGATGCGGGCGCGATCGAGATAGCGCGGCGTCGCCAGGCCGCGGATTTCCGGCGCCGCATCGTTGAACACGCCTTCGTGGCGGAACAGGCCGACCAGCGCCAGGAAGGCACGGCCGGGGTGATCGACGCCGATGAAGGAGGCGTGGGCAATGATGTTGAGCGACTGCTTGCCGCGATATTCCGGGTGTGCGCGCCAGCCTATATCGGCCAGCAGACAGGCAGCGTGGCGATAGCGCGCCTCATCCTCCGTCTCGTCGATGCCGAAGGCGGCAAAGGTCTTGTCCGTCCATTCGACAAGCTCATGCGCATGGGTGACCGAGCGCGACCGCAGCCGCGCCAGTTCCTCCGAAGCGGAGACCAGCGGATCGGCCTTCTGCTCGGCAGGGTCGAGCAGCGAATAGAGAAACCCTTCGCGCACGCCCAATGCCGAGACGATGATCTTCGACGGCTGCATCGCCGCCATGATCTCCTGCAGCACGACCGCGCCATAGGGCAGCAGCGAACGGCGGTTCTTCGACACACCTTCGATGCCCTTGACCTTCTCGATCTCGCCTTTCGCCACCTGCTTCAGGAAATTGGCGGCGCTTTCGACACCGATCTCATAGTGGTGCATGACGCCAAGCGGGTAGTTGGTCATTTCCATGTGCAGCCGGGCAAGGTTTCGCCAGGTGCCGCCAACGGCGTAGAAGGGCCGTCCCAGCCCGCCCTTCAACAATTTGGCGCGCGCCAGTTCGTCGCGGGTGATCTTTGCCGCCTGGGCGAGCGAATTCCTGGCCATGTCCTGCAGCCGCAGGCCACCCAGCGGCAGCGTGATGCCGTCGCCGATCGCCTCGCCATTGATGTCAATAAGCTCCAGGCTGCCGCCGCCAAGATCGCCGGCAATGCCATTGGCGGGGTGGAAGCCCGAAATGACGCCAAGCGCCGAATAATGCGCCTCCTGCCGGCCAGTGAGCACGCGGATCTCGGTCTTGAGCACATCCTGGGCGCGGTGGATGAAATCGGGGCCGTTGATCGCTTCGCGGGCCGCGGCCGTTGCCAGCACAAACATGTGCTCCGCACCCGCCTGGTCGGAGAGCGCGCGGAAACGGCGGAACTCCTCCATCGAGCGCGTCACCGCCTCCGGGTCGAGCTTGCCGGTCGAAACGATGCCGCGGCCGAGGCCGGCCAGCATCTTTTCGTTGAACAGCAAGGTCGGCGAGCGCGCCAACCCTTCATAGACGACAAGGCGGATCGAGTTCGAGCCGATGTCGATAATGGACAGCGGCCGGCGATCCTGCAGCCGGCCTTGGGACGTTGAAATCATCAGCCGGTGTTCTTCTTGCGACGCTTGAACTGCGCGATGCGCTTGGGCGCATGCGACTTCAGCGCGTCACCCCGTCCCGACAGGCTCGGATTGGTCATGAAATATTCCTGCGCGTTGAACGGTTCCTCACCCTCCTCCAGCACGACGCGCCGGGAGGTTCCGTCAGCCAATACGTCGAAACTTTGCTGGTTGTCCATGATGTTGCCCAGCATGATCTGGCCAAGGATCTGTTCATGCACCGTCGGATTGGTGATCGGCACCATGGTCTCGACACGGCGGTCGAGATTGCGTGGCATCAAGTCGGCCGAGGCGATGTAGACGATCGCCTCGTCCGACGGCAGGCCATGGCCGTTGCCGAAGCAATAGATGCGGCTGTGTTCGAGGAAGCGGCCGACGATCGACTTGACCCTGATGTTTTCCGACAGGCCGGGCACCTGCGGCCGCAGGCAGCAGATGCCGCGCACGACGAGATCGATCTCGACGCCGGCACGGCTGGCGTCATAGAGCGCGTCGATGATGTTGGGATCGACGAGCGCGTTCATCTTCATCCAGATGCGCGCCGGACGGCCAGCCAGCGCGTGGGCGACCTCGTCGGCAATGTGCTTGAGGATACGGCTGCGCAGCGTAAACGGCGAGATGGCGATCCGCATCTCATCGGTCGGCTCGGCATAGCCGGTGATGAAGTTGAACAGCTGGGCGACATCGCGCGCGATCGTCGGATCGGTGGTGAAGAAGGACAGGTCGGTGTAAATGCGCGCTGTCACCGGATGGTAGTTGCCGGTGCCGAGATGCACATAGTTACGCAGCTTGCCGTCCTCGCGCCGCACCACCAGCGACATTTTCGCATGGGTTTTGAGTTCAAGGAAGCCGAACACGACCTGGACGCCGGCGCGTTCGAGGTCGCGCGCCCAGCGGATGTTGGCTTCCTCGTCGAAGCGCGCCTTGAGCTCGACCAGGGCGGTTACCGACTTGCCGGCCTCGGCCGCGTCGACCAAGGCGCGCACGATCGGGCTGTCGTTGGAGGTGCGGTAGAGCGTCTGCTTGATCGCCACCACCTCCGGGTCGGCCATCGCCTGGCGCAGGAATTGGACCACCACGTCAAAGGATTCATAGGGGTGGTGGACGACGATGTCCTTCTCGCGAATGGCCGCGAAACAGTCGCCGCCATGCTCGCGGATGCGCTCGGGAAAGCGTGGATTGTAGGGGGTGAACTTCAGGTCGTCGCGTGGCACGGCGACGATCTCGGAAATCTGGCTGAGCGCCAGCGGGCCGGTCAGAACGCTGATGCGGCTCGAAGAGACTCCAAGCTCGCCGGCGACGAACTCGCGCAACTCGCCGGGCATCGACTTGTCGAATTCGATGCGGATGACCGAACCGCGGCGGCGCCGCTTCAGCGCCGTCTCGAACAGGCGCACGAGATCTTCCGACTCCTCCTCGACCTCGATATCGCTGTCCCGGATGATGCGGAAGGTGCCGGAACCCTTGACCTCATAGCCGGGGAACAGCTTCCCGATATAGAGGCCGACAGCCTCCTCCAGTGGAATGAAGCGAACGTGCTGCTTGCGGTCGGGCAGGCGGATGAAGCGCTTCAGCGCCACCGGCAGGCGCAGAAGTGCGCTCATCTCCTCGCCATTCTTGCGGTGGCGCAATTGCAGCGCCATCGAGAAGCCGAGATTGGGAATGAACGGAAACGGATGCGCCGGGTCGATCGACAGTGGAGTCAGGACCGGGAAGACCTGGTCCTGGAAATGGTCTTCCAGCCAGACTTTCTCATCCTTGGTCAGTGCATCGCGGGTGATGCTCTCAATGCCTTCCTTGTTGAGCAGCAGCATCAGCGCCGAAAGGCTGTTCTGCTGGTCCTCCTGCAGCCGCTCGACCTCGCGCAGCAATTGTTCCAGCTGCTGCTCCGGCGTGCGGCCGTCGGGGCTCTTGAGCGCAATGCCTTCGCGCACCTGGCCGGCAAGGCCGGCGACGCGGACCATGAAGAATTCGTCGAGATTGGCGGCTGAAATTGACAGGAAACGGACGCGTTCGAGCAGCGGATGGTGCTGGTTCTGGGATTCCTCGAGCACACGCCGGTTGAACTGCAGCCAGGAGAACTCACGGTTGACGAACCGATCGGGGTTGCCGCCCTCGGGGCTCGCCACCTCGACATTGATGAATTCGCTCTGCACCGGCTTCAGTTCGTTCATGGTTCCTGCTCTTCCCCCGCCAACCGTCCCTTGGAGCGCCGCTGGACGTGCCATGCCTCTAACACGCTTTTGTGGCGCATGACCCTTCGGCGAAAACCGTTCCGATTTCAGGGACATGCACTTAACCGGCTCAACGTATCCTCTGACAGGCTTTTGCGACAGTTTCATTTCATCGATCTTGCAAACAGGCCTGTTATGTTCCAGATGCTTTTCGACGAGATCAAGGAGACGACGATGGCAGGCGGTTCCATTCCCCATTTCCAGAACGATGCGGGCCATCCGGCAATCGACATCGGCGTCAAGGAATTCATGTGCACCGGCGCCAACCCGCCCTTCGACCACCCGCATGTGTTCCTCGACATGGGCGACGACAATGAAAAGGTCTGTCCCTACTGCTCGACGCTCTACCGCTATTCGGCCAAGCTGAGGGCGACGGAAACGCTGCCGGCTGGTTGCCTTTATATCGACCAGGCCGCCTGATCCTTCCGCGACAAGCCCGATGGAAGACATCAGGTCCCGGCAGGTCATAATCGCCGGGGCCGGCATCGCCGGGCTGACCGCTGCCCTTGCCTTCGCCGGACGGGGTTATCCGGTAAAGCTTATCGAACAGGCACAGCACCTCGAAGCGGCCGGCGCCGGCATCCAGCTTTCGCCCAACGCAACACGCATTCTTGGAAAACTCGGCGTGCTCGACCGACTGCTGCCCGCAGCGTTGCGGCCGGAAGCGGTCGTGCTCAAGGACGCCGGGACGCTGCGCGAACTGGCGCGGGTACCGCTCGGGCACGCCGCCGAAGCGCGCTGGCAGTCGCCTTATCTCGTTGCTCACCGCGCAGATCTGCAGGCAGCGCTGTTGGCGCAAATGGCTGAACGGCCGGAGATTGAGTTCATCACTGGCGCCCGCGTGACCGGCATCGTCAAAGACGCGCAATATGTCGCCGTGACCGCCGAAGTGGACGGCCGCGAGATCGAGGCACGCGGCAAACTGCTGGTCGGCGCCGACGGCGTCTGGTCGGCGGTCCGGGCGCAACTCGCAGGCGAGGACTTCGTCAAAAGCCGTTTTTCGGGCGAACTCGCCTGGCGAGTCACGATCGCGGCCGAGAGCGCCTCCGGCGAAGCCTTTGTCGCGATCGGCGCCGCCGACTGCGTCACCACGTTCCTGCATCCAGGCTTCCACATGGTCGCCTATCCCGTCAGCAAAGGCCGGGCCTTCAATCTCGCCGCCTTCACCAAGGGCGAGCGCATGGCCGAAGGTTGGTCGGGCCATGCCGATCCCGCGATCCTCACGGCTGCCCTGCGCGGCACCGCGCCGGGCCTGACGAAGCTTGTGGCACTGGCCGGCCCATGGACGGCCTTTCCGATCCACACCGTCGAACAACAGCGGTGGACGAGCCCGCAGGGCATCGCGCTGATCGGCGACGCTGCGCATGCGATGACGCCGTTTGCCGCACAGGGCGCGGCAATGGCGATCGAAGATGCCATCACGCTTGCCGACGCTATCGCCGATTTCCCTGGCGATCTGCCCAGAAGTTTTCAAATCTGGGAAAATCTTCGGCGGCCGCGTGTCGCCAAGGCCGCGCGTCGTGGGGCCGTAAACCGCCTCGCCTGGCATGCTGCCGGCCCGGTGGCGATCGCCCGCAATCTGTTCCTGGCCATGCGCTCGCCCGACAAGCTCGCCGCCGACCTCGACTGGCTCTATGGATGGCGAGCGGACGCTCGGCAGTCTAGATCGTCGACTTAGCGATCCTTCCCACCGCCCTCTGTCCTGCCGGACATCTCCCCCGCAAGGGGGGAGATTGGATGTCGCCGTCGCCTTCGCCAAAATCGCCGGCGTCGCAGCAGGAGCGCCGCGGGCAAAACGGCTGATCTCCCCCCTTGCGGGGGCGATGGCCGGCAGGCCAGAGGGGGGTGCTGTCCCGCTGACTTCAAAAGATCCAACACTGTCGCGGTGCGATGAAGGACTGCTAGTTATAAAACCGCATCGACAAGCCCAGCGAGGCCGGCAGCGGGTTCCACCAGCCGGTGCGCAGGCCGGCGGTGCGCAGGCCGGCGGCTGTCCAGGTGTTGCAGCCGACAAGCGCGTTGAAATGGCCGTTCGCCTCGAAGAAGCGGTCGAAGCTGGAATAGGCGGCGTTCTCGATGACGACCGGACCATGCGGCCCTTGCTGGAAACTCGCGTCGATATAGTCGAGCAGCGCTGCAAAACGTTCCTCATCGATGTCGAAACCGGTGACAGCAGGGTGCGGCTCGGCGATGGCCCCGGCGATATCGACATGCATGACCGAGGCGTCCAGTGTCAGCGCCTTGAGGACGGGCACTGTCTTCAGCTGCGACCAGCTCGGCGTCTCCAGATAGAAGGCCCGGCCGCCCCAGCCAAAGACGATGTAGCGCACTTCCGGGGCGTCGACAGGGATGCCGGCAGCGACCAGGAAATGGAAGCGCCGGCGCACCTCGTCATCGACGGGAATGGCGATGTCGGTGTGGATCGGATTCTCCAGCACCAGAATATGGCGCGTGCCCTCACCCGCCGCTGACGCCGGCCACAGCGGACGCGGCACCAGCGTGCCGAGCGTGGCAGCGAGCGCGACCACGATAATCAGCATGGCCACGAAACGCAGGGCTTTTCTCATGCGGCGGCGGCTTTGTGTTTCAATGGAGAAGATCAACCCCGACCCCAGATAGCAAAAGAGCCCGGCCGCATTACGGCCGGGCTCTTTTGGTTCGCATGAAAATGCTCAGTGCAGGATCTGCGACAGAAACAGCTTCGTGCGCTCGTGGCGCGGATGGTCGAAGAACTCGGCCGGCGTGTTCTGTTCGACGATCTGGCCCTGATCCATGAAGATCACCCGGTTGGCGACCTTGCGGGCAAAGCCCATTTCGTGAGTGACGCACAGCATGGTCATGCCTTCCTCGGCCAGGCCCACCATCGTCTCCAGCACTTCCTTGATCATTTCGGGATCGAGCGCCGAGGTCGGCTCATCGAACAGCATGATGCGCGGGTTCATGCACAGCGAACGCGCGATCGCTACGCGCTGCTGCTGGCCGCCCGACAGCTGGCCCGGATATTTGTTGGCCTGTTCGGGGATCTTGACGCGCTTGAGGAAGTGCATGGCGATTTCCTCGGCCTGCTTCTTCGGCGTCTTGCGCACCCAGATCGGCGCCAGCGTGCAGTTCTCCAGGATGGTCAGATGCGGGAACAGGTTGAAGTGCTGGAACACCATGCCGACCTCGCGGCGCACCTCGTCGATCTTCTTGAGATCGTTGGTGAGTTCCTTGCCGTCGACGATGATCTTGCCCTTCTGGTGCTCTTCCAGCCGGTTGATGCAGCGGATCATGGTCGACTTGCCCGAGCCCGAAGGACCGCAGATGACGATGCGCTCGCCGCGCATCACCTTGAGGTTGATGTCCTTCAGCACATGGAACTCGCCATACCATTTGTGCATGCCGATGATGTCGATTGCGACATCGGTGGTCGAGATGTGCATCTTCTTGGCATCGACCTTGATCTCTTCGGCGCTGACGGCGTTTTCTATGACCATGGCAGGTTCCCCTTTTTTGTTTTTAACGTTTGTGGCCGGTGTCGAGCCGGCGTTCCGTATACATCGAATAGCGCGACATGCCGAAGCAGAACAGCCAGAAGACGAAGGCAGCGAAAATCAGGCCGGACTTGGTGGTCTGCGGCGTCGCCCAGTTGGGATCGGAGAAGTTCTGCTTGACGACACCGAGTAGGTCGAACATCGAGATGATGATAACCAGGCTTGTGTCTTTCAACATGCCGATGAAGGTGTTGACGATGCCGGGTATGACCAGCTTCAGCGCTTGCGGCAGCACGATCAGGTTCATCTTCTGCCAGTAACCGAGACCAAGCGAATCCGCCCCCTCATACTGGCCCTTGGGGATCGCCTGCAGACCGCCGCGCACCACCTCCGCCATATAGGCGGCGGCAAACAACGAGAAGCCGATCAGCGCCCTGAGGAACTTGTCGAAGGAAACGCCGGGGGGCAGGAACAGCGGCAGCATGACGCTGGCAAAGAACAGAACGGTGATCAGCGGGATGCCGCGAACGAATTCGATGAAGATGACGCACAGCATCTTGACTATCGGCATCTTCGAGCGCCGACCAAGCGCCAGCACGATGCCGAACGGCAGCGACACTGCAATGCCGACAAAGGCCAGGCTGAGCGTCACCAGCAGGCCGCCCCATAGCTGCGTCTCGACATGCGGCAGGCCGAACATGCCGCCGACCAGCAGCACGAAAGCGACGATCGGCAGCACCAGGAAAAGCAGGATCGCGTTCAGCCCCTTGCGCGGCACGCGCGGGATCAGCAGCGGCACCAGCAGCGCCACGAACAGTATGGCGACCAGGATCGGCCGCCAGCGCTCCTCAATAGGATAGCGGCCGAGCATGAATTGGCCGAACTTGGCGTTGACGAACGCCCAGCAAGCGCCGGACCAGCCATCCGGCTGAACCCCGCCTTGCGCCGCCGTGGCGCATACCGAGCGATCGGACCCTACCCACTGGGCGCTGATGAAGGCCCAGTTGATGATTGGCGGCAGGATCATCACCACCAGTGCGATGCCCAGTACGGTCAGGATGGTGTCGCCCACCGAACCGATCAGGTTCTTGCGGACCCAGGCGATAGGCCCCCGCACGCCGGCCGGCGCCTGTTGCGCCAGTGCCATTTCGGTCCGCACCCAAGCGGTATCATGTTCCTGCATGGCCTTACCTCTCCACCAGCGCCATCCTGGCGTTGACCACATTCATGACCGCCGACGTCACCAGGCTGATGACGAGATAGACGACCATCATGATCAGCACGTTTTCGACCGCCTGCCCCGTCTGGTTGAGCACTGTGCCGGCGGTCGCCGTCAGGTCCGGGTAAGCAATAGCGATGGCCAGCGACGAGTTCTTGGTCAGGTTCAAATACTGGCTGGTCAGCGGCGGGATGACGATGCGCATGGCTTGCGGCACGACGACTAGCCGCAGGATCGATCCCGGCCGCAGCCCCAGAGCGCCAGCCGCTTCCGACTGGCCCTTCGAGACGCCGAGAATGCCGGCACGCACGATCTCGGCGATGAAGGAGGCTGTGTAGCAGGACAGCGCCAGATAGAGCGACAGGAATTCCGGCCCGATGTGGAAACCGCCGGCCAGGTTGAAGGTCGATTGCTTCGGAAAATCGAAGGTCAGGGGAAAGCCGCTCAGCGCATAGGCCAGAATCGGCAGGCCGACGATCAGCGCCAGGGACGTCCAGAATACGGGAAACTGCTGACCGGTCGCCATCTGCCGCTGGCGCGCCGTGCGGGCGACGAACCATGCCATGGCGATGCCGACAAGCAAGGCGACAAAGATCAGCCAGGAGCCATCACCCCAGATTGCACGAGGAAGATAGAAGCCGCGCTGGTTGAGAAACGAGCCGAATGGCAGGTTGATGCTTTCACGCACCACGGGCAAGACCGCCAGCACGCCCGAATACCAGAAGAAGATCACCAGCAGCGGCGGGATGTTGCGGAAAATCTCGACATAGACCGTGCAGATCTTGCGGATCAGCCAGTTGTGCGACAAGCGGCCGATGCCGACGATGAAGCCGATGATGGTTGCGGTGATGATGCCGGCAACGGCGACGATGAGGGTGTTGATCAGCCCGACGACAATGGCTTTGCCATAGGTATCGTCCGAGTTGTAGGGGATGGCGCTGACTGAGATATCGAAGCCGGCACGGCTTTTCAGGTAGCCGAACCCGGAAGAAATGTGCAGGCGCTGCAGATTGTCGATGACGTTGTGGACAATCCACCAGACGCTCGCCACCAGCAAGACGACAACCACCGCCTGGAAGACAACTCCACGGACTTTTGGATCGTTGATGAAGGAACCGCGGCTCGGCTCCTCGCGTAGGACTTCCTGCGACGCCATTGCCCATCCCCTGCAAAGAGAAACCGGAAGGCAGACAATCTGCCTTCCGGATCGCATTTCGATCAGCGGATCGGTGGCGCGTATTGCAGGCCGCCCTTGGTCCACAGCGCATTGATGCCGCGCGCGATCTTCAGCGGGCTGCCGGTGCCGACATTGCGCTCGAACATCTCACCGTAATTGCCGACTGCCTTGACGATGTTGACGACCCAGTCATTGCTAACGCCGAGATCGGTGCCGATCTTGGTTTCGGGTTCCTGGCCGAGCACGCGCTTGATCTCCGGGTTGTCCGAGGTCTTCATCTCGTCGACATTGGCCTGGGTGATGCCCAGTTCCTCTGCCTGCAGCAGCGCGAAATAGGTCCACTTGACAATGTGGTACCACTGGTCGTCCCCCTGGCGCACGGCCGGGCCGAGCGGTTCCTTGGAGATGATCTCGGGCAACACGACATGGTCTGCCGGCGCGCTGAGCGTCAGGCGGATGCCGTAGAGACCCGACTGGTCGGTGGTGTAGACATCGCAACGGCCCGCGTCGTAGGCGGCGTTGACCTCTTCAAGCTTTTCGAAGACGACCGGGTTGTACTCCATCTTGTTCGCCTTGAAGTAGTCGGCGAGGTTGAGCTCGGTCGTGGTGCCGCTCTGCACGCAGACTGCCGCACCCGAAAGCTGCAGCGCCGAATTGACGCCCGGCAGCTTCTTGGCGTTGATCATGAAGCCCTGGCCGTCATAATAGGTGACGCCGACGAAGTTCAGGCCAAGTGCCGTATCGCGATTGATGGTCCAGGTGGTGTTGCGCGACAGGATGTCGACTTCGCCCGACTGCAGTGCGGTGAAGCGCTCCTTGGCGCTGAGCGGCGTGAACTTGACCTTGGTGCCGTCGCCGAAGACGGCGGCCGCGACCGCGCGGCAGAAATCCACATCGATGCCTTTCCATTCACCCTTGTCGTCAGGCGCAGCGAAGCCGGCAAGACCTGTGTTGGTACCGCACTGGATGAAGCCTTTCGCCTTGACGTCGTCGAGCGTGCTCGCCGACGCGGCCGAAGCCATCCATCCAAGCGCAGCGGCGCCGAGAATGCCAATTGCAATGTGTTTCATAACCCACAGACCCTTTTCTGTTTTCAGGTAAACCCTGATCCTCAGGCAAATCCTGATCTTTTCCCGCGTGAACCCGGCTCCCATCCGGCTCATTCCCGGAACCCCGCGTCGTAACCGACGCCCGGCCCCTCCCATTCACGAACTGCATCGAAGGCGATTATCTCTGTGAGGTCAAGGGAAATGACCGTTTCACGACAGCTTTGAAAACCAATTGCCGCAAATGCCTGAATTGCAGACAACAGCATCAGGAAAGCAGCAAGCCCCGCAAATAAAACCGGCAAAGTCCGTCGACGCTAATCCACATCCACTCATGAAATCCGCGGCTCTGGATCGCCGCGCATTCCAGACTATTCATGGGGGAATTGGCCTATGCAAAGGGCACCGCCTGGCGGGCGCCCGCTGTTGCACGGCCAATGCCGCCGCTCTATGGCTAGCGCTTTCACCACAAGGCGAAGAGCAATGGCGACTGACGGCAACGAAATGGGTATCAACACGCGGCTTGCCCATTCGGGCAACAATCCGCACGACTATTTCGGCTTCGTCAATCCGCCAATCGTGCATGCCTCGACCGTGCTCTATCCCAATGCGTCGGTGATGGCGGCGCGCAGCCAGAAATACACCTATGGCACACGCGGCACGCCGACCACCGATGCGTTGGCGCATGCGATCGACGCGCTGGAAGGCTCCGCCGGCACCATAATCGTGCCGTCGGGCCTGGCGGCGGTGACCGTCCCGTTGCTGGCGTTTCTCTCGGCAGGCGATCACATCCTGATTGTCGATTCCGTCTACCATCCGACCCGCAATTTCGCCGACACGATGCTGAAGCGGCTGGGTGTCGAGGTCGAGTATTACGCTCCGCATGCCGGCGCCGGCATCGCCAGCTTAATCAAGCCGAACACCAAAGTCGTGTTTACGGAATCACCGGCCTCCAACACCTTCGAGGTGCAGGACGTTCCGGCGATCGCCAAGGCCGCGCATGAAACGGGCGCCATCGTCATGATGGACAACACCTGGGCAACGCCGCTCTATTTCCGTCCGCTCGACCACGGCGTCGATATCTCGATCCATGCGGCGACGAAATATCCGGCCGGGCATTCGGACGTGCTGCTGGGCACAGTGTCTGCCAATGCCAACTGCTGGAAGCAGCTTTGCGAGACGTTCTACACGATGGGCTGCTGCGCCGGCCCCGACGACGTCTACCAAGTCCTGCGCGGCCTGCGCACGATGGGCGTTCGGCTGGATCACCATCAAAAGAGCGCGCTTGCCATTGCCGTCTGGCTTGAAGGCCAGCCCGGCGTGGCCCGCGTGCTGCACCCGGCGCTTCCCAGCCACCCCGACCACGCGGTGTGGAAGCGCGATTTTTCCGGCTCTAGCGGCATCTTTTCCATCGTGCTCAAAGGCGGCGGCCAGAGACAGCAGCATGCCTTCCTCGATGCGTT
Organism: Mesorhizobium sp. M0030; assembly: GCF_040323695.1. Lineage (NCBI taxonomy): Bacteria > Pseudomonadati > Pseudomonadota > Alphaproteobacteria > Hyphomicrobiales > Phyllobacteriaceae > Mesorhizobium > Mesorhizobium sp. M0030. The sequence continues at coordinate 512,611 of NZ_JAMYVE010000002.1, read as the reverse complement.
GAAAATCTTCGGTCTCGGCTATTCCTGGGGCGGCTATGAGAGCCTCGCCGTGCCGGTCTTCCTCGGCGACCGTACCGTCGCCAAGGGCCCCTATGACGGCCCGCTGATCCGGCTGCAGATCGGACTCGAGGATGTCGAGGACCTCAAGGCCGATATCCTGCGCGGGCTGGAAGCGGCCGCTGCGGCATGACACCAGCAAACTTGCGAAGCTGATTCCGCTGGTCCGCCCAACCCGTTGAAAGGATTGGCGAGCGACTTTCGCAGGCGATCGACGTCGCAAAGCCGCTCATGGGTCGACCAAGCGCAATGTTATTTCCCCAATGCGCGCTTTTTCGGATCGGTTTGACTTTCAAAATCGTCGGTCCAACGCCATTGCAGGCGCTGCGCGCACAATTCCAGCCGGACTGAGCTTGCCATGGCCTTTCGTCTCTTTGTCCCCATTCTCGCCGGCGCGACGCTGCGCGAGCGCCTCATCGCCTGCATCGGGGCGATGATCGGCATTGCGCTGACCGGCGCGATCGGCGCGCTGGTGCTTGGCAATGGCCCGCATGTGCCGCTGCTGGTGGCGCCGATGGGGGCGTCGGCGGTGCTGCTGTTTGCGGTGCCTGCAAGCCCGCTGGCGCAGCCATGGTCGATCATCGGCGGCAATACAATATCGGCGCTGGTCGGCGTGATCGTGGCCCATTTCGTCCATCAGCCCGTTCTCGCCACGGGCATTGCCGTGGCGATGGCGATCGCCGCCATGTCGTTCTCGCGCTGCCTGCATCCGCCGGGCGGAGCCGCCGCACTGACCGCCGTGCTCGGCGGGCCGGCCGTGATCGGTGCGGGCTTCCTGTTTCCGTTCGTGCCGGTGGCGCTGAACTCCATGATGCTGGTCGCGCTCGGCTATGCTTTCCACAGGCTGTCGCGACGCAGCTACCCGCATGTGCCGGCCCCTGCCCCGAAAAGCACGCACGGAACCATCGATCCGCCGGCTCAGGAGCGCATCGGCTTCCGGGCCGAGGACATCGATGCCGCGCTGGCTGCGCTCGACGAGACCTTCGACATCGACCGCAACGATCTCGAACAGCTGCTGCGACAGGTCGAACTGCAAGCGACGATGCGCGCACACCGAACCATGTTGTGCGAGGACATCATGTCCCGCGACGTGATTTCGGTCGATGAACACGCGTCCGCCGATCGGGCGCGTCATCTGCTGCTCGACCACAATATCCGCACGCTGCCGGTTGTCGACAAGGACGCCAGGCTGGTCGGCACCGTTGGATTGAGGGAATTGGCGCGAGCCGACGAAGCCGTCGGAAGCGTTACGTCGACAGCGTCGACCGCCGCCGCCGGTACGCCCGCCATGGCCCTGCTACCGGTGCTCACCGACGGCCGCACCCATGCAGTCATCATCGTGGACGGGGACAGCCGCATCCTTGGCCTGATCACGCAGACCGACCTGCTTGCGGCCACGGCGCGAGTGCAGGCTGCTGACAAGCCGCTGGCGGAAGCAGTATTCTAGGCGCCGTCGGAGCCGGGCGAAAATGGCCGGGAACCTTTTGCCGGCGATGTCATCCAATGTCTTGATCGAGGTTTCGGACGGGGATTGGATCGAGGAACTGGCCATGCCTGCTATATCTGTACCAATGCCCACGGCTGCTTCAAGCGAGATGCTTCTCGTGCGCCGCGCGCTGGCACGCGAAGGCAACGCCTTCTGCATCATCATGAAGACCCATAATCAGCGGCTCTATCGCATCGCTCGCGGGGTGGTGCGCAACGATGCCGAAGCCGAGGACATCGTCCAGGAGGCCTATGTCAGAGCCTTTGCCCATCTCGATGCCTTTCGCGGGGAGTCCTCATTGGCCACCTGGCTGTCGCGCATCGTCATCAACGAGGCGCTCGGCCGTCTGCGCAAAAGGCGGCGGACGGTGGCGAAAAACCCGCAAGCCGAAATCATCCAGTTCCCCCTCAATCCCAGCGACGATCCGGAGCGGACGATGGCGCAGCGGCAGATCCTCGAGTTGGTGGAACGGGCGACCGACAGCCTGCCCGATGTTTATCGGACGGTGTTCGTGGCGCGGGTTATCGAGGGGCTCAGTATCGAGGAGACCGCCGAGCTGCTTGGCGTGCGGCCGGAAACCGTCAAGACAAGGCTACACCGCGCCCGCGCCCTGGTACGCAAGGCACTCGACGACCAGATCGGGCCGGTGCTGCTCGACGCCTTCCCGTTTGCCGGCCGGCGCTGCGACAGGCTGACCAGCGCCGTCATGCAGCGGCTCGGCCTGGAGAGCTGATCATCGGCTGATTTGGCCGATTTCCCCGGGAACGTTTGCCGCCGCTGCGCATCCAATGACCGTCAACTGAAAAACATGGCCCGGCGCGATCCCGCGTCCGGGCGAAGGAGATGCCATGCTTACCCGACACACCGCCGCCCTCGCTGCCTTGCTGCTGCTTGGCGCTGCCCCGCTCGCACAAGCCGCCGACAAGCCGACGGACCCGCAGATCGCCCACATCGCCTACACGGCAGGCGTCATCGATGTGGAAGCCGCCAAGCAGGCGATCAAGAAATCGAAGACCAAGGAGGTCGTGGATTTCGCCAACGACATGGTGCGCGACCACGAAGCGGTCAACGCGCAGGCACTGGAACTGGTAAAGAAGCTGAAGGTGACGCCGGAAGACAACGCAACCAGCCAGGCGCTGACCAAGGCTGCGGCCGAGGAGCGGGCGAAGCTCGCCAAACTCGACGGCGCAGCCTTTGACAAAGCCTATGTCGACAACGAGATCGCCTACCACAAACAGGTCGACGGCGCGCTTGAAACCCTTTTGATCCCATCGGCCAGCAATGCCGAGTTGAAGAGCCTGCTGCAGACCGGCCTGAAGATTTTCCAGGGCCATGAACAGCACGCCGAGCATGTTGCAGGTATGCTGAAGTAAGGACCAGGCCATGTCGAAACGGCTGCTATGGATTGCACTGGCGCTGGTCTTCGGGACCTCACCCGTGCAGGCCGAAACCATCCAGGTCACCGTCGACAAGCTTGTCTTTTCGCCGACCACCGTCGAGGCGAAGGTCGGCGACACGATCAAGTGGGTGAACAATGACGTGTTCGCCCACACGGCTACCGTCAAGGGCGGCTGGGAAGTGATGATCCCGCCGAAGTCAACAGCGAGCCTGACCCTGCAGAAGGCGGAAGCGGTCGACTATTTCTGCCGCTTCCACCCCAACATGAAAGGTCATCTGGCCGTGACGGCGCCTTGATCGCGGTCCGCAAGCCCGTCCTGCTGCGTTGAGGCTCGCCTGGCTTCATCCGGCCGGGTGATGTGCGTCCACGAGCCGTGACAGCCCGGCTGGCGGCGTGCGATCCAGGCATCCAGCCCTTCGCGCAGATCAGCGGTCGGAGCCATGCGGGCGAACTGCTCGGCCTCGACAGCCAAGCCATCCGCGATGCTCTGGTTCAGGCCGCGCGCCACTGCTGTGAGGATCGAGGCAATTGCTGCAGGAGAATGCCTGGTCACGCGCCGGGCGAGATCAATTGCGGCGGGCATCAGCTCCTCATGCGGCACCACCTGATTGACGAGGCCGAGTTCGAGGGCGCGCGGCGGCGGGAACCAATCGCCGGTCAACAGCAGCTCGAGCGCCCGCTTGCGCCCTGCCAGCCTCGGAAGCCGCTGCGTGCCGCCGAAAGCAGGCGGCATTGCAAGGTTGATCTCAGGCTTGGCGAACAAGGCGCGGTCGCTGGCGATAGCGAGCGGCACGGCTTCGGTGATCTCGCAGCCGCCGCCGAAGGCGATGCCGTTGACGGCGGCGATGACGGGCTTGCGGAATGCCTCCAGCCTTGCAGTCAGCCGCTGTCCGCGCATGACGAAGTCGCGCAGGGCAACGTCGACGCCGATGGCCACGCTGCCTGAGAATTCAAGGATGTCGGCGCCGGCGGAGAAGGCGCGCGCTCCTGCTCCAGTGAGGATGATGGCGCGGATGGCATCGTCGGTCTCGGCGGCATCGAGGAGCGCAAGCAGGCGATCAATCAGCGCATAGTTCAAGGCGTTGAGCTTTTCCGGCCGATTAAGTGTGAGGATGGCGATCCCGTCGCGGGCCTCGGTGAGCACAAGCTCGGTCATGTCTTTTCCTTCCCTGTGTTTGTCGACCGGAGAGGATCAGGCTTTCGGTTGTATGTATATTCACTAGTCGGTATACTTGCCCTATGAGCGAAGCACCGAACCCCACCCGCAAACGCATTGTCGATGCCGCAACGAAGCTGTTCTATGCCGAGGGGATCGGCCGCGTCAGCGTCGATGCAGTGGCGGAAAAAGCCGGGCTGACCAAGCGCACGCTCTACTATCATTTCAAGAGCAAGGACGATTTGATCGCGGCCTATCTCGACGGTCGCGACCAGCCGAACCTCAAGCAGATGGCCGGCTGGTTCGAGACGGCCGAAGGCGATGTCGAGCGCAAGGTCGAGGCGATTTTCACCAATCTGGCGCGCGTGGCGAAGCACCCGAAATGGAGAGGCTGCGGCTTTCTGCGCACGGCAGCCGAACTCGCTTCCATGCCCGGACACCCGGCCGTTAAAGCGGGGGCGCGGCATAAGCAGAATTTCGAGACCTGGCTGGCCGGCGAACTCACAGGCCACGGCGTCGACGAGCCGCAGACCCTGGCGCGCGAAATCGTGCTTTTGATGGACGGCGCGTTCTCGATCATGCTGATCCACCGCAACCCCGACTATGTCGAGGCGGCCGGACATGCCGCTGCAACGCTGGTTCGGGCAAGGTCAGGATCGGCGACTATCCGCTAGAGCGTTCATCGTTTAATGAAGACGGCGAAACACGCTATCTCTTTGTTTTGACGCAATTCCGGACCGAAAAACCGCTTCACACTTTTTCCTGGAATTGCTCTAGAATCCAGCCGCCAGCCATGCCGTCCCGACGGCAAGGGTCAGCAGCGTCAGTGGCAGGCCGACCTTGAAGAAGGCTGAGAAGGACAGCTGCGTGCCGGCCGCCCGCGCCTGTTCGGCGACGATCAGGTTGGCGACTGAGCCGAGCAAGGTGAAGTTGCCCGCCAGCGTCGAGCTCATCGCCACCACCAGCCAGGCACGCCCGGGGTTTTCAAGGCCGGGTATGAATGGCCGCAGCGCCAGCACGGCCGGAACATTGCTCATGATGTTGGAGAGCACCGCGGTGAAGCCCGATAGACGCCAGACGTCGTCCAGCCCGAGGTTCTTGGCCGAGGCGATGATGTCGGGCGTCAGCAGCGTCTTTTCGGCGCCGGCGACAACGATGAACAGGCCGGCGAACATGAACAGCAGCGGGCCGTCGATCTCGCGGTAGATGCGGGCCGGCTTGATGGCGCGGGTGAGCAGCAGGATGGCCCCGCCGATGAGCGCTGCCTTGGCAACCGGAACGCCGGCGAAGAAGGCGATGGCCAGGCCAATGCAGACAACCACCGCCTTCAGCACCTGTCCCGGCAGCATGCGGCCGCGATAGACTTCCGGGTTGAGATCGGCGGGGCGGGCGAATTCGGCGCGGTAGACGATGCGCACGATGACGACGACCGCGACGAGGCCGAAGAGGGCAACCGGCGCCAGGGCGGCCGAAAAGGCTGGGTAGGAAATTCCCGACAGCGCGCCGATGACCATGTTCTGCGGGTTGCCGGTGATGGTGGCGACGCTGCCGCAGTTGGACGCGGTGGCGGTGGCGATCAGATAGGGAATGGGATTGCGATTGATGACACGGGTGACGTGGACGACGATCGGCGCCATGACCAGGCAGATGGCGTCGTTGACCAGGAACGCCGACAGCACGCCGGTCAACAGCGTCACCATCACCAGCAGCACGAAAGGCGCGTGCGCATGCTCGATAGCGTAGGCGCCAAGCGCCCGGAAGGCGCCGGACACCTTCAGATGCGCCACCACGATCATCATGCCGAGCAGCAGCGTAATGGTGTCGAAATTGATGGCGCGATAGGCATCTTCCATACTGAGTGCGCCGATGGCGATCATCGCCGCCCCCCCCAGCAAGGCGATCCCTGCCCGGTCGAGACGGAGGCCTGGAATACGCCCGACTGCGACGCCGGCATAAGTCAGGACAAGGATCAAAAGTGCCGCTGCGCCCATCAATGTCATTGGCAGACATCCTTGTCCAAACGAACCGACGCAGGAACGGACTGTTCCCGCTCAGGCATTTGCCGGGCAGCTTTAACGCCGCTCCAGCAAAGCGAAAGCCTATAACGATCCGAATGCGAAAATCGGTGGGCAAAATCGCGGGTCGACCGATGCCGGGAGCAACCGGAGCTTGATCTTGAGACGGCCGAAATTGGGAATGAGACACGCGCGGCGGACTGCGGCGGACTGAGATCGCCATCCGCGAAACTTCCCCCTCGGAAGGCTCGTGATCTATGTGATTAAATTCTAATTTAGGCTTTCCGGGTATGGATAGCTTAGCCGTATTTCGGCCTTGGGGTTTCAGATGGTCCAGGTTCTTGAGAGGGAATGCCGTGTCTCGGAAAACGAGGCTCTGCTGGCGCGTCCGATAGAATGTCCACAATGCCACGGAACCCGCAAGGTGTTTGTCTGTGCCCGGTGGGCGAGCTCGGACGGCCATTGCTGCCCTGGAGGAACACACCGGCTCAGGTGCCCCGGTCACAGCGTCACGTGCATGGAGTGCGAAGAGAACCTTGAGCGTATCTGAAAGCGATCGCGACCGTTTCCTGTTCGGAAAACGCAAAAAGCCCGCTCCGGCGAACCGGAGCGGGCTTTGCAACCATACGCCAAGAGTACCCTGCTGAGACCAGTACCCTGCCGAGAGCCGACCCGCTTTGCGTTTCCGCCACTGCAATAAATTGGTAGCGGCACTTCCAGAAAAAGCGATTGTTGGCTAACCGCCGTCGGATTACTCGCCCGACTGGCCGTCGCCAGTCACACTGCTGCCCAGAATTCCAAAGTCCTGAGACTTAGTTCCTTGTCCCGCAGTCAGGAATCCATCCGCATCCAGGCCGCGCCGCAGCAGTTCCCGCACCGCCGCGGACCGGCTTGGCATGCGCTTTTCGAAGCGCCAGTTTTCCAAGGCAGCCAATTCCTCGGCTGTCAGCATGATCTGCAGTCGCTCGGGTCGTTCCAGCTAGGCCATTCGCGCCTCCAACCGTCAAGACCAAAAATATGGTGAGTTAGTATGTGTCTCAATTGCAGTATAGCTAGGGGTCCCCGTGCAGCGCGTCAAGAGAGGCTGATGGGTGACTCACATACAAGACCAACGATGAGGAAGACACGCCGATAGCACAACCCGCGCAGTCTGCTAACTACTTGATTTACCTGAGAATATTTTATATTCTTCTTGCCATCGGAAGGTCGTTGGCGCATCTTGACCACGACGGGACAACCGGCTCCTGAAAGGAAGGTTTCCATGCGCTACGGATATTCGGCTCGGCTACGGGAGGATCTCAATTCACGGGTCCTGGGCGCGCTGCGCTCGCGCGGAATGGTCAATATTGCGGTGGTTGCCGAGGACATACGATTGCGTAACCTGGACGAGAACGTCGCCCTTGAAGATGTCGAGCGGCTTGTGATGCAGACGGCCCAACTCTACGGCGCGGTGATGGAATTGGACGGACTGACCTCCGTCGAGGCGGGGAGATTGACTTCGCTTGCCGACGATAAGCACGAACTGTCTGGCATCGGCAATTCCGACACCACAGGCGGCCAAACCGCTCCCCTGCTGGGATTGTCCTAAGGCGCGACCCGCTCTTTCAATCGACAAAATCCGCGAGAGAGATTTGGACCGAGCGCAGCGGCGCCTGGAGCGTCCAGACGACGCCTTGTTCCCCAAATTCCAGTTGTCCGGTGCCGCTAAGCGCTTGTGGTGCAACCCGCTTGAGCACGACGGAGCCAAAACCGCGGCGCGTCGTCCCACTCAGGTTCGGCGGCCTCGTTGTAGAAGGTGATGCGGCCCTGTGTGTCGATGGTGTAGGCTGCAACGGGCAACGCTTCCAACAAACTGGCGGGCCCGACACCTGGGATTCCAATCCCCGCATGTTGGATGACGTATTCCCCTACCCCAAATTCCCCACCTGCTCGATTTGCCCGTTCCGCGGTAGCTGAGATGCACGTGCGAGGTTTCGGTTCCCGTCGTCCCCTTGGGACGGCAATTGTTCTCCTCAGAAAAGGCGATCACCCGCCGGGCGGCGCCGGATCTCAGGGCTCGCGCAAATGTCGACAACGAAGCGCAACTCAGGCCGTCTTTGTCGGAAGCTCGTCAACCCGAGGCGGTTCTCCCGTTAGCCCCGCCTGACGCCAGCAACAAGTTGCCTGGAACTGTGTCGCCGATGGCAAACGACAACATTGCGGCAAACAGGCCCTGATCGGCATCCAGCTTCAAAGGCCGCGGAACGTTGTTTCGCAGCCTTTACGCTGCGCCGATGGCTTCGCATCGACAGGAACCAATCAAGGGCCAGAGCGTTTGCCGCTGCGTACTCTTCTCAGACGTAGCCAGACGGAGTGAGGGACATGGCTTCATCGGTACTTATCGGCATTCTGATCACTTTCCTGGTGATCATCCTGGTGCTCTATCTCATCCAGCGTCTGCCGCTCGATGGCCGCACGAGGCAGATCGCGCAGATCGTTGTCATCATTATCGGCATCATTTCGCTGTTGAAATACCTGGCCGTATTTTAGGATAAGGATCGCCATGACATCCCAAACAATCGCATGGATCATTGGAACGGCGTTGTTTGCAGCAACAAGCACGGCCTACGCCCGACCCGACACGCGTTCGATGAGCTGCGAGGAGACGCAGCACCTGATCCAGAGCCATCACTCGGCGGTGTTGACGACCGGCCGGAATACTTACGATCGCTATGTCCGCCAATACGGCAACGAGTGCGACTGGCCGGAGGTGCCGGTCGCTGCCTCCGTTCCGACACGTGATGGCCAGTGCCGTGTCTATTGGTGCCGGGAACCGGTGTTCGATTTCCCGAACTGACATATCCAGCAGCCTTGCGGCGGTCGTTGCCATGGCGCTCCCGGGTTCAGACGATGCATTGCGCGAGGCGACATGGAACCCTTGCGCCGCGCGTGAATTGATTGTGCGCATGGCGCTGCAAGATGTAGCGGTGTGATGCCCAACCAGATGGAGGAGCGGTCATGCCCAATGATACAAGGCGGAGCGGCAGCTGCCTGTGCGGCGGCATCCAGTTTTCGGTGACGGGAGATCCCTTTCGGATTGGCCTTTGCCATTGCAAGGACTGCCGCAAGGCTAGCGGGTCGGCTTTTTCGGCGTTTGCAGTGTGGCCGCTCGAGGCGTTCGAAACGACGGGTATCGTCAACAGCTACGGCGACAGAAGTTTTTGTCCCACCTGCGGCGGCCGGGTCCCTTTGGTTCGTGAGAATGAGGTGGAAGTGACGATTGGCAGCCTCGATGAGGTGCCCACCGAAGGGCTGGAGCCCAGCTATGAACTCTGGGTCAATCGCCGTGAGCACTGGTTGCAACCCTTGCCTGCCGCCCGGCAAATCGAGCACGACCGGGTCGATGACGAGCCGACAAACCGGACAGCCGAACCGATTTCTGACGGTGTCGAGACGCCGTCTAGCTTGCCGCAACGCAAGTCGGCCTAGCGCGAGCGGCGCAGACAGCCGGCAGGCAGGAAATCGTTCTCGAAACCGCCCGATGCCGACAGGGCCGGGTCCGACAACATTTCACCCGGTAGAAGCCAAACGCAAAAAGCCCGCCTTGGCGTCAGCCAAGGCGGGCGGTAGATCATCCGGCCTGCGCTGCCGTGGAACGATGGGTTGGCCAAAGCCCTGGGCTGAGACCCGGTGCCGTTTGTAAGCGGCGATTGACTACGGAGCGGCCCGGTCAGCTGGAATTCGTCTTGTGGTTGCAACCATGGTACGTTTTGTTTGGAAACGAGAGCTTAAGACCACGCAATATCGTTACGTCAACTACGCTGCCCAAGTATCTCGTGGTGTGAACTGGAGGAACCTTCCTGACTTGTACAAAAGAACGCTTTGTTTATTTTGTTTCCGTCACATAGTGTAGCGAATCTTGAAGCCGGATGGGGCGGCTTTCATGCAGCCAGCGCCTTCGCAGGATTGCGGTCCGCACGTGCAATATCCACTTCACGGCAATCTTCATGCAAGCATAGCCAGCGCAAAGTTCATACGCAGACGTTGGGGGGCACCGATGGACCAGCCGAGCAAAATGGAGAACCTGCAGTTCGCGCAAGGGATACTGCGGGAGCTTAGGCAGAAAGCCGAAGCCGACGGCGAGAAGCTTCTGACTTATCTCATCGACATGGCCTACCTTGAAGCCAGCGACCGCATCCGTGCACATTGGGTCGGCAATCACGAGCCCGAAAGCCGCAGGGCCATGGGGTAACCGAAACGCGGCGATGGTTGCCCCCACGGGGCGTTTTTAACCAGACGCCTGGGGCCGGGGAGACCATTGGTCAGTTGGCGATACCGGCTGAGATGTCAGCCAGAGCCTCCCTCACCCGAGTTTCGCTGATGCCCCGCGTGTCCTTGACCCAGCTGGGCGTCGAAAGCGGCGGTTCGATAAAGCGAACATGGTTGTTTACGGGCCCATGCACATAGGGGCGATTCAGCCCGTAGATGAGCGCGCATGGGACGTTCAGGGCAGCGGCGGCGTGGGAAATCCCGCCATCAACCCCGAGGAACATGGTCGACGCAGCGATTTGGCACATCGCGTCAGCAATCGACGGGGTCGAGGTGAAGTCGATTGCCTCAGGAATGGCGGCGCGGATTTTTGCGGCACCGGCGTGCTCGCGCGGTCCGCCTACAATCCAGATTGCCCAGCCGCGATCATGATGGTCTCTGGCGATCGAAATGAAGCGCTCGACGGGCCACGAGCGGAAATTCTCAATGTCGGCAGTATAGAGCGCCAGGGCCGGTCGGCCGGCATCGATATTCTTGTGCTGGCGCCAATCGTCCAACTCGGCCGGATCGACCACAAGCCGGGGCGCCGGCCACTCTGCGCCCGCAGCCGGCTTTTCGCCAAGCGAGGCAATCGAGCAAACCTCCTCGAAGAGCCGCGTCTTGCGGGGTCCGAAGGCCCATAGATGCGCCAACCAGCCGGCGGGGAAGCGATTGAGGAGGCCGAATTGCAACTCCTGCGGATAGCCGATGCGCTCCTCTATTCCGGCCATGAACGCCATCAGCGCCGCCTTGGTGCTGCTGGTCATCAGATAGGCCGTACGGTAATTTTCCTTGCGCAACTCGCCAACCAGGCGGCTGCGCTCGCCAAAACCGGGGCGCTGATGACGCTTGGCAAGCGTCCAGCCCTTCCTGACATGCGGCATCAGGCGCGCCAGCGGCGCTGCGACAGGCGAGGTGACGACATCTATGGGGCGATCAGGAAATCGCGCAGCGATGATCTGGATGGCGGAATGGCAACGGACGAAGTCGCCGACCGCGGGGAAGCCGACGAAGAGGATTGGATCGCCGGTCGTCAAGGAAGCGCTTCGCCGTCAACGATGCGGAGTGTAGGGGTCGCGCGAAAATGGACGGGAGGCATTTCGGGATCGATCGAGGCGTGCAGGACTTCGTCCTGTGGGCGGCCGGTGCCGGCCGACGACCTAGCGCCGGTGCAAACCAAATCGACATGACGCTGAATCGGCCGCATTGACCTTGCCTCACAATGCTCTCAAGACGGCCCAGTTGCGTCACGGGCTGGGCATTGTCAAGGTCGCGCCAGAAACGCAAAAAGCCGCGGCGGCCTCGACCGGGTTACGGAATCGTTAATCAGCGCTTGCTACTATTCTGGATGACCAAGAATCTCGGCAATGCGCCCACGACCATCTCCAGGCAACAGCCAAAGACCTCCGCTCTTGGTCGGCTGGCGCCCGCCCTGTTTCCCCTTGTGGTCGTCGCGCTTGGATACATGATCGGCCGGCAATTCTTCGGCTTCTAGGGCGACTCGACTCGTCTATCCGCGCACGGTTAAGCCTCGCGCCTCGCCGGGGATGCAGTCAATGTCCACCCAACCTCCAAAATCAACCGGCGGCACGTACGCCGCTACCCACTGCCCCGCACGTAAGCAAATTTTGTGCAATAACGGGAACGTGATATTCACTGATCACCGGACAAAGGGGGCGCTGATGAGGTGTCTGGTGATCAATCTTGATCGTTCTCGCGATCGGCTGGCGCATGTCGCGTCCGAGTTCGGCCGGATCGGAGTACCATTTGAGCGTGTCTCCGCCATTGATTGCCCCGATTGCTGCTCTGTCGCCAAAAGCCCGCTGAGCGCTGCTGAGGTTTGCTGTTTCCTGAGCCACCGCTCGTGTTGGGAGATCGTTGCGAACGGCGCGGATCAATATGGCGCGGTTTTCGAGGACGACGTCGTTTTCGGCGCTGGCGCCGGCTCGCTGCTTGCTTCCGATCGATGGGTGCCACGCGATGCCGATGTGATCAAGCTGGAAACGCATTTTGCCAAAGTGAGGGTCGGACGCAAGGAAGTCGCTCTCGATGATGGGTTTTCGCTTGCCAGACTTTATGGGCTGCACGCGGGCGCCGCAGGCTATGTCCTCTCCAGATCGGCAGCGCAAAGATTGCTGCGCAGGACCATGCATCTGAGAGGAGAGGTCGACTTCGTTCTTTTTCACCCAGGATTCATGACCTGCTCGCTCAACCGAATCTATCAGATCATGCCGGCGCTTTGCGCACAGCACCATTTTGTTTCGGGACGAGAGCGCAAGCCTCGTGCGACGGCCCGGGAGGCGGCCAAAGCCGTTTCTCGATCGAATTGTTGGAGAAGCGGTGCGAACCTTCGCCTATCTTCGAAACCAGAGCCTGACCGGAACAAAGAAGATCGAGGCCGTCGCGTTCTCAGACTCTGAGGTCGACGACAAACCCGTCCACGGCGCGTTCGTCTATGGGCAGCCCGAGCACGGCCACCTCTACGAGGCGGCCGGCATACCGATCGCGCGGAAGAATAGTTCGACCGCCAGATAAGCAGACGATAGCGGCTGCGTTACGAAACAGCCTTTTCGCGGACCGGAAGCTTCCAGCCCGGCCTGACAAAGTGGCAGGTATAGCCGTTGGGGTATTTCTCGAGATAGTCCTGATGCTCTGGCTCCGCCTCCCAGAAATCGCCCGCCGGCGCAAGCTCGGTGACGACCTTGCCCGGCCACAGTCCAGAGGCATCGACATCGGCGATGGTGTCTTCGGCGACGCGCTTCTGCTCGTCGCTGGTGTAGAAGATCGCCGAGCGATAGCTCATTCCGACATCGTTGCCCTGGCGGTTCCTGGTGGTCGGATCGTGGATCTGGAAAAAGGATTCGAGCAATGTGCGAAAGCTGATCCTGGCCGGATCGAAAACGATCTCGATGGCTTCGGCATGGCTGCCGTGGTTGCGATACGTGGCGTTGGGCACATCGCCACCGCTATAGCCGACGCGGGTAGAGATCACGCCGGGACAGCGCCGGATCAAATCCTGCATGCCCCAGAAACAGCCGCCGGCAAGGACTGCACGTTCGGTGGACGTCGCCATATCATACCTCCATTGGATTGCTCCTTAGGTAGGCATTGTCGCTGGCTTCTTCCAGCATCTCAAGTGCATCACTCGTTGCCGGCCGAGCCGAACCGCCGCACGAGGACCTCGAAGACGATGTCGGAAATCCACATGGCCGAGACGCCGATCAAAAAGGCGGCGGCGAGCGTCGTGGTGTCGTCGGCCGGATCGGGGATAGGCATGCCGGTTGCCCTGAACCAGGCGACGGCAGGCAGCGTCAGATACGCAGCCGCCAGCGCCCCGCAGATCGGCGAGGCAATCATCTCGCGCAGCTTGTAGCGATGGCGCGACAGTGCTCGCAGCACGCCGCCAGCTAGCCCGGCGGCGACGACCGGCCCCTTGATGCCGAGCATGTCGAAGAGGTTGTGCATCGGCTAAGGCCTCCATCCGCAGAGCTTTTGTCCCTTGCGGTTGTGCGCCAGGAGCGCTCTCGCCTCGGCGTCCGACAGGACGTCGACGGCTTCGGCCGACAGGCGCAGCGGGCTCGAAATCGCGCAGAAGCCGCCCGAAGCAGTCGTGCACCCGGCAAGCGCCACAAGCAGCGCAAGCATCAGTCCCTTGCCCATGATTTCAGCTCCTTTCGAACAGCGTCCGCCGGCAGTGCGCCGACGTCGTTCTGCACCTGCTCAGCGACCGCGCGCGCCGCGGCCTCAGCGGCCGCCAGTTTGCCGCGCTCGGCCCTGGCGCCGGCCAGCCGCTGGTGAGCGCCCCAGCAAAGGGCGGCGATGACCGATGCCAGGAAGCCCAGCAGCGCTTTGTTGCCAAGCAGGACGGCGAGGAGCGCGCTCACAGCAGCCACCCGGCGACAAGCCCGGCGGCAAAGCCGATAGCAGAGGGTTTCGCGGCTTCGAGATAGGCGATGAGCAGTTGTTGAAACCCTTCCATGTCAGTGCTCCCAGCCGGATTTGCGGGCCAACCAGTGCCAGGTCTCGGTGACCGAGGCGATGGCGAGACCGGCGGCGATCTCCAGACCAGCTTGAATGTCGGGGTCGGAAGAAAATGCCGCCGCGTCGTCGGCGCCGAGCAGGCCACGCGCGACCAGAACACCGGCGCCGTAACGCAAGCCGATGCGGATGAAGACGGCGATCATGTCGAACTCCTTGCGAAAATCGATTTCAGGATTTGAAGCAGCGCACGCCAGAACGGCAGGCGTTCGACGGGGCTGACGCGCCCGCCGGTAGACACCGGCGGCATCGCACTGCCGGGCTTCGGCGAGAGCGCTGATGGCAGGGTCGGGGAGCCCGGCAAAGGTGCCGGAGCGGGCTGTAGTGCCGACATCAACAGCGCCTGGGAACGGACCGACCTGATGCGATCGCTCCAACCCTTGCCGAAAACCGGCCAGGTCGGCAGCCGCCGCAGGAATGCCAGGCGGGCATCGCAAAGATCGTCGATGACTGCGCCCGGTGGCCTGGCGCCCACAGCTTTGAGCGTGGCCGGGCCGATCCTGCCGTCCTGTGCGGTGCCAACTGCCGCCTGCAGATATTTAGCCGCCCTGCCCGGCCCACTGTTCACGGCGAAGTCGAAGACAGCATAGTCGACACCGCCGGGAAGCTCGGCGCCGGCTACCGCGTCCCAATAGAAGCGGCGATAGACCGTCGCCACCTGAGCGTTGCTGATCTCTCGCAGATCGGCCTTGCTGGCATCCGCCTTCACGTAGCGGCGGAAATTGGCGATGGTAACGCCTTTCATGGTAGCGCCACCGGGATCGGCCGGATTGTCGGACCAGCCGCCTTCCGATTTGAGGACGAGCGCAAGCGCCCGCGCGAAGTTGCGGTCCATGGGTAACCTCTGGAGATTGTGGAATTTAGCTCGGAGATTTTAGCCAGTCACAGATCACGCAAAGGAGACGAGTGTCCTGTTGATCCTGTTTGTGCCGACGGCATGTCGGTTGGCCAGCTATAACGCTTCCTCACCGGATAGGAATTTTGGATGGAGCGGCTAAAGCGGGCTCACGGAAGCACTTCGCCGTCAAGGATGCGCTTATAGAGTTCCAGGTAGGCCGTTGCGGTTTTCTGGATCGGAAATCTTTCGGCTGCCGATTCACGGCATGCTCGCGCGGAAATGCTGTTGATCTCATTGAGACCGTGAGCAAACTCATCATCGGTTTCGAAGAAACGCCCGCTGTCTGCATCGACCGTTTCGGCAAGCGCACCGCACCGAGTGGTCAGCACAGGCG
Organism: Mesorhizobium sp. M0030; assembly: GCF_040323695.1. Classification (NCBI taxonomy): domain Bacteria; kingdom Pseudomonadati; phylum Pseudomonadota; class Alphaproteobacteria; order Hyphomicrobiales; family Phyllobacteriaceae; genus Mesorhizobium; species Mesorhizobium sp. M0030. The sequence goes on along the minus strand of NZ_JAMYVE010000002.1, from coordinate 496,941 downwards.
TTCCGCACAGCATTGCTTCGACCGCCGCCATGCCGAACGGCTCTGCCCAGGAGATCGGGTTAAGGAAGGCGTACGCCTCGCCGAGCAATCGGAGCTTTTCCTCGCCATCAACAGTGCCGTGGAAGCGGTAGCGCCGCGATAAGCTCTTGAAGAACAGAGACTCTTTCCGGGTTTGGCTGCGCCCGAGCAACTTCCACCTCGAGCCACCCGCAATATCGAGAGCGAAGTTAAATTTCTTCGCCAGATCGACGGCCCGGTTGAGGCCCTTCCCGGCCCTCGCGATACCGCCCAAAAACAACAGCCGCTCACCTTTCCGATCTGCCAGCCGGTAGGCATCCACAGGGAAGCCGTTGTAAACAAACGTTTCTCGATCATGATGATGCGCGTGACTGGCGCTGACGAAGCTGTAATTTTGCCCCTTCCTCGGGGCGTTTGGAACATAGCCGTGCAGAGTGTAAAGCGCACGATATGGGCTTTCTACATCGTACCAGCCGTTGAAATGCACGATGTCAGTATTGATAGGGATCGCCCCCAGACATTCCACTACTGACGCGGCCTGCCGGACCTCGCAACGCGGATGGGTGGAGCCCACTCCGGCAATGAGTGTGATTTCATGTCCGAGAGATGCGAGTGCGCTGGCGAGCCAATCGATTTGCCGCTGGGTGCCGCCATAGCCTCGACAGGGAATTTTGCCTTGCACTGCAATAGTAATATGCATGTTCCAACGTTTAGACCGTTGCTCACATTTCGCAAGCTAGGCCCACGCTCTCACAACGAGTTTCCAGCTAGCGTTCGTTATGTCGTTAAAACCTGTTCCAGCCTTGTTAAGGACTTTAAGTGCGCCAGCAACATTACCAATCCGTACATTCAAATTGGTCGCATCTGGCACGATGCTAATAGCTTGAGCGGTCGCATCAGTTGTATTGAGAGATGGGTTAATGGGTATCTCGTCACCAACCGAATACCCCGAATTAACCGTAGTACATTGAATGAAGGCCGCATAGAGCTTCGGCTTCACCCCCAGCCCATGAGCCAACGTCAGCGACCCGCCGGATGTGATGGTCTGTTGCGGGCTTTCATAAAACTTCTGAAGCAACGCCGTGGACGACTGGACATAGCGTGCATCCTGTTCGGCCTGCGACCATTGCAGCTTGATCCATCCTCCCCAGGCACCGCCAGCCTGCCTGCGCCGCCATAGCTTTTGGTCTGCCGCCGTAGTGTCGTTGACGAAATCATGCACCGTCTGCGTCCGGTAGCCAGTGCTTCCGTGCGCTTCCACAAACCCCAGGAACCAGTTTACGCCGTCTGGCGCATTAGCCGCCGCCGAGGCCACATACCAGCCATTGTCCAGGGCGTTGTTCCAATCGGTGATCGTCTGCGCGACGACACCAAGGTTGGGTCGGCTATCAAGTTTCAGATCAAACCCAGCCTTGACGAACCCCGTTGTAGCCAATTGCGTGGTATTCGTTCCAGGCGCTGCGGTCGGCCCCGTTGGCGTTCCGGTAAATGTCGGGCTGGCCTTCGGCGCCAGGCTGGACACCGCGATCCCACTATCCTTCCCCACCTTGCCCGTCGTGCCCGCGAAAGTGACAATATTGTCGGTTGCCGAAGACGCAGGCCCCAAAAAATCTCCTACTCCCGTCCCGTCGGCGCCTCTGTCGCCGGCCCGGTCGAACATCAGCCAGATGCCGTTGGCCGTCGTCGGCAAAGTGCCGGCGCCACTGACATAGGCGAGCGTCAGCTTGCGGTATCGCGTCGCAGCCATCAAATCGTCGCGCAGTTTCACCACCTTGCCGTCCTTTCGGTGAAAAAGCCTGAATTCCTCGAACCAGGGCAGCAGCGTCGAAAACACCTTGAAGCGGCCGGATTGCATGCGGTCGAGCATTTCCATCAGCCCGGCCTCGACCGAGACCGAGCCGTCGGCAAAGCGGGCGTGGCCGGTGAGCATGTTCAAGCCGTGGGCGGCATATTGCCTGGCGAGCGCCGTGCCCGCCCCTTCCAGCGTCTCGCGGCGGCCGTCGCGCGGCCAGGCCCAGGGCAGCCATTCGCCCCATGGCTTCAGCGCCAGCACCTGCATCGCCGGCGTCTGCTGCGAGGCCCTGGCTGCTTTGGTGACGTAAACGATATCAGCCTCCGTATCCCAGGCGAGTTCGACGGCGGCCGAGGGATGGTCCCATCCGAAATCGAGCGCGCCGATCCGCGGCCAGTAGCGCGGCAGCCGGAACGGCTCGCAGGCAATCAGCTCCTCGGCAATCGGAAAGATGCGGCCGGAGCCCAGCACCGGAATGCCCTTGGCCCTCGCTTCGCGCTCATGTTCGGGATAGGCGGCGATGATCGCGGCACGCTCGTCCGGCGAATAGTGTTCGACGTCGTCTATGGTCATGAAGGTGACGTGACGGGTCATGCAAGCATGCTCCAATAGAGTGTGGCCATTGATACCACCGCTCATCAATGCGAAGCTGACCCAAGACTTGGGGGAACACATGATTCGGATTGCAATCGTTGTCGCCATTGCCGCCAGTGCATCGGCATGCACAAGCCAGGCGAATGTTCCTTACGATACGAGTAAAAAAATCTGCAGAACCCGTACCGATCCAGGAACAGGGTTCAAACGCGAGGTCTGCGTCCCCGACACTCCCAATCAGTCCTGTATGCTCTATATATATCAGTATACCGGTCGAGAGAAAATATTGTGCGGCCCATTAACGCGCAAATCGCCAACCGCCGAAGGTCGTGCCAGGCAACTTGCCGGCACCAAATACCCCTGATTCGACTTATCAACTGGGTTTGATGCGGATCACCTTTGGCGCTGCGCATCCATGAACATGTAGCACCTGCCAAGCAGCGCCTTTTTGCCGAGCTCATCGAACACATTCTGCCCCAGCGGCGTGATCAGCACCTCGCCCGTAGCCAGCCCATCCTGGTGGCGGGCCTCGATCTCTTGCCAATGCGCATTCGCAACGTCGGAAAGCACGACATTGAAGGCTGGATGATTGTAGCTGACCAGCACGTTGCCATCATCCATGTCGGACGGCTTCATGTCCGGGTGATAGTTGTAAATCATGGCAAGCGTCTGGATGGCGGCCATGGCTGCCGCCTCATCCGACAGGCCGGCTTCCGTCAGCACGCAGGTGCCGTTTCAAGGATGGCAAAGTCACGGCCTCTGTCGAAGTAATAGCCGAACCGTTCCTCGATGCGATCGATGGGTTGTGAAAACGAGGGTCGCCATTTGGGCACCTGGGGCTTTGATACCTCAGCACCACCCGCCGGCGACACGACAAGCGAAGACAAACCGCCTGTCAATACCTGCCGCCTGTTCATGGACTTGGTTCCTCGACAACCTGGCCACCAGTCTAGTCGCGGTTCGCGATTCCGCAACGCGCCGAAACGGGAAAGCTTCGCTCTCATCTTTTCCTTTATCGCTTTATGCGGTAGGTCTTGCCGTGCATCGGCGACATCGATGCGTCTGGGCTGGTGCATTCTGCGCGGCCTGTACTCTACGCGGGTGGGACAGCCACTCTTTGCCATGACAGATCTATTCGAGGCGATGCGCCTGTCCGCCGAGGACAGCGAGGTTGCTCATCTTTTTTTCAGCGAAGGCGGTAAGATCCTGCTGCCACTCGGCAAATCGACAAATGCCATGACAGGTCAGGAGATGCTGGAGCGGCTGCTGTCGTCCCCGCATGATGACGATGGCGCGCTTGCCAACGACCTTCTCGGCGAGCTCGGCAAGACGGTGCCGTTGGAAAGCCTTCGTCTCCTGCTGACATCTGCCAATGCTGAGACGCGAGCGGCGGGTGCGTTTATTGCCACCTTTCAAAACCAGAACATAAGTTCGATGGTGGGTGAGCTGGCCGCGCTGCTTGGGGACAGCAACCCGCGCACGCGCTTCGATGCCGTGGAGTCTATCTTGCGATGCAGTACGCGGAACGATGGTCAGCATCTCGCGCAGGCGTTGTTTGCCCTTGATGATTATCACGATGGTGTACGCATGGGAGCCGTCAAATTTGTGCGCTTTGCAAAAGACTGGCAGTTAAAGCTTGCGCGTCAGCACGCCGCGTTGCTCAGGCCGCAAACGCCGTTTTCGGCGATCGCCGATATCTCCGGGCAATGGCGAGGTGATGCATCAGGCATGATCCGTGCTATGCTCGACCATTCAGAGCCGGTAGTGCGCCGTTACGGCTTGGGGCTGGCCAGCCGGGCGAGGTTGGTCGTTGTTGACGCGTTCGTCGAATGGGCGCAGGCGTCCGCCGATGCTGAAATCAGCAAACTGGCAACCGATTGCATCGAGCACAACCAGATATCGCACCACGCCGTATGGCAATCATCATTGCCGGCAATCGCCTGAGGCACCGCTGATCTCGGGTCAAGATAGCGACGTGACAGGACGTAGAGCCTGCCGAACTGATTCAAAGTAATGTCGCATGATGTTGTCCGAGCACGATATTTGCGCCGGGCGTGGCGGTTCTTACCTTCTCCCCTTGTGGGGTGAGAAGCGGTCCGCGTGGCGGACGAAAAGCCAATTGATTGGCTTTTCGAGCTTCGAACGCCCTGAGCCTGCGAAGGGCCGGGTGGTGGCCGATCCAACCTGCCGGGTCCCCGCTGCTCCGCAGCGTCCCGGCATTCGCCGGCCTTTCGTCGTGCCACTGGCACGACGAATTCGCTTCGCGAACCAGCTGCTCACCCCACAGGGGGAGAAGGAAGAGCCTCCTGCGCAGACAAAAACCGCAGCACTACGTCGCTCATGCCCAGCAGCGGCGTAAACGTCACGATGGTGATGCCGCCCGTCGCGTTGGTGCGGGTCAGGCCTTCGGAATAGATATCGAGCGGCGGCTCCTCGTCGAACCAGACGCCGTGCAGGGTTTCGCCCTGCCACTTTTCGCGGCCCTTCTCATAGCTCTTGAACGACAGCACCGATTCATCGGCCTGCACGTCGCCGCCGCCGCCCCAGCGCACCACGATGCTGTCGAGCGCGCCCGGCGCGCCGCGGCCCATCGTGGTCTGGCGGATGGCATCGGCGGGGATCATGCCGGTGCCCCATGCCGCCTGCTGCTGCGGCGGGCCGACCAGCACGCGCTGCGGGTTGTCTCGCGTGCCCTCGCCGGTCACGCCGGCAGCCCATAGCCTGACGGCGGTGTCGAAGGTCTTGCCCTGCCACCACGCGGGATAGCGGCCGGTGAGATGCATGGCCCATTCGGCGCCGCCGGCCCTGGTCTTGCCCAACTGGTTGCCGGCCATGAACAGACGTTCCCGGTTCTGCGCGCCGGCGGCGTGAAACTGCGCCTGCCTGGGATAAGGCCGGTAGGCGGCAAGCTGGTTAGTCCTGCGCCTGCGGTCCAGCTCCTGCAGCAGCGCCAGATAGTGGCGGCGCGTCTTCAGGCTGGTCGCCAAACGGCCCGAGGACGGCTTCGAGGCCACGGATGCGGCGGCGGATCTCGTCATCGCTCAGGGCTTCCAGATTGTCAGATGAAACATGCAAATCCTTGGCCAGATCCTTGGGTAGCACCGATTGCACGATCTTCAGATACTGGTCGGGCTTGTCGGCCCGGACCGCGGCAATCACGCCGGCGCCATGGGCGCTGAAATCGGCGCGAACCGCGTCGAGGAAATCATCGCCAAGCGTCTTCTTCGTCCGCTTCGGCTTGGCAGCGGCGGCAGTCGCCTTGCGGCCAGGGCGCGCACGCGGCGCCGTCCGGTCAGCCATGATCCGAGATCCCGGCGGGCTCGGCGGTAGGTGCCTGTTTCGCTGGCCGCTTGATCTTGCCGGACTTGATCTTGCCGGACTTGCGCCGTGCCGATTTTGGCCCTGACCGTGTTGGGGCGGCCTTGCGGGCTGCATCAGCGGCCGGCGCGTGGCGCTTTCCGGCAGACGCGGCTTTCAGGCTTGCCCTGGCGATCGCCCTTGCGTCGTGCGCGCCGCGCGGAAAGCCGAAGCCGCCGATGGCATCGACAGGACCACCGCGAACCATGCCGATCAGCACGCCCGGCACGACCGGCTCGATACGGCCGATGCGCGCCTGCGGGGCAGCGCCCTCGAACACGCCAATGGCGCTGACGACCTCGCGGCCGTCATCGTCGGTGATGATGGTGGCATAGCGGTTGGACAAGGGAGGCCTCGCGGATAAGGCAGAATGAACCGAGGATAGCGTTCCTTCACGCCCCCCTCTGTCCTGCCGGACATCTCCCCCTCAAGGGGGGAGATTGGCAGCTCCAGGGTCGCGACCAATTTGCAGCGCTGACGATTGGCGAAAGCAAGGCGGCAGTCCGATCTCCCCCCTTGAGGGGGAGATGGCCGGCAGGCCAGAGGGGGGTGCTGTCCCGCCGACATCCGATATCCGCACGTTGTGGGCATCAGGAAAACAAAACCCGCCTCGTGGGCGGGTCGGTGGCGCAAATCAGCACCATGGACAAATCATAGCAAAGCTGCCCTCAACCGTCAATGCAGATAAGAAATAATTCCTACTCCAGTCAAAGCCTCGTCCTTTGGCGCCGCCAGCATTGCGCGAGGGCCGCTTCGATGGGATGCTGGGCCTCGTCGGAGAGCGCAATGAGCAATGTGACCAGTCACTATGGCAGCGGCGGCATCGTCGAGCGCATCCTGTCGGCTGTGCCGGACGCCAGGGCCGGCAGCCTCGCAGCCAAACAACTCTATCCGTTCGATCAGCTTCATGGCCGCGAGCTGATCGCCACGCAGGAGCATGCCGCGCGTCTTGCGCCCTCCGCTGGCGATCGGGTTCTGGACATCGGCAGCGGCATTGGCGGCCCGGCCCGGTTCCTTGCCGAGACCTATGGGTGCAGCGTCGACGGCGTCGACCTGACGCAGGCGTTCGTCGAGGCATCCCGCCGATTGACCGAGCTCTGCGGCCTAAGTGACAAAGTCCGTTTTCATGAGGCCGATGCGACAAGGCTGCCTTTTGCGGACGACACATTCGACGCGGCGATCTGCTTCTATGTCGGCATGAATATCGCCGACAAGGCGGCGGTCATCGGGCAAGCGTGGCGCGTACTGAAGCCGAAGGCCAGGCTTGTCTGGACCGAGGCGGTGCTGGCGGACGGCGAGCCTCACTATCCCTTGCCTTGGGCGGTGTCGCCTGTGGCCAGCCATCTCGTCGACCGCGAAACCCTGAAGGCCCTGTTTGCTTCAGCCGGATTCCGGGTCGACGATGTCATCGACGAAACCGGCGATCATGTCGAGCTGGCGTTGAAACGGGCAAATTCCGGCATCGTGCCCTCGCCGGCCCAGCAGCAGGCCAATGAGATCGTGCTCGGCGCCGAGTTCGTGCATCGGCGAAAAAACTACATAAGCAGCCTGAGCGAGGGAAAACTCGCGTCACTGGCCGTTATTGTTTCCAAGCCGGCATGAAACAAAAACCCGCCTCGGCGGCGGGTTGCTGGCGCAAATCAGCACCATGGGCAAATCATAGCATAGCTGCCCTCACCGATCAAGATATGCCAGGAAAGAATTCCTACATCGGTGTCGATCGGAGACTCGGCGATGTTAGCGCTACCACATCCGGCGTCAAGTCATATGCATATGTTCTAAAGTGCCATGCCGTCGGCGGATGTTGTCTGATAATTTGCCCTTTGGCATCAAGGGGGCAAAAGAAGCCATGTCTGAGGACAAAATCCGAAATATAAATCTGACCGCCGACATCGTCGCGGCATTCGTGCGCAACAATTCAGTGCCTCCGGATAGCCTGCCGGCGTTGATCGAGAGCGTCAATGCAGCGCTCGCGGCCGTGGACAATCCCGTTGCTCCGCCGCAACCTGCGCCTGAGCCTGCGGTCAACCGCAAGCGCTCGGTAACGCCGAATTTCATTTACTGCCTCGAGGATGGCAAGAAGTTCAGGTCGCTGCGGCGTCATCTCGGCTCCGCCCATGGCATGACGCCGGAAGCCTATCGCGCCAAATGGGACCTGCCCGGCGACTATCCGATGACGGCGCCCAGCTACGCCGCCAAGCGCTCGGAGCTGGCAAAGGAGTTCGGGCTCGGCATCAGGACACCCGAGGCGCCGGCCGCCAAGGCGCCGGCCAAGAGTAAGACCAAGGCGTAAAGGCACGCCCCCTCCGTGCCGTACGCCTGCTGGAGGACGATCGTGGTGGCCGGAGAGCCCAATGACGTTCGCGTGGAACGTGTCGACCGCCGCCAATGGGCGGTGCTGGTTGCCGAGAATGGCACGGTGACCCAGCATCTGTTCATGGCCCAGGAAGCGGCCGAGGAGTTTGCCGACGGCGAGCGGACAAGGCTCGGCCTCCCCGCCAGGCCGCCGGCGGCGGATCCGCTGGCCTGAACAGTCCTTCAACCGGCTGCAGCATATCGCCGGCACTTGCGGCGGATCACAAGACGCAGCCTTCTACAGGCATCGACCGACTGGTCATTAGCTGGCTCTTATGGAACTCCAACTCGGGGGAGAGCGGGATGGACAAACCAGCCATGGCATCCGTGTTCAGGATGCGGCAAGCGCCAGCCACTGTTTCGGGCGTTCGCAGCGTCGGCCAAGGCCAGGCCGATCCGGTCATCGGCAGAAGGCCGCTCGGCGAGGCGATCCGCTTCGTCATCGACGCCCATCCCCATTACGACATCAGCTGCGTTTTGATCGCCTATGGCGACGGCTCGGCCCCGCGCCTCGGCAGCCGGGAGGTCAAGGCGCTGTGGGCCGAATATGGCCGCCGCTGGATGGAAGAGTAGCGCAGGCCATCGGCCGACGCCTATCGCTTGCATCCCCGTCCGGATCGTAACAGCGGCTCATGCGTTGAGCGTGAGCCAAATGGGAGCAACAGCCATGAACGTCGCCAATCTGCAACTCGAAGGCCTGCTGATGGCCGTCGCCTCGATCAATCAGGTGCTGGTGCGCAAGGGCCTGCTCACGGTGGAGGATATCGACATTGCGCTGCGCAAGGCCGAGGCCATCGAAACCGGCGAGGAGCGGTCCGACGGCATGTCGGAGTCCAACCGCGACGCCGTCAACTTTCCGATCCGACTGCTGGAACTGGCCAATCAATGCCAGCCGGAGGCGGACATGCCGTCCTTCTCGAAACTGGCCCGCATGGTCGGTCAGATGAAGGAACCCTACAACGACCAGATGTGAGGCGGTCTGCCGACGCGGGGCCTCACCCTCGGCCAATCTTCGAGGCCAGCACGCTGCCCGGTCCATGCACGGCGGCGAACAGCAGGCCGGCGGCGAACGGGAAATGGGACATGAAGGCGCCGAACTCGGCCTGGTTGCCGGTCCAGTGCGACGGACCGTGGAAGGCAAAGCCGAGGAAGACCACGTAGACGGCGGCGACCAGGGCGGCCGGCGTGAAGAACGCTCCGGTCAGCAAGGCGATCACCAGCAGCGTTTCGAGGATCGCGGCGCACCAGGCCAGAAACAGCGGGAACGGGAAGCCGGCGGCGGCGATGTAGCCGGCGGTCATGTTCATATCCATGAACTTGAAGGCTGCTCCCATCGCGAACATGGCGGCCAAGGTCAGGCGGGCGATGAGAATGGCCGCGGTCTGCCACGGCGATTGAACGGCTTCCATGATGTGCTCCAAAGGTTTGCAACGGGTTTCGCCCCAAGGACGGGCGCCACGCCGCCGATCCTACACCAGCCCGCGAAATTCTTTCGCGGCAAAGCCGGACCTCGCAAAAGGAGGCGCTTGCAATCCTCTTGCCGCGCGTGGCCGCTCAGAGCTTCGCCATCAGCTCCCGCCCCAACCGTTTCGGCGGCTCGGCGCGCAGCACCACATTGGTCGTCACCGCGCCGTAGCGGCCGATGGCATCGACGATGCTTTCGAGGTCGGGCGGCGACGGCACGACCACCTTGACCAGAAAACAATCCTCGCCGGTCACCCGCAGCACCTCGACCACTTCCGGCATGGCCGCGAATTTCTTCAGGCAGGTCTGGATGTGCTCATGCGTGGTGCGCAGGCGGATCATGGCCATGGTGCCGAGACCGAGGGCGGTGGGATCGATCGCGGCCCGGTAGCCGGCGATGATGCCGCGCTCCTCCAGCCGCTTCACCCGCTCCGACGTCGCGGGCTGGGACAGGCCGACGCGGCGGCCGAGTTCGGAAATGCCGATGCGGCCATCCTCCTGCATGATCTCGATGATTGCCATGTCGGTGGGGTCGAGCCGTGGCCGGTAATCGCCGTTTGCCATGAACACCTTCAATCCATCGGAATTCTTCATCGCTTTCCGATGATCTCTCATTCCGCGAACAAGGAGAAGCCCTAGGATTGGGACATCATCTGCGGCGAAGAAACAGGATTTTCCATGACCGACTTCATCATTCTGCCGGGCAGCGGCGGATCGGGCGAGGCCCACTGGCAGACACGCTGGCAACAGGCCGATCCGGCGATGCGCCGCTTCAGCCCGGCAAGCTGGGAGCTGCCGGATTTGGACGACTGGGTGGCGGCGCTGGACGTCGCGGTGTCACAGGCACAGACCCCGCCGGTGCTCGTCGCCCACAGTCTCAGCTGCCTGCTGGTCGCGCATTGGCAGGCGGTGTCGAGCCGTCGGATCGGCGGGGCGTTTCTGGTTGCGGTTCCCGACCCGGCCTCGCCGGTCTATCCCGCTTACGGAATTCCCTTCGCCGATACGCCGCGCGGGCCGCTTCGCTTCCCCTCGCTGATCGTGGCCAGCACCGACGATCCCTATGATCCGAACGGCTATGCCGGTGAGAAAGCCGCACAATGGGGCAGCGAACTGCACATCGCCGGGCCGCTTGGTCACATCAACAGCAATAGCGGGCTGGGCGACTGGCCGGCGGGAATGGAGCTGCTGACGGCCTTCGTGAGAGAGAGACAGGCCGACCACGCAATCGCACCGTAGGCGCCCGAAGCGTGCGCGCGGGCTTGCCCCGACTTGTCCCGCCAGCTATCTCTCGGGAGGGGCGTTTGTGAGGGAGCCTGCGAATGGTGTCCGTCCGATATCTGGTCCGCGATGTCGATCTGTCCATCGCGTTTTATACGAGCTATCTGGGATTCGCGCTGAAGCAGCAATTCGGTCCGGCGATGGCCATCCTGACGCGCGGCGACCTCTCGCTCTGGCTCGCCGGTCCCTTGGCGTCGGCAGCCAGGCCGATGCCGGACGGCCGGACACCCGAGCCGGGCGGATGGAACCGCTTCGTGCTCGAGGTCGAGCAATTGCCGTCAATCGTGACTGAGATGGGCGAGGCCGGCGTGCGGTTCCGCAACCAGATCGTCGAAGGTCCGGGCGGGCGACAGATTCTTTGTGAAGACCCGTCCGGCAACGTGATCGAGCTGTTCGAGCCCAGCTAGGCTTCGGCCGTCGCCTCGGATTCGGCGCCGGGCTTTGCCTGGCCTTCCCACTGCCGCTCCGCCTCTGCTTTGCGCTTCGGACAATCCTCGTAGTCATGCTCTCGCGAACCGCAATAGGAGCAGCATTTTGCCGGCGTGTCGGTTCGAAGCATTGTGGCCATGCACAAGAATGCACGAAAATTCATCCGGTTGCAGCAGCGTCTGCGACGTCGCTGCTGGGATGCGTGACCGCCAGCCTGGCGCCGCCCTCAATAGCCGCCGCCGAGGATCGGCAGAATCTCGGCGGCAGACATTGCGCGCGGCGCGTATTCGTCCGGCCTATATCAAAGTTAAATGCGGATGGTGGGGGTGAGGTGGTAGGTGATTGCCATGGGGGGACTCTCAACGCGCTCGAGGTGTCCCATGGACGTTCGAAATCTGATTGCCAAACTGTCGGCCGCGGTACTGCACCGCCGCGCCGCGTCTTCGCCGATACTGTACAGGCCGATCCGCAACTCGCTCGCCGACATCCCGTTGAAGCCGGCGCCGCGGCCGCCTTATCGTCCGCATCGGCCGATCTGGCCGGCAAGCAACATGTAGCTCGCCGGGCTGCAACCAGTTTGTGATTTCCTCGTTTATGGCGATCCCGTTTTCAAGGAGGCAAGTGATGAGATCGATCCGGGCGAGACGCGAATGGCTTGGATGGTGAGCGCATGAGCCGTTTTCTGCCCCTGACGATCAGATTCGTGGACGGAAGCGCGATGACGGTGTCGTCGATCGCCGACGCCAGGAGGGCGCTCGGCGGAACATGGAAGAACAAGCAGACGGCGGCCTACAAGGCGGCCGACAGGCTGGTGGACGACGCGTTGAACGGCATTTGCCGCCCGGACATCGCCTTTGCCGCCTTCCAGAATGCCGCCGCCCAACAGGGCTTGCTGAAGCCGGCCAAGCCAAGTGCCGCCCTTGCCATGCTCGACGAATTGGCGTCGCTGGATGGGCATCGTTGAAAGACCGGCTGACGGATTGCCTGCGATGTCATGGCGAACGCCGGATAGCCTATCTCGGCTCGCGGTTCATGCTGAGATAAGTCGGGTCGAACTCGGCGATTTCCACCAGCTGCTGCCAGTCCAGAATGGTCACCATGTAATTTGCCCAGCCGATCACACCGATCTTGCGCAACGCGCCGATGACCCGGTTCATGTGGACCACCGAAAGCCCAAGCACATCGGCCAGTTCCGCCTGCGACAGGGGAAGCCGGAAACTCATGCCGTTGGTCTGCTTGACCACCTGGAGCCGGACGAACAGCTCGCACACCAGATGCGCCAGGTGCGACGTCTTGGACCGCCGGCCCATGGCCACGATCCATTCCCGGTGAATGGCGCCATCGACGAGCGTGTCCAGCCACAGCAAGCGGCTCAGATGAGGCGCCTGTTCGGTGATCGTCCTTAGCCGACTGTGGTCGGCGGCGATCACCCGGCATGGCGACAAAGCTATAATGCCATGGTCCATTGTCTTGAGCAGGAAGGCGTGCAAATCGACAAAATCGCCGGGCACCTGCAACGAGGTGAACTGGCGGCCGCCATCCTCCAGCACCTTGTAGCGCGCCGCCAGACCCTCGATGATGAGCGTGCTGTAGCCTGGCCTCGATCCCTCGGAAACGATGTCCTGACCGGTGGCAAAATCCATCTCGATGGTCATGGCGGCGGCCAGCAGCCCCTTTTCCTGCTCGGACAAAGCGTCATGCTGGCCAAGGTTGAGATAAAGCGGTTCTAGCATCGAGGATCCAGTTCGAGATTTCTTGGACATCCGTGGCCTAGCCAAACGCCGGAGATCGGGTGCGGTTGCAATCGGCCGGCACGGCGACGGCTCCTGGCAGGAAATCTGCTCAGGACACAGTCGCATGGAACCATGGGCGCGGGTTGGAATTTAATCCATGTCGCTCAAATTGGCCCCGATTTTGAGACAACGACATGCATAAAAACACAGACCTGAAGCGCGTCGCCTGCGCCCTTTCAACCGCGACGCGCTTTAGCATTCTCCAGCAGGGACTTGCACATATGGAACGGTTCTACTTCGACTTGTACAACGCCGAGACCCAGATTGACGAAGAGGGGCAGCTTTTTCCCAGCCGGGAGCGTGCGGGAGCCGAAGCGCTGCGCATATTGCACGATGTGGCGCGCGACGAGATACCGGAGGGCGACCACCGGCGGATCACCGTCAAGATGCTGAACGAGAACAGGGAGCAGATATTCGAAGCGTCGCTGACCATGGCGTCGCTGTGGAGTTGAACTCGTCGACCCTGTCGAGGACTGTATGGAACCTCTTGCCCTCCCCTCTGTTTCCTAAGGAGGGGCCAGCGGCAGAAGCTGCCCGGCTGATTGACTGGAGGCATCTATGTCCTTGCAAAAGCTTCATCCCGAGCAGGTCGACGACACACGAAGGCTTGCCTATTCGACCTTTGCCCCGGCGCTGATCGGTTGGCTCACCAAGCGTCTGGCGCGGTGTCAGGGCGTCAAGGAACTGGGCGCCCTGGAAAAGTCGCTCATCCGCCTGATCGAAGACTCTGATGTCGATGGGCCGCAAGCCGAGGCGATGAAAGAGTTCGCCATCGAGCTGGTGGTGTCGACGATATCGGAAGCCCGCGCTCACCCCGACACCAAGAGCGATGTCGAAGCCGTTGGCGAGCGCCGCGCCGAAGGCCGCTCCGAGAACCCGCAGACGCTCGAGGAGCAGTTGCAATCAGGCCTCGAAGATAGTTTTCCGGCCAGCGATCCGCCCGCCGTCGTCTCGACCGCCATTTCCGGCGCCTCGAAGGACCTTGTCGGTACAGATGAGGTGTTGCGCCGCAAGAAGGAGGCGGCGCAGCGAAAGCAGGAAAAGGCCGACGCCGGTTAGCCGGACAAGTCGCGCGAGCCCGAGGCGATGAGAAGCCGTCAGCCGAAGCGCTTTTCCGGCGACTGTCCGCTGGCCGGTGACTGTTCGCCGGCCCGCGCGACGATCGCCTCGAGCGGCTCCGGCCGGTGAAGCAGAAAACCCTGGCCATAGGCCACGCCCATGCCGCGCAGAATGTCGAGCGCTTCCTGCTGTTCGATCTTTTCGGCCACCACCGCGCAGCCGAGACTTTTGGCGATGCCCGCTATGGCCGAGACGATCTCGCGGTCGAAACGGCTTTCCGCGATATTCTCGATGAACGAGCCGTCGATCTTGATCTGATCGACCGGAAAGCGCCGCAAATATTCGAACGAGCTCATGCCGGCGCCGAAATCGTCTAGGCTGACGCGGCATTGCCGCTCGCGCGCCTTGCGCACGAACTGCTCGGCGGCGTCGAAATTGGTGACGGCCGCGGTCTCGGTGATCTCGAAACCGATGCCGGAATGCGGCGCCCCGGTCTCGGCGATGACGGCGTCGACGAAATCCCACAGCAGCGGATCGCTCAGCGTCTGCGCCGACAGATTGAAGCCGAGCATGATGGCGCCTGACCGCATCGCCGCGCCATGCTGCGAAAGCGCTGTCCTGATGATCCAGCGGTCCAGCCGCGAGGCAATGCCGAAGCGCTCGGCGACCGGAATGAATTCGTTGGGCGGGATCAGCTTGCCATTGCGCCCGGCAAGCCGCGCCAGCACCTCGACATGGCGGCTCTCCTGCCAGGGCTGGCCGAGCAGATGGATTTCCTGGCCGAACAGTTTCAGCCGCCCGTCATCCATGGCGTCGACAGTGTCGGCGGCGACACGCGCCGCGTTGAGGCCGCCGGAGCCCGACGCCGCATCGGCCGAAAACACCGCGAAGCGATTGCGCCCGGCCGCCTTGGCCGCATAGCAGGCGTCGTCGGCGCAGGCCAACGCATCGGCAACCGTGGTGGTGGTGTCCTCGACGAAGGCGATGCCGATGCTGGCCGCGAGCTTTCGCGAGGTCGCCGGCAGTCCGAGGTCGGCGTCACGGACCGCCGCAAGGATGGCGCCGGCCAGCGCCTCGGCCTTGGCCGATTGGCAATTGGGCACCAGCAGCGCGAACTCGTCGCCGCCGAGGCGCGCGGCACGTGCCGATGCCGGCAGGCAGCCCAGAATACCGGCGGCCACGCCCTTCAGCGCCAGGTCGCCGGCGGCGTGGCCGGCAAAGTCGTTGAGCGCCTTGAAGTAGTCGAGATCGACGTAAAACACCGCCAGCGGCAAAGCCCGCTCGGTGGCGATATGCACGGCCAGCAGCCGGTCGAAGGCGGCACGGTTCAACAGGCCGGTCAGCGCATCGTGGTGAGCGGCGTAGGCGAGTTCCCGCTCGCGTTTCTTGTCCTCGGTGATGTCGCGCACGGTGCCGAGAATCTGGCCCGCCGTCTCGGGCGCCGCGATGAAGCGCACCAGCGATTCGACATGGCGGATTTCGCCGTCGCGCCTGACGATGCGGTATTGCGCGGCGACGACGCCGTCGGTCGAAAGCGGCGCCAGATGGGCGCGCTCTGCGGCATCCTTGTCGTCGGGATGCAGATAGGAATGCCAAAGGTCGGCAGCCACCTCGTCGGTGTCGGCGACCAGGCCGAATATCTCCCTGGTGCGGGCGTCCCAATAGCTCTTGTTGGCGTCGATGTCGTGATGCCAGATGCCGGTGCCGCTGGCCGCCAGCGCCAGGCGAAAGCGCACATTGACCCGCTCGAGTTCGGCTTCCGCCTCTTTCTGCCGGCTGATGTCGGTCTGCACGCCCATCAGCCTGACCGGCTTGCCCGTCTCGTCACGCTCGACAATGCCGCCGCGGTCCAGCACCCAGATCCAGTGGCCGTCCTTGTGCTTGAGGCGCAGCTCGGTCTCGATCGAGGCGGTCAGGCCGGAAATGTGCCGCTCGCCGCTGGCCAGCGCCCGCTGGCGGTCGTCGGGATGCGTCAGCTTCAGCCAGAGGTCGTCGCTGTTGGCAAGCTCGCCATCCTCATAACCCAGCATGTGCGACCAGGTCGGCGAATAGAAACAGTCGCCGCTCAAAATATCCCAGTCCCATACGCCGAGATGAGCGCGTTCGAGCGCAAGCGCCCAGAATTCGCCGTTGCGTATTTTCTCTTCAGCCATGCCCTGGTTTCGCTCACTCCGTCGCCGCCACTATGCACGCAAGCAGAGAAGAAACCGTTACCGGGTGCGCCGCGCCCACAGTGCGGACAAGGCCTGCAATCGTGGACCATGCCGTAAGGCGTCATCATGCGATTGGGGCTCGTCATGCCATTGGCGCCCTGATTGGAACCGCCCTGGCCGGGCCTGGCTCGACGATCCTTATCGCGCGGCGGCGCGCATTGTCCTCGAGCAGGCCGCGCAGTTCCTCACGGCCGCGCGCGATGCGCGACATCAGCGTGCCGGCCGGCACGCCGAGCATCTCGGCGGCCTCGGCATAGGAGAAGCCCTCGATGGCGACCATGGTCAGCGCGGCACGGCGGTCCGGGCTGATCGCCTGCAGCGCGTCGATGATCTCGCGCGCGGCGACGTTCTCCAGCTGGTCGGCGGGAGAGGCTTGCGCCTCGCCGGCCTCCAGCGGCAGTATCGAGGCCTCGCCTCGCCGGTTCACCTTGCGCATCTGGTCGATGAACAGATGATGCATGATCGTGAACAGCCATTTTCGCGGGCTCTCTCCCGTCTGCCAGTTGTCCAGCCGCAGCAGCGCCCGCTCCAGGCAGTCCTGGACGAGATCGTCGGCGGAATCGCGGTCGCGCAGCAGCGAGCGCGCATAGCGGCGCAGGCGCGGGATTTCGTCGAGAATTGCTCTCTGCTTTTCGTCCATGACCTTTTGTCTTCGTTTCGGCATGCCGTTGCCGCAAAACCGCTGCGCCCCCGGGTGAGGACAGCTTTGGCTGATCTGAAAAATTCCTCTGTTCATGCCTGTCGTCGGCTCCAAAAACGCTGGGCACTTTTGGGCGACAGGCATGACGCGCTCAGCGCGGCGCGGCGTCGATGGTGACCCGGTGTGGGTAGAAGGCGCCGTGGTCGCGAATTTCAGTCATCTCGTCGAAAGGCTGCTCATAGGCCCACATCGCGTCGTTGCCGGTTTCACCCGCCGGCAGCACGTTCCAGTAGCTGGCGTCACCCTTGTAGGGGCACAGCGTCGACCGCTCCGTCTTCTTGAGCTTGCGGAAGTCGATGTCCTCGAACGGGATGTAGAAGGAGAAGGGATGGGGCGGCTCGGTCACCATTTTGGCTTTTGCCGAGGAAGCGATGATGTTGCCGCTTGCAAACACGACGACACGCCCGTTGAAGGGCTCGACGGTGATCACCTTGCCCGGATTGCGCCTGAAGCCGGGTGACGGGTTCGCATGCTGATCCATGACTGCTCTCCTTGTCCGCTGGTGGTTCGATGCCGGTCGACGGCGTCAGCTCTCACTGGTCACTGATGGGCCGGCGACAGCCGTCACGCGCGACAGCTTCTGGCGCTTTTCGAGCTTTGGCTTTTCATAGGTCTTCTTCATCGTTCTTCCTTTTCTGACGTCTGGCAGCCGGTCCGCGCGGCTGCCGGTCGTGGATCATGGCTCCAGGGGACAACAGGCGCATCTCCCGTCCGGCCGATGCGCCGCCGAAGGAAATCCGGGCCAGCGTGGCAAGAATGATTCGCATCGCCGCGATCCGACGGCGGTGGATTTATCTCAGCCGGGACGGCCATGCTTGGGCCGGGCGGAACACGGTTTTGGCGAATGCGGCCCTGTCAGCATGATCGCAAGGCTTGGACAGGCGGGAACAGCCACCCGCGCGGCTATATGGCGATGGCTGCTTGGCGCCGGTGCACGCCGCGAAATATCGATAATAAAGGACGGCAGGTGAGACTCTACAAAATTAAGATGATTTGCCAGATATTTTCGCCTTTTCCGCACGAGAACTAAAATAAATTATCGACAGACGAACTTTCACTTTGGAAAAATGTCCATTTTATCTCTGTTAACCAAATATTAACCAAAATTATCCGATACATACCGAAGTTATTCGCTGTCGCAATCCGAATCTAAGTTGTAATAATCATTGCACAGTTCGCTGTTGACATTACTGTACCGTTGATGTCTTGCGAAGCATGCAGCGGAGGAGCTGTAGGGGTGAAATCCGGGTCAAGACCGTTTTGCGAAGAACGATCTGCCCCGACGGAGGGCCATCGCATGAGATTGCTAAAATACGCGCTGCTGCTGGGTGGGTCGCTGCTTGCAACCCTTCCCGCGACCTCCACCGTCTTGACCACCAACTTTAACGTGAAGATCACGATCACAAACGAATGCAAGATCCTGACGGCTAGCGATCTTATTTTCGGTTCGCACGGTATCATTGATACCAATGTGGACCAGACCAGCACCATTGGCGTGCAATGCACCGCCGGACAGACCTACGTCGTGGGTCTGGGTCTCGGAAATGGCGCGGGCACAACCGTCGGGAGTCGCAAGATGACCGGGCCGGGCGCAGCGGTGGTCAACTATAGTCTTTACCAGGATGGCGGCCATGCGCAGGTCTGGGGCATCACATCCGGCACCGACACGCAAGCGGGAACCGGCAATGGCAGCGTCCAGAGCCTCACGGTCTACGGGCGCGTTCCGATCCAGCCGACACCGGTGGCGGGCGACTATGCGGACATCGTTCAGGTCACCCTAACCTACTGATTATCGGCACCAATTACGAGGAAGACCATGCGATCCATGCTTTCATGCATTGGCGCCACGGCTCTTTTATTGCTCTGCGCCGGGACGTCACACGCTGCCTCGCTGAGAGTAGCGCCGACAGGCCTCGAACTGATCGCTCCCGACAGCGCGGCGGTTCTCAACCTCGCCAACGATGACGCCAAGCGGCCGATCAATGTGCAGATCCGGGTCTTCGCATGGAGCCAGGCCGGCGGCATCGAAACGCTGACGCCGACCACGGACGTGGTCGCCAGCCCGCCATCGACCAAACTCGGACCCAATGCCCAATACGTGGTTCGCGTCGTGCGCGTGTCGAAGGCGCCGGTGCGGGCCGAGGAAAGCTACCGCGTCATCGTCGACGAACTGCCGGACCCCTCACGCAAGAAGGCCGGTACGGTCGCGCTCGCGCTTCGCTATTCGGTGCCGGTGTTTTTCCGCAATGCCGATGCAGCGGCGCCGGCAGTTGCGTGGAGCATTTCGCGCAAGGGCGGCGGCCTTGTGCTGACCGCCAGCAACAGCGGCGAAAGTCGCCTCCGCCTGTCCAACCTATCCCTGACCCAGAACGGCAAGAAGCTTGGCAGCCGAAACGGACTCGTCGGTTATGTCCTGGGCGGCGCCACCATGCAGTGGCCGATCGGCAGCAGCAAATCACTGTCCGCGGGCTCGGTGCTTTTGAAGGCACAGAGCGATCTTGGACCTTTCGATGCCAAAGTTGCCGTCAAGGGCCGCTAGCACCGCGATTGTCGTCGCGCTCGCGACTTTCACACCTTGCCCGGCAGTGAACTCGCAAGAGCTGCCGGCCGTGACGAACCCCGAAGAGCCTGAATCCGTTTTGCCAGCCGGCCGCAGCCTCTATCTGGAGGTGTTCATCAACGACGCCTCGACGAAACTGATCGGCAATTTCACCGAAATGCCGGGCGGCGGCCTGGCGGCGACTCCGGAAGAGCTGAAAGGGGTCGGCCTGAAGCCGCCGGAGGGCGTAGCCGACGCCGGCGGCCTGGTCAGGCTCGACCAGCTGGCGGACGTGTCGTTTCAGGTCGACGAGGCCACGCAGCGCCTCTATGTCACGGCGGCCGATGACAGCCGAGAGGCGCGCATCGTCGATCTCGGCTTACGCTTGCAGGAGGACCGGCCGGCGCCGCAGTCGGGCTTGGGCGCGGTTCTCAACTATTCGCTGTTTGCCAGCTCCAACTCATTGTTCGACAAGGACGTCGAGCTGTTCCAGGGCGTTTCCGGCGGCTTCGATGCGCGCGTGTTCAGCCCCTATGGAACGCTCAGCCAATCCTTCATCGCCGGCTATTCCGACGGCAGGCTGGGCGGCTTCACGCGGCTAAACACGACATGGAGCTATTCCGACCCCGACCGGCTGATGACCTACCGCGCCGGCGACTTCATCTCCGGTGGATTGTCGTGGACGCGTCCGATCTATCTCGGCGGCATCCAGGCGCAACGCAACTTCCACCTGCGATCGGACCTGGTGACGCTACCTCTGCCCTCCTTCGGCGGCACGGCGGCGGTGCCGTCGACGCTCGAGGTCTATACGCAGAACGTGCGCACCTATTCCGGCGACATCCAGCCCGGGCCGTTCCAGGTCACCAATCTGCCGGTGTTCACGGGCGCCGGACAGGCGCAGGTGGTGCTGCGCGACAGCCTCGGCCGCGAGACCACGGCCACCTTGCCGTTCTATGCCTCCAGCATGCTGCTGCGCCAGGGACTGCTCGACTTTTCGGTGGAGGCAGGGATGGCGCGGCGCAATTTCGGCATCTCCTCCGACGATTACGACGGCCGCGTCATGGGGGTCGCCACGGCGCGTTACGGCGTGACCGACCGGCTGACATTGGAAGCCCATGCTGAGGGCGGCGCCGACCTGATCAATGGCGGCATAGGCGCTGCCTTCCCGCTCGGGGCATATGGCGCGGCTTCGCTGGCAGTCGCCGGCAGCCATCATGACGGGCGCACCGGCTCGCTGGTCGATGCCAGTGTCGAATTCGGCTATGACGGCTGGGCGATCAACGCCCACATGCAGCGGGCCTTTGGCGGCTATGAAGACATCGCCTCGGTGACGGCGGAGCCGGTTCTCGACCCCGACGACTTCACCCGTTTCAGCGCCGGCGTCCCGCGCGCGGTCGACCAGGTGACACTCAGCGTGCCGATGCCGATCGATTTCTCCAGCCTCAACCTGTCCTATACGCATTTGAAGAGCGCCGAGGGCGAAAGCAGCCAGATCGTCGGCCTGTCCTACAGCCAGGCGATCTTCAAGCGCAGCACGCTCTATGCCACCGCCTTCGCCGATCTCGACGACGACAGCAGCTATGGCGTGTTCGCCGGGATTTCGATCCCGTTCAACGACGAGATCTCGGCGTCGACAGGCGTCGAGCAAGGCCCTGACGGCCTCAATGTCACTGCCGACCTCGCCAAATCGGAGCGGGCCGAGGACGGCAGCATCGGCTGGCGGCTGCGCACCTCGGAGGGCGAGGTCCCCAATCGTTCGGCAGCGGTCAGCTACCGCGCGCCGTTTGCGCGTTTCGAGGCCGGCGCCCAGCAATTCGAGAAGGACTTTCGCGTGACCGGCCAGATGGACGGCGCCATTGCGGTCGCAGGCGGCGGGGTGTTCGCCACCAACCGCATCGACGATGCCTTTGCCGTCGTTGATGTCGGCACGCCTGATGTCGAGGTCTTGCATCAGAACCGGCCGGTAGGCAGGACCGACAGCAAAGGCCGCATCCTGGTCACCGGGCTCAACTCCTATGAGCTGAACACGGTCTCCATCGACCCGAAGAATCTACCAGTCGACGCGGATGTCCCGGCTACCAAGGAGACCGTCGTCCCAGCCGACCGCAACGGCGTCGTGCTGAAGTTCGGCGTGTCG
This sequence comes from Mesorhizobium sp. M0030, assembly GCF_040323695.1. NCBI lineage: Bacteria > Pseudomonadati > Pseudomonadota > Alphaproteobacteria > Hyphomicrobiales > Phyllobacteriaceae > Mesorhizobium > Mesorhizobium sp. M0030. The sequence goes on along the minus strand of NZ_JAMYVE010000002.1, from coordinate 475,213 downwards.
GAGGCGGCGCAGGCCGCGCTGGTGACGCTGGTCGACCCGAGCGGCACGCCGCTCGAAGCCGGGCTTGCCGGCCGCGTCGACGGCGGCACGGAAGATTTCGTCGTCGGCTATGATGGGCAGGCCTACATCAAGGGCCTCGGCAAGCAGAATGCGGTGGTGGTCGGTCTGGCGGACGGCAGCTCGTGCCGAGCGGATTTCCCGTTCGAAGCGGTGCGAGGCCGGCAAGTGACGATCAAGGATGTGGTGTGCCAATGAAAATCCCAGGCCAAATGATGCGCGCTGCAGTCGTTATAATCCTCGTACTGCTGCCGTCGCTGGCCCGGGCGCAGAGCTGCACCGGTACCGTCACCGACATGAATTTCGGTCTCATCGACACGCTGTCGGCCACCGCAGCCACCGCGACGGCGACACTCAACATGAATTGCACCGGCGGCGTGGTGCGCATCCTGTTCTGTCCGCATATCGGCGCCGGCAGTGGGGGTGCTACCTCGGCGGCAGCCAGGCAGATGGCGAGCGGCGCCAACAGCCTTAACTACCAGCTCTATTCGGACCCCGGAATGAGCGTCGTGTGGGGTTCCTATGCCTGGGCCTATGCATCGCGCCCGCCGCCGCAGGTGCTGGTGCCCATTCTCATCGGCAATGCATCCGGCAGCGCCACGATCTACGCTCGGGTGACCGGCGGCCAGTCAGCGGTTCCGCCGGGCACCTATCAGTCGATATTTTCGGGCATCCACGTCGAGTTTCGCTACCAGAACGACCTGCTCGGCAACAGCTGCAACACCGGCTTCGGTCTGACGGCGCCCGATCCGACCTTCACCATCAACGCCACGGTCCAGGCAAACTGCCTGGTCACCACCCAGAACATCGATTTTGGCTCAAAGGGCGTGCTCACCGCTAATGCCGATGCCACCGGCCAGGTCTCGGTGACCTGCACGCCGTCGACCGCCTATACGGTTTCCCTGGATGGCGGCACGACAGGCGGCACGCCGACCAACCGCAAGATGTCGAAGGGGGCCGAGCGGGTCACCTACGGCCTCTACAAGGACATTGCGCGCGCGCAGCCCTGGGGTGATGCCGGAACGCCGGGAAGCACGGTGGCCGGCACCGGAACCGGTACGGCCCAGGCGCTCACCGTCTATGGCCGCGTGCCGCCGCAGACGACGCCCTCGGCCGGCGTCTACACCGACACGGTGGTGGTGACCATCACCTATTGATCGCGGGCCTCCTCGCCGTTGGCCGGCGCCAGCCAGCACGCGTAAATCTCGCCGACGATGCCGCGGCGAAAGACCAGCACGCAGATCATGAAGATCAGGCCGGTGGCGATGGTCACCGGGAAGCCGGAGGTGGCGAGGGTGTTTTCCAGCCCGACTACCAGGCCGGCGCCGACTACAGGACCGACCATGGTGCCGATGCCGCCGAGCAGTGTCATCAGGATCACCTCGCCCGACATCTGCCAGGTGACATCGGTCAGCGTCGCGAACTGGAAGACGATCGCCTTGGTGGCGCCGGCAAGCCCAGCAAGGGCTGCCGACATGACGAAGGCGGCGAGCTTGTAGCGGCCGACCGAATAGCCCAGCGAGATGGCGCGGTTCTCGTTCTCGCGGATCGAACGCAGGATCATGCCGAAGGGCGAGTTGACGATGCGCCAGACGGCGAAGACGCCGATGAGGAAGACGGCAAGCACGACGAAATACATGTTGAGCGTGACGTTGAGATCGACGATGCCGAACAGATGCCCGCGCGGCACGCCCTGTATGCCGTCCTCGCCTTCGGTGAACGGCGCCTGGACGCAGAAGAAATAAAACATCTGCGCCAGCGCCAGCGTGATCATCGAGAAATAGATGCCTTGCCGGCGGATGGCGAGGAAGCCCATGACCAGGCCGAGCACGGCCGCTCCGGCGGTGCCGAGCAGGATGCCGGCCTCGGGCGGCCAGCCCCATGCCTTGACGGCGTAGGCGCAGAAATAGGCGGCGGCGCCGTAGAAGGTGGCGTGGCCGAACGACAACAGCCCGGTGTAGCCGAGCAGCAGGTTGAAGGCGCAGGCAAACAGCGCGAAGCACAGCATCTTCATCAGGAAGATCGGATAGACGAAGAAGGGCGCGGCTATCAGCGCCAGTATGGCCAATGCCAGCAATACCCGCTCCAGCCGCACGGAGGCGGCGGTGCGCTGTTGGTGAAGGGTTGCCTCGCTCATCTCAGGCGTCCCTTCCGAACAGGCCGGCGGGGCGCAGGAGCAGCACGACCGCCATGATGACGAAGACGACGAGGTTCGACGCCTCGGGATAGAACACCTTGGTCAGGCCCTCGGCGAGGCCGAGCATATAGCCGGTGACGATGGCGCCGAGGATCGAGCCCATGCCGCCGACCACGACGACGGCAAAGACGACGATGATGATATCGGAGCCCATCAGCGGACTGACCTGGTAGACGGGCGCGGCGAGAATACCGGCAAGGCCGGCGAGCGCCGCGCCGAGCCCATAGGTGAGCGTCAGCAGCAGCGGCACGTTGACGCCGAAGGCCTGCACCAGCTCGGGATTTTCGGTCGCGGCGCGCAGATAGGAGCCGAGCCTGGTCTTTTCGATCAGGAGCCAGGTGCCGATGCAGATAATGAGCGAGGCCACCACCACCCAGCCGCGATAGTTGGGCAGGAACATGAAGCCGAGATTGGTGCCGCCGGCAAGCTGCGCCGGAACGGCATAAGGGTTGCCCGACACGCCGTAGTAGAAACGGAACACGCCTTCGATGACCAGCGCCAGTCCGAAGGTGAACAGCAGCCCGTAGAGCGGATCCAGGCGGTAGAGCCGCGACAGCGCCACGCGCTCGACCGCCATGCCGAAGACGCCAACGATGAGCGGAACCAGGAGCAGCGCCGGCCAGTAGCCGATGCCGAGATGGACGAGCAGCAGGTAACCGATGAAGGCGCCGAGCATATAGAGTGCGCCATGGGCGAAATTGATGATCCGCAGCAGGCCGAAGATGACGGCCAGGCCGAGGCTCAGCATGGCGTAGAAGGAGCCGTTGATCAGCCCGACCAGCATCTGGCCGAGTAAGGCCTGGACGGGGATGCCGAAGATCATGGTCATGGCGTCACCGAGGGTGTTGCAAGCGGGATGCGTCTGTGCGGCACGTACCCCCACCCGGACCTTCGGTCCGACCTCCCCACAAGGGAGAGGTAGGGCGGTGGCCCTCCACCCTCCCCCTTGTGGGGAGGGTCGCTGCGCAGCAGCGGGGTGGGGGTACTGCCGTGGGCTGTCGTCATCATACCCCCAGCACCTCGTGCAGCTGTTGCGTGTGAGCGGAAAGCTCGCTTACGGCAAAACCCTCCACCACCTTGCCATGCTCCATCAGGTAGAAGCGGTCGGCGATGCGGGCAGCGAAGCGGAAATTCTGCTCGACGAGCAGGATGGTCATGCCGCGCTTTTTCAAGGTCGCCAGCAGTTCGCCGATGCGCTGGACGATGACCGGCGCCAGGCCCTCGGTCGGCTCGTCGAGCAGCAGCATCTGCACGCCCGTCCGCAGGATGCGGGCGATGGCCAGCATCTGCTGTTCGCCGCCGGAGAGTTTGGTGCCGGGGCTGTTGCGGCGCTCCTTGAGGTTGGGAAAGAGATCGAAGATTTCCTCGACGCTCATGCCGCCCTTGGCCACCACCGGCGGCAGGATCAGGTTTTCGTCGACGGTGAGCGTGGCGAAGATGCCGCGTTCCTCCGGCACGAAGCCGATGCCGCGATGGGCAACACGATGCAGCGGCAGGCGCATCAGGTCGCTGCCGTCGAAGGCGACGCTGCCGCTGCGCTTGCGGACCAGCCCCATGATGGCGCGCAGCGTTGTGGTCTTGCCGACACCGTTGCGGCCGAGCAGCGTCACGGTCTCACCGCGAAAAACGTCGAGGTTGACGCCATGCAGCGCATGGCCCTCGCCATACCAGGCATGGAGATCGCGCACGGCAAGCAGCGGCTCACTCATGCTCGGTCCCCCTGCTCAGTCCCCATGTAGGCGACCCTGACGCGCTCATCGTTGCTCACCGTTGCGTAGTCGCCGGCGGCGAGCACCTGGCCGCGCTGCATGACGGTGATCCAGTCGCAAAGGTCGGCGACGACGGTGAGATTGTGCTCGACCATCAGCACGGCGCGGTCCGTTGCCAGCGAGCGGATGATGCCGGAAATGACGCCGACATCCTCGTGCCCCATGCCGGCCATCGGCTCGTCGAGCAGCAGCACTTTCGGGTCGAGCGCCAGCGTGGTGGCGATCTCGAGCACGCGCTTTCGGCCATAGGAGAGATCGCCGGCCGGACGATGCGCGACATCGTCGAGACCGACGACGGCAAGCAGTTCGCGCGCCCGTGGAGTCAGTTGGTCAAGCGCGGCCAGCGAGCGCCAGAACTGGAAGCCGAGCCCGCTCGGCCGCTGCAAGGCGACGCGGACATTGTCGAGCACGCTCAGATGCGGAAAGATCGCCGATATCTGGAACGAGCGGACGAGACCCATGCGCGCCACCCTGGCCGGCGCGGTGCGGGTGATGTCGTTGCCCAACAGTTCGATCCTGCCGCTGCTCGGCTGCAGGAACTTGGTCAAGAGGTTGAAGATCGTCGTCTTGCCGGCGCCGTTCGGCCCGATCAGTGCATGGATCTGGCCGTGATGGACGTCGAGGTCGACATTGTTGACGGCGACGAAACCGGCAAAATCGCGCCGCAGGCCGCGGGCGGAGAGCACCACCCGCGGCTTGATTTCGGCACCGTCCGGCTGGACGGCCACGGCTTGCGCCAGCGTCACTTGGTGACGAGCGGGCAGCCGCTGTCTTCAGCCTTGATGAAGGCCTTGTCGCCCGGAATGGTCGCAAGGTAGGTGTAGTAGTCCCAGTCCTTCTTCGACTCCTCGGGCTTTTTGACCTGATAGAGATACATGTCGTGCACCATCGAGCCGTCGGCCTGTACCTTGCCGTTGGCGTTGATGATGTCGTCGACGGGCATTTCATGGAGTTGCTTGGCGACCGCCTCGGTTTCGTCGGTGCCGGCCTTGTCGATGGCCTTGAGATATTGCAGCACCGCCGAATAGGTGCCGGCCTGGATCATGTTGGGCATGCGGTTGGTGCGCTTGAAGAAGCGCCCGGCGAAGTCGCGGCTCTTGTCGTCGCGGTCCCAGTAAAACCCTTCGGTGAGCACCACGCCCTGCGCCGCCTGCAGGCCGAGGCCGTGCACCTCGGCAAGCGTGAACAGAAGTGCTGCCAGCCGCTGGCCGCCGGCGACGATGCCGAACTCGGCCGCCTGCTTGATGGTATTGGAGGTGTCGAGGCCGGCATTGGCAAGGCCGATAACCTTGGCGCCGGAGGACTGCGCCTGCAGCAGGAAGGAGGAATAATCCGTCGATCCCAAGGGGTAACGCACCTCGCCCAGCACTTTGCCGCCGCTTGCCTCAACAACCTTTGAGGTCTGCTCCTTCAGCGAATAGCCGAAGGCATAGTCGACGGTGATGAAATACCAGCTGTCGCCGCCCTGCTGCACAAGCGCGCCGCCGGTGCCGACCGCCTGCGAGTGGGTATCGTAAGCCCAGTGGAAACCATAGGGCGAGCATTGCTTGCCGGTCAGGTCGGCCGATGCCGCTCCGGTAACGATGTCGATCTTCTTCTTTTCCTTGGACAACCCCTGGACGGCGAGCGCCACCGAGGATGTCGTCAGTTCCATGATCGCGTCGACCTGTTCGGTGTCGTACCACTGGCGCGCAATGTTGGAGGCAATGTCGGGCTTGTTCTGGTGATCGGCGTTGACGATCTCGATCGGCGCGCCCTGCACCTTGCCGCCAAAATCCTCGACCGCCATCTTGGCGGCCTCGACCGACCATTTGCCGCCGAAATCGGCATAGACGCCCGACTGGTCGTTGAGGATGCCGATCTTGACCTTGCCGTCGGAAATTTCGCCGGCCGCCGCCGGCATCGCAGTCGCCGCAAGCAGCACGGCTGAGACGAGATAGGATGCTTTCACAGGTGGTTCCTCCCTTGTGGCCGACGCTGGAAAACGCGGCGGCCTTGCAATGGTTCAACAACTCCGTCCGGTTCTCGCTGAAATCCGGGCCAGCGCCCGCCACTTCTCCTCTTGGCAACCCCTCCGCCCTGGGTGCGCCGGGAACCGTAGCATCACATTTCGCGAGGCGAGAATGCTATTTTCGTAGCATGGCGTGCTAGCGCGGCCGCTACCAGTCGGGCTCAATTGGAGAGTCTTCGGAAAAGCCGCTCGGGCCAGGCAGAGAGAGCGTTGCGGCCGCAGCGTCCAGCAGTGCCCCCGGAAGCCCTTTGAGATGCTCGCTGTCCAGCGGAAGCGCAAGATAGCCCGTGGCAATGCGTGCAGCCGCTTCCGCCTGTTCACGATCTCTCATTGCCTTGACCGCAGACCGATCAGGCCGCGTGGCCAGCCAAGCCTTGTGCAGAGCGAACATTCGAGGGTCGACCGTCGGTATGCTTACGGGATAGCCACGCTCATCGATCGCCACAGCCTCCACCTTCGGGGCGTTGATGAGCCATTGCAGCCCCTCCATGGGTGCGCTGTCGAGGTCGTCGGCAAGCTGTGTAATCGAGGTAGTGGCGTTGTCCTTGAGGACATGTCTTGCCCGCGGACGGATCAGGTCGACCAGATAGCCATCACGGTTCGCTGCCCTGAAGGCCCGGGGCTGGAGCGGCTTGAAGGACCTGTCCACTTTACGCAACACGCCTATCAGGCCGGACTGGCTTACCCTCTCGCCGGTCACGAAGCTGATGCGGCGTCGGGAATCGAAGAGCAGGTCGATGTCGCCGGTTGCCGTGAGACCGCTGGTGATCTGGACGCCCGCCAGAGCCTCGTAAGCGAACAGCGCATTCGTGCCGACGACCAGCAACTGCTTGCCCAGCGGGTCTGTTTCGGCGCACCGCCGCAATATCCGTGCGGCGATGGCCGGTACCCTGCCCAACCCCATTGCCACATTGACTTTCGCCAGGGCGTTCAGGCGATCGGCCAGACCTGCCAGCAGATCCTTGTTCTGCACCCTGCCCTCGGAAAACGCAGCGAACGCCTTCTCCGTCTGGCTGCTTTTCGGCCCGAGTGAATTCTCGACCTGCCGGACCTTCCGCAGCAGGTATTCAGCACCGCTGCGCTCAACCCAGCGCATGCTGCCTGCAAAGCGCCTTTGGCGCTGGTCATCAGCACGCTGCCAGGCCTCGTAGACCTGTTGCGTATCTATGAGTTGGCGCCGCTGCTCGCCGGTCAACTCTCTCAGCATCGTTTTCCACTCTTAAGCCAGGATCAAGTTAACATAGTGGAAAACTCTTAATTAACAATAAGTTGCTATGTTTTTTCCACTATCGCATCTATCACCCACACGCCGAGTGGAAAATACCGTAAAAACAATAGGTTATGTCCGAGAAAGGGAGGCCAGAACCTCACACGCGGGTTTTTAGCTGCGCGCGCCATGGCAGCCGCTTGCCGTCGCCTCACCGCTTCTGCGGATAGATCGGCTCGCCGCGCTTCAGCATCTCGACAAAAGCCTCGATCTTCTTCCTGCGCCCCGCCTCCGTCTTCATGTTGTGCGTTCGAAACGCCAGCGCGAACCGGTTCTGGGCGGAAAGCTTTGCCAGCATCTCCTTCGCCTTCGGCTCGGCGTCGATGGCGGCCTGCAGATCGTCAGGGATCTTCATGTCCTTGCCTGAGGCATAGGCGCGGTCCCAGCGGCCGTCGGCCTTGGCCGCCTCGACCTGTTTCAGCCCGTGTTCGGTCATGCGGCCCTCCTCGACCAGGCGGGCGACATTGTCGATGTTGATCTTGCTCCAGATGCTCTTCTTGCCGCGCGGCGTGTAGCGCTGCAGAAAGCTCTTGTCGTCGAGCGGCTTGCGTATGGCGTCGATCCAGCCGAAGCACAGCGCCACGTCGATGGCCTGCTTCGGCGTGATCGAGGCGAGGCCCGAGCCGACCTTGTGGACCTTGATCCAGACCTCGCTCTCGCCGGCATGATTTTCGCGCAGCCAGGCGTAAAAACTGTCGGGATCGGGGAATTCATGAACCTTGTCGGGATCGACCTTGAACGGCGCCATCATCACCTCGTTGTTGCCGGGCCGGCTGTATCGGCTGTCGATGCCAGTTTCCGTCAGCGGCGTCGATACCCCCTAGCCTATTGCGAGCCGGCTTGCGCCCAAGCCGGCGCTCATGGCAGTTTCCCGGCTGGTCGAGCCGGGCAAGGCAGACTGCAATTCGGGGGAAAATGCCATGCGATCGATGTTACTCGGCCTCATCCTTCTGCTGCCGGCCTCGGCGCTCGCCGAACCCATCGAAACCCAGAAGATCATCACCGCGCTGACCGGCGACTTCAATGGGGACGGCGCCGCCGATCTGGCGATGATCGTCGAGACCGAGCCCGAAGACGATACCATGGACATGCATTTCTTCCTGAGGGACAAAAAGTACAATTTTCTGAAACCCGCCGGCGTCGTGCATGAGCAGGTCTACGGCGAATGGAACGACTACGACCAGCCGCATTATGAGGGCTCCGGCATCGAACCGGAGTTGACCTTGCTGCCCAACGGCTCGATCAAGATCTATCTGCCGGGGCTGATCGGCCCCGGCGAGCGGACCGACATGACGCTGACCATCGCCTGGCGCAACGAGGCCTTCGTCGTCGCCGGCGTTGCCTATGACCATTACAAATACCAGTCCGTTGTCGTCTACAGCAGCTGCGACTACGACGTGCTGACCGGCAAGGGCAAAAGTATGCAGACGCAGGATGATGACAGCAAGGTGAACAGTATCGTGTCTGTCGAAGGCCAGGTCGTGCCCTTCGCGGAGTGGGACACGGGGACGCCTTTTAGGGTATGCGGGGATTGAGGGGGCAGCCAATCTCCCCCCTCGTGGGGGAGATGGCCGGCAGGGGGGCCGCTGTCCCGCCAACGCACCGGCCAGTGTCAGCCACGTTTATCCCGCGATTCTTGTCAGAAAATATAGATTGAGAGGTCGCGATCCTTCGCGCCCCCCTCTGCCCTGCCGGGCATCTCCCCCACTTGGGGGGAGATTGGCTTCACTGCAGATGCGGTTTCTTCAAAAAGCTGTTTCGGTCGGCGGATTTCACTCGCAGCCAAGTCTCACGACCGTCACGCACGACCCTGAGAGGAATCTCCGAACCCGCCGGATTCTGCCATAGCTTGCGGTAGAAATCGGCGAGACCGTCGACCTCGCCATCGCGCACGTCGGAGATGATGTCGCCCTGGCGCAGGCCGGCCTTGGCGGCGGGGCCGCCTTCGGCGACGCTCATCACCACGACCGCACCGTTCGACTCGGCCGAGAAGGCGCCGAGCCATGGGCGCGGCGGCTTCGCCACCTGGCCGCGCGTCAGGAGATCGTCGAGGATCGGGGTCAGAAGGTTGATCGGCACGACCATGTTGATGTCGGCGACCTCGCCGTTGCGGCTCATCTGCAAAAGCAGCGAACCGATGCCGAGCAGGCTGCCATCCTGGCCGATGAGCGCCGCGCCGCCCCAGGACGGGTGCGCCGGGGCAATGAAGATCGCCTCGTCGAGCAGATATTCCCAATAGCCGGCGAATTCCTGCTTGGTGACGATGTGTGCCTTGACCGAGCGGCCGGTGCCGTCGGCAAACACCACGGGGTCGCCGATCTTCGCCTTCGAGGCGTCACCCAGCGCCACCGCCGGCAGGCCGAGCGGCGCCAGCGCCTGCACCAGGCCGAAGCCTGTCTCCTGGTCATAGGCCAGCGCATGCGCCGGCACGACGCGGCCGTCCTGGTCGGTCAGCCAGACCTCCTCGGCCTCGGTGATGAGATAGCCGATGGTGAGCACCAGCCCGTCGCCGCGGATGACGACGCCGCTGCCTTCCCGGCGCGTGCCCAGGGCATTGGCCGTGAAGGCATCGTCGGGAACCATGGCGCGCACGCCAACGACGGAGCGCAAGAGCGGGGAAACGGGATCGATCGGCATGCGGTCATCCTGGCAGATATGCGTGGGCAGTATCCTCTATAGGTATGCCGCGCTGCACAGGGCGCAAGGGCTTAGGCAACAAGGCAATCATTTCAGAGGCTGGCGCTGCCCCTCATCCGCCTGCCGGCACCTTCTCCCCGTATAGTGACGGGGAGAAGGGAGATGGCCGCAACATCGGCGCTCTTGGCAACGCTGGCAATTGGGGAAATCAGTAGGCGACAGCGTCCTTCTCCCCGTCACTATACGGGGAGAAGTGCCCGGCAGGGCGATGAGGGGCGGCGCCGACATCGATAATAGTTCAACACAAGTTGAACCTTTCTGAATTGCACCTATGTGTTCCCGTATCTAGGTTCCGCCGACTTTTCCGCCATCAGTCTCGCGCCGTCGCGCAAGTCGTTTCGCCCGCCAAACCAAGGAATTTCCCGCATGACCGAATACACCCCGCCGAAAGTCTGGAGCTGGAAGAAAGCCAATGGCGGTACGTTCGCCAGCATCAACCGGCCTATTGCCGGTCCGACGCATGACAAGGTGCTGCCGGTCGGCAAGCATCCGCTGCAGCTCTATTCGCTGGCGACGCCGAATGGGGTCAAAGTGACTGTCATGCTGGAGGAGCTTCTGGCGCTCGGCCACAAGGGCGCCGAATACGACGCCTGGCTGATCCGCATCAACGATGGCGACCAGTTCGGCTCGGGCTTTGTCGAGGTCAACCCCAACTCCAAGATCCCGGCGCTGCTCGACCGCAGCGGCAAGACGCCTGTCCGCGTCTTCGAGTCCGGCTCGATCCTGCTTTATCTCGCGGAAAAGTTCGGCGAGTTCCTGCCGACCGAACAGCCGGCGCGCGCGGAAACCTTGTCCTGGCTGTTCTGGCAGATGGGTTCGGCGCCCTATCTCGGCGGCGGCTTCGGCCATTTCTACGCCTATGCGCCCGAAAAAATCGAATACGCCATCGACCGCTTCGCCATGGAGACCAAGCGCCAGTTCGACGTGCTCGACCGGCGGCTGGCGGAGACCGAATACCTCGGCGGCGCCTTCTATTCGATCGCCGACATGGCGGTATGGCCCTGGTATGGCGGCCTGGCGCTCGGCCGCATGTACAATGATTCCGCCGAGTTCCTGTCGGTGCAGGACTACGAGCACGTACAACGCTGGGCCAGGGCGATCGACGCCCGCCCGACCGTGCAACGCGGCCGCATGGTCAACCGCGCCTTCGGCGACCCCGCCATGCAACTGCACGAGCGCCACGACGCCAGCGATTTCGAGACGAAGACGCAGGATAAATTGGTGGTGGCGGAGTGAGCTAATCTCCCCCCTTGAGGGGGAGATGGCCGGCAGGCCAGAGGGGGTCGGCTCGACTGGGCGCGACCTCCTGCGACTGATGAAGGTTAGCGCTCCACGCGCGGCGACCCCCTCTGTCGCCTTCGGCGACATCTCCCCCTCGAGGGGGGAGATTAGCCCATCAATTTCGCCAGCCTCGGCACGCCTTCACCCACGGCGCGTTCATCTGCGAGCGTAAAGCTCATCCGCATCGTGTTGCGGCCCGAACCGTCGGCGTAGAATGCGTTGCCCGGCACGAAGGCGACGCGGGCTTCCTTGACCGAGCGGGCGAGCAGTGCCGTGGCGTCCGCACCTTCGGGCAGCGTCAGCCAAACGAACATGCCGCCTTCCGGTCGGCTCCAGCTGACGCCATCCGGCATTTCCGCTTCGAGTGCCGCAAGCAAGCCGTCGCGGCGCTGGCGATAGGCGCCGATCAGCTTTTCCACCTGGCCGTCATACACGGCCTCGGAGACGCGGTGCATGACCAGCTGGTTGATCGACGGGCTGTGCAGGTCCGACGCCTGCTTCATCAGCACCAGCCGCTCGACGACGCGGCGCGGCGCGCAGACCCAGCCGACGCGCATGCCCGGTGACAGGATTTTCGAGAACGAGCCGCAATAGAGCGTGCGGGCGTTTTCGATGCCGCCGGAGCGTTCGCAGTCGAGCGCCAGGATCGGCGGCTGGCCCTCGCCGTCATAGCGCAGCGCGCGATAGGCGGCGTCCTCGATGATAGCAATGTCGAGCTCGTCGGCGAGGTCAAGCACCGCCTCGCGCTGCTGGCGATTCAGCGTCTCGCCGGTCGGGTTGTCGAAATCGGGCACGAGATAGGCGAATTTCACCTTGCCGCCTGCAGCGGCAGCAGCGGCCTGGTAGGCGGCAGGCGTCATGTTGCCGCCGTCCGGCGTCAGCCGGTCGTAGCGCGGTTCGTAGGCGTTGAAGGCCTGCAGCGCGCCGAGATAGGTCGGCCATGTTACCAGTGCTGTGTCGCCGGGCGACAGGAAAAGCTTGCCGAGATAATCCAGCGCCTGCTGCGAGCCGGAGGTGATGAAGATGTTGTGCTCGTCGCAGGCAATGCCGAGCTTGCCCATCTGGCCGGCCAGCCATTTTCTGAGCGGCAGATAGCCTTCGGAGACCTGATACTGAAGTGCTGCGCTCGCCTCCGCACCGCCCAGCACCGAGGCATAGGCATCGGCGATCGCCTGGGCCGGAAACAAGGCCGGATCGGGGATGCCGCCGGCAAAGGAGATGATGTCGGGCTGGTCGAGCAGTTTGAGCAGCTCGCGGATTTCCGACGCCTTCATGCGCGAGGCGCGCGACGCCAACAGGTCCATCAAACTCACGAGCCCACCTCCCGGGATACGGCATCTGGTCCAGCATGACCGTTCTGGCCATGCGATTTAGGTCAATCTGACTGACCTATTATCAGGCTCCCTCACCCGCTGGAATAGCCAAACCCTCATTCCGCGTGGCCCAGACGAAAAAGCAAACACATTTCTGCCCTGGACAGGGAAAATTGTTGCGCGCCGAGGGGCGCGGATGCAACCTCATTCCGAGCGGACCGGCATAAAAAGAAAAGCGGTCTCAACAAGGGGGGTAAAATGACGCTTGAGCTCATCGGGGCCGGATTCGGCCGCACCGGCACATGGTCGACCTTTGCCGCGCTGAACAGGCTGGGCCTTCCCAGCTATCACATGCAGGAAGTCATCCTCAACAAGGCCAACAAGGGCCATCTCGACTTCTGGCGCAAGGTGGCCAACAGCCCGCCCGGCAGCCAGCACGACTGGACCAGAGTCTTTGCCAATTACAAGGCGACGGTCGACAATCCGGGATGCTGCGTGTGGCGCGAATTGATGGCCGCCTATCCCGACGCCAAGGTGCTGCTCACCCTGCATCCGCGCGGCGCCGAGGCCTGGTACGACAGCACCATCGACACCATCCACTTCACCGAGACATTGTGGCAGTTCAAGGTGCTGGAATGGCTGACGCCGTTCGGCCGCAAATTCGGCGACATGTCGCACAGGCTGATCTGGGGCCGCACGCTTGCCGGCGTGATGGACGACCGCGCCAAGGCGGTGGCGCGCTACAACGCCTATACCGAGGAGGTGATAGCGGCCGTGCCGCCGGAGAAGCTTCTGGTGTTCAAGGTCAGCGATGGCTGGGCGCCGCTCTGCGGCTTCCTCGGCGTGGCCCTGCCCAACGAGCCTTTCCCCAACCTCAACGACCGCGAAAGCGTGAAGAAGATCATCCGCGACATCATCAAGGGCAGCTACATCATGCTGGGGCTGTCGGTGGCGGCGGTGCTTGCGGCGGTCGCGGCGCTGTGGTGGTGGCTGGGGTAGCCGCCGGACCGTCAGAATATTGCTACTTGCGCGTGATCCAGCCGAGCAGATCCGGCTCGACGTCTTCGTGGTCGGTCAGGTCGCGAACCAGGGAGGCGGCGAGCGCGCGCCACCGCTTTTCCGGGACATTGTCTTCCATCACCGATTTGATGAAGGCGGCGCGCAGGATGGCGCAATCGAAGGCGGATACATCGAAAAGCAGTTCTGCCATTTCGGTTTTCCCCGTTCACATCGGGCGCGCGAGCCTGTCGAAGTCTCAGGCGCCAGCGCCCCATACAATGGTCGACGACAGCGGATTCATACTCTTGCCGAACCAAGGTTCAACACAATTCGATTGTACGGTTTTCACCAAGCGATTGCGGTTCGTTGCCCGCTTTTGCGCCGATGCTAGATTTGCCGGGCGGCCTCTCCCCAGATGGCCGCAAATGGCCGGCGCGGCTCTGGCAACATGCTTTCACCGGCATTCGCGTCGGCCATTTCCAGCCCGTGCCAGGCTCAGCCCAGCAGCCGTTCGTATTCGGCCTCGGCCTGGCCGTAGAAACCATCGGCGACGGCGATCAGGCCATCCCGGTCGCGAATGACGATCTCGCCGCGCCGCGACCGGATCAGGCCGCGCCCTTCCAGGATCTGCAGGCCGATGGTGACGCCCGGACGCCTGACGCCGAGCATGACGGACAGGAACTCATGCGTGATCTGGATCTGGTGGCCGACCACCCTGTCGTCACACATCAGGAGCCATCGGGCCAGCCGATCCTCGAGCTTGGCGCGGGCATTGCTCAGCGCCGTGGATTTGGTCTGGCCGTGCAGATAATGGGCATAGCGCAGCAGGAAGGCGCGAAGCGTCGGGCTTTTCTGCAGCGCTGCCTTGAACGGCTCGGAACCGATGCACACCGCCTCGCCCGGCATCTGCATGTAGCAGTCATGGGGCGCCCAGTCGGCGCCCATCACCAAAGCGGAGCCCGACATGCCTTCGTGGCCGATGATGCCGACCTCGGTGTCGAGGCCCGGCCGGTTCCTCGCCACCACCGAGGCCAGGCCGCTTTCCAGGAAGCAGACCGAGGCGACCGGCTCGCCCGCCATTTCGAGCGGGGCTTTGAGATCGAGCACACGATGGTGCAAATGCGGCGCAAGCAGTGCGAAGTCGGCCGGGTTCATGCGGCGCAAGAGGCCGCTTTTCTCCTTGCTGACCGACTGGTCCATCGCTCTCTCCCCAAGGGCAAGAGCACATGTAATCTCCCAGCCGTCGGCGCCCTGCCCAAATGCAAACGGTCATTGGACGATAGCTGACTCGGATTCAGCCATTGTACTTCGTACAAAACCGACAAATCAGGGGCGACGCCCCATGGACCAATCCAGCAGCTTTTTCCTGGATCAGCGCTTCGGGCGGTCAGCCGCAACCATGCGCGCTTCGCGCACGATGGACGAGCGATCGTTGCCGATCAGCGATGCGATCTCTTGTATCTGCTGCTCGGAGGCCCCGGTTTCCCGCGCCAAAGCCGCGAGCGCCTCGGCGCTCAGACCGGACTGTCTCGGTTGCTCCGCCATGGCTCCAATGCCTCCTGTCGGGGCAGGAGTGCGATGGTCGCTCCCAAGCGTCAGCGCCCATTGATGTGGCTGACGATGCTATACTGTACGCTTCCGAACAATCGATGGCGAGCGATATATTAGCAACGCTGGATGCGGCCCTAGAACGGCAGCCTTATCTCATCGATCGACCTCGACTCCGTCCAGCCAATGTCCTTCTGGATTTCCGTCGGCAGCGCATTCAGTGCGCGCACGGTCTTCCTGTGCTTGCTGGCGCGCGCCAGGGCAGCGCGAATTCTGCTGAGACTTTGAAACATCGGTTACCTCCATGCAGCAGCAGAGCGCTGCCTCAGGCCCGCTCTTGCGCCGCCTCTGTAACCGATCGATCGCGCGGCAACGGTGAAGCGCTTCACAAACCGATGCCGCCCAGAAACATTTGTATACAAATTAGTTGCGCTCCCGCGGTGGCGTGATCCGACCTATGGCAGGGCGATCGCATATGGCGCTCCCTCGGGTTCGGCGACCCACCTTCCCTTCCTCGGCGCAAGGCGATCACATATGAGTTCTTGCGAAGAGGACCCCCACCCTAACCCTCCCCACAAGGGGGAGGGAACGCTGCCGCAAGCCACCCTTTCTGGCGCGGAACCCAGGCGATTTGCGGCGATCAGCGCCTACCAAGTCTCCCTCCCCCTTGTGGGGAGGGATTAAGGGTGGGGGTATTCGTAGAGCGCAAACCTGTCATATTCGATTGCCCCGCTCCGCGGAGGGAGAGGAAATGCCAATTACCGAGGTCGCGGCCTTGATGGGCCTGGGTTTCCTCTCCCCATGGACATGGGGGAGGTGGCCGCGGCGGACGGAGTGGGGCTGGCGCCGCCATATGCGATTGCCCTGCCCTCCTCCGCGCCATCGCCGGCATCGGCGTCCGCCCGCCTCGGCTATGGACGAATCCCATCATGCGCAATAAGGATGGGGTCTGCCGTGGCGCTTTCGCGCCGAGGCAGGCGACGTTCGATCAATGACGCTGCGCCGGGCGCCTTTGACGCCCCGCAAAAGTGTCGATACCGGGGGATCTGGTCATGACCGACAACAAGCCGACCGTAGACGTAACCAAGGACTGGCAAGCAACGCAGGGCCAGAAGTCCGGGGCCACGCGGCTGCGCCTGTTCGCCGTGCTGTCGTGGGTCATCGCCATTGGCGGTGAGATCGCCGGGATCGTACTGCTCTACAAGCACAAATTCGACCAGGGCAACCTGCCGCTGCTGATCGGCATCCTGGTCGGGATCGCGATCTTCGCCATCGCCGGGAGCC
The DNA here is from genome assembly GCF_040323695.1 of Mesorhizobium sp. M0030. Lineage (NCBI taxonomy): Bacteria > Pseudomonadati > Pseudomonadota > Alphaproteobacteria > Hyphomicrobiales > Phyllobacteriaceae > Mesorhizobium > Mesorhizobium sp. M0030. The sequence goes on along the minus strand of NZ_JAMYVE010000002.1, from coordinate 458,790 downwards.
TGCTCTGGAAGGCGGCCAACCGGAAGGACCCGGCCCGCGAATCCGACACGTTCCGGTTCTTCGTCCAGAACCAGCTCGGCGCGATCATCACGCTGATTGCCTTCCTGCCGCTGGTTCTCTTGATCCTCAACGACAAGAACATGGACCCGAAGAGCAAGAAGGTGGCCGGCGGCATCGGCGCCGTGCTCGCCGTGCTGGCGACGCTGATCGGGGTCAGCTACCAGCCGCCGTCGGTCGAGCAGTACACGCAGGACATGAACACCTGCGCGGAACAGATCAAGGCGGGGCAGCCGACCACAGCCTGCTCGCCCGAGGTCGCCGCCCAGGCGCAGGCGATCGCCACCGACTCCACCACGGTGGCCGCGGCGACGAAGGACGCGGCGCACCCCAATGGCCAGGATATCGTCTACTGGATCGCGCCGGAAAACGGCGCCGCCAAGTCCGACACCGAGCATGTCTTCCACCTCTGCGCCGCCGTCAGTCCGCTGAAGGACAAGACCGTCAACAGCGGCTCGGTGACGGAAGCCTACGCCCAGAACGCCATCCGCATCACCAAGCAGATCGAGATGGAACAGAAGCAGTGCGGGTTCACGACCACGCCGTGAATGAGGCTGCGGGCTGGCGTGGCCGATTGGGTGCGCCAAACTGGTGGTCCACATCATAGTTGTCCGTCAGTGGCGTGCGGTCCCTCGTGGCGCGAAGGCTTACATGGCGGGACTAGACGCAACGTAAGCGGCTGGGGCACGCCAAATCCCTGGCAGGGGCACGACGAAAATTGAATGTCGCATTTGGGCCGCTTCCTGCCTGTCCGGTTTCGGGTGGTAGCATTCGGAAAGCGGACACACTCGTTGACTGGCGCGACAGCTAAATCCCGTTTGCCGGACACGGCGAGGATGCCGAGGGCCTCTCGGATATCGATGTGATGAAGCCTTTCGCGTTCGTGTCGACAGGATTCAATGGATCTCGGCCGGCGGTGACAACCAGGGCGCACAACATGGCCATCGTGCGGAACTCCCGTCGCCAGTTATGTCGCCGAGCCGATGCGCCCCACGCCCGCCCTCTAGACCGAGGACAGCCCCGAGACCAAGACACGGAAGGCCGTACCCAACCCGCGGAATGAGAGTCTGATCAACCGTCGTCTCTGAGCTCCACCCCCCAGCCCTGTGCAGCTTCAGCCGATCCGACTGCATGGCAAACCTGCCAAGCAGGCGAGCCTTCTTGCCTTCAACCTTGACAGGGAACATGAGAGACTAGTCGCTCAGCTTTCCGCCACGGTGTCCCATCGTCATCTTGGATGCGTACATCGTCGGTGAACGCTTGCCTGGAAGGTTCGCCTCGAGGACGATCTGTTCGACAAAGCCCTGGTTCATCTCCAACTCCACGCATTCGTTGAGCTTATCGACGAGCCAAACCGCGTAGCCTTCAGGTTCCTTGGCGTCAAATTCCGAATCGTCCGCCGGAATCTTGGGTTCCGGAAACGCCGGGATGATCATTATCTTGGGCTTTGGCAAATCGTAGGTATGTCCCTCATAGGCATAACCGACAATTATCCCGCACGATGTTTTCTGTTCTGGAGATGATCCGAGCATGAAGGTACTGCCTACCGTTGAAAGGACCGCAGCGCCAAAATTCTTCAGGTCGATCTTGAAATGGTAGGAGACTCTGATTGGTATTTTTGGAAATGGGATATTTCCATTTATTATATCTTGGCGGCCTTTGTTGCTGTCATACTTCTTCAATACTTCAAGTGCGTTGACATGTTGCTCGTCGGTGATAGGTTCCCCAGGCGCGGTTTCGACATACATGCCGGTGTCACCAAAGGGTGCTGGCGCACCGGGCACGCTGAGTCCAATTTCCGCCCCCAAGCCATAGAGCCTAACCTGTGTTGCGTTGTAAGCGCCTGACGGAAAGGTTAGTGTCGGTCGGTGATAGTCGTCGCTCATTTTCCTCGCTCCTTTTTGCTGCATCCTTCAGTTCACAAGATCTCCCGCCAGCTGAAATTCTCATCGAATTTTTCCGCGAGCATCGGCGCGACGCGATCGCTGGAGTCCACCACCAACGCCGCGGCCTTTTCGAACGACAGGTCGTCCGCATCGAGGCGTGGCCATGCCTGAGCAAGTGCGAGAGCCACCTCGTCCCTTGCTCTGATCAGCATGCTCTTGAACATGAAGGGCCGAGCGCGGAAGGCGCGGGACGTGAAATCCGAAATGCGCTGCATGTCGGATTGGTCGACATCCTTGATATCGATCCCCAGCAGCCGCTCGTCGGCCAACCCCTCGTGCACCAGTGCCGCGTGGTAGACGTGGACGATCGTGTCGAACACAGCCCCCGTGAATGGCCGTGACCTGTCATGGATTTCCGCCGTCACCTCCGACATGCGGCGTGCGTTGCTGGCGAGGCGGATCTGCCGATCGCCAGTCAGCTCGGCAATCCGGTTCAACTCATTGAGAACAAGCAGGTTGCCATTGCAGTGCCGCAGCAGCCGGTCCATGCCGCTGTCGAAATTCAGGAAGGACAAGAGCGAGACCAGATCCGAGCTGGCTTCGTGGAACGGTCCGAAATCGCCTTGAGTCAGGCCGCCAGTTGGTGTCCCGAACAGCGAAAACAAGATTGCGTGGCCGACCTCATGTGCGATCACATCGAAGTTGAGCGCATAGGGATAGTTGCCTCCGTCGATGCCGCGCTCTCGGCCGAGTTCCAGATAGCCATAGCCCGATTGCGCATTCTCCCAGTCGACGAAGGGGATGATTTCGAGCCGCTCGAACGTCTCGGCGAAATACCAGACAATCGGTTTGCCGAGGTAGCTTTCCCAGATGTCCAGCACGCGGCTGACCGAGGCGAAAGCGTGCGCAGAAAGGAACTGCCGCGAGGTCAAGGAAAGCTGATCGAAATGGCCGTCAAAGCCAGCCTGTGCAGGTGGAAAGGTTTCGCCGACAAACGGTGGCAGATAAGGGTAGTCGTAAGGCTCCTTGTCGAGGAGCGGATCGCGAACGTAGATGCGGTGATCTTCCGGGCCGGAGCGGATCAGATCGGGTGGAGTAGAAATCCATACTGTTTCGGGTGTTCCGTAACCCGAAAGGTGAGGGACCTGCGGGTAGACCAGGAACCGCGTACCCAGCACACCTTGCGCAACGGCACGATCGACCGCGTCCAATTGCTTGGCCCCCTCTGACGATGCCACGCTATCACGGTGCTTACGTTACGTAAATCGTCGGCCGCCAAGAGGTCAGGGCCTATAGCGCCAGCCCCGCATCATCCATATCCTTGGAGAAGGCCGTGGTTAGCTGTAATTCCGGCACGGGGTATGCTTTTTCAAATGCTTGCTCTCGCAAAAGTTCGAGTGCCCGCAGGGCATCTTGCTTTTTTTGCTGGACGAAAGCGGCGCCGAGCTCCCTGCACAATTTCTCGACGTCGTCCTTGCCGTCGTGCGCATCCCGGACCATCCGTGCCAGGGTGCGATCGCGAAAATTGACGGCCTGTGCCGCACCCTCGAGCCTCGCCTGCTGTTCGGGTGAAATCACGCCGCGCCGGCAAGCAGCACGAAGGGTCCGGCGCAGGTCAATCAGCGCATGCGTCAATTGAGCGAAATTCACCTCGGCCGGTCCATGCAATACCGCTACTGCGTCGTCGGGTGCAAAGGCGCAGCGGCGATACCATCGGTAGATAAGCCCGACGCCTTGCATATGGGGGAACAGCTCGGCTGCTCGAAGGGCACCCATGCTGGCCGCGCCGACGACATGAATGCCGCGGCTGAGGGCCCACAGGATTTCCTTGTGCCGAACCGCCGGCTCGGTCTGAAAACCGCCATCTATGAGAAGGATCGCACTCGGGTCGAAATGCTGCACGGCCGAAACGATCGAGCCTTGCACGGCCGGGGGAAGGCATACCGCATCGACGACCTTCAACGCGTCGGAATGGGACACGGTAGGGCCAGTGAAGACGAGTTTCGGGCGCATAATTCCTACCCCTGCAAGAGCGGCTGCAAGGCAGGGATGACAATCCTGACAACCGACAGGGCGTCGAACGGTTTCGTTCCCACCCGGATTAGGTGAACCGCATCGAACCCTCTCTCTTCGAGAATTGCCAAGAGGACCGACAGCCCGTCCGACGCCGTGTTGAACTTCTGCTCGGCGAACGCGCCGAAATCCACGCTGCGCGGGCCGTCGCGGAGGAGCCGGCGATGCGCTGCAATCACCTGCCGATCGGGGTATTTCGGATAGGACGCGCGCGTCAGGTCATCGCGCGCGCCCGAGATCGCCGCCAGACGGGCCTGGGCCGCTTCGTAGATGGCGTGCACCGCCGCGCCGGCGGGACTGAAACCGGCAGCCGAGCCATCAGCCGGATGATCCAAAAGGACCGTTTCTGTCGGTTCGTCTTCCAGCAGATGGCACCACACCACCGGTATGCCCAACGGCGACAAAGCTTGCCAAAGGCCAACCAGCACGTTCTTGGCCGCCAAAGTTTCCAGGAGATCGCGGAGCGACGGATCATCGATCGTCTCGGGATCGATGCGTTGACGGTGGAAAAACCCGTGGGTCCGGTATGCCGTGGCGATCGCGTCGCGTTCGATGCATTCAAGCATGCCATGAACGATGGCATCCGGCTCCGCGAAGCCTGCTGCCAAACCGCTCGTCGATGCCGCGAAAATGCCGTCATGGGGCAGCGACGGCAACACATAGGCGGTGTGCACGAGCTCGAACGGGACCAGGTCGCGGCTGCCGGTAAGAAGATTGTCTGCGGCTACCCACGCGGTCTCCCTGCCGCGCCATCCCGGCGCGGTGCCCCCTTGGAGATACCTTTCGAAACGATCTGGCGGGATGCCCAATTGATCGGCGCAGCCGACGACTGGTTCGAAATTCGCCACCTGCTCTGCAAAGAAGCTCTCGGCCGATTCCAGCATGGCCGATATCCCGGCTTGCACCAGGGTGGCGCCCTTGCCTTGCGCGACCGCGTTGGAGAGCGAGAAAGGTCTTGTCACCTGCACGACCGGGATGCCGAGCTGGTCGAGCCCGGTGATGTCGGCGATCCGCGTGATGCCCAGGCCTTCGCGCATCTTCATCAGCCTCGCCAGCGCCTCGTCGGGCGGCGGACCAAGGCGTTGATATCGCTCCAGCATCGCGGATGCTCTTGCAGGGCCCGCTAGTGCCGAACGGCCGATTCGGGATTGACGATCAGCGCGGCGCCCGGCTCGAGAGCGGATTTCGCACGTTCGACCCGATCGCGATAGCGCGACGACAGTTCAGGCGACAGGCCTGATGATTGAAGGGTCTCGTATGTACTGACGAGGAAAGGCACGGCACTTTGCTCCGCGGCTATGGCGATGCTCTTTTCGAGGGCAGCGATTACGTCCGCCTCCGCATCGCCCTGGAGAAGAAGTAGCTCCGCCCTTCGCCTGTAGAGCTCTGCCAGCCAGAAGCGGCTGCCGCCGGCCTCGGCCTGCGCCACAGCCGAGCCCAGCAACGCGAGCGCCTCATCGACCTCGGCAGTTCGTGTCAAAAGCTCTGCCAGCATGCCGCAATAGACCGGTTCGTCCTCAGGCGTCTGGAACTCGCCATGGAGGCCAAGGCCTTGCCGCATTTTCTCCCTGCCGCTCTCGACCTGGCCGGCGTTGCCGTCGCACCAGCCTTCGAAGATTTGCGCTGCGGCGGCGAGAGCGGGCATATAATGGCGCTCCGTCAAGTGGCGCAGATCCGCTATCACGCTTCGTAACCTCGAAAAATTTCGGCGATAGCAATGCAGCATCGCCTCGTTGAGATAGGCATGTGCGATGCTGCCGGCATGTCCGGTTTGCTGCGCCCAGCTCCTAGCTTCCGACATCGAATGGATCGCGCTTGCCGGCTTTCCGACAAACCAAAGCGACAAGGCGCGGTGGGCGAGCCCGCAGACCCTCGCGTCATGCCCGCCGAACAACGCAGCATTGGCTTTGCCCTGGCCGTGCTCATAGAGCGAAAGTCCTGCGTCGACTGCCGCGATGCAGCGGTCGTGGCGGCCAAGATTGAAGTCGATTGCCCACACGCAATGCCTGGCCTGGAGTTGCACTTCGGCATCCTCGACATCCCTGAGATCGCTGAGCACCACTTCCGCGCGCTCGCCGTCCATGACGGTATCCGTGAACCACCAGCCCCAGTAGATCGGGAACCACTTGGCCCGCTCGGCCACCGGCCGCCGCCGGGCTATCACCACGCCGTCCTCGTACAATTTGCGGGCGGGCCCCGAGTTCGGACCTTCGACAGCGGTCAGGATGGGACCGAGCACGATCATGGCCGATAGCCGCAGCGCGTCTCGCCTGTCGGCTGCCGCAACGTGCTCGCAGAGCGCCAATGCATGCTCGAGTATCTGCCTCGCTTCCGCCATTGCCGAGCGCGACGAGCTTTCCGTGCCTGCGATCACGAACTGAGCGATCGCGTCCTCCATAAGGCCTGCGCGCTCGGCGTGCTCGGCGACCTCGGCGGTGCTCAGCCACCCGGCCAGGTTTCGGTTGCGGCTCACCGCGGCAAACAGGTGGCGATGCAAGGCCTGCCGTTTCTTGCGCAGCGTTGCGTTGTAGATCGTCTCCTGGATAAGCGCATGGCGCACGCCATAGACCGGAACGCCAAAAGGCCGCACGCGGATCAGGAACCCGGCCTCGCTCAGTGAATCCAGCGCGTTTGCGATGATTTCGTCGTCGAGCTCCGGCAACAACGCGCGCAACAATTCCTGATTGAAACGATTGCCCGCGACGGCCGCGGCGCGCGCGACTTCGCGTGCCGGCCCTAGCGTTTCGAGCCTGGCCTCGATCACGCTTTCAAACACCGAGGCATGACTGCGCGTCGCGGTCTGCGCCAGCCGATCCGTTGCCGAGGCCGCGTTCTCGGCCATCCACTGGCAGATTTCTTCGATGAACAGCGGGACGCCTCCGGTCACGCGTTCCACCACGTCGAGCAATTCCGGGGAAGTTGAAGGCTTGCCTTGCGGCCACATGGCCGCGATCGCCAGCCGCGTTTGCTCGCGGTTGAGCGGCTTTAGCGAGATATGCCTTGGATTCGATGCTGCCAGCCAGCTCCCGGATTCAGGGCGCGTGGTCGCGATGACAAGCGCCCGGAAGTGACGGGCCGACTGTGCAAGCTCAGCCAACAATTGTCTAGACGTCAGGTCGATCCAATGGATGTCCTCGACCACCAGGACGATCGGTCCGCTGGCGCACAGGGCTTCGAGCGAGTGGCGAACCGCCCAATTGGCTTTCGCGCGCATCGCCTCGGCGTCGATTTCCTTAAGCATCGGATCGGCTCCCGCAGCGCCGAGCAGGAACGAGAAGACGTCTATGATTTCAGGATCGCGGACGTCATGATCGCGGAATACTTCTGCCACAGCGGCAGCGCTCAGCTGTCCTTCGTTGCCGGCGAAATCGCCGCGTACGTTCTGTAGCAGCGGATGCAGCGCCGAGCGCAAGCCGCCGGGCGTGCACTGGAAGAGCAGCAGTTTCGCGCGCTGGTGACGCGTGCGCCGGCGCACTTCGTGAAGAATGCGCGACTTGCCGATCCCGGCCTCGCCCTCGATCACCACCACGCCGCCGTTTCCTGCAACGGCGCTGTCCCATGCTTCGGCGATCGTGGCAAGTTCGGCCTCGCGATCGACGAGCAGACTGCTCAGCCGCCCGAAGGCGAAGAAGCGGTCGACCTCGCGCTTGTGACTCAGCGCGCGCCAGACCAGCTCCGGCTCGGCAAAACCCTTGATCGTATGGCTGCCCCTAAAGCTGAACACATGCGACCGTCGCGCCAGGTTGCGTGTCGCCTCCGAGACTAACACCGTATCCGGCTGCGCGATGGCCTGGAGCCGCGTGGCCATCGCGAAGGCAGGGCCGGTGACATTGTCACGACCGGTCTCGGCGTCACCCTTCTGGATCAGGGTCATCGATGTCGCGATTCCGACCCGGACATGCAAATCGGCGCGGCCTTGGTTCGAACCGACGCGCCTGCAGGCGTCGATGATTTCGAGCCCGGCCCGGATCGCCAGCGATGCCGCATCCTTGGCGTCTATTTCGGCAGGAAACAAAGCAACGCCGCCATCGCCGACCTCGACCTCTACGGCACCCGAGCACGACGCGACCGCCTGTCTCGCCGCCCGCTGGAAGGCTGATATCAGTTCCTCGAACTCTTCGATGTCCAGGATGCCAAGAAGGTCGGTCGATCCGACCAGGTCGTAGCAGAGCGCGGTCAGGATCCGGCGCTCATGCCGGGCTTCCGACGCATTGTTGCCGTTGCCGCCCAGAAAACCTGTTGCCACCGACGCCGCCGGCAACGCGACCGGACTCTTCTCCGACATGCTGGGATTTCCTCGCCGAGCACAGTGACGGCAATATTAGCAAAGTGCGATGCTGTTCACAAAACACTTGATCGGTGGGCAGGGCAGGAAAAAGCCGATGCTGGGATCATTATGGAGAGAAATGCTCACGGCGCAAACTCCCCATGGCGTTGACACCAACTGTGACCGCTTTTGGCGGGCGGCCGGGATGACTTCGATGACCGAGATGAGGCGCGAAGCGGCCGTTCCCATACGTTGCCGCAATGCAACAAGGCCCCTCGGGGCCTTGCGCATCACCTCAATAGACGCGCTCTGCCCGCCCCTCACTTCCCCATCAGCTGCTTGGCATTCTCGGCCGTGATCGCGGTGGTCTCCACCGTCACCGTCTTGTCCACCTCGGTCGCGCAATCGAGCAGGATCTTTTTCGACATCTCGATCGCTTCCTTGGCGCCCGTCGGGTAGGTGAAGGTTGCAACCCAGTCGCCCTTGGCCACCGCCTCGATGCCGCCTGCCGGGCCCGGCAGGCCGTCGGTGCCGATGATCTTGACGTCCTTGCCCGCGCCCTTGGCGGCGAGCAGCGCGCCGGCGGCCATCATGTCGTTGGAGGCGTAGAGCACCTTGATGTCGGGGTGCGCCTGCAGCATGGCGGCGAAGGCGACCTGCGCTTTGTCCGGCACCCAGTCGGCGGCCTGCTCGGCGACGATCTGGACCTTCGGGTTGCCTTTCACGCCTTCCTTGAAGCCGTTGAGGCGCTCGACGGCCGGCGTCGAGCTCGGCAGGCCTTGCAGCACCGCCGCCTCGCCGCCATCGGGCAGCAGCGTCTTGGCGGTGTATTTGCCGGCTTCCTCGGCGATCTTGAAATTGTCGCCGCCGATGAAGGCGGTGTAGTCCTTGCCGGGGTCGCCCACCGTCTTGCGGTCAAGCTCGATGACCGGGATGCCGGCATCCATGGCGCGCTTCACCGCCGGAGTCAGCGGCGCCGCCTCGAAGGGCGAGATCAGCAGGATGTCGACCTTCTGGGTGATGAAATTGTCGACCTGCGAGGTCTGCGTGTTGACGTTGCCGGCGCCGTCGGCGATCTGCAGCGTGAAACCAGGCACTTCCTTGGCGGCCGCCTCCAGCTCGTCATTGACGTGCTGGCGGTAGGGCTCGGCATTGTTGGCCTGCGAAAAGCCGATGACGAACTGGCCGTCCTTGGCGCAGGCTTTCACCAGCGGCTCGGCGGCGTAAGCGGAGCCTGCAATGCACAGGCCAGCGCCGGCCAGCAGCACGGCCTTGAGGGTCGATCCTCTTAGTGTCGTTTTCATAACTCACTCTCCTCCTCGTCTGGCCGGGGGGCCAGACCTTGGTTTGACGTTCACGTGTTGCCGTCTCCTCCTTGTTTGTTTGTGCATGTCGTCATCGCAAAACCTTTTGCGCGACATGCACTAACGACCCAACCCCTCGCGGCGGCGAACGAGGGATTGAAGCACTGCCGCCAAAACGATGATCGCGGCGGTCGCGAGCAGCTGCATGGCGGGCGTGATGTTGTTGAGCTGCAGGATGTTGGCGAGCGCGCCCAGCATGATGGTGCCGGCAACGGTGCCGACCATCGAGCCGGCGCCGCCAAACAGGCTGGTGCCGCCGATGACCACGGCGGCGATGGCCGTCAGCTCATAGCCCATGCCGTCATTGGCGCTGCCGAAATTGAACTGGCCGGCATGCACAATGCCGGCAAGGGCGGCGGCAAAGCCGGTGATGGCATAGACCGAGATTTTCACCATCGACACCGGCACGCCGGATATGCGCGCGGCGCGCTCATTGCCGCCGACGGCAAAGACATAGCGGCCGAAGCGCGTGGTGTTGAGCACGATGGTGGCGATCGCGGCAAAGATGACGAACACAAGCGTCGCCACGGGCACGGTGTTGTTGAACAGCCGCTCGCCCAGCACGGCGAACACCGGCGGCGCCAGGCCCGGCCCTTCGCCATAGGAAATGTTGATGTACTGGTTGCCGGAGACGACCAGCGCCAGCCCGCGCGCGGCCTGCAGGCCGGCCAGCGTGACGATGAACGGTTCCAGCCTGAAACGCGTCGAGATGGTGCCCTGTATGGCGCCGAAGACGATGCCCAAAGCGAGCACGGCGAGGATGGTGGGGATCAGGCCGAAGCCGCCGGAGATCATCATCGATGCGGTGACGACGCTGGACAGGCCAAGCACCGCGCCGACGGAGAGGTCGATGCCGGCGGTGATGATGACGAAGGTCATGCCGATGGCGATGATGCCGGTCTCCGACACCGCGCGCACGATGTTGGCGATGTTGTCGGGGTTGAGGAACAGGATCTCGCCGTGGCGGCGCGGCGAGAAGATGATGCCGCCGATCGCCACCAGCACGAGGCCGATCAGGCTCTGGAAGCGCACGATCAGCGCCAGCGGGTCGCGATGCTTTTGAGGCGCCGCCGTCACTGGGCTCGCTGCCACTGGATTGTTGTCCTGAGACATCAGGCCTCCCTGCCGTTAGCCGCGGCCAGCACAGTGTGCTCGTCGACGCCGCCCAAAAATTCCGCCACATTGCGCCCCTGGCGCAGCACCACGATGCGGTCGCACAGACCGATCAGCTCCGGCATCTCGCTGGACGCCACCAGAATGCCCAGCCCTTGCGCCGCGAGTGCCCTGAGCCGCTGGTAGATCTCGCCCTTGGCGCCGACATCGACGCCGCGTGTCGGCTCGTCGAGCAGCAACAGGCGCGGATTGCCGAGGATCTCCTTGGCCAGCACCACCTTCTGCTGGTTGCCGCCAGACAGCGCGCCGACGGCGATATCGGGGTTCTTCGGCCGGATATCGAACTGACCGAAGGATTCCTTCACCGCCTCGGCCTGGCGGCGCGGCGAGACCAGCCAGTTCGGCGAGATCCTGGATATGACCGACATCACCAGGTTGAGGCCGACGGCCATGCGCAGCATCAGGCCCGACCCCCTGCGGTCGTCGGTGACGAAGGCGATGCCGGCGTGGCGGGCAGCGCTGATCGAATCCAGTTTTACCGGCTTGCCCGATATGGCGACCTCGCCCTCCCAGCGGCCCGACAGGCCGGTGCCGTAGAGCGCGGAGAGCAGTTCGGTGCGCCCTGCCCCCATGATGCCGGCAAGACCGACGATCTCGCCTTCATGGACATCGAGCGAAACGCCTTGCGGCGCCTGCCAGCCGGCGCTGTCGCGGGCGAGTTTGAAGCTGGCGTTCCTCAGGCTGAGCAGCGGCTTGCCCGCGGCCTTGGCGCGTTGCGGATAGAGCTCGTCCAGGGGACGTCCGACCAGCAGCCTGACCAGCTCCGCCTGCGGCGCGTGCGGCTCGGTGATGCCGGCGACGCGGCCGTCGCGCATCACCGTCACCCGGTCGGCAATCCCTGGCACTTCCTCCAGCCGGTGCGAGATGTAGACGATGCCGACGCCGGTGGCTGCGAGTTTTCTCATGATGTCGAACAGCCGCTCGACTTCGCCCACGGTAAGTGCGGCCGTCGGCTCGTCCATGATCAGCACGCGCGAGGCGTAGGACAGCGCCTTGACGATCGCGACCACCTGGCGCTGGCCGATCGACAGGTCCGCCACCATGGCGGCCGGATCGATTGCGATCTCGATGGCTTCCAGCCGCTTCTTGGCCTCGCGGCGCATTGCCGGCACGTCGAGGAAGCCGCCCGGACGCATCAATTCGCGGCCGAGGAACAGGTTGGCGGCGACATCGAGCGACGGCACCAGGTCGAGCTCCTGGAAAATGGTGGCGATGCCTGCCGCTTGCGCCTCGCGCGGGTTGTTGAAGCGCACCGGTTTGCCGTCGATCTCGATCGTGCCTTCGTCCGGCGTGTAGACGCCCGACAAAAGGTTCATCAGCGTCGACTTGCCGGCGCCGTTTTCGCCGAGCAGCGCGTGGATTTCGCCCGCCTTGAGGTCGAAGTCGACGCCGCGCAGCGCCTGCACGCCGCCGAAGCGTTTGACGGCGCCGGTCATCACCAGCAGCGGCGCGGTCATGTTAGCCTCGTGTGGGTCGGCCTCCCGCAGGAGGCGCGCGCCCGCAGCGTCGCCTGCAGCCGCACCGAACGCGGCGCGGAACCGGTCGCCGCGATGCGGGCGCTGAGCAGGGCCGCGGCCTGCCTGCCTATCTCGGTGCAGGGCTGCGCGACCAGCGTCAGGCGCGGTTCGAAACAATCGGCCCATTCGAAATCGTCGAAGCCGGCCAGCGACAGATCGCCCGGAATGGTGAGGCCTTTTTCGCGGATGGCGCGGACGGCTCCGATCGTCGTCATGTTGTTGCCGGTGACCAGTGCGGTTGGTGGCGACGGCAGCGACAGGATGGCGTGGGTGGATGCGGTCGCCGCCGCCGTGTCGACATTCTCGGCCGAGAGATAGTGCGGCACGCTTTCAAGTCCATTGGCGGCGAGCGAAGCCTGGAACGCCTCGATGCGCTCGCGCGTCGTCGTCAGGCCCGGCTGTCCGGCGATATAGCCGATGCGCTTGTGGCCGAAGGAGGCGACATGGTCGATCAGCGCGCGCATCGACGTTTCGTTCTCGACGCCGATCTGATCGAAGCGCTGGTCGGCGAAACGGTCGATCAGAACGCATGGCATCTTCTTGTCGGCGAGGTAATCGATGGCGCGCTGCGGCGAGCCCGACGGGGCCAGGATGACGCCGTCGACGCGGCGCTGATGGAAAGCGCGCACCACCTGCAGTTCGCGGTCGGGATCCTCCTGGGTATCCGACAGAAACACCATCAGCCCAAGCCGTGCGCATTCGGCCTCGACCGCGCAGATGATGTCGGTGAAATAAGGGTTGGAGATCGCCGAGATCGCCAGGCCGACGCTGTTGGTGGTCGAGGCCTTCAGCGAGCGCGCCAGCTCGTTGGGCTGGTAGCCCATGGCGGCAATGGCGTCGTTGATCAGCCTCGCCTTTTCCAGCGAAACGAAGCGCGTGTTGTTGACGACATGCGAGACGGTCGACACCGACACGCCGGCGCGCCGCGCCACTTCAGCCATTGTCGGCAAGACATATCAGCGCCTGCAAGCGCTCCTCCCTAGTATGCGTTTCCCATCCGCTCTGATGGCGGATTTCAAGGGAGCTTAGGGTGATCGAAACGTTTGCGCAATCGATTCGATCCAAATTTTTAGCGGGGCTTATCTCCCCCCTCGAGGGGGAGATGTCGCCGAAGGCGACAGAGGGGGTCGGTTCGACTAGGCTCGGCCTCCTGCGGCAGATGGAGGTTGGCGCTTCACGCGATGCGACCCCCTCTGGCCTGCCGGCCATCTCCCCCTCAAGGGGGGAGATTCGCAGTTTCACCGAACTCCGCCACCAGCCCCTCATACGCCTCAAAGGCCGGCAGCGCCTCGTAACTGTGCACCGCGGGCGTCGTCGCCCAGGGGAGTTTCTCGCTGGTCCATGTCTCGATGAACGGCGTGAACCAGCCAGGCTCGTCGAGCATGGTCGGACGCAGATTGACGAACCAGTCGAGCCCTTCGGGGCGCGTGAACATCCAGCTCATGCAATGTGGGCAGAAGTAATGACGCGAGGCGCCGTGCAGTCCGCCGATCACCGGCTCGCCTTGCATGATCTCGAACCCGTCCGAGGGAATGGCGGCGCTCAGCGAATAGGCGCTGGCCGACATGCGCTGGCAGCCGATGCAATGGCAAGCCATGGTCAAAAGCGGTTTTGCGGAAATCTTGAGCCGCACACGTCCGCAGCGGCATCCGCCTTCGGCCGGCAATTTCAGGGTTGGCACGGCGGTCTCCCACTCTTCGAAGCGCCGGCGCTTCAGTCGCCGGTCAGCGCCTTCGTCGTCACCAGCGTGACGCCGGCATCGGTGAAGTCCGCATTGTACCGGGCGATGATCTCGGTCGCGGTTTCGCCTTCAGTGTCCAGCGTCGAGTGCGCATCGGAAACGACAGTGACGCCGAAGCCTTCGGCCAGGGCGCCCTCAACGGTGCCGGCGATGCAGAAATCGGTTTGCGCTCCGGCAAGCACGACTTCGCCGACCCCTTGCCCGGCCACCCAGGCGCCAAGCTCGGCATTCGAGAAGGCGTTGCGGACGGTCTTGGAGAATGTCGGCTCGTCCTTGGCCTGGCCGAGTTCCGGCCATACCGGCCAACCCGGCTCGCCGGGCGCCAGCGGATCGCCGGCCGGCCCGTCATGCCTGACGAAAGCAACCTTGCGCCCCTCGCGCCGCGCCCAGTCGATCAGCGAGCAGGTACGCTCGGCTATGCCAGGCGCATCGTGGATCGGCGGCTCGACGCGGCCGTCGAACATGTTGGTCTGGAGGTCGATGACGATGAGGGGAGCGAGGTTTGGCATGGCGCGAAGATAACGCGGGCGATGGGAGGGTCAAGACGGCGAAGCTGCTGATCTCCCCCTTGGGGAGATTACATGTACCTCACCCGATTCCACCCGCGACCACGTAAGCACCAGCCGTGCGTCCATCCTCCAGCCGGATGACGGCCGTAACGATCGAGCCGTAAGCGCCTCGCCACACACTGTGCATTCTTTCGTGCTCGCCGGCGGGCACCAGGATGCGACCGTGAAAGCTTGTGCCGCTGCGCCGCAGAGCGACCGGTTCGCCATTGACGTGAACCTTGACGCCAGCGGTCTCCGCATCGAGTTCAACCGTCACGGCGATCTCGGCCTGGTCTCCTCGCCGCGTCGTCTCGGCAACAAGCGTAAGCCTCGGCGCCGGCGCATCGCTGGCCCGCAATCCACCAGGCCGCCCCGCAAACGCATCGTCCGGCAATTCCGGCGTGCGCGGCGGGCTGGTGCGGCGTTGGGTGGCGCGCTCGTAATCGCCGGCGAGCCGCAGCAACTCCGCATCATCATAGGCCTTGCCCGCAAAGGTCAGCCCGACCGGCATGCCGATATCGGCCATCGTTCCCATAGGCACGGTGACGGTCGGAATGCCGAGATGACGCCACACCAGATTGCCATTGGCGACCCAGGTGCCGTTGCGCCAGGCGATTTCTGCAGAGGTCTGGTTGACGTCGGCGCTGGCCGGCCCGACATCGGCGACCGCCGGCAGCACGACGGCGTCGAGCCTGTGCTCGTCCAGCCAGTCCTCGAAGTCGATGCGCCGCGTCGCCTCCAATCCCTTCAGACCTTCCGCCAGCGTTGGGATATCCAGCAATGGCATCACGCCCTGCTTGACGCTCGTGACGTAGTCGGCCAGATCGAAACCGTCGTCGCCATAGCGGTCCGGCAGCGCGCCCGGCGGCTGCGGGAAAATCTTTGGGCCGTCGACCGCAGCCAGATCGGGGATCGCCGGATCGGCATTTGCGCGCAGGAAATCGTCCCAGCCCCAGATGCAGAGATCCCAGATTTCGCGCTCTGCGAATGCTTCCGGCACCAGCCCGCGTTCGACCATGGTTTTTGTGCCCGGACGGTCGCGCTCATAGTTCGAGACGACGGGGAAATCGACCTCGACCACCTCCGCGCCGAGCTTTTCCAGATCACGCGCCGCCTGCCGCCAGAGGTCGAGCACCGAGGCGCGGGTCTCGATGGGTTTGGGCGCGCCGCCGTCGCGGCAAATATACATTTTCGGCACGCCGAGGCGTTTGCCTTGTAATGAGCCTTGCAGTTGGAGCGCAGTGTAGCTTGGCGGCCTGAGAGCAGCGCTTTTCGCGATCGACACCCAGGGCTGCACACGCCAGAAATCGCCGCGCGTCTCCGCATCGTCGGCGACGATCACATCCAGCAACTCCAGCATGTCGGCAATGCCGCGCGTGTGCGGCACCACCACATCCATGGTCGGCACCAGCGGCCAGTTGCCCCTGACCGAAATGACGCCGCGCGACGGCGTGTAGGCGACAAGTGCATTGTTGGACGCCGGCGCGCGGCCGGAAGACCATGTCTCCTCGCCCAGCCCGAAGGCGGCGAAGCTGGCGGCGGTGGCCGTGCCCGAGCCGTTGGACGAGCCGGAAGCGAAGGCGGCGGTCAAATAGTCGGCATTGTAGGGGCTCTCGGCGCGGCCATAGACGCCACGCTGCATGCCGCCATTGGCCATAGGCGGCATGTTGGTCAGCCCGATCAGCACAGCACCACCGGCCCTCAGCCTGGCAATGGTGAAAGCGTCCTCGTTGGCGACGAGATGCTCGAAGGCGGGCGAGCCGGCGGCCACCGTCAGGCCCTTCACCTTATAGCTGTCCTTGGCGGTGTAGGGGATGCCGTCGAGCGGCCCGAGGGAAGCGCCTTTGCGGCGGCGCAGGTCGGAGGCCGCCGCCTCCTCGAACATTGCCGGGTTAAGCACCGGCACGGCATTGAGCGCGATGCCATGGCGGTCGTAGTGCGCGATGCGCCTGAGATACGCACCGACCAGCTCGACGCTGGTGACGGTGCCGGCCTCCAGCGCCCGGCGCAGGTCGGCGATCGAGGCTTCGACGATGTGGAGGGGCATGGGATTCTCGAGATGCAGCGGCAAATGAGTCTTCGCATCGTGCGATACGAGTGTCACGCCTCAAACGGAAGGCGTGACGGCGACGCTTATGCACTCGGCTCACAGCATCTTGCTGTCGAGCTGGCCGTTTTCCTTCATCAGGTCGAGATAGGTCTTGGCGCCGGAACTGCCGTGGCCTGCCGCCTTGAAGAACCATTTGGCGGCTTCCTTGTAGTTTGGTTTCCCATCGACGCCGCGGTAGTAGAGCGAGCCCAGACTGAACTCGGCATCGACGCTGCCGGCCTTTGCGGCTTCCAGCCACCAGGACTCGGCAGCCTTGTCGTCTCTGGCAATGCCCACGCCGTTGGCCGAGGCATACGCTAAGGCTAGCTGGGCATCGACATTTCCCTGCCGCGCCGCCTTGAGCCACCAGCCCGCCGCATCCGCACTGCTTTGCGCAACGCCAACACCCTCGGAATAGGCTGTGCCGAGCGCTTTCTGCGCGAATGCATTGCTTTGGTCGGCGGCTTTGCGCCAGAGCCTTGCCGCCTGAACGGGGTCCTTCGTTACTCCTAGACCATCCCAATACAGTCCACCGAGAGCGAACTGCGCAAGGTCATTGTCCTTGTCGGCAGCCTTGCTCAGCCACTCGAATGCCTGCCTTTCATCCTTCCCGACGCCCTGCCCGTCCCGATACACGACCCCGACATTATACTGCGCTACCACATGGCCTTGGACAGCAGCCTTCATCCACCATCGGAAGGCCAGATCATTGTCTTGCGCAACGCCGCGGCCCTGGCTGTAGAGGACACCAAGCATATATTGAGCGTCGGCGTTTCGCCCGTCGGACGCCTTTTGCGCCCAAGTCGCGGCCAACGCATCGTCCCGTCCCACGCCTTCGCCCAGCGAATACGCCCGGGCCAGATTGGCACCGGCTTCGGCGTTCCCCGCTTCCGCGGCCTTGCGCCACCAATAGACCGCCTGCCCGGCGCTCTTCTCGACGCCTTGGCCCATCGAATAATATCCGCCCAGATTCGACTGGGCGAACACAAAGCCCTGATTGGCGGCTTTGCTCATCCACGCAAACGCCTGGCCGTCGTCCCTAGGGGTACCTTTTCCCTGGCCATAAGCGGCCGCCACCGCGTATTGCGCTTCTGTCAGACCGGTGGTTGCGGCCTTCATCCACCACCCGAACGCAAGGCGGTCATCCTGCTCAACGCCGTGGCCCCGCGAGTACAAAGTGCCCAGCAAAGCCTGGGCATTCGGCTCACCCAGATCGGCTGCCTTTTTCACCCACACTATGGCGGCCTGATCATCCTTCTTGACGCCTTGGTGAAGATAGTAGGCGCGTCCGAGACAGAAAGCGGCCTCCAGGCTTCCTTGGTCAGCCGCCTTGCGCCACCATGAGGCAGCCTGCTCGAAGCTTTGCGCAACACCCCGACCCTGCGCATACAGGACGCCGAGGGCGTACTGAGCGTTCGCATTGCCCTTGTCGGCTGACTGCCTGGAAAACTTCAACGCCAGTTGATCGTTTCTTTCGACCCCTTGGCCATTTAAATAGACTTGGCCGAGAGAATATTCAGCCTCCCCGCTCCCCTGATCGGCCGCCTTGCGCCACCAATAGAGCGCCTGCTCATAACTTTGCGCGACCCCTTGGCCCTGCCAGTACAACACGCCGAGCTGGTACTGCCCATTCATGTTGTCTTTATCGGCGGCCTTTCGTGAGAAACTCTCGGCAAGCCGACTGTCCTTTTCAACGCCCCTGCCCATAAGGTAGGCCTGACCCAGTGCTGCTATGGCTTCCGCATTGCCGCCATCGGCGGATTTCTTCCACCAATACACCGCCTGGCTGTCGTTCTGAGCCACGCGCTCCCCGCGCCAGTACAGCGCACCAAGCTGGCCTTTTGCGTCAACATTGCCAGCGTCCGCCATGATCTTCATTTGACGGAATACCTCGGCATAATCCTTTGCCTGGAGAGCCGCTGCACCCTTTTGTGCCGCTGACCACTGCACATAGTAATTTCGGCCAGGACCGAGCAGCACAAAAGCCGCCAGCAACACCAGAACGACGGTAAGGACCCCTCGGCGACGCGACGTGGGCGGGCTGTAGACAGGTGTATCCACTTTGGGCGCCCAGTCGTTGTTGCTCACCGTCCCCAATCCATTTGCAGCCACCAGTAATCCATAGCGCAAGCCAGGCTGTTCTGGAATATCCAAAGCATTTGATGCCGCTACTGCGGTGCGCCGGCGAACAGGATTTCGCCATCGCCGCCAGCCGCCGGCCAATCCCTGATGGTCCGATCGTCGCCGCCGGTGACCAGTGTGCCGTCGGTGGCGAAGGCAACGGCGTAGATCGGGCCGGTGCGGCTGTCGAACATGGCGATCTGGTCTCCAGTGCCGAGATCCCACAGCCGCGCCGTGCCGTCGAGCGAGCCGGAGGCCAGGCGCTTGCCGTCGGCCGACAGCGCCAGCGTATAGACGGTGCCTTCGTGGCCCTCGAAGCGGCGCAATTCCCTAAACGTGTCGAGGTCCCAGAGCTTGATCGTGTAGTCGCCGCTGCCGGTGACGACATGATGGCCGTCGGCGGTGAAGACGGCGCCGTAGGTGCCCTGCTCGTGGCCGTGCCAGCTTCGCAATTGCTTGCCGCTTTCGACGTCCCAGAATTTCAGCGTGCCGTCGATGGAGCCGCTCAGCGCGCGCGTGCCGTCGGGCGAGATTGCGACCGTGCTGATCGGCCAGTCATGTCCGGTCATCACATGCAGCACCGATTTGTTGACGAGATCCCAGACGATGACGTTGCCGGTGTCGTGGCCACTGACGGCGCGCTTGCCGTCCGGGCTGATCGCCAGCTTACGCACGCCGCCATTCGCGCCCGACGAGAAGACATGCAGCACCGCGCCGTCGGCAAGCTTTCGCAGCACGATCTCGCCATCGTCGCCGGCGGTCAGCGCGGTTGCGCCGTCGGGCATGAACAGCGCCGTGCGCGCCATGTCCTTGTGTTCACCAAGGTTGCGGATCAGCCGCTTGCCGGCGATGTCCCAGAGCTTGATCATATGGTCGGTGCTGGCGCTCATGACGTCGCGGCCATCGGCCGAGACGGCGAGCCAGACGACGGCGTCGCGGTGGCCGTCGGGCTCGGTCGGCAGCGCCGGCGGAGGCGGCGGCAACGGCGCGACGGTTTGCGGTGGCGTGGCCGGAGCCGGCGGTGGAGCAGTCTCCGGTGGCGGTGTCGCCGGAGCGAGTGCGACTTGTGGCGGCTGAGGGGGAGCAGCCGGAGGCGTAGGCTGCGCCGGCTCGGGCGGTTTGGCTGCCTGCACCGGCGGAGTTGGCTCGGGCGGCATGGTGACCTGCGGCGAACTCGGCGGGGCCGGTGGCGTCGCCAGGTCCGGCGGGACACCGTCGATGCCCTGGTCCTTCGGCTCGGCTTTGGGTTCGTTCGGGGCGGCCACCTCAGCGCCCGGGCCGGCGTCACGCGCCCAAGGGAAGTGGTCGGCCAGCAGCGCCAACACGGCGAGCACCGGCAACATGAGGAAGGCGCGCCGCAGACCGGGGCGGCCCTTTGGGTCGATCTCGGCGTCGCGGCCAAAAAGCGGCGTTCCAGCAGGCTGGCTTCGCCGACCCGGCAGCAGTCCGGCCCAGAACAACAGGGCGCCAAGCAGGCAAAGCCCGCCGACGGTCAGGAACACCACCGGTCGCAGCGTGGCTGGGCCGTGCAGCATGTGATCGATCCCGCTCCAGCTGAAATCTCTGTCGCCGAGCAGCAGATACGCCCGCACCAGACAAGCCAAAGCGGCCGCCAGCAGCGGAAGCGCAAACAGCCTTTCGGCCAACCTGTCCATCGGACTCCCCCTCCGGTGCCGCACCTTGCTCATCATGCGGCCGCCGCAGCGAAACAAATAGCGCAAAACTGCGCCCACGAAAGTGGGCGCGATCACGCAGCCAAATTCACTTCAATTCGACCCATACCGGCGCGTGGTCGCTGGCGCCGTCCTCACCTCTGACATCGCGGTCGATGCCGGCAGCGGTGAGGCGGCGCGCCAGTTTCTTCGACAGCAAGATGTGGTCGAGCCGCAGCCCGGCATCGCGCGGCCAGCGGTTGCGGCGATAATCCCAGAATGTGTAGAGCGTTTCCTTCGGATGCTTCTTGCGGAGCGCATCGGTCCAGCCCTGCTCGAGCAGACGCTGGAACGACGCCCGGCTTTCCGGCTGCACCAGCGCGTTGTCGTCATAGGAGCGGGTGGCGTAGATGTCGCGCGGCTCGGGCACGATGTTGTAGTCGCCGACCAGCGCCACCGGCAGGCCGGTGTCGAACAGTTCTGCGGCATGCGCCTCCAGCCGCGCGTGCCACGCCAGCTTGTACTGGAATTTCGGCCCCGGCTGCGGGTTGCCGTTGGGCGCGTAGAGACAAGCGATGACGATGCCGTTCACGGCCGCCTCGATGTAGCGGCTCTGCTTGTCGGCGGTATCGCCGGGCAGGACGTCACGGGTCAGCACCGGCTTGGACCCGCGCGCGAGTATGGCGACGCCATTCCAGGTCGGTTCGCCCTTCCACACCGCGCCGTAGCCGGCCGCCGCAAGCGCCGTGCGCGGAAACTGCGTGTCGCGGGCCTTCAGCTCCTGCAGGCAGACGACATCGGGCTTGGCTGCCGCCAGCCACGCCAGCAGGTTTTGCAGCCGGCTGTTGATGTTGTTGATATTGAAGGTGGCGATTTGCATTTGGCGATCAGGAAACGATCCGCCCTGTCCACGCCTTCACCGTCCCGGCCAGCGTCTTCAAATGATCGGCGGTCGAAAAACCCGACACGCTCTTGCGCGGCTTGAGGTCGTGGTCGCCATCCTCCAGCCAGATCACCTCGATGGCTTTGGAAAGGCCGTAGGTCGCGACCTCTTCTTTCGTGCCGAACTCGTCGCGGGTGCCCTGGAAGATCAGCGTCGGCGTCTTGAGGTCGGCGAGATGTTTTGTCCTGAGCTGCTCTGGCTTGGCCGGCGGATGAAAGGGATAGCCGAGGCAGACGAGGCCCGAAATCTCGCCCTTGGCGAACATCTCGTCGGCAACCATCGAGGCGACGCGCCCGCCCATCGACTTGCCGCCGATGATGAGCGGCCCGGTGACGCCCATGGCTCTCAGATCGGCGATGGCCTTTATGTATTCCGGGTTGACCGTCTCGGCGCGCGGCGGCGGCTTGCGCTGGCCATAGCGGCGGGCCGCCATATAGTGGAATTCAAAGCGCGCGACCTGGAAGCCGGCGGTGGCGAGCGCCTTGGCGGTGGCGGTCATCGAAGGCGAATCCATCGATGCGCCGGCGCCGTGGGCCAGCACGATGGTGACCGGGGCTGTGTCAAAGCCGTCGAAGAGGAAGCTAGTGGGCATCAGGCTGCGGGACCCCGATATAGTGGTAGGTGGTTTTGGAACCGTGAACTTCCTTACGCCACTGCTCCGGATGCAGGGTAACATGGGTGAAAATGGCTGCAAGAAACCCCACGAGCACGATGAAGAATGGCCGGCCGAAGCAAACGCGCTGCTTGTTCGACATACGGTCCTCGGGGCGCTGGGGAAATGGCCAAGTTCTGCGGTTGTAATATGTGGCCCAATTGATTTTGCTGTCTTCGAAAAAATTCCAGCCATTGCTCCAGTAGAAGAGCAGCTCGCGGGCCTCCCGCACCGCCAAAACGATGAAGCACGCGGTTAATCCCATACTCGAAATCTGAACAAGATTATCCACGGCAGCCTCACCCCGCCGTCCGCGCCAGCTGCAGATCGACGAACTGTATCCCCTTTTGCGCAGTGCGCGCCCATTCGCTGTCAGCATCGTGTTCGAGATAGCGCACCCAGTGGCGGCGGGCTTCGGTCAGATTGCCGGCGTCGAACTCCAGCCGGGCAAGGTTGAACACCGGATCGGCGTAGCTCTTGTCGAGCGCGATTGCCTTGACCAGATGCCGGCGCGCCGAGGCGATCTTGCCTTCGTCGCTCATCAGCCCGGCGAGGTTGAACCAGGCCTCGACGAACGCCGGATCGAGCTTGATCGCTCTTGCATAGTCATGCGCCGCGTCGGCCACGCGACCGGCGCCACGCAAGCAATTGGCGCGGTTGAACGCGGCGATGGCGTCGCTCGGATCGATGCTGAGGCAGCGTTGGTAGAGCGCCGCGGCATCGTCGTGCCGGCCCTCCTCTTCCGCGCTTTCAGCCTCGGCGAACAATTCTTCCAGCGTGTCGTCGCCGGCTGCGCTTGCGCTACCGAGATCGAACAGCAGCTGGCCGTCGAGTTCGCTCTGGCCATCCTCGAGATAGATCTGATCGGGCCGGCCATGCTGCGAGCCGACATTGAGCGATTTGGCGGTGAGCGAAGCGACCGGACCGGAGCGATGCACGGAGCGCGCGATCGCGCCCCAGGATGCACCGCCGGCAACCAGCCCGGCATATTTGCGGGCAAGGATCAGATCGCGGAACGAGTAGGGTTCACAATCGTGCTCGAAGGCGTCGAACAGGCTGAGCAGGTCGAGGTCGGCACCGGACAGTCTGGACTGGTCGACGAGAGACTGCCTGGACAGCGAAGACGCCTCCGGCGCCTTCATCAGACCAAGCAGGCGCAGGAAGCCATTTTCGCTAAGGAGCGTTCGGCCGGCGGCACGCTCGGCGGCAACACGGCGTTCAATCTCGGCATCGCCGCCCTTCGCCGTGCCGGCCTTGGCGATCAGCGTTCGGCCGAACACAACATGGCTGGTGCGCCTGGTGACGCCGCGCCGCAACTGGCCGTGCTGACGCTCCACCTCACGGGCCGCGAGCCGCAGCGGAAATGCCGCCAGCGCGCCGATGGCGCCGAAGACGGCGCCCGGGATTATACCGGTCGGCGCCGTCACCCCTTGCTCTTGCCGACGGCCTTGAGCAGATTGGCCTTCAACGGGTTTTCCTTGGCCGCACCCGCCTTAGCCTTGGCGGCAGGTTTTTCAGCGTCGTCGGCCTTGCTCTTCGACTTGGCCGGCGGCTTGGCTGATTGCGACAGGCTCGCCTTCAACGCGTCCATGAGGTTGATGACATTGCCACGCTCGGGCGCCGCCGCAATGATCGGCTTATGGCCCTTCAGTTTCTCGCGGATCATCGTCATCAGCGCGATCTCGTAGCGGTCCTCATAGTTCTTCGGATCGAAGGTGGTTTCCTTCTGCTTGATCAGCGCTTCGGCCAATTGCAGCATTTCGGGATCCGGCTTGCCAGCCGGGATGTTGCCGAAATATTCAGCCGTGCCGCGCACTTCGTTCGGGTTCCTCAACGTACACACGAACATGCCGTTCTCGCGCGCGCCGATCGTCACCACGCGCTCGCGGCTGGACAGGACAAGGCGGGCAATGGCCAGCTTGCCGGATTTGCGCATTGCCTCGCGCAGCACGGCGAAGGTTTCCTCCGCCATGGCGCCATCCGGCGCCATGTAGTACGGCGCATCCTGATAAATGACGTCGACCTCGTCTTCGTCGACGAAGGCCTCGATGTTCATCGTGTGATTGGATTCGATGCGCACTGCTTCGAGGTCGGCCTCATCGATGATGATGTACTGCTTGTCCTCGTATTCGTAACCCTTGACCAGGTCCGCGCGCTCGACGAGGCCGAGTTCAGGGTCGACCGGCTTCATGTTGATGCGGTTGTGGGTCTTCTTGTGCAATTGGTTGAACGATATGCGCTCGCTGGTCGTCGTTGCCGGATAGAGCCGGACCGGACAGCTGACGAGGCTGAGCTTGAGGTAACCTTTCCAACTTGCCCTGGGCGCCATGATACTCTCCTACGCGGCCATGCACTGACATTTCAGACTGAGCATGATCTTAACCGAAAACCGGTTCCCACGTTTCGGGATCATGCTTACTGCAGCGCTTCGTTCCGAGGACGATTGGCACTGCGCAAATCCTACACCGGCCCCAAACATACCGGCAAATTCCTGACGAAATCTTCCAGGTGAGCTGGAGGGCACCGACGGAGGATAATTCAAATTGTCCGCATGGTCGATGGACTTGGGGAAGTAAGTCATGCCGGAGGGACAGCACCCCCCTCTGTCCTGCCGGACATCTCCCCCGCAAGTGGGGAGATTGGCAGCTTCAACCTTATCGCTCCTCTTGCAAGGTTTGCGATTGGCGAAAGCAGAGGCGACATCCGATCTCCCCCCCTTGCGGGGGAGATGTCCGGCAGGACAGAGGGGGTGTGCCGGATCGCCAACACCTCCCGATCTACTTCCCCGAAAACAACGGCAAATCCCTCGCGAAATGCTCCATGTCCGCCCAGGGGTCGCCCGAGGTCGCCAACAACCCCGGCAGCGAGGAATAGTTCAGATCCTGCGGCGCATCGATCGTCTCAAGGTCGCTCCAGCTCACCGGCGTCGACGCCGGCAGGTTGGTGCGGGCGCGCAGCGAATAAGGCGCCGCGGAGGTGTGGCCGCGCGCGTTGCGGTGGTAGTCGATGAAGATGCGGCGCTTCCGGTTTTCCTTGCCCATTGTGGTGGTGAAAGTGTCGGGCGCCGTGGCCGCCAGATGCGTGGAGATGGCGCTGGTAGCCTGGTGCAGCTTCTTCCAGTTCTGCTTTTGCGTCACCGGCACGGTTATGTGGATGCCGCCGCCGCCGGATGTCTTGGCGAACGGCACCAGGCCGAGCCGTTCCAATTCGCCCTTGATGTGGACGGCGGCCTCGACCACCTCGCGCCAGGCGATGCCCTCACCCGGATCGAGATCGAAAACGATCTGGTCGGGCTTGTCGAGGCTCAAGCGATGCGTGCCCCAGGTGTGGAACTCGACGACGCCGAACTGCGCCAGCGCCAGATAGCCTTTTGCTCCCTCGACCGACAGATAGGATTTGGTTTCACCTTCGGAGTTGGTGGCGTCAAAAGTGACCACAGAGGGCGGCATGCCGGTGAAGGCGTGGCGCTGGAAGAAACAGTCCTTCGGCAGGCCCGTCGGGCAGCGCACCAGCGACACCGGGCGGCCCATAATGTGCGGCAGCATGAAATCGCCGACCAGCGCGTAATAGACGGCGATGTCGAGTTTGGTCGGCCCGGTCTTGCCGAACAGCCGCCGCTCCGGATTGGTCACCCATATGGTGGCGAGATCGGCTTCGGCGATCAGCCGCTTGCGCTTCGGCGACACCGGCGTCGACAGGCCGACATCCCTGAGGCCGCGAAACACACCGTGGCGCAGCGAATTGTCGGCCGTGCGGTTGGCGTAGTGGATGCGGGCCGACAGCATCGGCCGCACCCATTTCATCTCGCCCATGATCTCGCGCGGCACACCCTCGGGGGCTGTCGCGCCGTCGCGCAGCGGCTGCAGCCGGGCCAGCAAGTCGCCCGCCGTCGCGGCATCGAAGCCGGTGCCAACCTTGCCGCGATAGTGCAGTTCGCCATCCGCGAATTCCGCCATGCCGAGTGCGGCCAGTCCTTCGGCGGCGTCGGAGACGGTATAGCCGGCGATGATGAAATCGCCGGTCTCCAGCGCCTTGACCTTGGTCCAGCTCTTGGTGCGGCCGCTCTGGTAGATGGCGTTGGCGCGCTTGGAGACGACGCCTTCCAGCCCAAGAATCGAGGCCTGATCGTAAAGCCCCTGTCCGTCGCCTTCGACATGGTCGCTCAGCTGGATGGCGGAGTTGGCGCCCTGCCCGGCTAGCAGTTCGGCGAGCAGGGCCTTGCGGTTTGCGAGCGGCGCCTTGCGGAGGTCCCAGCCGTCGAGATGCAGCAGGTCGAAGGCATAGAAATGGAGCTTGCTGCCCGCACCCGCCGACAGCGCATCCTGCAGCAGCGCGAAACGCGAGATGCCCTTCTCGTCCAGCACCATGATCTCGCCGTCGATGATCGCCTGGCTGAGGGGCAGCCGGGCGAATGCCTGCGGCAGGTCGCCGTAACGCCTCGTCCAGTCGATGCCGCCGCGGGTGATCAGCCTGACCTCGCCATCGGCGATATGCGCCATGGTACGGTAGCCGTCGAATTTTATTTCGTGCAACCAGAGTTCACCTGTGTCTTCCACTGGCCCACCCGGTGGCTTCGGCACCTGCGTGGCGAGCTGCGGCTCGATGCGCGACGGCGGATCGCCCCTGATCGCGCCGGGCAGTGCACCGGGTTTCAGCGCGCCGGGTTTTGGCGGCAGCCGCGCCGGCTTTTTCGGCGGCGCCACCAGCTCCTCGATGCGCTTGCCGGTCTTCACGCTTTCCGGCCGCGCTTCCAGAATGTCGAGGCTGGTGTCGGAGGCGAGGTCGCGCTCCTTGAACAGCAGCCAGTTTTTCTTCTCGCTGTCTTCGCCGGGCTTGGGCTTCAGACGGGTCAGCATCCAGCCGCCATTCAACTTGTCGCCGGCCAGCCGGAACTTGAAGGCGCCGGTGCGCAGGCTCTTGTCGACATCGTCCATCGGCGCCCAGGTGCCGGTGTCCCAGACGATCATCGGCCCGCCGCCATATTCGCCTTCGGGAATGACGCCCTCGAAGTCAATATATTCGAGCGGATGGTCCTCGGTCTCGACCGCCAGCCTTTTGTCGGCAGGGTTGAGCGAGGGGCCGCGCGGCACCGCCCAGCTTTTCAGCACGCCGCCGACCTGCAGGCGCAAATCGTAATGGTCGGCGGTGGCGTGATGCTTGTGGACGACGAAGCGGTTGCCGTCGCCTGAAATGAGCCCGCCCGCCGGTTCCGGCGTCTTCGTAAATTCGCGCTTGGCGCGATAGGCCTTGAGTGTTGGCGGGGTTGGCATGGGTCAGGCGGGAGCGGCGGCGGACGAAGCTTCCCTGCGCCGTGTTCCTGCACAGTGCTGTCCCGCCAACATTTCAAATTTCCCAGCGCGGTGCGAAGGAACGGCGTTCACACTCAATCGTCGGTGGCCGGCGTCAGGTCTAGCTCGGCCGGGGACAGCCCTTGCTGGAGCTGGCTCAGCCGGAACTCGTCGACCCAGTAGGCCTCGCCGTCGACCAGCACGCGGGCCGAGTAGACGCCGCCGGAAAAGCTTTGCGCGGTGACGTAGACCTTGTGGCGGTCGAGCGCCTTGCGCACCGCGGCGCGCTTGGAATTCTGGCTGGTGACGGAACTGGCCATGGCTCACTCATACACAAGCCGCCCGGCATGGCGGCGGCATAAGGATGCTGGAGATCGGCCGCTCTGTCAATTTTGACCGCCTGCTTCTGGCAGCGCTACGATCCGACGGCAGCAAAAAACCGCTGCGCCTCGGCAGCGGACTTTGCAATGGCGACGACAATATTCGGTTAGTGGTCCGAAGGAATTATGAGCGCGGTGACGCGCGAGAGCTGCTGACGCCGGTTCAGCGTCGGCTTCTCGTAGATCTTCTTCATTGGTATCCCATGGCCCCCAATGGCCGCCGGCAAAGGCGCTTGCGGCTGGGTTTTGTCAAGGGAAGCGCTGTTCTTCCGCCGAACAGCTATGGAAACTGGAGGAGCGGCCGCTATAGTTTTCCTCAGCCCCAAGGAGAACGGCAATGACCCTCAGCACCCGCAAACTCGGCAGCCAGGGGCTGCAGGTCTCGGTGATCGGCCTCGGCTGCATGGGCATGAGCCAGTCCTACGGCCCTGCCGACGAGGCGGAATCGATCGCCACCCTGCACCGAGCCATCGAACTCGGCTGTACCTTCCTCGACACGGCGGAAGTCTACGGCGCCTATGCCAATGAAGAACTGCTCGGGCGGGCGCTGAAGGGCCGGCGCGATGAGGTGACCCTTGCCACCAAATTCGGCTTCCGCATCGAAAACGGCAGACAGGTCGGCACGGAGCGTGACAGCCGGCCCGACCATATCCGCGAGGCGCTGGAGGGCTCGCTGAAGCGGCTCGGCACCGACCATATCGACCTTTACTACCAGCATCGCGTCGATCCGGCGGTGCCGATGGAAGACGTCGCCGGCACGGTCGGCCGGCTGGTTGCCGATGGCAAGGTGCGCTTCTTCGGCCTGTCGGAAGCGGGCGCGGCGAATATCGGCCGTGCGCATGCCGTGCACCCTGTCTCGGCGCTGCAGAGCGAGTATTCGCTTTGGGAGCGCAATCTGGAGCCGGAGATCATCCCGCTGCTCAAAAAGCTCGGCATCGGCCTGGTGCCGTTCGCGCCGCTCGGCCGCGGTTTCCTCGCCGGCGACGTCAAGCGCGCCGAGGATTATCCGGAAGGCGATTTCCGCCGCGGCGACCCCCGCTACCAGGGCGCCAACTACGACGCTAATGTCGCGGCTGCGGCTGCGGTGCAGGAGGTGGCCGCGGCCAAAGGGGCAAAGCCCGCACAGATCGCGCTGGCCTGGGTGCTCGGCAAGGGCGACGGTTTCGGCATTGACATCGTGCCGATCCCGGGGACAAAGCGGCGCAAGTATCTGGAGGAAAATGTTGCTGCGGCCGCGATCACGCTCGAGCGGCCGAGATAGCTGCGCTCGATGCAGCCCTTGCGCCGGGCAAGGTCTCAGGGCCGCGCTACAATGAGCGGGTGATGACGACGATCGATCGGTAGAGGCGTCTAAGCTGCCAATCTCCCCCCTCGTGGGGAGATGCCTGGCAAGGCAGAGGGGGGGGCGCGAAGGATCGCCCGCATCAAGTATTCTGCGTAGAGGTTAGCTCAAAGATGTAAGTGAAATTGGCCAATGTCGGCGGGACAGCGCCCCCCTCTGTCCTGCCGGACATCTCCCCCACAAGGGGGGAGATTAGCAGTTTCAGCCCCTCGCCTCACCTTGCGTAATCGATTTTCCTTGGCTAGCATCCTCGGGTCGGCGCCGTGCGGAGGAGAACGTTGCGGCGGACCGGCTGGAGCGCCTCGCGTCCCCTCGGGGCGTTCACAGGACACTCCATTTTTGAATTGACGCAAGGACCGTCCCGAGCCGCTCCCGGTTTCGGGCTCCTGCGTTCATGTGGAGGATATCTGATGAACAGACGCGAATTCCTGTTGTCGACCGTGGCGACCGGCGCCATGGCGCTGGCCGCGCCCATGGCCTTTGCCGCCGACAAATTGACCATATTGGGCTCGGTGCCCAATCTCGGCTTTCCGTTCTTTGTGCACATGCTGAACGAGATCAAGGCGGAGGCGCAGGCGCAAGGCGTCAATCTGACCGAGAGCGACGGCCAGAACTCGGCGCCGAAGCAGACCGCCGACATCGAGGCCGCACTTGTGCAGAAGGTCAACGCCATCGTGATTTCGCCGCTTGACGTCAACGCGCTGGCGCCGGCGATCGAGGAAGCGGTCAAGGCCGGGGTTCCCGTGGTCACTATCGACCGCCGCGTTGACGGCGTCGAGGGCATTCTGGCCCATGTCGGCGCCGACAATGTCAAGGGCGGCGAGGCCGAGGCGCAGGCCATGGTGGCGGCGTTCCCCAACGGCGCCAAGCTGTTCCATTTGCAGGGCCAGCCGGGTGCCGGGCCCGCGATCGACCGCAACAAAGGCGTCCACAATGTGCTCGATCCGCTCAAGGACAAGTACCAGATCATCTTCGAGCAGACCGCTAATTTCGCCCGCGCCGAAGCGCTGTCGGTGACCGAGGCCGGGCTTGCCGCCAACGGCAAGCCGGACGCCATCATCTGCGCCAATGACGACATGGCGCTCGGCGCGCTCGAAGCCTGTGCCGCGCGCAACTTCACCGACGTCAAGATCTACGGCTTCGACGCGCTGCCGGAAGCGCTGGTCGCCGTGCGCGACGGCAAGCTCGCCGGCACTGTCGAACAGTTCCCCGGCGAACAGTCGCGCAAGGCGGTGCAGATCGCGGTCGCCTTCGCCAGGGACAAGACCGAGCCGAAGGAGAAGCTGGTGCTGTTGACGCCGATCGTCATCGGCAAGGACAATCTCGACAAGGCGGAGAGGTTGAACGAGACGAAGTGAGAGTAGGGCCCATGACGGGTGGAGGTCGCGCTCTGTCGCGCCCCCCTCTGTCCTGCCGGACATCTCCCCCACTTGGGGGGAGATCGGCCGTCACGTCTGCTTTCGCCAATCGCCAACGTTATAGAAATAGTGCTGCCGGCAAAACTGCTGATCTCCCCCCGTGTGGGGGAGATGTCCGGCAGGACAGAGGGGGGCGCTGTCCCGCTGCCTATCGCAATCCGGGAGCAATGCTTGTCCGCCGTTGAACCCACCGCATCATCGCCCCCGCTCCTTTCCGTCGAAGGCGTGACCAAGCATTTTTCCGGCGTCACCGCGCTCATCGACGTTTCGCTCGAGGTGCGGCCCAGTGAGATCCTTGGCCTGCTCGGCGAGAACGGCGCCGGCAAGTCGACGCTGTTGAAAATCCTGTCCGGCGTGATGCCGCCGTCAAGCGGCCGCATCGTCTTCGACGGCGCCGACTACGCGCCGTCCAGTCCGCAGGATGCGAAGCGGCATGGCATCGTCACCATCTATCAGGAACTGAGCCTGATCCCGACGCTGACGGTTGCGGAAAACATTTTCATCGGCCGCGCGCCGCTCGGGCCGCTCGGGCTGGTCAGCTGGCGCAGGATGGAGGACGCCTCGCGCGCGATCATCGCCCGCGTCGGTCTCGACATCGATCCGGCGACGCCGGTGTCCTCGCTGTCGGTAGCCGAACAGCAGCTGGTCGAAATCGCCCGCGCTCTGTCGCTGGAAAGCCGCCTGATCATCATGGACGAGCCGACCTCGGCGCTGACCGAGACCGAGGTGCAGAAACTGATGTCGATCATGGACAGGCTGCGCAAGGACGGTGTCGCCATCATGTTCGTCACCCACCGGCTGGAGGAAGCGTCCGCCATTTGCGACCGCATGACCGTGCTGCGGGATGGCAGGCTGGCCGGTCATCTCGACCGTGACGGCCAGCCGATCCAGATTCCGAAGATCATCGAGAAGATGGTCGGCCGCGCCGCCTCCGAGCTCTACGCGCGGCCGACGCAGCGCGATGTCGCCGGCGAGGTCAGGCTCTCGGTGCGCGGGCTGCGGACGGTACGCGACCCGTTGGCGCCGCATGCCATCGTACTCGAAGGCGTCAACCTCGATCTGAAGGCCGGCGAAATCCTCGGCGTTGCCGGCCTCGTCGGTTCCGGCCGCACCGAGCTTGCCCGCGCCATTTTCGGCGCCGACCGCATCGCCGCCGGCACGATTGCGCTCGACGGTAAGCCGATCGCCCCGGCCTCCCCCGCAGACGCCATCAAACTCGGCATCGGGCTGGTGCCGGAAGACCGCAAGCACCAGGCGATCTTTGCAGCACTGGGCATTCTCAACAATTTCTCGATCGCCTCGCTCGGCCGCTACAGCAATGGGGCCGGCTTCATGGCCGAACGGCGCGAGCGCGAGGCGCTGGCCGGCTATCGCAAGGCACTGTCGATCCGCATGGCCTCGCCCGAGCAGGCGATCGAGGGCCTGTCCGGCGGCAACCAGCAAAAAGTCATCCTGGCCCGCTGGCTGGCGCGCGACCCGAAAGTACTGATCGTCGACGAGCCGACGCGCGGCGTCGATGTCGGCGCCAAGGCCGAAGTGCACCAGATCCTGGTCCAGTTGGCTGCGCGCGGCATCGCCATCATGATGATCTCGTCGGAACTGCCGGAAGTGCTGGCGGTGTCGGATCGCATCGTCACCATGCGGCGCGGCCGTATCACCGGCGAAATGCCGGGCATCGAAGCGACCGAGGAAAAACTGATGGAACTGATGGCGCTCGACCGCAAGCAGGACGCAATGTAATGACCAGCACCACCGAACAGACCCAGCGCAGCGGCATCAACATCGCGCGGCTTCTGATGAGTTTTGGGCCGCTGATGTTCCTGGCGGTGTTGATCGTCATCTTCACCGTGCTGAAGCCGAGCTTCATCGATCCAATCAACCTGTTCAACATTTTGAGGCAGATCTCGATCACCGGGCTGATCGCGCTCGGCATGACTTTCGTCATCCTCACTGCCGGCATCGACCTGTCGGTCGGCTCACTGCTCGCCTTCTGCGGCATGGTGGCGGCGGTGGTGGCCAAGGGCGGCACCGCCAACACGCTGTCGCTGTCGACCACGGGCACGCAAGGATATGGCTGGTTCGCCGCCTTGCTTGCCGCCGTCATCGTCGGGGCGCTGGCCGGCGGCGTCCAGGGCTTTGCCATCACCAGGCTGAAAGTGCCGCCCTTCGTCGTCACGCTGGGTGGTCTCACAGTGTTTCGCGGCCTGACGCTGACCATCTCCAATGGTGGACCGATCTCCGGTTTCGACGCCTCGATGCGCTGGTTCGGCACCGGGCTCATCGGACCGGTGCCGGTGCCGGCGATCATCTTCGCGGTGGCGGCCATCCTGTGCCACATCGTGCTGCGCTATACGCGCTACGGCCGCGCCGTCTATGCCGTCGGCGGCAATGCCGAGGCCGCGCGCCTTTCGGGCCTGCGCGTCGACCGCATTCTGATCTCGGTCTATGTCATCGTCGGCTTCTTCGCCGGGATGGCGGCCTTCGTTTTGTCAGCACGGCTCAACTCCTCCGAAGCCGTAGCCGGCATCGGCTACGAACTTACGGTGATTTCCGCCGTGGTCATCGGCGGTACCTCGCTATTCGGCGGCATCGGCTCGGTCGGCGGCACGGTGGTGGGCGCAGCGCTGATCGGCGTGCTGCAAAACGGGCTGCAGTTCAACAATGTCTCGTCCTACACACAAAGCATCGTCATCGGCCTGATCCTGATCCTGGCCGTGGCCTTCGATCGTTGGCTGAAGTCGCGGGTAAGGCGGTAAGGGATCGGCCATGGTTCAGATCAGGGCGATGACAGAGAACGATGTAGCGTCGGTATCGCGGCTGCTGGGAGAGTCTTGGCGGCGCACCTATTCGTCGATCCTGGGACCTGAAAATACCGCGCGGCTCTCGGACGACAAGCATGCGCCCGAGCGGCTGGCAGAGGAACTTGGGGACGACAACAAGATGTCGTTCGTGGCCGAACGGCCGGACGGTTCGATCGCCGGCTACGCGATGGCGGCGATGGACGATCGTGGCGATGTCCTGCTCGACCGGCTGCACATCGACAAGACAGAGTTCGGCAGCGGGCTCGCCACCGACCTGCTGCACGCGGTGCTTGTCGCGCATGCCGGCATCCCCAGCATTGCGCTGGAAGTGATCGAGGGCAACGACCGGGCGATCGCCTTCTATCGCAAGCACGGTTTCGAAGTGGTCGAGCGCCACACGGCCGCGCACGGCGTTGGCGGCCACGCCTCGCTGATCATGCGCCGGCTGCTGTCGAGGGCGTAAGGAAGGGAACAGGCAGTGTGGAATAGGGAATAAGGTGGCGCGGATCGATACCCTACGCCTACAGCCTACTGCGCCGCCGCTTGCCGGCCGTCCTCGTCGTCCGGCATATCGAGAATTTCGATCAGCCGCGCCACCTTCGTTCCCGGCAAGGGGCGGCCCTCGTTGACCAGCGCCTCGTCGGCACCGAGCCAGGCGAACGCCTCGCGCAGTTCTTCAAGGGTGGCGCCGGTCAGCGCGATGTCGGCTATGACTGCCTCGTCTACCGGCCCCAACACCGAAATGATGTCGTCGCGTGTCATGGTCACCTCCATTCTAAGTGCCGGCCGGTCGTCGAGATGACGCCGAGACCCGGCCATCCAGCCAACGGATTGCGAGTAAAAACCGCCGACAAAGCAGAATCTGGGTCTTCTTTTCGACTAAGCAAGATGAACGCGCGCGCCTTTTGCCGTCAAGCAGCCGAGTGCGGATTGATGCTGTAGAGATGCACGGGATAGCCGGGACCGATGGCGTCGCGCACCCGGTCCGTCCAGGCGAGGACCGCCGGATAAGCCGCCAGCGCAAAGCCGCAATCTTCGGCACGGTGGCCGTAGGCATAGACAGCAATGTCGGCGATGGTGAGCGTGTCGCCGACAAGGAAGGGCTTGTCGTTGAGGCTGCGCTCCAGCGCTGCCAGCGTGCGGGCGCCGGATTCGCGCTTGGCAGGAACCATGGCCTGGTTGCGCTCCAGCCTTCCGGCCAGCGTCCAGAAGCGCAGGGAGCCGATGACCGGCTCGACATGGTACTGTTCGAAGAACAGCCATTGCATAATTTTCGCGCTGACATAGCGATCCGCCGGCAGCAAGGGCGTGCCTTCGGCGAGATAAATGAGGATCGCATTCGATTCGGCGATCGCACGGCCATCCTCGAGTTCGAGCACAGGAACGGCGCCGGCCGGGTTGAGCTTCAGGAAAGCGTCGGTGTGGCTCTCGCCCTCGAAAATCGACACCAGGCGGCTTTCATAGGGGATATTGAGCAGGCCGAGCACGACCCTCGCCTTCCAACCGTTTTGCGACGGCAAATAATCATGAAGCGTGAGCATGGCTGTCCTTTCGCTGCGGTCGACGCTTGATTTGCACGGTGCCACGATCCCAGCCACCCGAATCCTGCAATGTGTACGCGCAGAATGAGTAAACTATACGCATGTAAAGTTTTATTGACTTCGCCCTATGTGCGATTTACCCGATAAACATTTGTGCCGAACAACTGCGCGAGCAAGCAATCAGTCTGTGACAAGGAGGAATCGCAAGCATGAGCCTTTCGCGCCGCAGCGAAATCGCCGCCGAGGCCGCGGGGCCAACTATTGCCGCCGGCGAGATCCTGGTCGAGATCATGGCGACGGAACTGGGTTTCGGCTTCCTCGAGCCGCAAACGCTCGTCGGGCCATTCCCCAGCGGTGCGCCGGCGATCTTCATCGATCAGGTTGCGCGGCTGGGGGGCGGCGCCGGCATTATCGGCTGCGTCGGCCGCGACGATTTCGGCACGCTCAACCTGGACAGGCTGAAGCGCGACGGGGTCGACGTCTCCGCCGTCGATATCAGCGACCGCTTCCCGACGGGATGCGCCTTCGTGCGCTATCGGCCCGATGGTATCAGGGACTTCGTCTACAACATCGCCGAATCCGCCGCCGGGCAGATCCACCTGACCACTGCTGCGCGCCTGCTGGCGGACAGGGCCGGCCATCTGCATATCATGGGATCGACGCTGTCGGTGGCAGGGCTGAAGGAGATCGTCAGCTACGCAGTGCAGGCGGTTCGTGCCCGCGGCGGCTCGACCTCATTCGACCCGAATGTGCGCAAGGAGCTGATCGACGGCTCCGACGGCGCACTGTTTTCCGCACTCATCGACGATGCCGACCTGCTGCTGCCGTCCGGCGACGAATTGCTCGCTACGGCGGGCGTCGATGACGAGCACCGGGCGGTGGCGGCGCTGTTTGCCAGGGGCGTCGGCGAGATCGTGCTGAAGCGCGGTGCTGACGGCTCTTCCTGGTTCGGCGCCGACGGCGCCAGGATCGACTGCGCCGGTTTTCAGGTCGAGGAAGTCGACCCCACGGGCGCCGGCGATTGTTTCGGCGCCACTTACCTGACCTGCCGCCGCCAGGGGATGGAGCCCGGCAAGGCGCTGCTTTATGCCAATGCCGCCGGCGCCCGCAACATCACCCGGCGCGGCCCGATGGAAGGCACCGCCGGCTTCGATGCGCTTGACCAATTCATCAAGGGAACAGCGAGACGGACATGAGCGCCAACCCGCTTGCAGGCCTCGCCAGCGCGCGCAAAAACGGCTCGCCCTACGGCATCACCTCGATCTGCTCCGCGCATCCGCTGGTGATCCAGACGGCGATCAGGCGCGCCGTTGCCGACAGGGAGAAAAACCTGCTGATTGAGGCAACCTGCAATCAGGTCAACCAGTTCGGCGGCTATACCGGAATGACCCCGGCGCTGTTCGTCGCCTTCGTGCTGGAGATCGCCTGCCGCGAGGGGCTGGAAGCCTCGCGCATCATCTTCGGCGGCGACCATCTGGGACCGAACCCGTGGCGCGCAGAGCCGGCGGCGCAGGCGATGGACAAGGCCGAGGCCATGGTCGGCGCCTATATCGCGGCCGGCTTCACCAAGATCCATCTCGACGCATCGATGGGCTGCGCCGGCGAGCCGGCGGCGCTCGACGACGAGACCATCGCCACCCGGGCGGCGCGGCTGGCAAAGGCGGCCGAAACGGGCGCGCACGCCGCAGGCAGCACCTTGCCGGTCTACATCATCGGCACCGAAGTTCCCGCCCCCGGCGGCGTCGACCATGCGATCAGCGAGTTGAAGCCGACCGAGACGGCGGCGGCGCGGCGCACGATCGAGGTTCACCGGGAGATCTTTGCCCGCGAAAGCCTGACCGAGGCGTTCGGCCGCGTCATGGCCGTGGTGGTGCAGCCGGGCGTGGAATTCGGCAGCCAGAATGTCGTCGCCTACGCGCCCGAAAAATCCAAGGGCCTGACCGGCTTGCTCGATGAGCAGCCGTCGCTCGTCTACGAGGCGCATTCGACCGACTACCAGACCCGTGCGGCTTTGACCGCGCTGGTCGCAAACGGCTTTCCTATCCTCAAGGTCGGCCCCGGCCTGACCTTCGCCTTGCGCGAGGCGCTTTACGGGCTCGACCTGATCGCCTCCGAAATGGCCAGGGACTATGGCGACCGGTCGCTCGCCCGGACCATGGAAAGCGCGATGCTGGCAGCCCCCGGCCATTGGCACAGCCACTATCATGGCAATGAAGCAGAGCTCTATGTGCAGCGGCATTACAGCTACAGCGACCGCATCCGCTATTATTGGAGCAACCCCACCGCTGTCGCGGCCGTCGAGCGCCTGCGCAAGGCGCTGGACGACGTTGCCATTCCCGAAACGCTGATGCGGCAATTCCTGCCGGCGCTGCCGGCCGAACTCGGGCCGGCGGGCAATCCCGAGGCTATCCTTCTCCAAGCTGTCGATCAGGTGCTGGCCGACTATGACGCGGCCTGCCGTGGGACCTGAGTGCATTGCGCCGGGTTGATCTTTGCCTCAGCCCAGTGTCTCTGACGTTTCCATGAAACCAGCCATGTTCTTTCTCCTGTTCGCGGCCTCCCTGCTGGCGTCGCCGGCACGCGCCGACTGGAAGCCGGTCGAAAAGGTCGAGACCTACGCCATCGCAGGGCGGACCGGCCCGGAACTCTATGCCGCGATCGGCGAAGCCGGCCCCTTGCTCGGCAAGGGTCGGGTCATTGCGCACACCAATTTCAAGCTGACCTGGACCAGGGACTACAGGCCGCAAGGCGACGCCTGCGTGCTCAAATCGGCGCGCCCGAAACTGATCATCACCTACACCTTGCCGAAGCCGGCCGAACCGTTGCCGGCTTCCGTCCAGAAGAACTGGACGGTGTTCATCGCCGGGCTCGCCGCCCACGAGAGAGTGCATGGCGCAGCCATCGCCGAGATGGTGCGCAAGATCGAGGCGGTGAGCGTCGGCCTGACCGTTACTGATGACCCCGCCTGCAGCAAGATCAGAACCGAGCTGACGAGGCAACTCGCCCAGATCTCGCTGGCTCAGCGGCAGGCGAGCCGCGACTTCGACCGGGTCGAATTCGGCCCCGGCGGAAACCTGCAGAAGCTGGTGCTGGCTTTTGTGAATGGGGGGTAGTTTGCCGGCGAACCGGTCATTGCGCCGGTGTTCCGAACGACAAGAGCACCGGCCGCATGGCCGCTTTACAGGCAGGCTTGGTAGCGCTACCGTCTGATCGTCACGCCACCTGTTGGGGGAATGGGAGACGGTCGCGAGGCGGGAGAGGAGCGGTTTCCTTCGGGGCGTCGCAAGAAGCATTCGGGAGGAGATCGATGGCGTCTGTCGCGATCGGCGATGTTTACAAATCGTTCGGGACCGTCGAGGTCCTGCATGGCGTCAGTGTGGATATCGACGACGGCGAATTCGTCACGCTGGTCGGCCCGTCGGGTTGCGGAAAATCGACCCTTCTCAGGATGATCGCCGGCCTGGAAAAGATTTCTCGGGGCGAGATCGCGATCGGGGATCGGGTCGTCAACAACGTTGCCCCGAAAGAGCGCGACGTTGCCATGGTGTTCCAGAACTACGCGCTCTACCCGCACATGACGGTCGCCGAGAACATGGCGTTCTCGCTCATGCTCAAAGGTGTTTCGAAGGCCGATTGCGCTACCAGCATTCAGCGCGCCGCCGAAATCCTCGGGCTGGTGCCATTGCTGACGCGATATCCGCGCCAGCTTTCCGGCGGCCAGCGCCAGCGCGTCGCCATGGGCCGGGCGATCGTGCGCGATCCACAGGTTTTCCTGTTCGACGAACCGCTCTCCAATCTCGACGCCAAGCTCAGGGTGCAGATGCGCGCCGAGATCAAGGAACTGCACCAGCGGCTCAAGACGACCACAGTCTATGTCACCCACGACCAGATCGAGGCCATGACCATGGCCGACAAGATCGTCGTCATGCATGACGGCATCGTCGAACAGATCGGACCGCCGCTGGAGCTCTACGACAGGCCAAACAATCTCTTCGTCGCCAGTTTCATCGGCTCGCCCGCCATGAACCTGATCAAGGGCGAGATCGTCACCGACGGGTCTCCGTCCTTTCGCGGCGCCGGGGGAATTTCCGTGCCGCTGGCCGGCGCGCCGGCCGTTGGCAACGGTCATCCGGTGGTGCTGGGAATACGGCCCGAGCATTTGCGGCTATCGTCAGACCATGGCATTCCAGTCACCGTAGCGGTGGTCGAGCCGACCGGGTCGGAAGTGCAGATCATCGGCCGCACCGCCGGCGGCGACGAGATCGTCGCCAATTTCCGCGAACGCCATGCCTTAACACCGGGCGAATCCATACGGCTCTCTGCCGCGCCTGGCCTGATTCATCTCTTTGACGGCAAGACCGGAACACGATTTGAAACGCGTAACGGATGGTAAGGACCGCATAGCAAGGAAGATAAACCGGAGGAGACGACCATGAAATTCACGAGACGCGATGTAATCCGCACGACCGCAGGTGCCGCGGCGGGAGCTCTGGGAAGCCGGTTCGTCGGCTCGCCGGCTTTTGCCCAGGAGGGCTTGAAATACAAGCCCGAGGAAGGCGCAAAGCTGCGGCTGCTGCGCTGGTCGCCCTTCGTCAAGGGCGATGAGGATCAATGGCTGGCCAACACCAAGCGCTTCACCGAGGCGACAGGTGTCGAGGTTCGTGTCGACAAGGAAAGCTGGGAGGACATTCGCCCCAAGGCAGCGGTCGCGGCCAATGTCGGTTCCGGCCCGGACCTGATGTTCGTCTGGTTCGACGACCCGCATCAATATCCCGACAAGCTGCACGACGTGACCGAGCTCGGCGAGTATCTGGGCTCGAAATATGGCGGATGGCACGA
This sequence comes from Mesorhizobium sp. M0030, assembly GCF_040323695.1. Taxonomy (NCBI): domain Bacteria; kingdom Pseudomonadati; phylum Pseudomonadota; class Alphaproteobacteria; order Hyphomicrobiales; family Phyllobacteriaceae; genus Mesorhizobium; species Mesorhizobium sp. M0030. The sequence continues at coordinate 419,098 of NZ_JAMYVE010000002.1, read as the reverse complement.
CGGACCGAAGCAATATGCGACGCGGGACGGCAAGTTCGTCGGCCTGCCGCTGGCCACGATCGGCAATGCCATCGTCTATCGCGAAAGCTGGGTGAAGGAGGCCGGCTTCTCCGAATTTCCGAAGGACACGGCAGGCTTCCTCGAGCTTTGCAAGGCGTTGCAGGCGAAGGGACATCCGGCCGGCTTCACGCACGGCCACGGCGTCGGCGACGGCAACAATTACGCGCACTGGCTGCTGTGGAGCCATGGCGGCCAGATGGTCGACGAGAGCGGCAAGGTGGCGATCAACAGCCCCGAGACGCTAAAGGCGATCGGATACGCGCAGGAACTCTACAAGACCTTCATTCCCGGGACCGAAAGCTGGCTCGACGTCAACAACAACCGCGCCTTCCTGGCCGGCGAACTCGGCGTCATCGCCAACGGCATTTCCGCCTACAATACGGCCAAGATCAACAAGGACAACGATCCGAAGCTGGCTGAGATCGCCAAGGACATCCGCACCACCAACCTGCCGATCGGTCCCGTCGGGAAATCGGTCGAACTGTTCCAGGTGACCACCGCCGTCATCTTCAACTACACGCCCTACCCCAATGCGGCCAAGGCCTATCTGCAGTTCATGTTCGAGGATCCGCAGATGACCGACTGGATCACCTCCTCGGCGGGCTATTGCTGCCAGACGCTGAAGGCCTTCGACAACAATCCGGTGTGGACGGCCGACCCGAACAATGCCGCCTATGCCAAGGCCTCGGCGACGCTGCGCCCCAACGGCTATGCCGGGCCGCTCGGCTATGCCTCGGCGGCGACCATGGCCGACTATGTCCTGGTCGACATGTTTGCCAAGGCGGTGACCGGCCAGGCGACGCCGCAGGAGGCGATGGAGGAGGCGGAGAAGCGCGCCAACCGCTACTACCGCGTTTGATCACGGCACCGCCGGGCAGCGTCTAGTGCGCTGCCCGGCCCGTCGCACAATCCCATGGCGGCCGTTGACGCCGTGACCTGATTCCCCGATGAGGAGCCCTCCATGGCCGTGCCGTCCGTTGCCGCCCAGCCGCGTCCGTCGATGCTTTCGCGGATCTCCGAAAGCCGCAACGCGCTGGGCTTCGGCTTCATGCTGCCGGCGGCGGCGCTGCTGCTGGTCTTCCTGACCTATCCGCTCGGGCTGGGCGTCTGGCTCGGCTTCACCGATGCCCGTATCGGCCGCCCCGGCATCTTCATTGGCACCGAGAACTATCAGTATCTGTGGAGTGACGCCGTCTTCTGGCTGTCCGTCTTCAACACCTTGCTCTACACGGTCAGCGCCTCGATCCTGAAGTTCGTGCTCGGCCTGTGGCTGGCGCTCATTCTCAATGAAAACCTGCCGTTCAAATCGTTCTTCCGCGCGATAGTCCTGCTGCCTTGGGTGGTGCCCACCGTACTGTCAGCCATCGCCTTCTGGTGGATCTACGATTCGCAGTTCTCCATCCTGTCCTGGGCGCTGCAGCAAATGGGCCTGATCGACCACCGCATCAATTTCCTCGGCGATCCGGAGAATGCGCGCGCTTCGGTTATCGCCGCCAACGTCTGGCGCGGCATTCCTTTCGTCGCCATCACGCTGCTCGCCGGCCTGCAGACCATTCCGCAGTCGCTCTACGAGGCGGCCACGCTCGACGGCGCCAGTCGCTGGCAGTTGTTTCGTTATGTGACTCTGCCGCTGCTGACGCCGATCATCGCCATCACCATGACCTTCTCGGTGCTGTTCACTTTCACCGATTTCCAGCTGATCTACGTGCTGACCCGGGGCGGACCGGTGAATGCCACGCATCTGATGGCGACATTGTCTTTCCAGCGCGGCATTTCCGGCGGCCAGCTTGGAGAGGGCGCGGCCATCGCGGTGGCCATGATCCCGTTCCTGCTGGCGGCGATCCTGTTCAGCTATTTCGGCCTGCAACGCCGCAAATGGCAACAAGGCGGCGGAGACTGACATGGTCAAGACGGCCGCGACAAGGAAGGCGAAACGTGGGGATATCGACGAAGGCGGCATGGGCTACCTGCAGAGCCTGCCGCGCCGCGTGGTGACGGTCTATCTGCCGCTGCTGGTGTTCGTCTTCGTGCTGTTGTTTCCGTTTTACTGGATGACGATCACGGCGGTTAAGCCCAATCTCGAGATGACCGACTATGCGCAGTTCAATCCGTTCTGGGTGGTGCATCCGACATTGGAGCACATCCGCTATCTCCTGTTCGAGACCTCCTATCCGGGCTGGCTGCTCAACACGATCATCATCTCGACCGCCGCCACGTTCCTGTCGCTGCTGGCGTCGGTGTTCGCCGCCTATGCGATCGAGCGGTTGCGCTTCTCCGGGGCGCGGCAGGTCGGCCTCGGCATCTTCCTCGCCTATCTGGTGCCGCCCTCGATCCTGTTCATTCCGCTGTCGGTGATGGTGTTCAACCTCGGGCTCTACGACACGCCCTTCGCGCTCATCCTTACCTATCCGACCTTCCTGGTGCCGTTCTGCACGTGGCTGTTGATGGGTTACTTCCGCTCCATCCCGTTCGAACTGGAAGAATGCGCGCTGATAGACGGAGCGAGCCGGTGGCAGATCCTCACCAAGATCGTGCTGCCGCTGTCGGTGCCCGGCCTGATCTCCGCCGGCATATTCGCCTTCACCCTGTCATGGAACGAGTTCATCTATGCGCTGACATTCATCCAGTCCTCGGAAAACAAGACCGTGCCGGTGGGTGTGCTGACCGAGTTGGTGCGCTCCGACGTCTACGAATGGGGGGCGCTGATGGCGGGAGCGCTGATCGGCTCGCTGCCGGTGGTGGTGCTCTATTCGTTCTTCGTCGAGCACTATGTCTCGTCGATGACCGGCGCGGTGAAGGAGTGACGCGCCGGCTCACGCGAGGCGACCGGCGCGGTCAGATCGCGCCGATGATGCCGCCGTCGACGCGGATGTTCTGGCCGGTAATGTAGCCCGCACCTTCGGAAGCGAGGAAGGCGATGGTCGCGGCAATTTCCTCCGAGGTGCCGTAGCGCTGCATCGGCACGCTGTCGCGGCGCTCCTCGGTGGCCGGCAGGCTGTCGATCCAGCCGGGCAGCACATTGTTCATGCGTACATTGTCGGCGGCGTAGGTGTTGGCGAAGATCTTGGTGTAGGCGGCAAGACCGGCGCGGAACACGGCGGATGTCGGGAACATCGGGCTCGGCTCGACCACCCAGGCGGTCGAGATGTTGATGATGGCGCCGGCCTTCTGCTTGACCATCTGCGGCGCCACGATGCGCACCGGCCGGATGACGTTCATCAGATAGACGTCGAGACCGGTGTGCCACTGCTCGTCGGTGATTTCGAGGATCGGCGCGCGTGGCCCGTGGCCGCCGCTGTTGACCAGCACGTCGATGCGGCCGAAGCGCTCGAGCGTCAGGTCGGCGAGCCGCTGCAGATCGTCATTCGACTGGTTGGAGCCGGTGACGCCGAGGCCGCCAATCTCCTTGGCCAGAGCCTCGCCCTTACCGGAGGACGACAGGATCGCGACCTTGAACCCGTCCGCCGCCAGCCGCTTGGCCGCCGCCGCGCCCATACCGCTGCCACCCGCGACGACGACTGCCACTTTTTCTACACTCATTTTTCTCTCCTTGGGGTTTTGCGGCGTGTGTCTCGCGACTTCAAAGGATGATATAGCCGGTCTTGCCATCTGGTTCGAACCAGAAAGCCTGAAATCAAGCTGTAGAAAAACTCCTGCATGCCCGAAGCCTTCCTGAGCCTGCCGCCGTTGAATGCGCTGCGTGCCTTCGAAGCCGCCGCGCGTCATCTCAACTTCCGCATCGCCGCGCAGGAGCTGAACGTGACGCAAGGGGCGGTGGCGCAGCATATACGCGGGCTGGAGGCGGATCTCGGCGCAAAGCTGTTCGACCGGCTGCCGCGCGGCCTGGCGCTGACCGATGAGGGACGTGCCTATGCGCCGAACATTCGCCGCGCCTTCGAGCTGATCTCCGAGGCAACGCTGCTGTTGCGGCCCGAGCCGGCGCGGCTGACGATCAGCGTCACGCCGAGCTTTGCCACCAAATGGCTGATCCCCAAACTGCCGGAGTTCGTCGCCCACAACCCGCTCGTCGATTTGCGCATCCTGGCCAGCCAAAGCCTGTCGAGTTTTCAGGCCGACGGCGTCGACATTGCGGTCAGGCAAGGCCGCCCGCCCTTCGGCGCCGGCCTGATGGTCGACCTGTTGTTCCCACAGCAGATCGTCGCCATCTGCAGCCCTGCCCTGCTGCCAACCGAGGCGAACGAGATCGCGACGGCCGATATCCAGCATCATGTCCTGTTGCACGACGCGCACAATCTGTGGCCGGAATTCATGGAGAGAGCGCTCGGGCTGAAGATGGCCACCGAGGCCAAACGCATGCGCTTCAACCAGACAGGCCTCGCGATCGACGCCGCCATTGCCGGCCAGGGCATCGCGCTGGCCAGCCGGTTTCTCGTCGCTGCCGACATTGCCGCCGGCCGGCTGGTGCAGCCGATCAACGCAGAGATGCGTGGGACGCACGATTTCTATGTCGTGATGCCGCGCAAGCAACGGCACCCAGAACCGACGCAAGCCGTGCGGCAATGGCTGCTCGATGAGGGCTACGCGGCGGGGCTGTGATGGATAGCCGATCTCCCCGCAAGGCGGGAGATCCGCAGCTTGGCCGACGCCGCCCCTTTCAGCCTCGCCGAGCAATGTCGGCCGCCACTGCCTTCGCCTCGCGTCCAATTTCCCTGAGCAGACCGGTGACCGGATTGTAGAAGCCGACGAGGTAGAGGCCGAGTTGCGAGGCGCGGGCGTTGACGCCACTGCGCTCCGGCTGCAATTCCACGGGCAGAAACTTTTCGTAGCCCGGGCGATAGCCGGTGGCGAGGATGACGGCGTCGAAATTTTCCTGCCTGCCGTCGGTGAACGCAGCGCCGCGCTCGGTGAAGCCCGCTATGTCGGGCGCGATCTTGATGGCGCCTTTGGTGATGGCGTCGACCGTGCCGACGTCGATGACCGGGATGCGGCCGACTTCGTCGATCTGTTGCAGGATGCCCTGTTTCGGCCTGACGATGCCGTATTTCTCGAGCTTGCCCAGCGCGAAATCGAGGATGATCGGAAACATCCAGTCGTTCAGCGCCTGCGGCATTGGCCGGCTGGCGATGCCGACCATCTGGATCGGCACGCCAAACAGCTGGCGCGGCACGATGTGGACGCCCTTGCGCACCGAAATGGTCGGACGCGCGCCACTTTCCGCCAAGTCGAGCGCGATCTCGGCGCCGGTGTTGCCCATGCCGACGATCAGCACCGAGCGGCTGGCAAAGGGCGCCGCTTGCGTATAGTTGGCGCTGTGCAGCACCTCGCCCTTGAAAGCCTCGATGGCAGGGAGCCGGGGGACGATCGGCTCGGCATTGTTACCGCTGGCGATGACGACATGGCGCGCCTTCAGGTTGTCCGAACCTGTCTCGACCAGAAAACCGCTGTCGGTACGGCGAATGGCTTTCACCGTTACGCCGAAGCGCGGGCGCAGATCGAATTTTTGCGCGTAGTCGTCGAGATAGCGGACCACCAGTTCGCGCGGCACGTAGCGCGGATAATTTTTGGGAAAGGGCTGGAACGGCAGCGACGAGAACGACTTGACCGTATGCAGATGCAGCCGCCGATAGTGCCGCCGCCAGGCGGGGGCGATCTCCTGCGATCTTTCGAGCAGGATGAAATCCACTCCTGCCCGCTTCAGGCAGGCACCGACCGCAAGGCCGGCAGGCCCGGCGCCGACAATAACGACAGTGGTGTCCAAGCGATTCTCCTCCCGCTAGTTCCTTAGGCTACGCGTAGAAGCGCAGGCGGGACAAGGCGCGCCTCACCTTCTGCCCTTGTTGGAGAAGGTGGATCGGCGCGCTAGCGCCGAGACGCCTTCGCATCGCGGCGCGCACGCTGCGCATCCTGTCCGGTCTCGGCTCACCCAGGGTGACGAATGTCTATCCCGGCAATCGCCCCATGCTGTCGGACGGGCTGCCTGTCGACGGCCGCACCGCGGTCGAAGAGCTCTACGTGCATGGCGGCATGGGCCCAATCGGCATGCATGCCGCCCCCGCCACCGCGCGCTGGCTGGAAGAGGCCGTGTTCGGGCGATGGCAATCCGAAGCAGACATGGCTCTGGCCACAGCGATTTGCAGGATGGGAAGGGTGAGGCTGCGCGACGTCGTGTCGATGTAGCCCGCCATCGGCCCGAAGGGAGGGCTGGCGTTGCTCCTTAGCCGATATGCTCGGCGCGCAGCTTCTTCTTTATCTGCTCCAGGCCTGCCTCGCCGCCCGTCGCCAGTTCATCGGCGATCCTTGCCAGCTTGTCATCGGCGTTGCGGTATTTGCTGCCCCAGGCGCCGAGCGTCGCCAGCACCGGCAACAGGTCGATGCCCGCCTCGGTCAGCTTATAGATCGCCTTGAGCTTGTGCGTGGGGTCGTCGCTTCTGGTGACAATGCCCTCATCCTGCAAGGTCTGCAGCCGCTCGGCCAGCGTGCGCGACGAGATGCCTTCGCCTGATAGCAGAAACTCCCGGAAGTGCCTTTTTCCCGCGAAAATCATGTCGCGGATGATCAGCAGCGTCCAGCGGTCACCGAGCAATTCGAGCGACAGGCTGATGGGGCAGCCGGATCTTTCCCTGGTCGACATTCTCAATGCTTCCATTTCTAAATCACTTTACTATTGACATCATTTTTCTCTCGTGTCAATGGTTCCGAAAGTAAAGCAATCACCAACGCCGCCTGACCTGGCGCTGGTGACACCAGAGCTCAATCAGGAGAACAACGATGAGAAAACTGATCCTGCAGATGCAGATGTCGGTCGACGGTTTTGTCGGCGCGGCCGGCGATGAGCACTGGCAGCTCTGGGAATGGGGCGCCAACTGCCCGTGGGACGACGACTTGAAGCAGGATTTCAACGCGGTGTTCGCCGGCATCGATACCATTCTGCTCAGCCGCAAGATGGCCGAAGAAGGCTATCTAACCCATTGGGGCAATGCGGCAAAAAACTATCCGCGCGATCCCTTCTACACCTTTGCGCAGCGCATCGTCGAGGCGCGCAAGGTGGTGCTGAGCGACAAGCTCGCGGCATCGCGGTGGGAGCGCACGACGCTTGCCAGCGGCGACCTGCCGCGCGAGGTCAAGGCGCTGAAAGCTGAAGGTGAAGGCGACATGGCGGTATTCGGCGGCGCCGGCTTTGCCTCGGCGCTGATTGCAGCGGGACTGGTCGATGAGTTCCAGCTGTTCATCAATCCGGCCGCGCTGGGCGACGGCGAGCGGATTTTCGACTGTGGCGGCTTCCTGAAATTGCGCCTGCTCGGCTCTAAAGCCTATGCCTGCGGAATGGTGGTGAACCGCTACGCGCCGGCAATGTGAAGCAGTTCAGAGATTGAATCCGTGGACCGCTTCAACTCTTTGTTTTTGCGAGAACTCCGGACGGATCACCGCAACCCGCTCCTCGTGAACCTGCGCTAGAAATTGATCTCGACCGAAGCGGCACTTCGCTTTGCCGGCCCGTGAAACACCGCCTCGATGTTGTTGCCGTCGGGGTCGAGCAGGAAGGCGGCGTAGTAGCCGGGGTGGTAGGGCCGCTCACCCGGCGCGCCATTGTCGGCCCCGCCGGCATCGAGGCCAGCCTTGTAGAACGCATCGACCATGGCCTTGTCCCTGGCCTGGAAGGCCAGATGATGGCGCCCGGTCAGCTGTCCCCTCGCCGCCCGGCTGTCGAGGCTTGAGATGAACAGCTCGTCGGCCCAGAAATAGTCCTCGGCCTCGCCGCCGATCGGAATGCCGAGCACCTTGAAGACGGCTTCATAGAAGCGCCGGCTCGCCTTGAGGTCCCTGACCACCAGCTGGACGTGGTCGATGAGGCGGCCGCGATGCAGTTCCATGAGCGATATCTCCCGTCGCGAGACCACAAAGCTAGTGCCGCGGAGCGGCTCGTCAATTCGGCAGTCTATCTTGTCGGCGCGCTTGGCAGCCTTACGCCCCTGCTTTTGTCATATCCGGATGGACTTCCACGCAGACCGGATAAAATGCAATCGGATCGTCGGATTCGAAATCCCGCCAACGTCCTTCGGACGCAAGCGGCGCAACGGAGCTGGAGCGAGTGGCGCCGCATCGAAACCGATCTCGGGAGAAGAGCATGAACAGTTCCTACCGTTGGGTGATCGTCGCGTGCGGCGCGCTGATGACCTGTGTGGCGCTCGGCGCGATGTTTTCGCTGGCGATCTTTCTCGAGCCGATGGCGCTCGACACCAACTGGTCGCGAACCGGCATTTCCAGCGCCATGACGCTGAATTTCTTGGTGATGGGCGCAGGCGGTTTCGCCTGGGGCGCCATCTATGACCGTGTCGGCGCCCGCCCGGTGGTTTTTGCCGGCGCGGTGCTGCTCGGTCTGTCGCTGGTGGTGGCAAGCCGAGCCCAATCGCTGCTGGTCTTCCAGCTGAGCTATGGCGTCATCGTCGGGCTGGCGGCCAGCGCCTTCTTCGCGCCGATGATCGCGCTGACCACCGCCTGGTTCGAGACCCATCGCAGCCTGGCCGTGTCGCTGGTCTCGGCCGGCATGGGCGTGGCGCCGATGACCATTTCGCCCTTCGCACGCTGGCTGATCACGGCCTATGACTGGCGTACCGCCATGTTCGACATCGGGATCATGGCTTGGGTGCTGTTGCTGCCGGCCGTCTTCCTGGTGCTCCAGCCGTCGGCGGCGGTCGCGGCAGCGGATGGCAGCGCGCCCGCACCTGCCGCGGCCCCCGGCATGTCAGTCGGCCAGGCGTTGCGCTCGCCGCAATTCCTGGTGCTGGGCATGACCTTCTTCGCCTGTTGCGCGGCGCATTCGGGGCCGATCTTCCACATGGTGAGCTATGCCATGTCGTGCGGCGTGGCGCCGATGGCAGCCGTGTCGATCTACAGCGTCGAGGGCCTTGCCGGCCTTGGCGGGCGCGTGCTCTACGGCGTGCTCGGCGACAGGCTGGGCGCCAAGCCGGTGCTGATCGTGGGCCTCGCCATCCAGGCGGTGGTGATCGCCGCCTATCTCGCCGTCGGCAATCTCGAGCAGTTCTATCTCCTGGCGATCATCTTCGGCGCCACATATGGCGGCGTCATGCCGCTCTATGCGGTTCTGGCGCGCGACTATTTCGGGCCACGCATCATCGGCACGATACTTGGCGCCGCGACCCTGTTGTCCAGCCTCGGCATGTCGTTCGGCCCGCTCGCCGGCGGCATGATCTTCGACGCCTATGCCAGCTATTCCTGGCTGTTCATCGGCTCGGCGCTGATCGGCCTCGGTGCTGCCGGCATCGCCATCGCCTTCCCGCCGCAGCCCGGCCGAGAGAGGCTGCAGGCGGCATGAGCGAAATTTCCCCTCGAGGGGAAATACTCATCACCCTGTCCCCGTTCCCGAGCGCAGCTCTTCTCTGCCCTCGTCGTCGCGGCTGAGCCTGGCGTCCGAGATCAGCACCACCGGGCATTGGCAGCGCTGCAGCACGCCGGTGGTCGTCTCGCCGAAGAAGAGTTCCTCGCCAGGGCGCCGCGCCACGCCCATGACGATCAGCGCCGCCCCCCTGCCGGCCTGGCGGGCAATGGCATCGGCGGCGGCGGCCCGGCTGCGGATGGCCGTCTCGATCTCGACGCCATAGCGGTCGGCTAGTGCGACGGTATCCTTCAGCACCGCCTCCCTGCGGCGATGCGAGACAGTGTCGCGCGGTTCGTCGCGGCCGACGCGCGCGACATAAAGTATCTTGACCCGCGCACCCGTGACCGCTGCAATCGCCAGCGCCATTTCGGCACCCCGGCGGGCGATCGCGGTGCCGTTGACCGGAACCAGAATCTTCCCGCCTTCAGGTCCTAGCCTTGGCATCTGGCGGCCGGCGCCGGTCGCCTTCAGCACCAGGCATAGCGGGCCCTCGAAGGCGCCGGCGATCTCGTTGATGCGGCGGGCAAACCCACCTTTCGACGTGACCGCGCGGCCGAGCCCGATCAGCAGCAGCCCATAGCCTTTGCGCGCCTCCTTGGCAACCGTTTCGGCCGAAAGCTCGGCCTCGTGGCGCCGCGTGACAGGCGCCGCGCGGGCCAGCTCCTCGTCCGAACTCCTGGCGGCCTCGCGGCTGTCCTCGGCACCCTTTTCGATCGGCTCGAGCTTCGCATCCGTGCCGGGCTCGGCCTCCTCCCCCTCGCCTCGGGCATGCAGCACCGTCGTCGGCCTGCCGGCGCCCACGACTCCTGCGAGGTAAGCAGCAAAGCGGCCGACAACGCCCTCATCGGTCACCACCAGCAGTCGTTCCAGATTGGCGATGAAGCCGCGTTGGTCGATCTCCTCGCGCTCCAGACGCTTCTTCTCGGTCTCGCCCATCGGCAAGCGGCCGAGTGCCCAACGCAAGGTCGGCGGCATGGCGAGCGTGGTGATGACGGCCATGGTCACGATCATGGTGAAAAGATCGTGCGACAGAACGCCGATCGACAGGCCAATCGAGGCGACGATGACTTCGGTCGAGCCGCGCGCGTTCATGCCGCAACCGACGGCGATGCCTTCCTTGCGGCTCATGCCGGCAAGCTCGGCGCCGATGAAGGCGCCGGCGAATTTGCCGAAGCTGGCGATCAGCACCAAAGCGGCCGTGAGTAGCGCAAGCTCGTGGTCGACAAGCACGGTGAGATCCGCCGAAAGGCCGGCGACGCCGAAGAAAACCGGCATGAACAGCGCCATGATGACGCCGCGCAATTGCCCTTCGATATGACGCGACAGGATCGGCGATTCCCCAACCAGTATGCCGGCGACGAAGGCGCCAAGCACGGTGTGGACGCCGATCAGATCGGTGATCAGCGCCATTGCGCCCATGATGGCGAGAATGACGGTGACGACGGCGTATTCGCTGCGGAACGTATCGTTGGTCCAGCGGATGGCGTCGAAGACGATGCGGCGGCCAATCGTGAAGGAAAACCCCATGAAGGCGGCAACGCCGACAATGGTGAAGGCAAGGCTGCCGAGCTCGAAGCGCCCCTTGGTGGCGATGCCGATGGTGATGGCGATGATCACCCAGCCGATCGTGTCCTCGATGATGGCCGACGAGACGATGGTCTGACCGAGATCGCGGCGCATGAAGTTCATCTCGCGCACCACCATGGCGACGATCTTGACCGAGGAGATCGACAGCGCCGTGCCGAGGAAGAGACCGGCGACAATGCGCTCGGTTCCGTCGGCCAGCAGCGAGGCCGGCATGAGCTGTGCGGCGGTGAAGCCGAGCGCGAAAGGCACGGCGACGCCCGCGGCGGAGATGGAAAAGCACGCACGGCCGACCCTGCGCACCAGCCGCAGATCCGTCTCCATCCCGGTGAGCAACAGAAGCATCAACACGCCGAGCTGTGCGATGGCGCTGATCATGCTCTTTTGGGTGGCGTCGCCTGAAAAGATCACGCGTTCTGCTTCCGGCAATAGCCAGCCGAGCAGCGATGGCCCGAGCAGGATGCCGCCGATGAGCTGACCCATCACCGCCGGCTGGCCGAGACGCTCCAGCAATTCGCCGATGCCGCGGCCGACGAGAAGCAGAAGGAGGATTTCGAGAACGAAAATGCCCTCGCTGGACATGCCGGTCTTTTCGGCTGCCAACGATGCGGCCGGCATGAATGCGAAGGCTGCCGCGGCAAGCGCGACCGACCGGCGCCGGTTGACCACGAAGGACATGCACCCCCTCATCGTGCCCGGTATAACGTTTGCGGGCGAGATCGGTTGCACGCCACGCTCCCTTGGCGCGCCGCAGGTTCCTCCTTACCTGAATCGCATAACGGGCCTATCTGACTGCGGATAAACCGCCGAGACCCGGGCCGGCGACGGAACATTTTCAACCGATTGCGCGTTGCGCGGATGGGGATGACCGGCGTCGTTTCGGCCGGCCATGGCGTTGGGAGGCGCGTGGCAAGGGATGTCCCAGGTCAAGACCGTGAAAACCGACGAAGCGGCTGCAGCGCCGCGGGCCTCTGATGCGTTCGCGCTGAAGCTCACCTCATCGGAATTCGTGGCCACCATGTCGCATTTCCACCGCGCCGAAATCGCCCGCATGGCCGGCTGGCGCGACCGGCTGGACCGTACCAGCAACTGGGCGATTACTGTCGTCGCCGCCATGCTCTCAGTCTCACTCTCGACGCCCAGCGCCCATCATGGGGTGCTGCTCTTTGCCATGCTGCTGACCACGCTGCTGCTATGGATCGAGGCGCGGCGCTATCGTTTCTTCGACGTCTACCGGGCCAGGGTGCGCCAGTTCGAGCGCTATTATTTCGCGCAGATTTTCTCGCCGCAGCCCGACTACGCCTCCAACTGGCTGGCCATCGTCGGCGAAGGCCTGCGTTCGCCGCGCTTCCTGATCTCGCAACGCGCGGCGTTGGTGCGCCGGCTGCGCCGCAACTACATTTTCATGTACACGATCCTGATGCTGGCGTGGGTGCTGAAGATCACGACGCCCAGTCTGCAGCGCGAAGGGTCGCCGATAGGCTTGGGCGCGTCATTTCTCGACGCCGCGCGCGTGGCGCAGCTCGGCCCGGTTCCAGGCATCTATGTCGTGTGCATGGTCGGGCTGTTCTATGTCGGCCTACTCGCAGCCGCTTTCCTCATCTCAAGCGACGAGGGCGAGCTTTCGCATGGCACCGTGCATGTCTGAGAGCGGCCTCGAAAAGCGCAATCTGCCGCGGTGATCTTCAGCAGACATTGTCGACCATCAGAGCGGTCGCTTCCGACCGGCTTGCGGCTTCCTCAACCGGAAGCCGTGCGCGATGGCGCTTGTAGGCGGTGAGCGCGATGACCAGCACGCAGCATACGGCGTTCAGCCAGTTGATCGCCGCCAGAGCGGGATCGTTCAGATTGATGTGGGCGTAGAGTCCCGTCGTGGCGTTGGCGCCTGTCCACAACAGCCAGGTCGCGTAGGAAATCGCCGACGCCCCGTGCCTGTCCCGGGCCACCCGCACGATCTGCGGCAGGTAGGACACCACCCGCAAGCCATTGAAAATAGTGAAAAGATAAAAAGACAGATCAGCAAGTGTCATCCGAAACCCCTGTCATGGCCGGACGTCCCATAGCGTTCCTTGCAGTGGCGGCATGTGAGCCCGTTCACATGCCGGTTTCGATTTTCCTGTTGCGGCCCGGCATCCGGATTCTTTCGCCATGGGGGCGTTCGCCGTGAGCCAGCCCGACGAGGTCGACATGAACCAGATCTTGTTTCGGCCGACGGCGCGGGAGTGCTAAACAGATCTCGTGCTTGGGCAAAGTTCGGGTTGACCGCTGCCAAGCGCGCGGCGACTATCCCTGCAACGTGCAGGAGGACATGAGAATGGACGAACCCGATCGCTGGCGGCACATGGCGAGCGCCCCCAAGGACGGCAGCCGCATCCTGGTCACGGTCAGGCCATCGGAACAGGGGCCGGCCGAGGTCGACCTCGCTTACTGGTCGCGCGCCGACCAGTTCGGCACGGAGGGCTGGCGCTCTTCCGATTCGTCGCCAGGACGGGTGATCGAATACCCCGAACCGGAGTTGAAATGCTGGATGCCGCTGCCGACGGCCAATCTGAGCCGGGCTTCAATGCCAAGTCCGTGGCAAGGCGAAGACGTCCCGCTGCTCGACGGCTCCGGGATATGATCTCGGCGGGATGACCGTAGGAAATACGCTGCCGGCCCAATACTTGACGGCCTTACTTCGGCCGACGCACCGATCGCACCATGCCGCCAGGGCCGCTGCCGCAAAAGAAGCGGTCGCCGCCGTCGGATTCGAGCCCGGAAACGCCCACCCCCGCCGGCATGTCGAGCCGTTCCAGCACCTTGCCAGTTTGCGGATCGACGCGCCGGACATCGCTCTGGTCGCCTTCCCAGGTGCCGTGCCAGAGCTCGCCATCGACCCAGGTCACTCCGGTGACGAAGCGGTTTGAGTCGATGGTGCGCAGGATTTTCCCGGTCTCGGGATCGATCTGGTGGATCTTGCGCTCCCGGTTCTGCCCCACCCAGAGCGTGCCCTCGGCCCAGGTCATGCCGGAATCGCGGCCGCCGCCGGGCGCCGGGATGGTGGAGAGCACCTTGCCGGTATCGGGGTCGATCTTCTGGATGCGGTCCCCGGCGAGCTGGAACAGATGCCGGCCGTCATAGGCGGTGCCGGCATGTGCCGCGACATCGATCGAGCGCAGCGTCTCGCCGCTTGCCGGATCGAAGGCGGTCAGCCGCTCGCCCGTCGCAAACCAGACATTCTGTCCGTCGAAGCTCACGCCGTGCACGGTGTCGACATCAGGAAAGGGCCCGTATTCGCGCAGGATTTCCGCTGCTGAATGTTTCATGTCCTGGTCCTCGATCATGGTCACCTTTCCTAGCCGTTCGGCAGCGGCGACGGGAGTAACAAGGTGGTCGTGAAACCAGCGACCGGTGGCGTCATCCAGCGCCGCGCCCGGCCGTGGCCGAAGGACTGCACTTTGCCGGTCTCGGCCAACTGCTCGAGCGCCCGCTGTACGCTGCGCTGTCCGGCGCCCAGCGCCAGCGCCAACGCCGAGCTGGCCCAGGATTCACCATCGGCCAGGAAGGCCAGCACCGCGGCGTGCCGCTCCTCGATCGGCCGCGCCAGCACCGCCACGGAGCCTGCTTCGCGCGGCTTTAGCGCAAAGCCCTGGCTGGTCGCGCCGATGCCCGCCAGCGGCCGCAATTCGGCGCGCAGCCGGCCGATCTCGACCCGCAGCCTGGCGCGATGCGATTCATCGGCATGCCGGCCGCCAAAGGCGCGGGCAATCAGCGTCGCCCTCGGCACATCCGCCGGCCAGGCTTCGGCAAGCGCGCGCGCCAGCGCAAACAGCACCGGCCGCGTTGCCAGCGAGATCGTTGTTTCCTGCTTGTGCACGATATAGCGGAACGTATCGACGACCAGCGCGCGCGACGCCTGCAGCGCCTCGACTTCTTCGAGCAACAGCGGATGCTCCTCGCCGCCTGCGATCAGCCGCGCCGCCGGCGTCTCCAGCGCCAGGAAGGCGCTGTCGACCTCCGCCATGAGACCCGGAATGCCGGCCCGGCGGGCGGCATGGCGCGCCCACTCAAGGGCTGCGCGCGCGGCCTTCGTCTTCAGGCGCCGCATGGCGATGCCGGCAACCGCGAGTTCATGCGCGGCGCGTGAGGCCGGCGGAAGCGGCGACGGATCGAGCCCAGCCAGCACGTCTTCAGCCTCGTCGAGGCGGCCGATCAGCAGCAGGCGGCGCACTTTGAGATGCCCGGCATGCGCCGCGTTCAGCCGGTCGCCATGCTTTTCCAATGTCGACCGCGCCGCGTCGAGCGCCTTGGACGGCCAGCCGAGATCACGCGAAACAAGTGCGATCTCGGCTTCGGCGACAACGCACCTGGCGCGCGCCACCGCCTCCTTTGGACCGAAGGCACGGCCGGCCCTACGCAACAGTACTTTGGCGCGATCGAAATCGCCGAGCTGCGCCATGGCAATGCCGCGCAACGCCAGCGCCGGGGCATCCTCGCGCAAGGCGACGCGGTCGAGTGCCGCCAGCGGATTGCCCGCCGCCAGCGCCAGCCCTGCCGCGGTGATCAGCGAGTCCATGCAAATCCCGTCACATTTGTAACTCCCACCGCTCCCCTTATCGGCCCTAACTTAAGTCACCACCGCCAAGCAGCAAGCCGCGGACGGCGACCTAGCCATCTGGACTGGTTGAAGACGCCCAGGCCTGCGTTGACGGCAATATCGCATTCGCTAGCCTGAGCATCTCAGACAGTCGTGTTAAGCTTCTCAATAAGGAAAAACCGACCATGCCTGCTTCCGAGGACTTCGAGCCCACCGTGCGGCCTCGCCACCCCTGCTGCGGTGGCCCGCCTGCAAATGCCGTCACATTTGTAACTCCGCCCTCGCCGCCTCGCGGCCCTAGCCTGCCTCACGATCAACAGGCAACGACAAGCCACAACGGCTCAACAACTGGCAAAGGAAACAAGCAATGACCAAGCACGTGGCAATGAAGACCCCACCGGTCGTTTCAAGGCAGGAATGGGAAGCCGAGCGCGAAAAGATGCTGGTGAAGGAAAAGGCAACGATGCGCGCCAGGGACGCGCTGTCGGCCGAGCGCCGGCGCATGCCATGGATGGAAGTAGACAAGCCCTATGTGTTTGAAGGTCCCAACGGCAAAGCGAGCCTGCTCGATTTGTTCGAGGGCCGGCGCCAGTTGATCGTCTACCGCGCCTTCTACGAACCCGGCGTCCACGGCTGGCCCGAACATGCCTGCCGCGGCTGTTCGCTCGGCGCCGACCAGGTCGGCCATCTCGCCCATCTCAACGCCCGCAACACCACGCTTGCCTATGCCTCCCGCGCGCCGCAGGCCGACATTGCCAGCTTGAAGCAGCGGATGGGTTGGGAGATGCCCTGGTACACAATCACCGACAGTTTCGACAAGGATTTCGGCGTCGACGAATGGCACGGCCACAACGTGTTCATCCAGGACGGCAAGAAAGTCTATCGCACCTACTTCATCAACAACCGCGGCGACGAGCAGATGGGCACGGTCTGGAGCTACCTCGACGCAACGCCGCTCGGCCGCCAGGAAATCTGGGAGGATTCGCCCGAAGGCTATCCGCAGACCGAGCTCTACAGCTGGTGGAACTGGCACGACAATTACGACGCCGCACCCGACAAGACGTGGGAGGAAGTGTCGGCGGCCGGCGAAGCCGCGTTCCGCAACAAGGACGGCAAGTAAGGACCTGGAGCGGCGCCCATCCAGCTTGGTTTCCTGTGCCTCACGGGACAGGAAACCCGGGCATTGATCATCAAGGGATTACGACCATGAGCGATATCGGCACAGGCACCGGCAGTGAGGTCCCTCAACGCTCCGATGCAGTTTCTCTCCGCACCGCCGACTGGCTGTGCCTCGCCGCGGCCCCTGTTTTCGCCGTGATGGCGCTGCTTACCTGCATTCACGCTGGCGACGGCGTCATGTCGTGCCTGGGGGCCGATGCCTCCCCGCTCACCGGCATGCCGCTGATGTATCTCTTGATGAGCGCCGTCCATCTGGCGCCTTGGCTGCGCGTGATTTCCGGCCGGCCGGTCCGGCGATAGGCTGGACCGCCGCCGCCATGCTAACGCTCTTTACGTCGGAGAGAGACTATGAAGCTGGTCAGGCTGAGAGCGCCGGGCGGGTTGGACAAGCTAGACCTGGTCGAGGAGGATCAGCCCCGGCCTGGGCCGGGAGAAATGCTGGTCAGGATTCGCGCCTGCGCGCTGAACATGCGCGACGATTTCGCCGTACAAGGCAAGGTGCCGCTCGCCGACGGCCGCGTGCCGCTGTCGGATGGCGCCGGCGAGGTGATCGCGATCGGTGACGGCGTCGACACGTTCAAGCCGGGCGACAGCGTCGTCAGTGTTTTCTACCCCTGGTGGCTGGCCGGCGACATGAGATCCGATACAAGCCGCGACATTCCCGGAGACAGTTTCGACGGCTTCGCCAGCGAGTATGTGTGCATGCCGGCGCACGCCTTCACCAGGGCGCCGGCGGGCTATACGCATCTCGAGGCGGCAACGCTGACCTGTACGGGCGTCACCGCCTGGCGCGGGCTGGTGACATGCGGCAAGGTAAAGCCCGGCGACACCGTGCTGATCCTTGGCACCGGCAGCGTGTCATTGTTTGCGCTGCAATTTGCCAAGGCCGCCGGCGCAAGGGTCATCGCCACGTCGTCCGACGAAGAGAAGCTGGAGAAGCTCAGACGACTCGGGGCCGACAGCGTCGTCAACTACAAGGCGGTGCCGGAGTGGGGCGGCAGGGCCAGGGAACTGACGGACGGACGCGGCGTCGATCATGTGATCGAGGTCGGCGGACCGGCGACGCTGGCGCAGTCGATAGCGGCCTGCCGGACAGGCGGGCATATCGCACTCATCGGCGTCCTGACCGGCTTTGCAGCAGAAGTTTCGATCCCGGCGCTGTTTTCAAACCAGATCCGCATCAGCGGAATTTCCATCGGCAGCAAAGCCGACCAGCAGGACATGATCCGTGCGATAGAGGTCAACCGCCTGAAGCCTGTCATCGACAGCAGCTTTCCACTGCAGGATATCGCCGCCGCCTTCAGGCACTACGAAGCGCAAAGGCATTTCGGCAAGGTCTGCCTCGAGCTTTAGATCCTGCGATCGGCATTCCTACCCAGCGGCCGGCGCCAGCGTCCCGCTTGCCATCAGGCCCCAGAGCTGATCGGCGGTCAGCTGTTTGGCCGAGCCGTCGTAAGCCACCCTGCCGAGGCTGAGCACGACGATCCTGTCGGCCAGCGCCCTGACCGTCGACAGGTCGTGCGTGACCAGGATGACGCCGGTGCCGCTGGCGGCGATCGAACGGATCAGCTTGACGACCTGCGCGGTCTGCTTGACGCCGAGCGCGGCGGTGGGCTCGTCGAGGCAGATAAGCTTGACGTGATCGGCAAGCGCGCGGGCAATGGCGATGGACTGCCGCTGGCCGCCCGACAGCGAGCGCACCAGAACGTTTTCGTCGCGAAGCGTGACGCCCAGCGCGGCAAGCCGGGCACGACACTGCTCGGCGGCCTTTCGGTCGTCGCGAACCGGGAAGACACCGAGCCAACGCCGCGTTTCCTCACGCCCGAGGATCATATTGTGGGCGACGCTGAGGTTCGGGCAGAGCGCCAAATCCTGATAGACGGTCTCCAGGCCGGCGCCGCGTGCATCCTGCGGGCTCCTGAAGGAAATCGGCTGGCCCTCGAGGGTCATCGCGCCGGCATCGGGCCGGATGGCGCCCGAAATAATCTTCACCAGCGTCGACTTGCCGGCGCCATTGTCGCCGAGCAGACAGACGATCTCGCCTTTGCCGACCGTGAAACTCGCCTCTTCCAATGCCGTCAGCGCGCCGTAGGATTTGCGGGCGCCGGCAATCGAGAATGCCGGACCTTGCGGGGCTTCTCCATTGCCCTCCGTCACGGCAGGGCCGGCCGAGGCGACGGCACCATTGTCCGCCACCGTGAAGTTGGTCGCGGCGGCCCGAGCGCGCCGGCCGCGAAAACCGATCGCAGCCTGGTCGGCCACCAGCGCCAGCAACAGCATGCTTCCCACCGAAATGGATTGCCACCATGATTGCAGGCCGACGAAGATCAGTCCTGCATTGAGGATGCCGATGGTGGCAACGCCGATGGCGATGCCGAGCGGCCGGCCGGAGCCGCCGGAAAAAGCGACGCCGCCAAGGATCGCGGCGGTGAGCACGTCGAGCTCGAAGCGAACGCCGATGGTCGGCGTGATGCTGCCGAGGCGGCCGGCGATCAGCACCGATACCAGACCGATCAGCAAGCCATTGGCGGCGTAGAGGCCGACCACCGTGCGCCCCACCGGAATGCCGCAGAGTTCGGCCGCGCGCGGGTCGCCGCCTATGGCGTAGAGCCTCAAGCCGGTGACCGTGCTGGTCAGGACAAAGGCTCCGGCGACAAAGACCAGCGCGGCGATGATCACGGTGTACTGGATGCCGAAGATCTTGCCCCGCCCCAATTCGAGCAGAGCCTCGGGAAAACCATAGACCGCGGTGCTGGAGACGACGAAGGCAAGGCCGCCATAGAGCGCCAGCATCGCCAGCGTGACGATCAACGGCGAGATGCTCAGCCTGCGCACCAGCAGACCGTTGAGCAGACCGAGCAAAAGGCCCAGACCCAGGCCGACGCAGATTGCCAGCAGCGCGCTCTGCGTCGCCACCGCGACCTTGGCAGTGATGATGCCGATCAGGGCGACCATGCTGCCGATGGAGAGGTCGACATAGCCGGCGATCAGCAGCGCGGAGGTGCCGAGCACGGCGATCAGGATCGAGGTCGAGTTGACGCCGATGACGACGAAATTGTCGAGGCTGAAGAACGATTTGTTCAACAGCGAGAAGGCGACGATCAAGCCGAGCGCGACCAGCGCCAGCCCGATGCGGCCAGACGCTTCGCCCGGTGCCTTGACGCCCGGCAGCAAGGATGAAAACCGGCCCGTTTGCAGCGTTGTCGTCCCCGTTCGAAGGCTGTCTGTGCTCATGCTTGCCTCTCACTGAAGCGGGCGGTTTCAGGTCAGGCTGAACCCGCCCGTATCGCGCGGGAAAAACAGGCGCTACTTTGCCTCGGATGACCAGGGGAAATTCACATACTGGTCGCGCGTATCGTAACAGATGTTGCCGTACATCCTGAGATAGATGTCGCGGCGCTTCGGGTCCTTGTAAACCGCGGCCGGGTCGGCGACATCGGCCTCGTATTGGGCCATGTAGTCGCTGGTCAGCGCCACGGGGAGGATATCCATCGCCTGCGGGATGCTCTTGCCCTCCAGCCAGTCGGCGGCGTGCTGGCCCATGGCATAAGCGAAGACCGGCGACGCCAGGCTGATGCTTGCCTTGTAGGGACCGCCGCCTTTCTTGATCGCGGCGACCGCCTCCGGCTCGCCGTCGATGCCGCCAAGGAACTGGTCCGGCCGCGCCTTGCCCGCCGCTTCCAGCGCAGCCAGCGCGCCGAGCACGACCGTGTCGGCGCCGAGCACGACATCGACGTCGGGATGGGCCTGGAGAATAGTGCTCATCGTGGCAAAGCCGCCTTCCTTGTTGACGGGATTGGGCGAGATGTCGGCGACGATGGTGACGCCTGGCATAGCCTTGAAGATGTCGCGCATGGCGGCAAAGCGCGGCGCCAGGAATTCCATGCTGTCATGCGACAGGATGACGACATTGGCCTTGCCGCCGAGCTTGTCCTTTATGTAGGCCGCGGCCGCTTCGGCCAGCACCTTGCCGGTCTCGTATTGCGGCGCGTTGAGCAGCGACGTCGCCGGCGGCGGCACGATGGTGCCGACATAGGCGCCCGACCAGATAAGCTCCTGCAGGCTGCGGCTCATCGAGGCCGGGTCCACTGGGGCTGCGACCAGACCGCCGATCTTGGAGGCGAGAAACAATTGCACCTGCTCGACCCCCTTGGCGGCGTCATTGTTGGCAAGCGCGCGGCGATATTCCAGGCCGCGATCCTTGGCGGCGGCGGCCAGGCCGCGGTCGACGCCCTGCATGAATTCACGCTCGTTGTCCTGCGCGAAGGCCAGCACCTTGCTCAGGCCGGGCGGTGGGCTGCAGGCCGGCGCCTTCGGGTCGAACGGCGCAAATACCGCCGGCTTGGTGAGCCCGGCCGGGCCGTCCTGCGCGCTTGCCAGGATGGTACCGCCCGCGAGCACAGCGGCAACGCCGAGCAGCGTCGCCAGCATCATGTTCCTGTCAGATCGCATTTTACTTCCTCCCTGTCGTTGATTGTTGCCGCGCTTCGTAAGCCTCGCGGTCGCTACTCTTCCCAGTCTCCCAGATACCCACCTTCCCGCTTGCAAGTCAAAAGTTTTTCCAGTGGAATTAATTAATCAGAGATAGTCGGGTGACTCGCCCACGCGATCACGCCTTGGCGATCAGCGACTGGACGGCTTTGGCCAATTCCGTGCCGAGCACGCGATGCGCGTCGCTGTCGAGGTGAATGCCGTCTACCGCGCTCGATTCGACGACGTCGCCGGCGTTGAAGAAGGCGGCGCCGGCGCGCCGGGCCGCATCGCGGAACAGGCCGGCAAAGTGCATCGACTTTGAAGCGCCGCCCAGAAACATCTGGCCGAACCAGTCGACCTCCAGCATCGGCGGCGGCGCAACAATCAGGACCGCGGGCGCCACGCCTGCGGGGCCAGCTTCGCTGCGCAGCACAATTCTGGCCAAGATCTCGATAGAATCAGCGACATCATTCGGCGTTACCGAGAACCTATGCTTGAGATCGTTGGTGCCGAGCATAAGGATAACGAGGTCGAGCGGCATATGCGTTTCCAGGCACACCGGGAGCGATTTGAGCCCGTTCTTGTGGAGACCTTCGATCGGATCGTCGTGCACGGTGGTGCGCCCGCCCTGCCCTTCTTCGATCACATCCCATCCGCTGCCGAGCTGGC
This sequence comes from Mesorhizobium sp. M0030, assembly GCF_040323695.1. Classification (NCBI taxonomy): domain Bacteria; kingdom Pseudomonadati; phylum Pseudomonadota; class Alphaproteobacteria; order Hyphomicrobiales; family Phyllobacteriaceae; genus Mesorhizobium; species Mesorhizobium sp. M0030. The sequence continues at coordinate 397,199 of NZ_JAMYVE010000002.1, read as the reverse complement.
GGCGCATGATGCCCGGCCAGCGCCGGTCGGGCGTGAAGCGGTGCCGTCCGACCCGGGCCAGGGTGGGAATGGCGCCATAGGTATTGGAATCGCCAAAGCACATGATGGTCCGGGTCTGCGTCACGGCATTGCTCCTCCAGGCCTGCATACTTTGAACGACAGCAGGCCGGCCGGCGTCAACTACATTTTTCCATCGGGTGGATTTAAGTGTTGCCTTGCCATGCCCGCATTGCTACGTCAGCGCTTTGATCGGCTCGCCTTGCGGCCAAACTCCTTGCGCAGGGGAAAGCGTGACCGGAACCAGCTTCTTCAGTCTCGAAAAGATCGCCGAGGGCCGCAGCGGCGGAACCACGCAGGCCGAGAGCCGCATCTACAACGAACGCCTGATCGTCTCGCTCATCCGCCGGCACGGGCAGCTGGCCAAGACCGATTTGACGCGGCTGACCGGGCTGGCCGCGCAAACCATCACCACCATCGTCAACCGCGCCGCCGACAACAAGCTGCTGCTGCGCCTGGAGCCTTTGCGCGGACGGCTGGGGCAACCCTCGGTTCCCTATGCGTTGAACCCGAAAGCCGCGTACGCCTTCGGCCTCAAGGTCGACCATCGCAGCGCCGATGTCGCCCTGGTCAATTTCGTCGGCAACGTGATGGCGTTCGAACGCACACTGTTCGACTATCCGACGCCCGTCGAGGTGATGAAATTCGCCAAGGGCGCCATCGCGCGCATGTGCCGCAAGCACAAATCGATAGAAAAAGACCGCATCGCCGGTCTTGGCATCGCCTCGCCATTCCATCAGTGGAACCTGAGCGAAGAGGGCGCGGTGCCGGCGGGCAGGCTGGATGCCTGGAAGGAAATCGACATTCGCGCCGAACTGGACCGGGCGTTCGACTGGCCGGTGTTCCTCTACAACGACGCCACGGTGTCGGCCGCGGCCGAACTGATGTTTGGCGCCGGCGGATCCCGCGCCGACTTTCTCTATGCCTATGTCGGGCACTTCATCGGCGGCGGCCTGGTGCTCGATCATCACTTGTTCCCCGGCCGCAACAAGCTGGCCGGGGCGCTGGGCGACATGCCGGTGCCCGCGCCGGGGCGCAAGGGCGACCGGATGACGCCGCTGCTGCGCGTCGCTTCGCTGCATTCGCTCGCCGGCAAGCTCAACGACCAGGACAATGGGGAGAAGGACGCCGGCCGCATCTGGTCGTCGCCCGACGACTGGGGCGACCTTGGAGAGCCGCTCACCGCGTGGATCGATGAGGTTTCGGACGGGCTTGCCTATGCCGCCCGCAGTGCCGTTGCCTTGCTCGACATCGACAATGTGGTGATCGATGGCGCCATACCGAATGGCGTGCGCAAGGAGATCGCCAAGGCCATGCGCAGAAAGCTGGCACGGATCCTTGTCGATCGCCCCGAGCCGTTCTCCGTCATCGAGGGGACGTTTGGCCATCTCGGCCCCGTTATCGGCGGCGCCAGCATTCCGTTGCTGGTGAAATATTCGAACGACAAGGAATTGCTCTTCAAGGAATAGGCGCGCAGCCGCCGGCACCAGGCATTCCCCCAAAACAGCGAACTGTGAGACTTGTCACATACCTGCTCGTGAAGCGCGTGCTACTTGCACTCTGCGGTCGGTCGACGCTGAAAGAAATCGCCTGCCATGGTCTGGCGGTGACGGGCCTTTCACTTTATGCTGTGGCAGGTTGCATACTCTCAACGGACCTTGATGCCGCAAGCGGTGTTCTCGTCGGCGTCAGGCCGCGACCAGGAGTTTTGTCATGCTCCGACTTTGCGGATTCATCGCGGCCTTCATCCTTGCCGGCCTCACAAGCTTCGAGGCCAGCGCCGATCGAAGGGTCGCTCTCGTCATCGGCAATTCCGAATACCGTGACATCCCGGCACTGAAGAACCCGGCCAAGGATGCCAAGGATGTGTCGGCCACGTTCCGGCTGGCCGGCTTCGAGGTTTTCGTCGCAGAGAACCTCACCAAGCAGCAGTTCGAAGGCCAGTTCCGGGACTATCTGGCCGCCGCCGACGGCGCCGATCTCGCCGTCGTCTACTATTCCGGGCACGGCTTTCAGATCGGCGGCGAGAATTTCCTGATACCAGTCGACGCCTCGCTGAAAAAGGCGGCCGATATCGAGGTCCAGGCCATCAAGCTCAACGACGTGCTGGAGCAGTTGCGCTCGAAGTCGAAGATCCAGGTGATCATCCTCGATGCCTGCCGCAACAACCCCTTCCCGCGCAACAATTACTGGCTGCGCGACCAGCTTGTCACCGCCGGCAATACCGGGCTGGCGCAGGTGCGAAGCTCGCTCAACACGCTGATTGCCTTCGCCACCGAACCAGGCGCGGTCGCCTATGACGGCAGCGGCGACCTGAGCCCGTTTTCATCGGCCTTTTCGCGGCGCGCGCTGGCGCCGAACCAGGAGATCCGCACGGTCATGTCGGCGGTGCGCCGCGATGTCGTGCAAGCCACCAACGGCATGCAGGTGCCCTGGGAAAATTCGTCGCTGATCGATGACGTGGTGCTGGTGCGCCGCAACAACCGGCCTTCGCTGCCGCCAGTGCTGGAGAAGGTGGTGCTGTCGGGGGTCGGTCCTGTCGCTCTTGGCCTGCCGGAGCCGGTCGATGTCGATAGCGGCGCTATCAGCGTCAGCATCGAACGGCCGCCGGCAATGGGCCGTCTGGTGCTGGACGGCAAAGACGTCGCGGTGGGCGAACCGATCGCCGGCAAGGACCTGCCGCGCCTGCAGATGGATGTCCCCAAAGGGGCCGCCACGCAGGACGAGGTGGATATGCTGGCCTATGCCACGCATGACAATTGGGGCGGCGGGAGCCAGGGCATACTCGTGTTCCGCGTCAAGAGCGGCGAAGGTGCGGCGGGTCAGCAGATCATGGCTTCGCTCGAGGCCGAGCAGAAGCAGCAGGTGCTGGAGCGCGGCATCCACATCACCGGCGCTGCCGAAGCGATCGAGAACCGCAAGCTTGATATTCCCGTCGGCGTCGGCCCCGTCGCGCTCAATCTGGATTTCCCCACCGACGATCCGGCGGTCAGCCTGAAGGTCTCGGGGTATCCGGCAACGGGAACGCTGTCGTTGCCTGATCGAACCTTGTCGCCGCAATCCAGCCTTCTGGCCGGTGAAGTCGACCATCTCCGTTACGAGCCGCAGATCGGCGCCGGCGCGCCGGTCGAGGTCGGCTTCGAAATCCGTGCCGACAGCAGCTCCGCCAAGCCGGCGACGATGAAACTGTCGCCGACGGTCGATGCTTGCGATACCGCCGCCGGCGAGCCTCTCGACCTGCAAGGTGTGGTGCCCGGCCTGCTGCCGAACGAGATCGGCGCCGGTGCGGTGGCGGTCTGCGAGGCCGCGGTGAAAACCTATCCCGATGTCGCCCGCTTCCGCTACGAGCTCGGCCGCGCCCTGCTTGCGGCCGGCAGGGTCGGCGAGGCCAGGGCAGCCATCGAGCATGCCGCCAAGAAAGGCCATGTGCGCGCCGTCTTCGAACTCGGCTATCTCAACGCAACCGGAACCGGGACGGCCATCGACCGCACCCAGGCCAACGCTCTCTACAAGGCTGCCGCAGACAAGGGCGATCCTTACGGCATGACCTCGTGGGGACGCGCGCTGTTCAATGGCTATGGCGTCAACCGCGATACGGCCAAGGGCCTCGACCTGCTGCTCAAGGCGACGGCCATGGGGCACACCTATGCCATGAACGATCTTGCCGCCATCTTCACCGAGGGCCGCAACGGCGTGCCTGCCGATCCGGCCCGCGCCGTCGCCTTCCTGCAAGCGGGGGTGCAGCGCCAGGACATGTATTCGATGAACCTGCTCGGCCGCAATTACCTCGCCGGCCAGGGCATCGACAAGGATCCGAAGACGGCGCAGGCGTTGTTCCAGCAGGCCACCGATCTTGGCCAGCCCTACGCTCCGGGCAGCCTCGCCCGCATGTACAGGGATGGCGCCGGTGTGCGCCAGGACCCGGCGGAAGCGCAAAGGCTGTTCGAACTGGCGACCACGCGCGGCGATCCGTCGAGCGCCTATGATCGCGCGGCGCTTGAAATGGCGAAAGGCTACAAGGCCGATCAGGCTGTCGCGGTGCGCTTCCTGGCATTCGCCGTCGCGCTCGATCTGCGCAAGGAGCTGCCGGACGCCAAAAAGGGCCTGGCGCAGTTCGGCACCAAGCCGAAAACGGCAGCTTTGGACGCCCTGCGTCAGGAGCTCAAGTCGAAGATCCCCGCGTCCGGTTCGCTGGACACGCAACTGGTCAATGCGGCCCGGGGGGTCTGGGAAGAAGCCAATCCGCGTCGGGATTTGTTCTGAACAATAAGGAGGCCATGGTGGGCAAGGCATTCAAGCAGACATTCGGGCAGGCATTCATCGGGATAATTCTATCCGGCGTTCTGGCCGGGCTCATGGGCTGCACCTCGGTGTCGCCGATGTTTGAGCCGGCGCCGCCGGTGAACCATCGCAAAGTGGTTCGCGTAGCACCTCAGCCAAAGGTGGTCAGATACAAGAAGGCGGCCACCGGCAAAGTGATCAAGCCGGCCGAGGAGATCCCGCAAAAGCCGCCCGTGATTCCTTCTCTCGGCGGCAGCGGAGGCGGCGGTGGGGCTGGCGGCGGCGGCGGCGGTTGGGGATGAGATCGTCGACCAAGGGCGCTGCACTCAGCGGCCCCAAAGGGTCTTGCTAAATTCCGCATGAGCCTTGGACAACGTCAAGCCGAAATCGTCCATCCCTGTCGCGGCATCGGTTGGCCAGCGGACAATTCGGCGCAGCGCTGCACGGAAAAGGCAGCGGACGAACGCTGCCAGTGCAGAGGCCACGACCGCCGCCGGATCGAGTCTGCGAGCCGCCAATGCCCGATGGGCCTGTTGTGTTTCGAGATAGCGGGCCAGCGCAATATCGTGACGCGATGGTGCGCCAAGCTCCTGCCGGTCGCGCCCGGGGTCGTCATGCCAGATGGGCCACTCGGTCGGGCCAGGGTGATGCACGGTATCCTCCTGCGAAAAGAGATCCAGTGCGAACAATCTCCTCAAGCGCCGTGAGCAACGCGTGGGAACCTGCGTGATGGAATCGTGAAAAGCGCCTCGGCGGCGGAATAAGTGTTGAAATGGACCGAGCTTGAGCGGATCGTCGTCGCGCTGTGACCGTGGCGGATCCGATGACCGGACCTTATCTTCACCTGCTGGGTGGTTTCGACTTTGGTGGCGTCGGGGCCACGGTTCCAGCCATCAGCCGCAAGGCGCGTGCGATGGTCGCCTATCTCGCGCTGCAGTCGGGGCATTCGCAGTCGCGCGAGAAGCTGGCGACCCTGCTCTGGGGCATCAACAGCGAGGCGCAGGCGCGAATGAGCCTGCGGCAAGCGGTATCGTCTGTCAGGAAGGCCATGCAGACGTGCGGCGGCGGCCGCTTCCTCACCGATGGCAACAGCGTCGCTCTGCATCTCGACGGCCTTGATTTCGACGTCGCGCGGTTCGAGGCGCTGGTCGCCAGCCCGGCACCCGAAGACCTCGAACTGGCGCTCAATGTCTACCGCGGCGACCTGCTCGACGGCTTCGGCCTGAAGGAGGAGCCATTCGAGGACTGGCTGAGGATCGAACGCGAGCGGCTGCGGGCACTGGCCGTCGCGGCGCTCGACAGGCTCGTCGCGCATTATGCCGCGACGAACGATCCTGCCGCATGCGTGCGCGCGGCGGCGCGCCTGCTGGCCATGGACCCGTTGAGGGAGGATGTCCACCGTGCCCTGATGCGCGCCTATGCGGCGCAAGGCAGGACCAATCTCGCGCTGAAGCAATATGAGCACTGCCGCACCGCGCTTCTACGCGATCTCAAGCTGCAGCCGGAGCCGGAGACGCGGCAATTGTTCGAGACGCTGCGCACACGCCGCACAATGGCGCCGGCACGGCCACCCACGACTGATGCGGATGACGCTACCGGCTTCAGCCACGAACTCGCAGCCCCCCCGACCCACTATGTCAAATCGGCCGGGATCAACATCGCGTATCAGGTGACCGGCGACGGTCCGGTCGACCTGATCCATGTGCCGGGATGGGTCTCCAACCTCGACCACGCCTGGGGCTCGCCGCGGCTTTCGCATGTGCACCGGCGGCTCGGCACTTTCTCGCGCCTAATCCGCATGGACAAGCGCGGCACCGGGCTCTCGGACCGCAATGTCGGTCTGCCGACCCTGGAAGAGCGGATGGAAGATGTGCGGGCAGTGCTGGATGCGGTTGGCTCGAAGCGCACGGTGCTTTTCGGCAGCTCCGAGGGCGGCCCGATGTGCATGCTGTTCGCGGCGACCTATCCCGAGCGCACAGCGGCACTCGTGCTCAATGGGGCCTACGCCCGCGGCAGGTGGTCACAAGACTATCCGTGGGCGAAGACAAGCGAGCAGGTGGAAGAGGATCTGGCGATCGTCGAGAAAGAATGGGGAGCGGCGGCGGATATGAGCAACGCGGCGCCCAGTCTGATGAGCGACACGTTCGAGACAGAATGGTTCGCCGCCTATCTCAGGAATTCTGCCTCGCCCGCCGACGCGATCGCCCTGTGGCGCTGGGGAGCCGAAATCGATGTTCGCGACATTCTGCCTGCTGTCCATGTTCCGACACTGATCATGCAGACGACTGGCGACGGCTGGGTGAAGCGGGAAGAAGGACGTTACCTGGCGACGCACATCGAGGGCGCCCGATACATTGAGTTCGCCGGCCGCGACCACGTCATCTGGGGCGAGAATTCCGATCGGATCGTCGACGAGATCCAGGCTTTCGTCACCGGCGCCTTGCCGGCGGCCCCAGGCGAACGGCTGCTTGTGTCGGTGCTGTCCCTCGATATGACGGGCTCGCCTTTCGGCATCGACCCGGCCGAGCGGCACGCCGAAGCGCTCCGTGGCGAACTCCTCGCGGCCGAAGGCAGAGAGATCAGCCGATCGGACGGCAAGGTGCTCGCGGTGTTCCAGCGGCCAACGCGGTCGATCCAGTGCGCGATCGCCATCCGCGATCGCTTGCGGCAATCCGGTGTCGAGGTCCGCTCGGCGGTGCATATCGGCGAGTGCGAGCAGCGGGGCCATCAATTTTCAGGCGCGGCGATCGAACTGTCATCGCGTCTGCTTGACCATGCGCGGCCGGGCGAAATCATCGCATCAAGGACGGTGCGCGATCTCGTGGTCGGCTCCGGCCTGCGGTTCGAGGAGCGTGGCGAAATGGCGGCAAGCGGGCTGCCCGGCGCGTTTCGGTTCTATGCGGTCGATGGTTCGGCTTGAGCCGCTAGGTCACCTCTTCCCTGCCCCGAACCGCAGCCCGTCCATCAGCAGCTTGACCAGCCGGCGCGAGCGGTCGCGCCAGTCCTTGGTGTCGGGGGCCGAGTAGATGCCGCCGAGTGCATGCAGCACATCGGAGGCGTCGACGTCGCTGCGGATCGAGCCTTCGGCCACTGCCGCCTCGACCAGTTGCCGCAAGGCCAGCGACACCCGGCCCGACATGTCGGAGAACACGGCGGAATTCGTGTTGAACAGGATGCGCAGGCTGGCCGCCAAGCCGCGCTTGGTGGCGATGTAGTCGACGAAGCGCTGCATCCACTGTTCCAGCGCCACATCGGCCGAATGGTGGCTGGCGAGGTCATCGGCAGCCGCGCAGAGCGCCTCGACTTCACGCCGATAGACCACTTCGACCAGATGCTCGCGGGTTGGAAAATGCCGGTAGAGCGTGCCGATACCGACGCCCGCCTGGCGCGCGATCTCCTCCAGCGAGGCATCGACGCCGTGCTCGGCAAAGGCCGCTGCCGCGACCTCGACCAGCCGGTCGCGGTTGCGCTGCGCATCGGCGCGCAGCGGCCTTGGCGCTGCGGCTTCGCGCTTCTCGTCGGCAATTGCTTGCGACTGCTCGGTCAATTTTTTCTCCACTGTCGACATATGGGGGCTTGAACCCAAAGGGGTAAGCCCCCAACTAGATAAACGGAGGCGCCTCCGTTTTAGTGGAGCAGTCTTATCATATAATCAGGGGAGCCGGTATGTCACGTGTTGAGATTGTGAAGACTGAAGCGTCCCCTGCCGGCTGGAGAGTCGGGGCGGCAGAGCTGCCAATCTTCCCCCTCGTGGGGGAGATGTCCGGCAGGACAGAGGGGGGCGCTGTCCCGCCAGCCTATCAAGGCCTGACCAACACCCGCTTGGAAAAGGTCTATTTCGACGCATGTAAATCGGGAACGTCGCATTCCTTCGCGCCCCCTCTGCCCTGCCGGGCATCTCCCCCACAAGGGGGGAGATTAGGCGCGCCGTCGCCTCTTCCCTTGTCCTCTCCCACTCGAGCCATTTCAATCCCCTAGCGTCAAGCAACTGGAGCCAGGCGCCTCATGACCGACCAAACCAAATCCACCACTATCCCAATCCGTCTCACCATCAACGGACACAGTCACGAACTGCAGGTCGAGCCGCGCGTCACGCTGCTCGATGCATTGCGTGATCGCCTCGACCTGACCGGCACCAAGAAGGGTTGCGACCAGGGCCAGTGCGGCGCCTGCACGGTGCATGTCGACGGCCAGCGCGTGCTGTCCTGCCTGACGCTTGCAGCACAGGTCGAAGGCCGCGAGATCACCACCATCGAAGGATTGGCCGGCGATGACGGCACGCTCAACGCGGTTCAGGCTGCTTTCCTCGACCAGGATGCTTTCCAGTGCGGCTACTGCACGCCGGGACAGATCATGTCGGCGGTCGCCTGCATCCGCGAGGGCCATGCCGGCTCGGATGACGAGATCCGCGAATACATGGCCGGCAATCTGTGCCGCTGCGGCGCCTATCCGCACATCGTTGCCGCCGTGCGCCAGGCGGCACTGGAGGTCGCGTCATGAGGGATTTTTCCTACGTTCGCGCCGATAGCATCGATGCGGCACGACAGGCAGCCGCCCTGCCTGGGGTCATGCTGCTTGCCGGTGGCACGACGCTGGTCGATCTCGCCAAATGCGGCGTGGCCGAACCCGACAGCCTGGTCGACATCACCCATCTCAAGGGGCTCGACGCAATCAAGGTTGACGGCAACGGCGCCATGATCGGTGCGCTGGCCAAGATGAGCCACGTTGCCGACCATGCCGAGATCAAAAGCCGCTTTCCCGCGGTCTCCGAAGCGCTGTGGCAGGCGGCTTCCGCGCAACTGCGCAACATGGCGACCATCGGCGGCAATCTGATGCAGCGCACGCGCTGCCCCTATTTCCGCGATCCCGCGAATTTTTCCGCCTGCAACAAGCGCTCGGCCGGCAGCGGCTGCTCGGCGATCGGCGGCGTCACCCGCGGCCATGCCGTGCTCGGCACCAGCGACGCCTGCATCGCCATGTATCCCGGTGACCTCGCCACCGCGCTGGTCGCCTTCGACGCCGTGGTTCATCTTGGCGAACGCCAGGTTGCCGTCGACGACTTCTTTCTCCTGCCCGGCGCCACGCCCGACAGGGAACATGCCATTCAACCGGGCGAGATGATCACGGCCATCAGCATCCCGGCTTCAGCCGCCGCCCGGCGGTCGACCTATCTCAAGGTTCGCGACCGGCAGTCCTATGAGTTCGCCGCTGCAAGCGCCGCGGTCGGCATCGACTTCGAAGCCGACGGCCGCACCATTCGCGACCTGCGCGTTGCGCTCGGTGGCGTCGCTACCAAGCCGTGGCGGGCGCGGGCCGTGGAGGCGGCGCTGAAGGGCAAGGTGCTCAGCGAAGACACGGTGCGGGCCGCCAGCCGGCTCGCCGTAGAAGGTGCCATCGACCACGGCGCCAACCACTACAAGATCGAACTGGCGCCGCGCGTCGTCGCCCGCGCCATCCTCAAGACGGGAGCCATGGCATGACCATTCACGACCCCAGGACACGGCACGGCGACGCTTCGGACGGCACTGCCGATCAGGTCGGCGGGCGGCTGTCGCGCGTCGACGGCCCGGCCAAGATCACCGGCGCGGCAAAATACGCCGTCGAACAGCAGCTCGACGGGCTTGCTTATGGCGTGCTGGTCGAAAGCACGATCGCGTCAGGCAAGGTGCGCTCGATCGACACGTCAGCCGCCGAGGCGGCGGCTGGCGTGCTCAAGGTGCTGACGCCGGACACCATCATGCCGCTGAAGACTGCATCGGACTGGTTCGGCACGCCGCCGCCGGACAAGCCGTACTGCCCGCTGGCGCGCGATATCACCTTTTCGGGCCAGCATGTCGCCGCGGTCATCGCGGAGACCTTCGAGCAGGCCGTCGCGGCAGCGGCGATGGTCAAGGTCAGCTATGACGAGACGCCGGCCATCGTCGACCTCAGCGACGCCAAGGCCGGCGACGGCATTCCGATCGCCGCCATGACCAAGGAATGGGGCGATGCGCAGGCCGCTTTCGCCGCTGCCCCGGTGCGCGTCTGCGGCGCCTACAACACGCCGCGCGAATATCAGGCGCCGATGGAGCCGCATGGCCTCATCGCCCGCTGGGAGGGCGACAAGCTCACCGTGTGGGAACCAAGCCAGTGGCTCGACGGTATGGCCCGCACCTATGCCGAATGGTTCGGCCTGCCTTTCGAGAATGTGCGGCTGGTCTCGCCCTATATTGGTGGCGGCTTCGGCTCCAAGGCGCTGGCGCTCGGCCACGGCGCGGTAGCGGCTGCCGCAGCCAAGATGCTGGGACGGCCCGTGAGGGTGGTCATGACTCGGCCACAGACTTTTACCGGCTATGGCGGCCGTGCCGCGACCCGCCAGACGGTGACGATCGGCGCCGACCGTGACGGAAAAATCCAGTCGATCGTGCATCGCGGCGTCAATGAAACGTCGATCGACGGCATGTGGGTCGAGCCGTTGGGCGTGGTCACCTCGATCATGTATGCGACGCCCAACTTCTCCTCGAAGCAGAATGTCGTGCGGGTGAATTCGGTGGTGCCCGGCGCCATGCGCGCGCCGGGCGAAAACCCTAGCGCCTTCGGCATCGAAAGCGCCATTGACGAGCTCGCCTACGAGGTCGGCATCGATCCGCTGGAGATCCGGCTGAGGAATTACGCCGAGCAGGATCCGCACGCAAAAAAGGCCTGGTCGACGCGGCAGTTGCGCGAGGCTTTCGCCGCTGGCGCCGAACGCTTCGGCTGGGCCCAGCGCACGCCCAAACCGCGTTCGATGCGCGATGGCAACCAGCTGATCGGCTGGGGCGTCGCCGCCGGCTCCTATCCGGTGCGGCGCGCTTACGGCGAGGCCATCGTGCGTATCCTTGCCAACGGCTCGGTCGAGGTCGAAAGCTCCTCGATCGACATGGGCCAGGGCACCTACACGATCCTGGCGCAGACAGCGGCCGAAACGGTAGGCGTGGCGGCCGACCATGTCGTGGTGAAGCTCGGTGATTCCCGGTATCCCCGCGCCGGCGTCGCCGGCGGGTCGCGGCTGGCCGGCGTGATGACGGGCGCGGTCTACAAGGCGGCGACATCGGCGCTCGATCAGCTTGTCGGACTGGCGATCAGCGATCCGCGCTCGCCCTTCCACGCGCTGCAGGCCAACACGCTGGTCATCGCCAATGGCCGCATCAGGTCGCCGCGCGGCGACGGTCCCGATGTCTCGATTGCCGAACTGCTGGCCAGCGTCGGCCGCGACCGCATCGAGGCCACCGGCGACACCATGCCGGCGAACTCGACCGCCGAGGATCGCTACAAGAACTACACCACCATCGCGGCGGCGCTGCCGCACACCGAGGGCGATTACTCGCGCCACTCCTGGTGCGCGCATTTCATCGAGGTGCGCGTCGACGAGGATTTCGGCACGGTGCGCGTGTCGCGCGTGGTATCGGCGCTGGATTCGGGCCGGCTCTACAACCCCAAGCTGGCCGAAAGCCAGTGGAAGGGCGGCATCATCATGGGCATCGGCCAGGCGCTGCTGGAAGAAGGCATTGTCGACCGCAGGCATGGCCGCATCGTCAACAACAATCTCGGCGACTATCTGGTGCCGACCAATGCCGACATCCCCGATATCGAGGTCATCTCGGTCGGCATTCCCGACCTGCACTCTTCGGTGCTCGGCGGCAAGGGTGTCGGCGAACTGGCCATCGTCGGCGTAGCGCCAGCGATCGCCAATGCGGTGTTCCATGCGACGGGAAAAAGAGTGCGGGATTTGCCGATCACGCTGGAGAAGTTGATCTAGGAAGCGGCGTGCGTAATCTCCCCCCTTGAGGGGGAGATGTCGCCGAAGGCGACAGAGGGGGTCGCCTCTCGTAGAGCGCCAACCTCCTTCCGCCGCAGTAGGTCGAGCCCGGTCGGACCGACCCCCTCTGCCCTGCCGGGCATCTCCCCCTCAAGGGGGGAGATTGGCAGCTCGCGCGCCTCGGTTACCAGTCGAGCTTGAACGCAAGCTTGCCGAAATGCTGCCCGCCTGCCGCCATGTGCGCGTAGGCTTCGGCCGCCTGCTCCTGGCTGAACACCTTGTCGACGACCGGGTCGATGCGGGCGGCGGCGATGGCGCGGACGGCGGCGCGAAGGTCAGATACCGACCCGGTGTTGTTGCCGATCACCTTCAGTGCCTTGATGATGATCGGCAGCAGGTCGACCGTGGCCTCGGCGCCGGTGACGAAACCGATGGTGAACAGCGTGCCGCCAGGCGCGGTGGCGTTGACGGCGCGGGCGAAGGTGGCGGTGCCGGCGGTCTCGACGACGAGGTCGGCGCCGAGGCCGCCGGTCAGTTCCAGCACCTTGCCGTCCCAGTCGGGCGTTGCGCGGTAGTTGATGAGATGATCGGCGCCGAGTGCCTTCGCCCGCTCCAGCTTCTCGTCCGACGAAGAAGTGATGATGACGGTTGCGCCGGCGGCTTTCGCCAGCTGAAGGGTGAAGATGGAGACGCCGCCGGTGCCGAGCAGCACGACGACCGAGCCCGGCCCGACATCGGCGGCGCGGACGGCGTTCCAGGCGGTGGTCGCGGCGATCGGCAGGGTCGACGCCGCCTCGAAGGAGAGACGAGCCGGTACCGGCACGAGCGAGTTGGCCGGCAGCGCGACATATTCGGCGAGCGACCCCGGCAGCGAAATTCCGCGCATCTGCGTCATCTCGTTAGGCCGGGGCGGACCGCCGATCCAGCGCGGCTTGGCATGGGCAACGACGCGATCGCCGACGGCGAAATCCGTAACGCCCTCCCCCAGCGCGACGATCTCGCCGGCGCCGTCGGCGACGGGAATGAGCGGAAAGCCGGGCACGCGATAATTGCCGCTGGCCACCGCCACATCGACGAAATTCAGGCTCGCGGCGCGCTGGCGGATCAGCACTTCGCCGCGCTGCGGTTCAGGCGTGGCAATGGTGGTGGCGCGAAAGGCGTCCAGCTTGGCGGCGGTCAGTTCGATGGCTTTCATGGCTCACGCATTCCTGTTTAAGGGGTCAATCGTCAGGATTGAGTGAAGCTATCTGCTGCGCTACAAGCAGATAATCTGGAATTTTTACATTTGAATCCTGTGCTTTATGCAGCAATCACACGACCCCGCCAGCCTTGCCGAAATGGCCGCCTTTGCGGCCATCACGGAAGCGCGCTCCTTCACCAAGGCAGCGTTGCGCGTCGGGCGCGACTCGACGGTTCTGTCACGCCGCCTGCAATCGCTGGAGGAGCGGCTCGGCGTGCGGCTGCTGCACCGGACCACCCGAAGCGTGTCGTTGACGGAGGCCGGAGCGGAGTTCCTGGTGCGTGTCCGCGCCATCCTGGCCTCGGTAGACGAAGCTGAGGCTGCTGCTTCCGCGCATGCCAGCGGGGCTCCGCGGGGCTTGCTGCGGCTGGCGATGCCGGGAACCTTTGGCCGTATGTGGATCGGGCCGCTGCTGCCGCAATTTCTAGCGACGTTCCCGGATGTCCGCATCGAGGCCGAGTTCTCCAACCGGTTCGTCGATCTCGTTGCAGAGAACTTCGATGTCGCCGTCCGTCTCGGCGCGCTGGAGGACTCGCGCCTGGTGGCGCGCAAGATCGCGACACGGCGGCGGTTGCTGTGCGCTGCTCCCTCCTACCTCGCCCGCCGGGGCACGCCGGAAGCGCCGGAAGCGCTCACAGAACACGCCTGCCTCGGCTTCTCCGGCTTCCAGACCTTTCCAACCTGGGAGATGACCGACAGTTCGGGACGCCGCGTCAACGTCGACGTCTCGGGGCCGATGGTGTGCGACGATGCCGAGGTGCTGGTCGAAGCCGCGGTGCAAGGCCTCGGCCTGATGATGAGCACCGACTGGCTTGTCGGACGCGAACTCGCCGACGGACGGCTGGTGCCGGTGCTGGCGGACTGGACGCTGGCCGACGAAGGCGCGGTCTATGTCGTCATGCCCTCGGCCAAGGGACAAGCCGCCAAGACACGCGCCTTCGCCGAGTGGATCGGCAAGCGCTTCGCGCCGGAGCCACCCTGGACGTCGAGGCCGGTCTCAAAGGCTTGATCAATGGGGCGCGCCGGGGGCTAAGACGGCATATGCCGCTGTCACCAGGCCTTTTGTCCTGTATGATCTCGTTGAATGTAGCTTGGGAGGGGATCATGCAAAGTGCATTGGCGAAGTTCATGATGGCAGGTTCCGTTCTGGCCGCGCTGCAAGCCGCGCAGCCGGCTTTTGCCGCGTCCTGCAACTGGAGCGCCAAGATGGAAGAAGACGAAGGCGGCAGCGTGCTGACGGCTTCGGTGTGCGGCGGACCGAAGGCCGATGCGCATCTGATGCTCGTCTGTTTCGACAAGCCGGTGCTGAGCTACGATCTGGGTGCGGCCGGCCAGCAGCTGGAACCCGGCATCAGCGCTTCCTTCACCTTCAAGGGCGGTGACAAGAGCGTGACCAAAAAGCTCGACCTCGAGGCCATGTATAATTACTTCACGGCTGAGCTGAGCAAAGACGATCCACTGCTCGGCCTGTTGCGCGGCAAGGGCGACGTCACGGTTACGGCCGACAAATATGGCGAGAACAGCTTTCCGCTGACGGGCTCGAGCGCTGCGATCGGTAAGGTGCTGGCGCAGTGCGGCAAAAGTTCGGCCGGCGAAGCGGACTGAAGCTCCCTACTTTCGACCACGCAGCTTGGTCCCGCGCCTCCATCAGGGCAAAGCCAAGCAGGTTCTCGCCGCGCCCGGTTTGCCGTTTCGCTCATCGACGGGGGCACGGGTTTGGAGGCGGCAATATGCGGCCTGAGTTTTCAACGCGAGCTGCGCTTTCCCTCCGGTGTCGCCACCAGCGAGGCGGCGGCGGCATTGGCCGTGGCGATCGCCGCTTCCATCGGATGGCCACGGGCGAGGCCTGCCGCGAAGGCGCCGACGAATTCGTCGCCGGCGCCATGGGTGCTGACGACCTTGACCGGGACGGCCGCCAGTGCGAAGGCCGCGCCGGTCCGGTCGCAATAGGCGACACCTTCGCCGCCGGCGGTGACGATCGCCGAGGGGTAGGCATCGATCAGCCGCCGCGCGGCTTCGGTTGCGCCGGCGAGCGTATCGACAACCGGAACGCCGGCCAAAAATTCCGCTTCGATGGCGTTGACGATGACGATGTCTATCAGCGCGGTCAATTCGGCCGACAGTGTTCGCGCCGGTGCGGCGTTGAGCACGACGCGGCCGCCGGATGCCTTCACCGCGCGCGCGGCAGCGATGTTTGCGGCGTCGGGCACTTCGTTTTGCAGCAACAGCACTGCCGTCTGTACCACCACCTCCCTTGCTGCCACGACGTCATCATCGTCCAGCGTGAGATTGCTGCCGGAGACGATCACCGCACCATAGTCGCCATCGCTGTCGAAGATCGCCACGCTCATGCCGGAGCCTGCGCCTGCCGCCACGCGCACGAAGCGGCGATCGAGGCCAGCGCGATCGAGATTGGCCAGCAGCGCCGTGCCGAAATCGTCGTCGCCGACGGCGCCGATCATCGCCGCGCGCACGCCGGCGCGTGCCGCCGAGACCGCCTGGTTGCCGCCCTTGCCGCCGCATTTCGGCTGCCAGGCATGGCCGGTCACAGTCTCGCCCTTGCGCGGACGGTCGGGCGCGTCGACCATGATGTCGTAGTGCAGGCTGCCGAAGACGGTGACCAGCGGAACCGTCATGTGCCCCGGTCTTTTCGTTTCGAGGTGACCGCCGACATGGTGCGGCCGAGATTGCGCTCCGCCGCCTGGTAGTCGCGCTGCGCCACCGCCACGAACAGCGCGTCGAGGATGTTGAGCTGCGCGATGCGCGCCGCTGCGTTTTCGCCCATCAGCGGCGATCCCTGCGCCGTCGAGCACAGCACGATGTCGGCAATCCGGGCCAGCGGCGAGTTGTCGTAGTTGGTGATGGCCAGTGTGCGGGCGCCGCTCTTGCGGGCAAGATGGATGGCGTCGACGACGGCCGACGTGTTGCCGGAATGCGAGAAGCCGACGGCGATGTCGTCGGCGCCGAGCAGCGAGGCCGACATCAGCATCATGTGCGAGTCATCATAGACAGACGCGCGGATGCCGATGCGCAGGAATTTGTGCGAGACGTCGCGGGCGATCTGGGCGGAGCCGCCGACGCCATAAAAATCGCGGTTCCTGGCGCGGTAGAGCAGATCGGCGGCACGGTCGAAATCGTCCATGTCGAGGATCGCGAGCGTCTCCTCCAGCGCCTGGATCGAGGTGCGGAACACTTTCTGCACGATCTCGGCCGAGCTGTCGTCGACCGACAGTTCCTGGTGCATCTCGGCGGTCGGGAGGCGGCTGTATTCATAGACGGCGGTGCGGAAGTCGCGGTAGCCGGAGAAGCCGAGTTTCTTGGCGATCTTGACCACCATCGCCTCCGACACGCTGGCCTCCTCGGCGATCTGCTTCAGCGGAATGGTCTGGTCGAAACCGCGCCGGCCGAAGACGGTTTCCACCACCTTGGCCTCAAGCGGGGTGAGATGCGGCATCATCATGCGGATGCGCGGCCCCACGGCTTTCAGATCGAGATTGCTCAACGTCATCCACGTCCCCTCGTCTCCGGCCCGAGCATGGCTTCCTGGACGATAGCCTGCGACGTCACGGCGTCCTGACTGTCCATGGCGGCGGACAGGCGGTTATCCTTCTCCAGCCGGTCGACAACGCGCAGCAGGCGCTTGACGGTGGCGATGTTGACTTCGCATTCGCGCACCGGATCGAGCCCGGTCATGTCGGGGAAGGTGTCGAAGTAGATGGCGCCGGCGTAGCCGTCGCGGCGGATCTGGCGCAGCAGTTCGATGGTCTGCAGCGTGTGCACCGCGCCGACCATCAGGCCGTCGTCGCGCTTGGCATAGCCATCGTTGAGATGGACGCCGAGCAGCTTGCTGTGGCGAGCGATCAGCGCCGCGGCGAAGGCCGGCTGTTCGTCGGCATAGAGCACATGGGCGAAATCGAGCGTGACGCCGAGATTGGGTAGGCCGACCTCGCGGATCGCCAGCAAGGTGGTCGCCGCATCCGGCATCAGCGAGTAGGAGCGCGGTTCGTTAGGCTTGTACTCCAGGCTGATCTGGCAGCCGGGATCATGCGCGGCAACTTCACGAATCCCCTCGATTTCGTGCTGCCAGAGCGTCGCATAGTCAGTTTGAAATGCATAGTCGAAGCCATCCTGGCCCAGCCACAGCGTCATCAGACTGGCGCCGGCCGCGCGCACCGCATCGATACCGGCCTTGGTCAAGTCGATGGCTTCGCGGCGCACCGCCGGGTCCGGATTGGTGAAGGCGCCGAGCTTGAAGGCCGGATTGGAGTAGTAACGCATGGCAAAGCCATTGATGGAAAGCCCGAAATCGCCGAGCTTTCGGGCGATTTCAGCCGGCTTTTCACTGACATGATCGGGGAAATTAAGATCAAGATCGGTCAACCCGTCGACCTTGGCCGCGCGAGTGGCCATCTGCAGCATGGACGGCTTGCCGGTGAGATCAGGCCATTCGGCTTGCGGCCGCGAGGCGAAGGAATTCAGGCGGGTGGCGAAGCGACTGTTTGTCATGATCGACCTTTCAGTGATTTACTTCACATAAATACGAGTATTTGTAAAGTTATCATTTGCGAGGCGGTTTGTAGCGCGCAACATCCTGCTTGGCCGAGATCTTCGGCTGCGCCTCTGCATCCATGCCGGGAGTTTCGAGTCCCGCAACGGTGCGGATGCTGGTGCGAGCCCTTGCGCCCTGCCTGCCGATTGACCAATCTGGCCGACACTGTCATGAGCCGCGGTTGGGGGATCGCACATGCCAACGCTTTATCAACTGAAACCGGCCTTTCAGGCCAGGCTGCGGCCGTTGGCCGACCGGCTGGCCGATGCCGGCGTCACCGCCAACCAGATCACGCTTCTCGCCGCAGCACTGTCCATCGCCACAGGCCTGGTGGTCACTGCCTTTGCCTTCCATCCCCTGGTGTTCCTGTTGATGCCGGTGGTGCTGTTTGTGCGCATGGCGCTCAACGCCATTGACGGGATGCTGGCCAGGGAACATGGGCAAGCATCAAAACTCGGCATGTATCTCAACGAACTCTGCGACGTCGTCTCGGACCTGGCGCTGATCCTGGCCTTTGCCACCTTGTTCCCGGCCTGGGGTGTCGTCGCCTTCGCTATTACCGCCATGCTTGTCGAGTTCGCCGGCGTGCTTGGCGTTGCCGCAGGCAGCGGGCGCAACTATGCCGGGCCGTTCGGCAAGAGCGACCGAGCCCTGGTGCTCGGCGTCATCGCCTTCCTCATCGCCTGCGGCCTGTGGTTCCAAGCGATTGTGCCCTTTGTGTTTCCGGTCATGGCTACACTGTCAGTCGTAACCGCCATCAACCGGATACGCGGCGGCCTTAGAGCGGGCGGCGCATGATGCCAAAGCGTCAGGCACCCGACCGCCAGAGGGAAACCATGATCCACCAGACCATTGCAGCCGGAGCACCGGCAAGCCTCGAGCGCATCGCGCAGGAGCGCACGTTCAAGAGCCATGACGGCACCGAGATCTTCTACCGCTACTGGCCGGCCGCCGGGTCGACGCCAAAGGGTGCGATCCTTCTGTTCCATCGCGGCCACGAGCATGGCGGCCGCATGGCGCATCTGGTCGACGAACTCGCCATGCCCGACCATGCCTTCTACGCCTGGGACGCGCGCGGCAATGGCCGCTCGGCCGGCGAGCGCGGCTATGCGCCATCCTTTGCCACCCTGGTTCGTGACATCGACTGCCTGGTGCGTGAGATCGGCCGGGATGGTTTTGGCCAGCGCGACATCGCGCTGATCGCGCAGTCCTTCGGCGCCGTGCTGGCCGCTGCCTGGGTGCATGACTATGCGCCCGACATCCGCGCGCTGGTGGTGGCTTCACCGGCCTTTTCGGTCAAGCTCTACGTGCCCTTCGCCAAAGAGGGCATTGCGCTGTGGCAGAAGCTCAAGGGCCGCTTCTTCGTCAATTCCTACGTCAAGGCGAAGTTCCTGACGCATGACGCCGAGCGCATCGCTTCCTTCGACGCCGATCCGCTGATCACGCGACCGATCGCCTCCAACATCCTGGTCGAGCTTTACGACCACGCTGCCCGCATCGTCTCGGACGCGCGCGCCATCACCGTGCCGACGCAGCTCTTGATCTCCGGCAGCGATTGGGTGGTGCGGCATGGACCGCAGCACGAATTCTTCGTCAATCTCGGCAGCAGCGCCAAGGAGCGGCATGTGCTGCCCGGCTTCTTCCACGACACGCTGGGCGAGCGCGATCGCAAGCAGGCGCTGGACTTGATCCGGCCGTTCCTCGAAAAGCAATTTGCCACGCCGGAGAAAACCATCGACTTGCTTCAGGCCGACCGCGCCGGCTACACCCGCGACGAGGCCGAGAGGCTGGCCTCGCCGCTGGCGCTGCTGTCGCCAAAGGGTATCTACTGGGCGGTAAGCCGCGCCTCGATCCGCATGGGCGCCTGGCTGTCTTCGGGCATGAAGACCGGCATCGCCACCGGCTTCGATTCCGGCTCGACGCTCGACTATGTCTACGAGAACGACGCGCGCGGCATCGGCTTCATCGGCCGCATGATAGACCGCACCTTCCTCGACGCCATCGGCTGGCGCGGCATCCGCCAGCGCAAGCTGCATCTGGAAGAGCTGATCGGCAACGCCGCCGCCAGCCTGAAGGCAGCCGGCCGTCCCGTCCACATGCTCGACATCGCCGCCGGTCACGGCCGTTATGTGCTCGATGCCGTCGCAAAATGCACTGAACCGCCGGCAAGCGTGCGGCTGCAGGATTATTCCGAGCTCAATGTCGGGTTGGGTTCGAAGCTGATCGCCGAGCGGCAGCTGCCGACCAGCGTCACCTTCCATCAGGCCGACGCCTTCGATGCCGACATGCTGGCCGGGCAAAAGCCGGCGCCGGACCTCGCCATCGTCTCCGGGCTTTACGAATTGTTCGCCGACAACACGATGATTTCCCGCTCGCTCGGCGGGCTGGCCAGCGCCATGCAACCCGGCAGCCTGCTCGTCTACACCAACCAGCCATGGCATCCGCAGCTGGAGATGATCGCGCGCAGCCTGACCTCGCATCGCGGCGGACAGGCCTGGGTGATGCGGCGGCGCACGCAAGGCGAGATGGACCAGTTGGTGACGGCTGCCGGTTTCGCAAAGATCGACCAGCGCATCGACCAATGGGGCATCTTCACCGTCTCGGTCGCACGGCGCGTCTGAGACCATGGCCCTGCCTGTCGCTGACCCTGCCCCGGCGCGGGAACCCTATTTGGGCATCGTGCTGAGGGCAGCCCTTTGGCTGGCGCTGCTGGCGCCATTCTTCTATTCGACCTATGGCTTTGCCAACTGGCTGGCGTCGCGGCGCGACCATGTCGGCAGCATCGTGTTTGCCTGGGAACACGCCATCCCGTTCGTCGCCTGGACGATCGTGCCCTATTGGTCGATCAATCTGTTCTACGGCCTATCGCTGCTGCTCAACACGACCAGGCGCGGCGTCGACCGGCTCGCCGGCCGCTATCTCTCGGCGCAGATCATTGCCGTCGCCTGCTTCATCGCGTTCCCGCTGACGGCGACATTCGTGCGGCCGGAAACCACCGGCCTGCCGGGTTTCCTGTTTGCAGTGCTCGGTGGTTTCGACAAGCCGTTCAACCAGGCGCCATCCCTGCACATCGCACTCCTGGTGATCATCTGGGACCATTGGCGTCACGTTCTGGCACGTCACCGTCTCGGCGGCATTCTCCGCCCCGTCTGGCACGTCTGGTGTTTTCTCATCGGCGCCTCGGTGCTGACGACGTGGCAGCATCATTTCATCGACATTCCGACCGGCGCGCTGCTCGGCCTGTTTGCGCTATGGCTGTTTCCGTTCAAGGGCGAATTGCCTTTCTGGGGTTTTCGTCTGACCGCCGACCCCAAGGCGCGGCGGCTTGCGGGCTACTACGCGCTGGGCGCCGCCCTTGCCTTGGCCGGCGCTGCCGGCGGAGCGTTTGTCTCCGCCGATTTTCTCATCCTGTTGTGGCCGGCATTGGCGCTGGCCATCGTCGCCTTCGCCTATGCCGGGGCCGGCGCCAAAGTGTTCCAGAAGGCGGCCGATGCCAGTGTCTCACTGGCCAGCCGCATCCTGCTCCTGCCCTACCGGCTTGGCGCCCGGATCAATGTGTGGGTATGGACCCGCCAACTGGCGCCGCAAGCGGAGATCACCGACGGTGTTTTCCTCGGCCGGTTTCCGAGTGCCGACGAGGCCAACCGCTTCGGCACAGTGATCGACCTTGCCGGCGAGATGGAACGGCCGCGCGGCGTGACCTGCCGCTGGATCAGCTACGCGATGCTCGACCTCGTGGCGCCGCCTCACGACAGGCTGGAGCGAGCGGTGGCGGCGATCGAGCTGGCGCGCCGGCGCGGCACCGTCCTGGTCTGCTGCGCGCTCGGCTTCCAGCGCAGTGCAGCCGTCGTCGCCGACTGGCTGGTGGTGACGGGGCGCTCGTACACAGCTGCACAGGCGCGCAAGAAACTCGCCGCGTCGGGCAGGCCCGTGCACCTTCAGATCGGGCTGGATGAACCGGGGCTGGAAGAACCGGGGCTGGAAGAACCGACATGAGTTGGCCGGCATGAGTGGCGACAATTTTCCCGAGAAGGCCGAAATATTCGCCGCCGGGCTGATGGTGCAGGCGGTGTGGCCGATCCTGCTGGTGGTCGCGGCTGTGATGGCAGCGCCGGTCATCGGCCTGGTGGCCGGACCGCAGACGACAGCGCTGTCCGCGGCGGCCTGGCTGGTCGCGGCGGCGAGCGCCGTGGCCACGCTGGCTCTTTCGGCCTTGCTTTTGTTCGATGCGCTGCTGTTCCGGCTGATGGCAAGCCACGCCAGCGAGGCCGCCGGGGGTGCCGCGGTCGACGATGTGCTGGCGCGCATGCGCCTGAAATCCACCACTGCCGGCGGCCGCTCGCTCGACCATCGCATGGCAGGCACGCGCCGCCTGCTGACAAGGCAGCGCATGGCGCTCGCCATGTTTGCTGCGGCATCCCTTTTCGCAGCATTTGTTTGAGCCATGACAAAACTTCACCTGCGCGCCAACACCTTCACCTTGCTGCAGACGGTGACGTCGGTCGGCCTGTCGGCGGCGGCCTGGGTGGTAACCGGCGTCAGACCAATCTGGAACGGCAGCCAGCCGTCGGAGCGGCAGCGCATCTACTTCGCCAACCATGCCAGCCATGGTGATTTCATCCTGCTGTCGGCCTGTCTGAGTGAGAAGGTGCGCGCCCGGACCCATGCGATCGCGGCGGCCGAATATTGGGGCAAGTCGCGGCTCCGCCGCTTCATCGCGCAGGACATGCTGTCGTCCGTGCTCATCCACCGGCAGTGGACCGACGAAACGCAACACCCGATCTCGATCATGCTGTCGGTGCTCGACGACGGCCACTCGCTGATCCTGTTTCCCGAAGGCACTCGCAACACGACGGAGGCGGATCTGCTGCCGTTCCGCTCCGGCCTCTACAATCTGTCGATGGCGCGGCCCGATGTCGAACTCATCCCGTGCTGGATCGAGAACATGTCGCGCGTGCTGCCCAAGGGCCAGTTCCTGCCGGTGCCGCTTCTGTGCCGCGTCGTCTTCGGTCCGCCGGTGGCGATCGCGCCCGGCGAAGAACGCCGCACCTTCCTCGAGCGCGCGCGCCAGACGCTGCTGTCGCTCAACCCGCGTCCCGATCGGGACCACTAGCATGACCAGGCAAAGAGACTTCGTATGACACTGCCGCCAATGCATGAAACCGTCATCCTGCTGGCCGGCCTGATCTGCGTGCTGACCATGGCGAGCATCGTTGCCGGTATCCTCTCATGGCGGGCGCCGAAGCCGCTGCCCTCGACGCTCGTCAACTTGAACCAGCGCATCAACGCCTGGTGGGTGATGGTGCTGGCGATCACCGTCGCCTTCTTCTTCGGCCGCACCGGCATGACCATCCTGTTTGCGCTGATCTCGTTTGCCGCGCTGCGCGAGTTCGTGACGCTGACGCACAGCCGGCGCAGCGACCACTGGGTGCTGCTCGGCATGTTCGGCATCATCATTCCCTTCCAGTACTGGCTGGTGTGGACCGCCTGGTACGGGCTCTTCACCATTTTCATCCCCGTCTACTGCTTCCTCTTGATGCCGGCGGTCACCGCGCTCAACGGCGACACCGAGCGCTTCCTCGAGCGCGTGTCCGCGCAGCAATGGGCGGTCATGATCTCGGTCTACTGCGTCAGCCATGTGCCGGCGCTGCTGACCCTCAACGTGCCCGGTTTCGAGGGCCGCAACCTCCTGCTCATCGCCTTCCTGATCATCACCGTGCAAGGCAGCGACGTGCTGCAATACATTTTCGGCAAGCTGTTCGGCCGGCATTTTTTGTCGCCGTCCGTTTCGCCATCAAAGACTTGGGAAGGGCTGATCGGCGGGCTGGTGTCATCGAGCCTGCTCGGCGCGCTGCTGTCGTTCCTGACGCCGTTCTCGCCGCTCGCGGCGGCAGGCGTCGCCTTCATCGCCTGCCTGATGGGGTTCCTCGGCGGGCTGGTGGCGTCGGCGATCAAGCGCGACCAGGGCGTCAAGGACTGGGGTCACCTGATCGAGGGTCACGGCGGCATGATGGACCGCGCCGACAGCCTGGTCTTCGCCGCACCGGTGTTCTTCCACATCGTCCGCTATTTCTGGACGTGAGCTAAGCCGTTCAATCGCGGATGGCGCGGCCTGCCTGCTGCAGCAATTCGAAGGCGGCGAAGCGCTTGTCGTGCCAGGGCACGAGGTCGCCACCGGCCGGGCGATAGATGTCGCCGATGCGCGACATGCCGGTCATCGCCGCGATCACATCGGGAAATTTTTGCGCCGCCACCGCAGCCAATATGGCTGAGCCGAGCAGCACCGGTTCGGGCGAGGTCGAACCGGCGATGGTCAGGCCTGTGGTGTCGGCCAAAAGCTGACGTACCAGCTCGCTTTGCGCCGCACCGCCGCTGACGACGATAGTGTCGATGGCAATGCCTTTTTTGGCCATCGCCGCCAGGATCTGGCGAACGCCGTAGCCGATGCCCAGCAGGCCGGCGACATAGAGCGCGACCAGACTGTCGAGGGACGTGTCCATGCCAAGCCCGGCGATCAGGGCCTTGGACTCGGGATCGGCGAAGGGCGAGCGGTTGCCGAGGAATTCCGGCACGACATGCAGTCCATCGGCTAGGTGCGCTACTGCGGACAGGTCGGCGGACTGTTTCGCCGCCTGCTGACCAAGCCAAGCGGTCAGGCCGAGACCTTCCGCCTTGGCTTTTGCGGATGCCTCAGCCGTGGCCGGATGGAAAGCGACGAGGTGGTCGATTGCAGCACCCGCCGCCGATTGCCCGCCTTCATTGAGCCAAAGCCCCGGCACCATCGAGGAAAAATACGGACCCCAGACGCCGGGCACGAAGGCCGGCTCGCTGGTGCTGGCCATGGTGCAGGCCGACGTGCCGAACACATAGGCCATGCGCGACTGCAAGGTGCCGACCGAGCCCTGCCCGCCAACCGTGCCGACTCCCCCGGCATGGGCATCGATCAGGCCGGCCGCAACCGGCGTTCCCGGCAACAGGCCGAGATCGGCCGCGGCGGCCTCAGTCAGGCCTTGGGCAAGCGCGGTGCCGCCCTCGACGATCTGGGTGCCGATGCGGGCAAAGCCTTCATCGGCGAGCGCGCCGAGGCCGATGGCGCGGAAATAGGCTTCGTCCCAGCGCCGCTCGTGGCCGAGATAGGTCCATTTGCAGGTCAGCGTGCAGATCGAACGCCCCAGGCTGCCGGTCGAGCGCCAGGTCAGATAGTCGGTGAGGTCGAAGAAATGCTCGGCGGCATCGAAGGTGGCGGGCAGGTTTTCGCACAGCCACAACAGCTTCGGCGTTTCCATCTCCGGCGATATGGTGCCGCCGACATAATCGAGCACGGCGTGCTTGCCGGCATTGACGCGCTGCGCCTGGTCGAGCGCACGATGGTCCATCCAGACGATGATGTTGCGCTGGGCATCGCCGGAATGGCCGACCGGCAACGGCGCGCCATCCTGGCCGACCACGACCAGCGAACAGGTGGCGTCGAAGCCGATGCCGGCAATGTCGCGCCCAGCGAGCCCCGACTTGGTCACCGCCTCGCGCACGCTGGCGCAAACCGCACGCCAGATGTCCTCGCTCGACTGTTCGGCGATTTCGCCGGGCTCGATGAATAGAGCGATGTCGCGCTTCGCCGAGGCAAGCATGGTGCCCTTGCTGTCGAACACCCCCGCCCTGGCACTGCCAGTGCCGACGTCGATGCCGAGGAAGTGGGACATGGGGAACCTCAGAAGTTAGGCAGTAGGCAGTAGGCAGTAGGCAGTAGGCGAGATGGTCAGCAGTGAACCGTCAGTTGCAAGAGCCTCTCCCCATTTCCTACCGCCTAACGCCTCACAAATCATTGCTCTGCGGCAGGATAACCAGATCCCGGATAGTGACATTTCTCGGCCGCGTCAGCATGAACAGCACGGCTTCGGCGACCTCGACCGGTTGTATCAGGCCGCCCTTGGCCAGTTCATCCTCAAGCTTGTCCTTCGGCCAGTCGCTGATCAGCGCTGTCACCACCGGCCCCGGCTGCACCGCGCCGACGCGCAGGCCGTGCGGGGCGACCTGCCGGCGCACCGTGTGGACGAAGGCCTGCACGGCATGCTTGGATGCCGTATAGATCGGCTCCCAGACCACCGGCACCAGTCCGGCGATCGAGGACGTGACGATGATGTCGCCGGTCTTTCGTTCGACCATATGCGGCAGCACGGCGTGGATGGAACGGAACACCGCGTTGATGTTGAGGTTCAGCATGCGGTCCCACACATCGGGGTCGCCTTCGAGCACCGGGCCTCCGACATAGGCGCCGGCATTGGCGTGGAAGATATCGAGCTGGCCGGCCTTGTCCAGGATTTGCGGCATCATCGTCGCGACGCTGGCCGGCTCCATCAGATCGATCACCAGCGGGATCGCGTTGGGACCGAGTTCGGTGCAGACGCTTTTCAGCGCGTCGGCGGCGCGGTCGACGAGCACAACGCGAACGCCGGCGGCAATCAGCGCTCTCGCGCATTCCAGGCCTATGCCCGACGCGGCGCCGGTGATCGCCGCGACCTTTCCACTCAAATCCTGAGCCATTCTATCCTCGTATCGATTGCGGTTGCGTTCAGGCGCGGCCGTGGGAAACCCGCGAGCGGCGTGCCAGGGAGTCGACGATGACCGCAATTGCCAGAACGGCGCCGGTGATCATGTAGCGAAGCGACGATGACAGATCGAGCAAGGTCAGCCCGCTGGCGATCGACTGGATGACGATGATCCCGAGCAGCGCGGAATAGGCGCTGCCACGGCCGCCAAACAGGCTGGTGCCGCCTATGACCGCCGCCGCAATGGCGTTGAGGTTGACGTCGCCGGTGCCGGCCTGCTGGCTGGCAGAGGCCAGCCGCGCCGCCGACAGCACGCCGCCAAGGGCGGCGAACATCGAGCACATGACGAAGGCGCTGAGGTAGATCGAGCGCACCTTGATGCCGGCGCGGCGCGCCGCTTCGCGGTTGCCGCCGACGGCGGTCATCGAGCGGCCCCATTGGGTGCGGGTCAGCGCATAGTTCATCGCCACCACCAGGCCGACGAACAGGCCGAACATCCACGGTATGCCGCGCGCCTGGTTGAGATAGCCGACGATCAGTTCGAGCAGGATGGTCAGGGCGGCGACGCGCACGATGAGGCCGCCGACAGACGGCGCCGACAAATTGACGGCCCGGCGGCGGCTGACGGTGCGCAGGCCGCTGATCAGCATGACGATGCCGGGCAATGCCGCCAGTGCATAGGACAGCCAGTCCGGCATGACCAGCAACTGGCCGAAATTCACCAGGTTCGAGCCATAGGGCAGATTGATCGAGCCGGTGGAGCCCAGAATATACAGCTGCAGGCCGAGCACGGCGAGCAGGCCGGCGAGCGTCGAGACGAAGCTTGGCATGCCGAGCCGGTTGAACAGCAAGGCATAGAGCGCGCCGATGAAACCGCCGACGGCAATTGCGGCGAGGATGGCGAGCGCCACCGGCCAGCCCTGGTTGACCCACAGCGTGCCTACCATGGCCGAGGCAAAGCCGCTGATCGAGCCGACCGACAGGTCGATCTCACCGACCATCAGCACACAGACGATGCCGAGCGCGATGACGCCGACGGTCGAGCAGTCGAACAGGAGATTGACCAGATTGCTCGACGAGACGAAGACCGGATTGAGGGCGGTGAACACGCTCCAGATGATGACCAGGCCGACGATGACCGGCAACGAGCCGAGGTCGCCGGAGCGGACGCGGTCGAAGAAGGCGCTGATGGCGCCACCAACGCCGGCCTGGTGCTTGACGCGCACGTCGCTGCGGTCGAGGGCCGTCGACGAGGAGGTGTCCTGCTTGGGCTCCGCGCTCATGGCCGCTGCTCCTGATTGTTCGCTTGTTCGGCGGCCTTGCGCCGTTCGGCGCGGCGCGACACTGCATTGTTGGCGGCGCCGGTGATGGCGCTGACCAGTTCCTGGTTCGAGGCGTCGGGTTCGAAGACGCCGTTGTTGCGGCCGAGCCTGAGCACGACTATGCGGTCGGCGACGGCGCGCACGTCCTCCATATTGTGACTAATCATCAGCACGCCGAGCCCACGCTCGCGCACCCGGTCGATGAGGTTCAGCACTTCCGCCGTCTGGGCGACGCCAAGAGCGGCGGTCGGCTCGTCGAGCAGGATGACCTTGGGGTCGAGCAGCAGCGAGCGGGCGATCGCCACGGTCTGGCGCTGGCCGCCGGACAGCGAGGCGACCGCCTCGCGGACGCTTGGAATACGCGCCGACAATTCGTTGAGCAGCGTCCAGGCGCGAATTTCCATCGCCACCTCGTCCAGCCGCAGCGGGTTGATCTCCTTGCCGAGAAAGATGTTGGCGACGACGTCGAGGTTTTCGCACAGTGCGAGATCCTGGAAGACGGTGGCGATGCCGAGCGTCAGCGCGGCGCTCGGGTCGGGCATCGTCACTTGCCTGCCGCGGAAATTGATGGTGCCCGAGCTCGGCTGGTGGACGCCGGCCAGAATCTTGACCAGCGTCGACTTGCCGGCGCCATTGTCGCCGACCAGCGCCACCACCTCGCCGGCATGGACATCGAGATCGATATCGGTGAGCGCCGAAACGGCGCCGAAATTCTTCGAGATGCCGCGCAGGCTGAGCACCAGCTCGCCTGCCGAAACCGGTCCGTCAGAGATGTCAGACATGGTGGCAAACCTTTCCGGATGGGCGGTCAAGAGTGACTGCGAACTTCCGGCCACCGCAAGGGCGGCCGGAAAGCAGGATCAGGATTCTAGGTCATCCTTTTATGCATGTCGTTATCCCAAAACCGCTGCGCACTTTTGGGCGACCTGCATTGTCACTTTGTAATGCCGAGCTTCTTGCAACCTTCGGCGTAGCGGTCGACGCAAAGCTCTTCGGCGGTGTTGATCTTCTTGTCGATGATCTCGGCCTTTAGGTTTTCCTGCGTCACCACCGCCGGCGTGAACAGCTGCGAAGGAGTGTCGTAGAGGGTCATTTCGGCCTTCGGCGTCTCGCCCGACAGAAGCTGGACGGCGACGTTGGCGGCAGCCGCCGCAACGATCTCGCTCGGCTTGGAGATGGTGTTGTACTGATCGCCGGCGATGATCAGCTGCAGTGCGGCGATCGTCGCGTCGTTGCCGGTCACCGGCGGCACCGGATCGACACCGGCGGCCTTGAAAGCGGCGATGGCGCCACCACCGGTGCCGTCATTGGCCGCAACGACGCCGACGATCTGCGTGGAGAAGCGGGTGATCTGGCCGCTTGCCCATTGCTGCGCCTTCGGCGGCGCCCATTCCGGCGTGTCGTATTCGGCAAGGATCTTGTAGCCGCTGTTGTCGAGGCTGGAATGGATGCCCTTCTTGATCAGCCCTGCGGCCGCGTCGGTCGGCGATCCGTTGATCTGCAGCAGGCCGCCGCTGGCCGGGTCGACCTTCAGCGCCTTGAGGTGTTCGACTAGCGAGTCGGCAATGGCCTTGCCGATGCCTTCATTGTTGAACGAGACGTAGAAGTCGGCAGGTGCAGTCGGGATCGGGCGATCATAGGCGATGACCTTGACGCCCTGGCTCTGCGCCAGCTTGACCAGCGAGGCGGCGGCGGTCGAGTCGACAGGGTCAAGCACGATCGCCTTGGCGCCCTGCGAGATTACCGAGTTGAACTGCTGCTGCTGGCGCGAGGCGTCGGCATCGGCGTTCTGGTAGATCACCTTGCAGCCGGGGCAGAGTTTTTTCATCTCGGCGACGAAGCCGGGATAGTCGTGCTGCTCGTAGCGCGTCGAGGCCTGGTCGGGCATCAAGAAGGCGACCGTGGCGTCGGTAACCGGGGCGGCAAAGGCAGCGGTGCCGCCAAGAAGAGACAGAGTGAGCGCAATGGCTCCCGTCGATTTCCAGGCAAATCTGGTCATTTTGATAGCTCCGTTTCAAGGAATGGTTTCATGAAGCCCTGGACACCACATGGCGCCGGGCCTTGACTGCAGTCGGCTGTTGCGAGGAACAACGGAGCACTTGATCCGTGCTGCGCATCCCCTTGATATCCCTGGATTTCGGGACAAGCGATCTCCAGCACGGGGCGCCTCCAACGCACCCCGCGTTCTTACCTCAGTAAACGTCTAGGCTCCTCCCGGTCCTCCCTGTTAGGCGGCAATCTCCGCGCTGATGTTTTCCGCCAGCAGGGCCCTGAAGCGCGAAGGCGACATGCCTTTCTGGGTCAGGAACTGGCGGTTGAAATTCGAGATGTTGTTGTAGCCGGCGGCATAGCAGATCTCGGTGATCGGCATGTCGGCCTCGCTCATCAGCAGTTGGCAGGCGAGGTTGATGCGCAACCGGTTGACATACTGCACCAGCGCCATGCCGGTATGGCGGCGGAAGCTGCGCGAAAACGCGCTCGGGCTGCGGCCGGCGATCGCCGCCAGATCGCTTTCGCTGAACGGCTCGGTCAGGTTGGCGTTGATATAGGCAAGCGCCTTGTTGACGCCGGCCGACATGAAGCCTGAGGGATCCGGCAGATAGCTGGCGCTGGTGAGCGTCCGCACATCGGCGGCGCGGCTCAGAATATCGATCAGTTCCATGAACAAAGCGATGCGGCGAACGCCTTGCGCTTCGACCAGTTCGGCCAGCACAGGTGCGGCGAGCTTGGCGGTAGCGGTGGAGAACAGCGCGCCGCGGCGGCTGAGCTCGAGAATGTTTTCACAACCGGCAAGTTCCGGCAACGCGGCGGTGGCGTCGGCAATGAACTCTTGCGAGAACTGCACGACGCGGCCGCGCAGCGGCACGCTGGCGCCTGCCGGCACGTCGCTGACCCAGTTGTGCGGCAGGTTCGGGCCGGTGAGCACGAGGTTGCCGGGCTCGAACTCGCCGATGAAGTCACCGACGAAATAATGGCCCGTGGTGGCGACGACGTGATGGATTTCGTATTCGGGGTGGAAGTGCCAGCGCACCGTGTGGAAGGGGTAGCCGTGGGCCCAGGCCTTGAACGACTCGCCGCGTCTGATCTGGACGACTTCCAAGTCCGGATTCATGTCAGTTCCTCCCGGCGCCGGTCCGGTCATGCGACCAGTTGCAGTGCCATCTCCCGCAGGCCGCGTTTGCCGCTCTCTGCAGTGATCGAAGCTTAGGCGGCAATTCATGCAGCCGCCACCACGGTGTGTCCACCTCACTGATACTTTTTTGACGTTTTTGTGGTCAAGGCGATACGTTTGCGAGTACGCGGGAGAGATCAGGCCCCGCTTGCGAGACGGTGACGACGCAAACGATGTCGCCGGCGGCGAGAGCTGGTCGCTCGATTTCGGCTCCGTCACAGTGACAATATGCAAAGGGAGCGGATCGGCATGACAAGGACGTTCACCTACTCCGGCAGCCCTGCGCATATTGTCTTCGGCAATGGCGCGTCGTCCGAGGTGGGCACCTGGATCGAAAAACTCGGCTGCAAGCGCGCGCTGGTGCTGTCGACGCCGCATCGGGCTGCCGACGGCGAGGCGCTTGCCAAGTCCCTCGGCGCGCTGGCGGCCGGCATCTTTTCGGGCGCCGCCATGCACACGCCGGTCGAGGTAACCCAAACGGCAATGGCCAAGGCAACCGAGGTCAAGGCTGACTGCGTTGTCGCGCTTGGCGGCGGCTCGACCACCGGTCTCGGCAAGGCGATCGCCTGGCGCACCGACCTGCCGCAGATCGTCATCCCGACCACCTATGCCGGCTCGGAGGTGACGCCGATCCTCGGTCAGACCGAGAACGGCGAAAAAACCACAATGCGTGACGCAAGGATCCTGCCGGAAGTGGTGATCTACGATCCAGAGCTGACCGTCGGCCTGCCGATAGCGATGAGCGTCGCGTCAGGACTCAACGCCATGGCGCACGCGGCCGAAGCGCTTTACGCGCAGGATCGCAATCCGATTTCCACCCTGATGGCGAAAGAAGGATTGCACGCCATGACGGCGGCGCTGCCGGTGTTGACCAAGGAGCCTGGAAACATCGATGCACGCGGCGATGCGCTTTACGGCGCCTGGCTGTGCGGTACGGTGCTCGGCGCCGTCGGCATGGCGCTGCATCACAAGATCTGTCATACGCTCGGCGGCTCTTTCGACATGCCGCATGCCGAGACGCATGCGGTGATGTTGCCGCACACGATCGGCTTCAACGCCGTCGCGGTGCCCGACTTGTTGAAGCCGGTCGCCGACTTGTTTGGCGGCAGCGCGGGCGGCGGTCTCCACGATTTCGCCAAGGCGGTCGGCGCGCCCCTTACATTGAAAGAACTCGGCCTCATGCAGGCCGATCTCGACCGCGCCGCTGAGATCGCGACCAGGAACCCATACTGGAATCCGCGGCCTTTCGACCGCGCCGCAATCCGCGCCCTGTTGCAGGACGCGTGGTAGGGAAGGCGTCCGCAAAACTGACGGCAACAAGCAAGGAACTTACCCGCCGCGAATTCATCAGGATACCGCCACGACGGTGTGCTCGCGGCGGCCTCGCGGTGCCGGCGATCGCCTGCCCTTTCGCATATAGCCGACACGCATGAGTGGCTCCGCCTGATCGGCGCAGGCCGCTCACGGTTTGTGCGCGTGAAAAACTGCGCGGCTCGAAAAGCCCATTGACATCAGCCGTATTTTCGACGCAAACGTTATATTGTTACTGTTATACAGTTACACAGCCCGCCTCTCCGGCGACATACATTTCAGACTGCAAGGAGACCACGGATGCGTCGCATTCCCTTTCTCGCCGCGCTGCTCGTCGCGGTGCCGCTTTTGACCGGCACGGCTGCCCGCGCCGAAGACAAGCTGACCATCGTGGCGGCCGAGAATTTCTATGGCGACCTTGCCCGCCAGATCGGCGGCAGCAACGTCACCGTCACCAGCATCCTGGCCAATCCCGATGACGATCCGCATCTGTTCGAGACCAGCCCGTCGACGGCGCGCACCATCGCCGACGCCAAGATCGTCATCTATAACGGCGCCGACTACGATCCGTGGATGGACAAGCTGCTGTCGGCCTCGACAGCCAAGGATCGCACGACCATCGTCGCCGCCGACCTGATCGGCAAGAAGTCGGGCGACAACCCGCATCTGTGGTACGACCCGGCGACGCTGCCGGCCATCGCCAAGGCGCTGAGCGCCGACCTTGCCAAGCGCGATCCGGCCAATGCCGTGTATTATGAGACGAACCTGAAGGCATTCCAGACCTCGCTCGAGGCCATTGACAAGGAAATCACCGACGTCAAGAACACCTATGCCGGCACCGAGGTGACGGCTACCGAGCCGGTCTTCGGCTACATGGCGGAAGCGCTCGGTCTCAAGATGCTGAACTACGATTTCCAGGTGGCCTTGATGAACGATGCGGAGCCGAGCGCCACGCAGGTGGCGGCGTTCGAAAACAGCCTGAAGGACGGCTCGGCCAAGATCCTGTTCTACAATTCGCAGGTGACCGACGAGGCAACGACAAGGCTGCTCGACATCGCCAAGCAGAACAAGGTCACGGTCATCGGCGTCACCGAGACGGAACCGGCGGGCCAGACGATCCAGACCTGGTTCGGCGGCCAGATCGACGCGGTCCAGAAGGCGCTCGCCGCCCGCACACAATGAATGTGACTGCGAATGAATGTGACTAAATGAACGCAATCGAATTCGACAAGGTCACGCTGACCTATGGGGGACGCCGGGTTTTATCCGACGTCTCCTTTTCTCTACCGCAAGGCGCCTTTGTCGGCCTGCTCGGCGCCAATGGCGCCGGCAAGACGACGATGCTGCGCGCCATTCTCGGCCTGATCAAACCGGCCGGCGGCGCCATTTCGGTGCTTGGCAAATCGCCGACGCGCGGCAACGCCGACATCGGCTATATGCCGCAGGCGCGGCGCGCGCTTGGCGATGTCGGCGTCAGCGGCCTCGACTTCGTGCTGAGTGCCGCCGGCGGGCATCGCTGGGGCTGGCCCGTCGCATCGGCTGCCGAGAAGGAGGCGGCGTGGAAGGCTCTTGAAGAGGTGGGCGCCGGCGACCTTGCGCGGCGGCCGCTGGGCGAGCTTTCCGGAGGCGAGCGCCAGCGCATCCTGATCGCGCAATCCTTGATCGGCAATCCGCAACTGCTGCTGCTCGACGAGCCGCTGATCAGCCTCGATGCAGGCCATCAGCGCGCGATCATCGACCTGGTGCATCAGATCGGCGAGCGGCTCGGCATTGCCGTGCTGTTCTGCTCGCACGAGATCAACCCGCTGCTGCGCGCCGTCGACCGCGTGCTCTATCTCGGCAACCGCAAGGCGGCGATCGGTTCCGTCGACGAGGTCATCAGCGGTCCGGTGCTGTCGAAACTCTATGGCACGCATATCAATGTGGTGCGGGTTGCCGGCCGCATCTTCGTCATGGCCGACGATGTCGAACTGGAGAGCGGGGCGCATGTCCACGATCTTTGACTATGAATTCATGCGCAACGCCTTCTATGCCTGCACCATCGTCGGCATCGTTTCGGGCGCGGTCGGCTATTTCCTCGTGCTCCGGGGCCAGACCTTCGCCGGTCATGCGCTCTCCCATGTCGGCTTTCCCGGCGCCACCGGCGCCGGCCTGATCGGGCTGTCGCCGTTTCTCGGCCTCACCGTGTTTACCGTCGCCGCCGGCATCGGCATCGGCCTGCTCGGCGAACGCGCGCATCGCGACGTCGCCATCGGCATCGTTTTGACGCTGTCGCTCGGCTTGGGCTTGCTGTTTCTGCATTTCTACACCGCCTTCGCCTCGCAGGCGACCAACGTGCTGTTCGGCAATGTGCTGGGCATCAGCCTGCGCACCGTTATCGTGCTTGCGGTGCTGGCGGTGGCGATCCTTGTCGCGCTTTTGCTGATCGCGCGGCCGCTGCTGTTCGCCAGCCTGCAGCCGGAACTCGCCGAAGCGCGCGGCGTGCCGCTCACTCTTGTCTCGACCCTGTTCATGGTGCTGGTCGCCGTCGCCACGTCCGAGGCGGTGCAGATCGTCGGCGTGCTGCTCGTCTTCGCGCTGATGGTGGCGCCTGCAGCCACCGCGCTCAGGCTTACTAGCGGCGTCGGAGCCGGCGTGCTGACGTCCATCGCGCTTGCCGTGATCATCGCCTGGATCAGCCTGACGCTCGCCTTCCTGACCGACTGGCCGACGAGCTTCTGGATCACGGCGCTGGGCGCGGCGGCCTATGTCGTCAGCGGCATGGTCCGGCGCCCGTCGGTCCGAGAGACTCAGAGCGCCGACGCCGGCCCCTGAGGCTTGCCCTCCGGCGGGTCGATCGGGCCGGCTGGAGTGCAAAACTGACGTGAGGGAAATACACCCAAAAAAAGTCAGGTCTACAATCCGGCTCCTGAAACGTTTCAGCCGCGAAAGACAAATTCATCCAATCGCCTAGATCGCGACCTCTGTCGCGCCAAAGGTCCGCTCCGGAGCGGCCGGAACACCCGGAAAACCGCCATTTCAAGCGCATTTTGTAGCGGCGAATGGCGTCCGCGCGGCCGGTTGGAAGCTGGCCGGGAGGTGCAAAGGCGACCCCCCGCGGCCATCGCGGGCGGCGTTGACAGACCGCGGTGCTGCATGCGTATAGCAAGCCATGGGTCACGCCATGGCCGTGGCGGTTGAGACGGGGCTGGGGGGTTTCGTAACAACAGCATTGACGGCCCGGCGCCGGACGGGCGGCATGCACTCTCGAAGTGCGCCGCTCGCTCTTGGCTGACGCGCCGGCGACCCGGCAGCAGTCCTGGCCTGCGTTATCTCGACCAGGCTCCGCAGAACGCCATCGTCTCAGCTTTTCGATCCGCATCGGTTCGAAGCGAACGAGGTGACGCCCTCTTAACCGATATTCGCTTCGCTACGTCCCCCTCCCCCTGCTGGGCGAGGGGGACGCTGGCGATGAACCGCGCCGGCCGACGTGTATCGGCACCGATCAGGCACTCCTGACGACGCGATCAAGCAAGCCTGACGACGAGCCGATCAGGCGACCCTGGCGACGTCGATCAAGCAAGCTTGACTACGTCGATCAAGCAAGCTTGACGACGAAGTGCTTGGTTACCGGCTCGAGGATCTGCCAGGTGCCCTTGAAATCGGCTTCGACCACGAACGCATCGCCCGGACCGACCTCGACAGGCGTGCCGCCATCGGGCGTGGTGATGATGCGGCCGGCGATCATGTGCACGAACTCATAGTCGGTGTAGGTGGCGTGATAAGTGCCGGGCGAGGCCCGCCAGGTGCCCGACAGCACCTTGCCGTCGGCGGTGGTGTGCTGCACGGCGGTCTGCATGGTCGGCCGGCCCGCGACAACGATCCAGCCCGGCAAGTCGCCGCCCTCGGCATGCTCGACAGCGCCGAATTTGAAAATGGTGGTGTTGGTCATGGGAGGCTCCGTTTGAATTGCATGGCTGCCGGTTGGATAGCCGATGCGTGTGACGGGGGCAACGCAAGGGCCGACCCCGGATGTCGGAGATTTGGCGAAGGAGGCGGGGACCTAATCTCCCCCATCGAGGGGGAGATGTCGCCGAAGGCGACAGAGGGGGTCGCCGCGCGTGGAGCGCCTGCCTTCACTTGCAGGATTGGGCCGAGTCCGGTCGAACCGACCCCCTCTGGCCTGCCGGCCATCTCCCCCTCAAGGGGGGAGATCAGCGGCGTCGCCTCCTCCAATGTTGCACTGCGTTAGATTTGTTGCATTGCGATATCGACCCATAGGGCGGAGTCTTGGTCCGACTGTGAACGGTTGCAGCGCCGTGTCCCGTTGGGCGCAAAGCTGCCGCACGTATGATCCCGGCGCGATCGTTACTCGCCGAGGCGGGGTCATGCACCAGCACGAGGTGGCAAATCGTGTCAGCATCGTTCCGGCCCGATATCGAAGGACTGCGTGCCTTGGCGGTGGCAGGCGTGATCGCCTTTCATTTCGGCTTCACCGGCCTGCCCGGCGGCTTTACCGGCGTCGACATCTTCTTCGTCATCTCGGGCTATCTGATCACAAAACACCTGCTTGCCGAAATCACCGAGACCAGGCGGCTCAACCTGTGGCGCTTCTACGCGAGGCGCGCGCGGCGGCTGTTGCCGGCGTCGCTGTTCGTCATTCTCGCCACG
This sequence comes from Mesorhizobium sp. M0030, assembly GCF_040323695.1. Lineage (NCBI taxonomy): Bacteria > Pseudomonadati > Pseudomonadota > Alphaproteobacteria > Hyphomicrobiales > Phyllobacteriaceae > Mesorhizobium > Mesorhizobium sp. M0030. Next base: position 360,294 of record NZ_JAMYVE010000002.1, on the reverse strand, counting down.
CTGGTGGCCGGCGCCTTCATCCTGTCGCCGGAGGAACAATCGCTCTATTCCAGGGGCGCCATGTTCGCCTCGGCCTACATGATCAATCTGTGGCTGATCCGCTGGTCGTTCGACTATTTCGCCGCAGATGCGGCCAGCAACCCGTTTGTCCATTTCTGGTCGCTGTCGGTGGAGGAGCAGTTCTATCTCGCCTGGCCGGCGCTGCTTGCACTGGCGGCATGGCTGCGCCCCGGCAAGCGCGGCGCGATCCTGGTGATCGGCATTGCCGGTCTCGTCTCGTTCGCCGTCTGCGCCTGGCTCACCACGGTCTCACAGCCCTGGGCCTTCTACTTCTCGCCGCTGCGCGTCTGGGAGTTCGCCGCCGGCGGGCTGGCCAGCATGGTGCCGCAACAAGTCTGGCAAAACCGCCCGCGGCTCGCCGCGCCGCTGGCGTGGCTCGGCCTGGCGCTGATCGCCGGCGCCTATCTCTCCTTCAGCGAGGAAGCCCCCTTCCCCGGCTTCCTCGCCCTGGTGCCGGTGGCCGGCACAGTGCTGTTGCTGCTCGCCGGTTCAGCGCATGCGCAGCAAGGGCAGAGCGCTGAGAAAAGCCCGAGCGCGGCACTGGCGCTGCCGCCCCTGCAATGGGTCGGCAAACTCTCCTACTCGCTCTATCTCTGGCACTGGCCGGTGATCGTCTATGCCACGATGGTGGTGCCCGAGCTGTCGCCGCTCGGACGCCTCGCCTGCCTGGCGCTCACTTTGGCGCTGTCGGTCTTCACCTATCATGTCATCGAGAACCCGATCCGTCGCAATGGCTGGCTGATGGCCAGTGCGGCGCGGGCGCTGGTGCCGGCCGTCCTCCTGACCGGCACCAGCGTCGCAGCCGCATATGCCAATGCCAGGCTGGCCGTCCACGATCTGGACCCTGAGCAGCGCAGCATTGCCGCCAGCGCCGCGCAGCCTTCCACGGCGCGCGCGGCCGGCTGTATTCTTTCCTTCGAGACGGTGACGCCGAAGGCCTGCGTGTTCGGCAACAAGGACGCCCCGCGCTCGATTGCGCTGTTCGGCGATTCGCATGCCGACCACTGGTCGACGCCGCTGATCGAGGCGGCGGCCAAGAACAACTATCGCCTCGTCACCTATCTCAAATCGTCCTGCCGTGCCTCGCGGGTGACGACCTGGAACTGGCGGCTGAAGCGCGACTACACCGAATGCGACCAGTGGCGGGAGCAATCGGTCAAGGACATTATCGCGTTGCACCCGCACATGGTGGTGATCTCGGAATTTTCGATCGGCAATGTGATGAAGGAATCGCCCGAGGAACTGAAGCACGCCGATGGGAACGAGGAGTGGAAGACCGGCCTGCGCTGGACGCTGGCGGCATTCAGCCGGGCCGGGATCAAGGTCGCGGTAATCCGGGACGTTCCCTACAATGGAAGCTATGCCGACAAATGCGTGGCGCGGGCGCTGTGGCGCGGGCAGGTGCCTGAAGTCTGCGACACGCCGAGGGACGCGGCGGCGAACGACGACATCGCCGCGGCCGAGCGCGACGTCGTGCGCAGCGTGCCCGGCGCCACCTATGTCGACCTGACCAGCCAGTTCTGCGACGCCCAAACCTGCCACGTGTTCATCAACGGCCAACTCGCCTTCCGCGACCGGCACCACCTGGCGACGCCATTTGCTGAATCACTGGAGCCGCTCTTGGAGAAGGCGGTGTTTTAGGGGGCGGCGAGGTAGGGGGACCTGACGGCTGACGCTCAGTTGATGCGAGCTATGCCACAAACACATCCTCTCGATGGTGAGCGAGGTAAGCCTGCTGCGGCGGGGTGAAGGTGCTAGTGCGCCAGACGGCGGGGGCTTCGGCAAAGCCGAAACTCTGCATCACCAATTGCTCGAATCCGAGCCGCCGCAAATCAGTCTTGTCGACGCGCTGGGATATGAGGACCTGCCCGCTATCTTCAAAACTGATGAAGCCACGGTCAAAGAGGTGGTCGGCATCAGGCGTGAGGAGCAGCCCGTTCATGCCGTCCAAGCGCTCCTGCGCGGAAGCGCATAGGCGCCAAGGCTTGATGTGGCTTGCAATCAGCAACGAGGGATTGGTGACCCCTGTGAGTCGGCACGAGCGCTCCATGGCTTCGACATTGGAACGAAATTTACCTTGGCCGCGACGAGCTTGAATGACGCTCGTCTTTACAGTGTCCTCGAGTTGGAGGTCGTCTCGGATACGGCGCTCAACGACGTCCTCTAAAATTTCATTGACGACTTCGAAAGTGAGACTGTTTGCGCCACCACGCCTCAAAGCTTCGCGGTCGAAAGCTGTACCCGCGACAATTGTGTGAAACACCTCTTGCGATACGCTCGCGAGATAGGCGTTTTGACGGCCTGATCCGGAGTTTGGGTCGATGGGCGAGTATCGGGCAGGCAGAAGCGGACCCAATTCGCCAATTATGTCCGACGGGCGCACCGTCGGCAGGAGCGGCGCCCAATACACCGGGAGAAGCCAACCTTCCTCGTTCCAATTGGCTCCAGTGTTCTTGAACTCCGGTGGTTTCGGTGCTGTGAATGCAAACTCCGCTACCCGACCAATATAGCGCACGGCTTGACCGAAAAAAGACAACACGAGGTCACCAGGTGTCGCCCGACGCATATTTTTGTAGAACTCGCTGCGTGCCCCATTCTTCTGAGTTTTGGGCGACCAGAGATATTGCCCGTCGATCTCTTGGCAGGCGGTCTGACTGTGATTTACCCACCAGAATTGCGACATCGTTTTTGATTTTAATAGTTGCCGTCGGCTGGGTAAGCTCTATTCGAGACCTGTCTCGCCTACAAGCATGGAGCCGACCTTATTGCCAGGTGCGACAGGCGGCGTAACTGCATCTTTCGGCGAGACGCCAAGAAGAGCGTAGGGCGACGATAGTCGCCGCCCCCACCCCACTTGCAAATCGCCCCCCAAATGCCATCTAGATCACAGGCGCACCGCCGGTGCGCCTTAGCCACGGAGCTTTCACTTGACGCAGCGAAGCGGCAGTGCGGATTTGCCGCTGCATGGCGGGCGGGTTCCGAAATGGCTGGGCGATCGCATGACGCGGCTGGGCGCTGTGCTGTGCGAGGCGATCATCCATCACTATGGCCGCGACGAGCTGTTGCGGCGGCTGGCGCATCCGTTCTGGTTCCAGTCTTTCGGCGCCGTCATGGGCATGGACTGGCACTCCTCGGGCATCACCACCTCGGTCGTCGGCGCGCTGAAGCGCGGGCTGAACCCGATGTCGCGCGAGCTCGGCATCCATGTCTGCGGCGGGCGCGGCGCGCATTCGCGCAAGACGCCGCAGGAGCTGACCGCGATCGGCGAACGCGTCGGCATCGATGGCGCGGCACTCGCCACCGCCAGCCGCCTGGTCGCCAAAGTGGACAGTGCGGCCGTGCAGGACGGCTTCGACCTCTATCTGCACGGCTTCATCGTCACCGACGACAGCCGCTGGGTGGTGGTGCAGCAAGGCATGAACGGCGACAGCCGCCAGGCGCGGCGCTATCACTGGCTGTCGGAAGGGCTGACAAGCTTCGTCGACCAGCCGCATGCGGCGATCGAGGGCGAGCGGCAGGGCGAGATCGTCAACCTGACCGACCATCGCGCCGCGCCGTCACGTAGCGGCCAGATCGACCTGTTGAAGACCATGAGCCCGGAACGGATCCTCGACGAGCTTGCCGTGCTGGAGCCGCCGCCGAAAGCAGCGCCTGCGAAACCGGCGGCGCAGCCGATGCTGCCCAATCTGGTGATGCCGGCGCATCACGACGTGCGCGAGAGCGACATCGTCATGCACCGGCTGCACGGCAACATTTCCGCCGCCATCGAAAGCGGGCCGGCCGACTTTCCCGAGCTGCTGCTGGTGCCCGGCGTCGGCGCGCGCACGGTGCGGGCGCTGGCCATGGTGGCGGAAGTGGTGCATGGCGCGCCCTGCCGCTTCTCCGATCCGGCGCGCTTCTCGCTCGCCCATGGCGGCAAGGACCGCCACCCCTTCCCGGTGCCGCTGAAAGTCTATGACGAGACGATCGCGGTGCTGAAATCGGCCGTCGGCAAGGCCAAGCTCGGCCGCGAGGAAGAGCTCGGCGCGCTGCAGCGGCTGGATGGCGAAGCGCGGCGGCTGGAGCGCTACGTCACCGGGCCAAGCCTTAAGGAGATCGTCGCCGGCGAGTTCGACCAGTCGCATCTGCTTGGAGGGCGCAGTGTGTTCGGGTGGGAGGGGGCGGCGGAAAGCGACGACGGTTCAGACAGGGGCCGCCAGTAGCTGCCTGTCCATCATGCAGAGATAGTGCGCGGCCCATAGAAACACGTGCTCGGCTTGTTTTGATAATGCTTGCAAAGACCCATTTCTCAAGTGATGCTCTGCCAGGCGAGGCTCGGCATGAAGACATTCGCATGGACGTTGGTTTTCGTGCTGCTGGCGATTGGCGGCGCGATCGCCCAAACGACGCCTGAGCCTGCCATACTGGCATATACACCGCCGATGCACTTCGTCGTTGTACGCAACAGCACGCCAGGATGCGAGCCGACATGCCCGGAATGGATTTCGGCGGAAGGTCACATCGTGGCCGGCACGCCAGCTTTGCTGAAGGCTTTGCTGAAAAAACTCGGCCCCCGCAAATTGCCTTTGGCGTTGAATTCCCCGGGCGGCGAGACCGATGCGGCGATGGCGCTTGGCCATATGATCCGCGCCAGCGGGCTCGACACGATGGTTGGCAAGACGGAGTTCTCCGAATGCGCGCCAGACACAAAAGCCTGCGGGCCGGGCGACCTCCGCTTCGGCGTCGCCAACCCCGTCGGCGCAGTCTGTTCGTCAGCTTGTACGATGGTTCTTGCGGGCGGCGTACGGCGCCTGGCAGACAGCCGCGCCTTTGTCGGCATTCACCGGATCATGCTGCCGGCCGCCAAGAAAATCCACGGCAAGAAGACCATCGTCCTCGTTCCGATACCCAAATGGTATGAACGCAAGGTCGACAGCTATTTCACCGAGATGAAAGCAGGTTCGTGGATCGTATCGGCCATGCAAAAAATACCCGACGACAGCATACGATACCTCGTGACATACGAACTTTTGGACCTGAATCTGATAACCGAAACCGGTCACGGCGACACGCGCACCTCCATCGATATCTGCAAGACCACGCCGCCGGCGGGCAACTGCCGAACGGTCAGGCAATAGGAATAGCGGGCCACGTAGGTCGTCGAAGCGCCTGTTTCTCAACAGCAACCCTTCACTTTACGCTGCGCCCTTCAACAGGTCTTCCGGCCGGCCCTCGACGAGCGCAGCAATATAGCTTTCCAGGCTGGTCGTGCCGCGCTCCGGGTTTTCCGGCTGCATCGGCTTGTCCAGCGTGGCCCCGGTCATGCGGGCATAGGACTCGGCCGCCGCTTTGGAGAAGCCTAGTTTTTCGTAGGTTTCTGTCCAGCGCTCCCGCGGCACCGTGACCACGCGCACGTTTTTGCGCAACGCCGCACTGAAGGCTGCGGCGACATCGGCGGCGGAGTAGCGCCGAGGACCCTCGATATAGTGCGTGCCGGTCTTGTCCGCCGGCTCCAGCAGACGTCTCGCCGCAGCCTCGCCGAGATCCTGCGGCGCCACCATCGGCAGCTCGAAATCCGCCGGGAAGAAGGAGGTGATGACGCCGTCGCGCCGCGCCGTCTCCAGGGCCTGATCCCAGTTGCTCATGTAATAGGCGGCGCGGTTGATGCTTGCCGGAATGGCCTGGGCCTTCAGCTTCTGCTCGAGGCCGTAAAGGACGGTGAGATCGCCGACACCCTCGCCGGCCTGCGCGCCATAGGTCGATTCCGCTACCACTTTTTCGAGGCCGGACCCCTCCAGTGCCGTCGCAATGGCGCCAACCGTCTTGCGCTCCTCGGCGTCGGTGTCGGTCGATGGATCGGCCGGCGGGTTGAGCAGAAACGCCCGCTTGCCGCGCCGCAAGACTTCACGCAGCGCCTCGACATCGAGCACATCGGCAACCGCGGCCTCCGCGCCCTGTTCAACCAACCATGCGGCCTTCGACTCGTCGCGCGTCACCACCGTGACATCCTCGCCCTGCCGCAACAGCGCCATTGCCGCCGCCGAGCCGACATGGCCGGTACCTCCAAGAATGACATGCATGGTCTCGTCCTTCCCTTGCTGATTCATGCCGGATTAATGGCTGGGGCGGCGAAGGGTTCAAAAATCGGGGGATGATGCTGACAGGAGGTGACGCTGACTTTCCTCGCAATGCACGGCGCAGGGGTCGTTCGCATCTTGCAAAATTTTGGAACGAGGTCGTGTCCAGCGAGTTATATTAGCGCAACCTTGAATAGGAGGCAGCTATGAGAAAGCTCCTGCTTGCTTCGGCTATCGCTATCACTGCGGCGGCGGCGATGATCGCTCCGGCGAATGCCGGCGGGCGCGTCGTGATCGGCATCGGCAACGGCTACTATGACGATGACTACAATGACAGCTATGGCGACTATTACGATCGCTACGCTCCTCGCCCTTACTACCAGTATAATGCCTACGATAACGGCTTCAGGTACCACAGGTATCACAGGCACCATCGCCATTGCCGCATAGAGTTGGTCAAGCATTGGCGCCATCATCACAGGATCGTCGAGGAAATTCGCGTTTGCGAACGGTGATCCGATAGGGTGAAACCGGTTCGGCCGGCATCTGCCGGCCGGCCGCTTCACTACGCGGCTGCCGGCCTTATCGCGGCTTCCGCATCATCATCCCGTAATCAACGGCCAAAAGGTCGAGCCCGACCTTCAACAGCTTCACCACCACATCTCGTCCCTCGCCGGTGCGTTCGGCGAGCGCCTTCACCGACTGGCCTTCGAGGCAGATTTTGCGAACCACCTCCGCCACTTCCCAGTGGGCCATGGCGGCGATGGCATGGGTGTGAGCGCGGCCGGCGTTGAGCACGCGGTCGGGGATGCCGCCATTGATGCGGCCGCCGTCAATGCGCTCTTCCCACGGCATCGGCCGCAGCCCGTCACGCGAGGCGCGCTCGAAATCGTCGCGAAACCGCTGGCCGGCCTCACGCTGCTGGCGGGTCAGTGAGGTGATGCCGACCAGCGGATCGACATTGCGCACCCGCACGATGCCGCCGGTCGCGGTGTAGCCGTCATTGGAGACCTCGTAGACGCGCCGCGCCTCTTCGGTGCCGACGCTCAACCGCTTGCGGCCGAAGCGATCGTCCTTCAGCGCGAAATCATGGCCGATCTCGCGGCGGATGCGCACCTGCTCGGCTTCGCCTGTGGGGAGTTTTGGTGGCTGCCGTTTCTGCGCGGTTTTTTTGCTCATCGGAGGATCCTTGTGGGATTGGGTTGTTGAGCCGGAAGGTTGGCGTTCCTTCGCGCCCCCCTCTGCCCTGCCGGGCATCTCCCCCACGAGGGGGAGATTGGCAGTTTCGGCGGCTGCGCCTCTGCAACGTTGGCAATTGGCGAAATCGGCGGCGATATCCGATCGCCCCCCTCGTGGGGGTTGAGGAGTGGTCCGCGAAGCGGACGGAAAGCCAATTGCTTGGCTTTCCGAGCGACGAACGTCCGGCAGGACAGAGGGGGGCGCTGTCCCGCCGGCTTTCGATCATTGGTGGGGTCGTCCGGAGGCGAGGAACGGAGCCCAGCCGCTCACACCACCTCCGCCACAGGTCGGTGGAAACGCGTCTGATGATATTCGCAGTAGCTTTTCAGCGCCCTTGTGCGCAGGCCGCAGCACAGCATCTCGAGCCCCGGCCGACTGCCGGGAGCATCGTTGTCGGGGTCTTCCTCCAGCGTCAGGTCGAGCGGCGCGCGGCAGCGGTCGAACAGGCAGTCGATGAAGCGCATGGCGGCGACATGCGGCTGACGCCCGAGCGAGGCAGGGCGCGGCGCCGGCACATTGAAGCGGTAGATTTCGCCGTCCACCACCAGCCGTCCTTCGCCCGGGATCGAGGGCGCCGGACGGGCTGGCAACAGAGGCCTGGCCGATGGCTGACGGCTCGGTTTGGCGGCCGGTTTGACCGGCGCGGCCTGCTTCGAAACTCCTACTTCCGTTACGGGCTTGCTTGGCTGCGCCGGCGGATTCCTCTTGGCGGTATTCTCGTTTGCCGCAGTCTTCCCCGTCGCATTCTTCCTCGGTCGGCCGCCGGACCTGCCGCCTCTGGGGTTGGCGAAGCCGATGGTCTTCAACGCGCTGTTGCGGTGGACGATGCCGATGATGGCATTGCGCGAGACCGGACTGCCGCGCAGCGCCGTGAAGCGGACGGCGATCCCTGTGGCCGACAGGCCATCCCTCAGCCAGACGGCGATCTCCTGCAATTCGGTGTCGGTATAGGCAGTCATGTCGGTATCCATTGATTGCGCGCGCAAAGGCCGAGCGCCGGCCCCGGGGGCCCACGGGAAAAAATCAGAGCGGATGGTCGGTGCGGTCAGCCGATACTGGCGGCCGGCAGCGAGCCGGCGAGATGCCGCAAGGCGGCTTCGGCGGCCGCTTTGGTGAGGGCGGAAACCGCCCTGCCCGTCAGCCGGTCGAACAGGATGACGGTGCCATCTTCCGTGCGGATGCAGGAAATACCCTGCCCGCCGGAGACAGCCCTTGGCGCACCGGCGGCGCCATGGGCTGAAGAGGTGGCCGGAGCCGGGAGAGGAGCGGCTCCGGCCGTTCCGGTCGATCGGGGGGACGACGGTTCGACCGGATCCGGGGCAGAAGCCCCGGTTTGCGTCCGGACCGGGGAGGAGGACAGCCCGGACGATGGGAGAAAGCTGAGGATGTCTGCGGAAACGCTTGCGATTTGTTCGATCATGCGCTAAGCGTACGATATGTACGAAACGTACGCAAGCGAAATCGTACATATTGGACGATAAATTTCAGGCAATTTGTACGATGCAGGAACCGAGGCACAGATTGCAGCAGGCGCGGGCGGAGGCGGGCTATGCCTCGCCGAGCGACGCTGCGCGGGCATTGCGCGACATCAACAAGAACACGCTGATCAGTCACGAGAACGGTAACCGGCCGCTGTCGCGCAAGGCGGCGGAGAAATACGGCCGCCTGTTCGGCGTCGATCCCGGCTGGCTCTTGTTCAACGGTGACGGCGGCAGCCTTGCGGGGGGCCATTTCGGCTTTGACGAGTCGGGCCGGCAGATCCCGATGCCGTCGCTGGCCACCGTCGATGTGCCCATCGTCTCGTGGATCAGCGCCGGCGAACTCGGCAGCCAGGATACGGTGGTCAATCTCAGCGACTATCCGACCATCCCCACCACCGATCTGGAGCAGGGCCAATGGATTGCGCTGCGCGTCGACGGCCCGTCGATGAACAAGATCTCGCCACCGGATTCGATCATCTTCGTCAACCTCAGGGACAAGCGGCTGGTGACCAATGGCTGCTATGTCATTTCGGACGAAAGCGGCCAGGCCACCTACAAGCGCTATCGCCCCAACGAGAACCCGCCCTTCCAGCCGGCCTCCTACATGGACATCCCGCCGCCGGCGCTCGAAGGCGCCATCACCATCATCGGCCGGGTGAAGCGCTCGATGATCGATATGTGAGGGAGAAGGCGGTGAGGCGCAATCTCCCCCCTCGAGGGGGAGATGGCCGGCAGGCCAGAGGGGGTCGCCGCGCGTAAGGCGCTGACGTCCTCTGTCCGCGATAGGAAGTCGCGTCAGGACGTACCGACCCCCTCTGTCGCCTTCGGCGACATCTCCCCCTCGAGGGGGGAGATTACGCTCCCAAAAACTCGTTCGTAAAATACCCCCCGAAATCCGGCTTCTCCTTCAGAGCCTTGCCATCGCCATCGAGCAATATGCCGGCCCTGAAGAGGTAGGTACCGATCGCCTCGATCTTGGCCCTGTCGATGGTGCCGATGACGCCGTCCTGGCTGCGCAAGAAATGCCCGTCGACGAGCATCTTCAGCGAAGCGTGGATCAGCGCCGGGTCGGTCAGCGCATCCTTGTTGGAAGCCATCAGCAGATCGCCGGCTTCCTGCGGGTGATCGCAGGCAATTTGGTAGCCGCGCCGCGTTGCCTCGACGAAGGCCGATGCGGCCTTCGGGTTTGCCTGGAGATAGGCATTGCTGGAGGCGATCAAGGTAGTGTGCTCGTCGGGCACGCCGTAGTCGGCGTAGCGGAAGCCGCGCTGCCTGACGCCTTTCAGCTCGGCAGCGACGCCTTCCCAGGTCGAGACCTCCAGCGTGAAGTCGACCGAGCCGTTGGCCAGCGCCTCATAGGCCGAGGTGCCTAATGTCACCGTCTCGAAAACGCCCTTGCCGCCATCGTGGCGGATGATGGTCGAGATCAGCGTGTTTTCCCAGGCGCTGCCGAAGCCGCCATAGGTCAGACCGTCGAGATTCCTGGGACTCTTGATCTCGCCGCGATCCGCGTTGAAGACCAACCGGCCGGTCTCCTGCTGGACCACGGCGTAGACCGCCTTGAGATCGGCGCCGGCAGCCCGCTGGGTAAACAGGCCGACGCCGGCAATGCCGAAATCGGCGATGCGGTTGGCGACCAGCGTGCCGGCGCCAGTATCGCCATAGGGCAGGATCTCAACATCGAGCCCGGCCTCGTTGTAGAATCCTTTGTCGCGGGCAACGAACAGGCCGACATGGTTGGTGTTGACCGTCCAGTCGAGCGCAACGGTGATTTTTTGCGCAGCCGCATGAGCGCGCGAGGCCAGCGGCAATCCGGCGGCCAGCGTCAGCAGCAAAGCCTGCCGGCGTGTGAATTCGGTCATGAAAAACTCCTTTGAGCGGTCTGCGGAAACAAGCCCCGGTCAGTCCCGGGATTGAGCAGCGTGTCGAGGATGTCGGCTTCGAGCGCGGCGGCCTGGCGCGCGGCATCGCTGCCGGTGGTGCGCGGGCGCGGCAGCGGCACGGCAATCTCGCCGATGATGCGGGCCGGCCGCGCCGACATCAGATAGATTCGATCGGAGAGGTAGGCGGCTTCGCGCACGTCATGGGTGATCAGCAGCGCGGTCCAGCGGTGGCGCTGCCACATGCCTTCCAGCCAGCGCTGCATACCCGCGCGGGTCAGTGCATCCAGCGCGCCAAAGGGCTCGTCGAGCAGCAGCATGTCGCGCTGCTGCACCACGGTGCGCAAAAGGGCGGCGCGCTGGCGCATGCCGCCGGAAAGTTCCGCCGGCCAGGCGCGCTCGAAGCCGGCAAGGCCGAACTCGGCAAACAACGGCGCGACGCGTTCGCGCGCCGCCTTGCGGCCAAGACCCTGCACTTCCAGCCCCAGCGTCACATTGTCGATGACGCGCCGCCACGGCATCAGCGAGTCGCGCTGCGGCATGAAGGCGAAGGGGTTGCCCTGCATTGGCGCGCCGTCGAAGCGCATGTCGCCCTCACCTTTCAGCGCGCCGGTCAGCAGCTGGAACAGCGTCGACTTGCCGGCGCCGGAAGGGCCGAGGATGGAAACGAACTCGCCGGCCGCGACATGAAGCGAAATTCCGGCGAGCACCTCAAGCGCGCCGAAGTTCTTCCTGATGTCCCGGAGTTCGAGCCGCGTCATTGGCGGTTCTCTTCTGCAGCTTCAACCTTGACGTCGCGGCTCTCGCTCCCCGCATTTTCCCAAGGCATGGCGAGACGCTGGACGAGCACGGCAATGCCGAACAGGATCAGCGTGAGCGCGGCGCTGACGGCGACTGCGGCGAGCACCAGATCGGGCCGAAAGTTGTTCTTGGCATTGAGCATGTAGATGCCCAGCCCCTTCGCCGCCCCCGCATATTCGGCGAAGATAGCGCCGACCACGGCGTAGGTGATGGAGATGCGCAGCCCAGCGAAGAAATAGGGCAGCGCCGAAGGCAGGCGCGCCAGCCAGAAGATACGCCAGCGCCCTGCCCCCATGGCGGCGAGCATCTGCGAAATCTCCTTGCTGGTCGCAGCAAAACCTTCGACCAGCGCGACCATCATCGGGAAGAAGGTGACGAGCGCCACAAGCAGGATCTTTGGCATCAGCCCGAAGCCGAACCACAGCACGATGAGCGGCGCGATCGCGACCAGCGGCAAGGTCTGGCTGACGATCAGCAGCGGGAACAGCGCGCGGCGCAGCGGGGTCAAAAAATCGACCAGCGCCGAAAGCACGAAGGCAGCGACCAACGAGCAGGCGAAGCCGGCTGATGTGGCGCGGATGGTGGGCAGCGTGTTGTCGGCCAGGGCGGCGCGATGCTCCCAGGCCTGCTGCAGCACGCGCGACGGCGCCGGCAGCACGGTGGGGGCGACACCGCCATAGCGGGCGTAGAGCTCCCAGGCCGCGAGGAGCAGGGCGAAGGCGAAGGCGGCGGGGATGGTCTTGGCGATGCCGGCGGCTAATCTCCCCCCTCGAGGGGGAGATGTCGCCGAAGGCGACAGAGGGGGTCGTCTCGCATAGGGCGCCCACGCCTTGCCGATGCGAAAAGGACGTCGGCGCTCCACGCGCTGGGACCCCCTCTGGCCTGCCGGCCATCTCCCGCTCGAGGGGGGAGATTGGTGAGCATCGCGGTCTTCGCCAATCGCCAATGGCTCCCCTCCTCTTTGTGCTGAGGGGTCAGGGGCATCTCCTCCACGCAATGGGTCAGATAAACCAGCCACGGCAATATCCTCAAGGAACGACGCTTGAGCCGCGGCTCAGACGGCGCTCGGGCTGTTCGCCGAGATCGTGATGTCGAGGGTGACGTGGCCGGCGCCGGGGCCGAAGCGGCAGAAGGCCTCGTTGAGCGTGGCAAACACCGCACCGGCATCGCCACGCAATTTGGTGCAGAAGTTCTTTGAGCGCTCAAAGACGCCGGACTGTTTCAGGAAATCGATGCAGCCGTAGATCTCGTCCATATGGTCGCCCGTGCCCATAACGTAGAGCGAGAACTGCGCCGCCACCGGCTGGCCGGTCGACGGCGTGGCCTGGACAGCGCGGATCGCGGCGATCTTGCGCTCGTCCAGCGGAATGGCGGGGCCGCCGGTCTCGTCGGAGCGGCAGATCGGATCGTCGGGCTCGCCCGGACAGCCGCGCGAGACCGCCGCCGAAAGCACGCAGTGCTTGCCGCTTTTGGCCGCCGCGACGAACAGGTCGCGCATGGCGGGAAACAGCACCTCGGGCGGCCCGACCATAAGGGTCGAGATGTCATCGGTTTCCATCCGCAGCCGGTCGCGCCAGGGATCGAGCGCGCCGAGCGCGCCGAGGATGACGCCGACGAAATCGTCGGTCATGGGATAAAGGGAAATCTGTGCGCCTGAAAACATCGCCCGCCTCGCTCCGCTGGTATTATCCAGATCAGCTTTAGGGTCCGAAGGCTTGCCGCCCTCATCTCAGCCCCGACGATACGGAGCACCCCTGTGGATGGGCGGGTTAAAGCACCGTTCGCGGCATTGGGGAAGCCGTTTGTTGAGGCACTGCGGGAAAGTGTTTTGGGCCAGACGTGCCGGGCGCCCGGGCGTTAACAGACGACTCGTCAGTTCGTTGCGTTATAACGTTTCCACGAACTTCTTATAACTGCGTTGAAATTCAAGCTGATAAACGTAATTATAAGAAAACGGCAGAGACTCCGCGCAGCCCTTACGGTTTCTGGATTTCCTTATCCGCGACCCCATCCGGACTGTGCTCCTGCATCGCTCGGGCTTGCCTGTGCTGGTCCCCTCGCCCCAGCGCTACGCCATCCACAAGCTGATCGTCGCCTCGCGACGCGGGCCGAGCGCTGGCGCCAAGCGGGAGAAGGATCTCCATCAAGCGCGCCTGCTGACCCAAGCGCTCGAAGCCACGCGTCGCCAGGACGACCTTGCCTTCGCCTTCATGGAAGCGTGGGACAAGGGCGAAAACTGGCGCGAGACGATCCGGGGCGGCTTGAACCTGTTCGACGCCGCCACGAGGGAAAACAGTCACACCATCCTGGGGAAATCCCTCCGCGAAATTGGTGCGACTCCTGAAGGATTCACGATGCGGGATTAGCTGAAGCGACCGCTGCTATATTCATTTCCATCGTCCCAACCGTACGAAATTGGCTTGACGCTTATTCGTACATAAAGTACGATATCTCTTTTCGCAGAGAGGAATGTCCTTGAGCACAGCGAACCATGTTGCCTTCGCCGATCTCTCTCGGCCTTTGCTGTCACCCCCGTCGTTGCCGCCGCCTTTGTTGCCGCCGCCTTTATTGCCGCCCCCTTTGTTGCCCTTGTCATTCGATCAGTGCCAACGCCTCGCCGGGGCCTGGCGAATGGCCAGCCAGGACATCGCCGACGACATCCGCTTCATCCGCCAATATCTGAAAGTCGTTGCCGAGAAGGACGAGAGGCTGTCGACCGGCACCCTTGTTCACAGCCGCGCCTATGTAGAGGCCTGCGCCGGCTGGCTGCCACAGACCGTGACGCGCTATCTGCGCCACCTGCGCCAGATCACCGAATGCGAACTGGCCATGACAGCTGCCGGCATTCGCTTTGCGCTGTCGAGTTATGCCTGGGAGGCATGAGGGCGCCTGTCGCCAAACACAAGGAATTGCGCTGCCCGTCGCAGGCGCAATTCGTCAGGTTGAGAGGCTCGGGCGCGCCTGAACGGCGGGCGCCAAGGATGGCCCGGCCAGCGAATTCCGGCCTTGCTTTATTTCGACTGGTCTTATTTCGACTTGGCCTTATTTCGATTTGGCTTTGCCGGACTTTGCGGCGGCAGGCTTCGCTGCCTTTGGCTTGGCGGCTGCCTTGGCGGGCTTGGCGTCAGCTTTCTTCGCCGCCTTTTTTGGCTTGGCGACCGCGCCATCGACTTCAGCCGTGGCCTGCTCCCAGTGTTCCTGATGCGCGCCTTCAGGCCGGCCGGCCTTTTCCCAGATCTCGTGCGCGCGCTGGCGAATGCGGTCCTGTTTGTCGTCCGTCACTTAAGCCTCCGTGGTTGGGTCCGGTCGGTTGGTCCAGATTCCACGAAAACATTAGCCGAAAATTCGGCCGGCGTCTTGAGTGACGAGACATCTCAGCGCGGGTCGGAAATCACCGCAACGCCGAGCAGCGCCGCTTTCTTGACGATCAGCCCCGCGAGGTCGGCATCCGAACGATCGGTGCCGGTGCGCTCCCGCAGGAGCGCGATCGCTTCCTTCATCGATAACAGCGCCGTGTTGCGCTCGGCCAGCAACTTGTCGCAACACGCCGCAACATTGGCGGAGTTCGGGGTCTCGACATGCGGCAACATGGCAATTCTCCTTTCATCATGTTCGTCATTCGGCCCTGCCGCCCTTTTGGGAAGAACGACAGGGCCGTATCACCGATGAATGGTTAGGTTGTCGAGCGTTACTCGACCACCTCGACAATCCTGCGCGTGCTGGGGTCGACCAACACGGTATGGTTGTCGACGACGGCGTATCTGTACTGAACGTCGGGAACCTCCTGCAGCTCGACAGTGTCAGGCAAGGCAGTGCCGACATTCAATTCGACGCCGAGCAGATTGACAGAGGCAAGCGGATGTTTCTTTACGTACTGGTGCACGACCGTGCGCTGTTCCGGGGTGATGATCACCTGCTGCTGTGCCGGCTGCGTGACGATCACCTCGTCGGCGGCGGCAATGCCGATACCAGCGATCATGGCGAGCCCGGCGACGGCGGGAATAAGGATGGTTTTCATCTTCGTCTCCTGTCGTTGTTGGCGAGCTCCGCCGTGTTCCCGCATGAGGCGAAAACAGCGCAGATCGAGGTGGCGGGCTCCTGGAGGCAAACGCAGCCGGTACGGTCTTGTTCCGCAAGCGGAGACTAAATTGATCGGCTTCCCGGTCATGCCCGCAGAACCCGCACCCGCAAGATTCGCATTGAAGCACAATCCCTCAGGAGACCTTCGACATGGATGATGCACGGCTCCAATTCCGGTGGCGATTGCGGCCGGCGCCGGCATTGATCCGGTGACCGCGTCGCCCGGCCAAGATCGGAACCGACCGCCTTCGTGCCACGCCGTGAAGTTTCAAGCAAAGGTCATTGCTTCGGCGGCTGCCCAGGCACCTCGCAAGGCTTGATCACCGGCGTCTTGCCCTGATCCGGCGGCGGCTGCGTCATACCCTGGTCACCACTGGGCGGCGGCTGCAGCACGCCGCCGCAGGGACCGAGCGTGCTGGTCGATTCGCCGCCGCCATTGGCGACCGGCGGCTTCTGACCATCGTCCTGAGGCTGCGCTTGGCAAGGCGCGGCAGGGCCGTTCTGGTCGCTATTGTCCTGCGCGGCCGCCGGGTCGACCAGCGCCAAGAGCAGCACGCATGGGATGAGGGGGAAAGTCTTCATGGTCCAGCTCCTCTGGATTCATCTCCTTGGCAAAGCAGACTAGTCCTTGGCAAAGCAGACTGGCGGCAATTGGTTCCACGGAGATGGAGTGGTTGCCGGAACCTGACAGCCGGAAGTGAGTTCCACCTTCTCGACGCAAAGCCGCCCGGAGGAGGCAATCATGGAAGAACGAAACAGAAAACCCAATGACGAGGTCGAGGCGCGACCGAGCAAAAACGATGCCCGCGACAAGATCGCCAATGACGAAGTGGAAGCGCCGACGCCGCGTCGGCAGGATTGGGATGCGCTGCGTGGCGCAACGGTCCTGCCCGACGGAGCAGATGAGGAAAGCCTGCCGGACACCACCGGTGTCGAGAAGGAAGGCGAACTGCCCGAGGAGGATGACGACAACCCCTACCAGGACAGTGACGATGCCTTGCCCGACGACGCCGAGGAAGCCGCCATTGGTCACGACCTGGCGAGGCGCGGCGGCCCGTTCGACGAGGTGTAAGGGCAGCGGCCGCGGACTTTCGAGAGGTTTCCCGGCACGTCCACGCCGTCACCAGTTGGACCAAGTATGAGCTGAAGGCGATGCCGGAGCATCGCGATTGATATTTCGAAGGATCCGGCTGGCCGGATCGTTCGTTTAAGGCGCCTTGGCGATTTTGGCTTAGCCCTTGTGGTCAAGGGCTGGACGGCGACGCAATCTCGGCACGTTCGACAGCCGCGAGGCAGCCGAGAAGCACAACGCGAAGCCCAACATTCAAGCGTCGTCGAGGCCGCTCGCCTGAAATCTTCAAAGTGCGCAAGAAATCCCCGCCGCGGGCGGTGCAGACACGCTCCGGCATCGCGGCGCTGCGAACCGGGCCATCGACCGCCGGCACTTGAGTGCCGACGGGCTCTGACCTTCAGTTCGACCCGGGATCGCCGAGCGCCTCGGTGACGAAGGACGCCGCGATCAGGTCGTCGGCGTCGAGGCGTAGGGAGCCTTCGACACCCCCCATGATGGCCGCGACCTTCTGGAAGGTCTGCATCTCGTGTTCAGTAACGCTGGCGTCTCGCATCCTGGCTTTCAGATCGGCGATGCGTCGGCCCAGTGAGGCCGACGTTCCGATTTCTCTGTTCGACATGGTGGCCTGCTCCTCCCCCAACCCATGCTGTGGACGTACTCAAGTCTGCCTATATATAAGGCAGCGCGAATACAGTCGCCGCAACGCGCGATATCTGGGAAGGTTCCGGCGCCAAATAGTCACGAAATAATACGTGGTGGGACTCGGGTATGTTAAGCGCCGACGCGGCGATAGACACCGCAGCCAGCGGCTGCGGCCATCGGCCTGGCCAACCCGTGTCGCGGGTCGCGAACGCGGGTCGGACTTTGATCGCCGCGCGCGAACGGTCAGCGAGAGGCCGGAACCACGCCGGACACCGAGCGCGCCGTTTCGGGCGAAAACACCACGAAAGCAAAAACCAGAACGGCAGCGGCGACAATGAGCGAGCCGCCGGCGACGATCGGTTCAAGCGCCGGGTTTCCCTGCAGCATCACATACAGCGCCGGCAGCATGATCACCAGGCCGAGAGTGTAGAGCCCGTAGTGGATCATGGCGACGCGACGCGCCGCCTTTTGCGGATTGAGCGCGTAGTAGCCGCCGAAGATGGCGCTCGTCACCCAACCGAGCAGATTGATATGCGCGTGCGCCGGAAAAGCGGCGTGGTCACCCGAGATCGCCATCTGCAGGCCGGCCGCAATCCCCAACATCAGGAACAAGATGGCAGTTTTGAAAAAGAGTTCCGAAACCCTCGGCATGTCATTTCTCCCCTATGCGGTCTGCGACCGCTTGCGTCCTGGAGAATACACCCACGCGCAGAAATTTTCCACGCCCCGCTTATGGGGCCATGCCTGCACAGCTTTTTGCACGCTGTTCGACTTTTCTGGCTGCCACAACCCGGCGCCGCCCGCTACGGCGTCAGCAAGATGTCGGCGCCCGCTCGCTCATCGAACACCACCGCGCAGCCGCGCCCCAGCGCCACTGCCGACAGCGCGTTGGCCACCGTCTCGTCCGGCGATACGAAATCACCGGTCAGCACTCGCAACTCCTCCACCGCCCTGGCCATTGACACGCAGTGCCCGGCAACGCGATCGCTCGTGCAGGCGTCAACGACGCTGACGAGGTCGATCATCTCGAACTGGCCCATACCGGCCTCCACAAAAACAGCGTCCCGTCGCGGATATGAACGCTGAGGCGAGAGACAATGTTCCGCAGGTCCGATGCCCAGGCGGAGCACTCGACGGCCCGACCTGGAACGGACCGGCCGGCGGCAACCGCTTCGCTTGACAATAGGCCCTGTTTGTTCTCTATTTGTTCGGCAAAAACGCCTATCACAACAGACGCGGCTAATGCTGCAACGCCGCAAAGGGAACGGTCGGGATGGAGCCCACCATCCTGCATGCGGATCTCGACGCCTTCTACGCCTCGGTCGAGCAGCTGCTCGACCCGGCGCTCAGGGGCAAGCCGATCGCCGTCGGCGGCGGCGTCGTGCTTGCCGCCTCCTACGAAGCCAGGGTTTTCGGCGTGCGCGGCGGCATGCCCGGACAACGCGCGCGCGAGCTTTGCCCCGGACTGATCTTCGTCGGCGGCCATTTCGCCGACTATCAGCGGCTGGGCGACGCCGCCATTAAGGTGCTCGACGATTTCACGCCGCTGGTCGAGCGGATTTCCATCGATGAAGCCTTTGCCGATGTGGCCGGCTGCACGCATCTGTTCGGGCCGCCGGCCGAGATCGCCGCCACGGTGCGTCGGCGCGTCCGGGCAGAGCTCGGCCTGCCGATCTCGATCGGCGTGGCGCGCACCAAGCATCTGGCCAAGATCGCCTCGCAGGTGGCCAAGCCCGACGGCCTGGTGGTGGTCTATCCGGACACCGAACTTGCCTTCCTGCATGATCTGCCGGTCGGCCTGATGTGGGGCGTCGGCCCGGCGACCAAGGCGCGGCTGGCCGAGATCGGCATCGAGACCATCGGCCAGTTGGCAAAGACGCATAGTGGGGCGCTGCGAAGGTTGCTCGGGCCCGCCACCGGCGAAAAGCTGGCGTCGCTGGCATGGAACCGCGACCCGCGAAAGCTCGAAACCCACAGGCGGTCGCATTCCGCCGGCGCGCAGTCGGCGCTTGGCAGACGGCCGGCCGAGGCGCGTATCTTCGGACCCGTCCTGCTGCATCTGGCAGACCGGGTCGCCAGCCGGCTCAGGGCGAAATCACGGCCCGGGCGCACGGTGACGGTGCGCGTGCGTTTCGCCGATCTGCACGCTGTCACACGCTCGCTGACGCTCGATCAGCCGATTTCGGCAACCGCGATGCTGGCCGAAATCGCCGGGGAGCTGGTGCGCGGCGTGCTGGCCGCCAACCCTCGGGAGAAGACCATCTCGCTGCTGGCGATCTCGGTGTCGCAGCTGGAAGAAAGTGCCGAGCTGCAGCTGGAGCTGCCGCTCGGGCTTGCCGATGAAAAGCAGCGGCCCGGCAGCAGGCAAGGCCTGGCGCGCTTTGGCGCCGACCGCGCCATCGACAAGATCCGCCAGCGCTTTGGCAGAGAGGCTGTCGGCTATGGCGCCGTGGCGCTGGAAGCCCGGCGCTCGGTTCCCGATGCCTTCCGCGAACTGGCGGAGAAGGAACTGTGAGTGCGGCGCGACGGCAAGGCCAATGTTTAGGCTGGGCCAGTCCGCGCTGCATTGCCGCTCTGTTTGAGCAGGCCGACCAACCAGGCCAGACCCGCATCCATCAGCGCAACCTTCGGCACGATGCTGTTGATGTTGAAGTGGCCGAGCCGGATGGGCGCATCGACGCCGACGACACCGAAACGGCCGCCATACATGGCGAGGAACCGGCGCGGATAGGCCGATATCAGATCAGTCTGCGCAAGCACGGCCAGTCCGAACATGAAGTTGGGGACAGTCAGCGCGACGCGACGCGACAGGCCGCGTTCAGCCAGCACCCTGTCGACAAACCCGTTCGGATCGCCATTGTTCGAGACGACCATATGCTGCACGCTGCAATAGGCGTCGAGGCACGGATCGCCGGCGAAGCGGTGGCCGGCGCGCGTGGCGACGACGAAATCCTCCTCATAGAGCTTGTCGACGGTGAAGCGTGCCGGCAGGCCGTCGAACGGAATCACCGCGACATCCATGGCGCGCGCTTCGAGTTCGGCGACACAGTCGCTCCAGGCAGTAGTGGGCGACGGTTCACCTTGGCGTGGCAGCAGTTGCCGGATGCCGATGTCGATGCCGGGGGCCAAAAGGCGGATCTGGTCGAGCAGCGGCGGCAGGAGCACGGACGATACCGCATCCGGCGCACCGATGGTGAAGCGGCGCGTCGAGCGGGCGGGATCGAACGGCTCGGCGCTGGCGATCACCCGGCGCACCCGCGCCAGGATCTCAGCCACCGGTTCGGCAAGCTCCGTTGCCCGGTCGGTGGGCACGACGCCGCGCGGCGTCTTCAGGAACAACGGATCGCCAAGCAGCTTGCGCAGCCGGCCAAGGCCATGGCTGACCGCCGAGGCCGACAGGTTTAGCCGCTCCGCCGAGCGACCGACATGCCGCTCCTCCATGATGGCTTGGAACAAGACCAGCAAATTGAGATCGGCGCGCGCCAGGTCAATTTTGTTCAGCATATTCCTGAAATCATATCACTGGATTCAGCAGAGTAAAGTTGCGAATGCCTTCTTCGACGCGAAGACGGTGGTGCCGGTTTCGTCGGCACTCATTCAGAGAGGAGCAAATCCATGCCAAACTTTCCCAATTCGGTTCTGGTCACCGGCGCCTCCGGCGCCCAAGGGTCGGCCATTGTCAGCGCTTGCCGCGCCGCCGGCGCCACGGTGCGTGTCCTGTTACGCAAGGGCTCGCCCGATCCGTTCGGCGATGGGGTCAACATCGTGCGCGGTGATCTCGCCGACCCCGGCCGACTGGCCCTCGCCTGCCTCGGCGTCGATGCGGTGGCGCTGACCTTGCCGGTCGGTGCAAGCCCTGAAGAGATCCTGCGCTACGGCCGCAACATTGCGGATGCGGCGCAGCAAGGCGGCGTCAAGCTTCTGGTGTTCAACACCAGCGGCCATGTGTCGGGCCATTCCGGCACGGCGGGGATGGACGCCAAGGCCGAACTCATCGACTACATCAAGACGTTCGGCCCGCCATCCATCGTCCTCAAGCCGACGCTGGCCATGAGCAATATCGCGGCGCCCTGGAGCGCGCCGGCGATCATGCATCAGGGCGTCCTCGCCTATCCGCTGCCGGCCAACTTCCAGACCTCCTGGATCTCCTGGCAGGATATGGCGGCCTACGTGGTCGAAGCGCTGCGGCATCCGGAGCTTGCCGGTGCCAGCTTCGACATTGGCGGGCCGCAGGCGCTGACCGGACCGGAGATGGCCGTCATCCTGTCAGGCATTGTCGGCCGCGAAGTCAGCTATTATCCGGTGCCGCTGGCGGACTTCGCCGCCGCGCTCGAAACCATGCTCGGCAAGGACGCCGCCGAACAGACTGCCGCCAGCTATGCCTGGATCCGCAGCCAGAAGCAGACCGTGCTTGCCGTCGATCTCGGCCAGACGACCCGTCTGCTGCCGGTGAAGCCGACCTCATTCGCCGAATGGGCAAGAGCGCTGGACTGGGCGGCACTGGCCGGCGATGCGAAGGCGGCCTGACAATGGACGCCATCGCAACCGTCGAACCGGGCGGCCTCGCCGCCCGGAAGAATGTGCCGGATGCCGCTGCCGCCGTGGTCGGCTTCTGGTGGCAGGCAGGACCTGCCGCGTGGTTCGCCAAGGATGCGGCCTTCGACCGCGAGTTTCGCGATCGCTTCCTGCGGCTGCATGAGGCCGCAGCGCGCGGCGACTGCGATGGCTGGATGGCGACGCCCTACGGGGCTCTGGCGCTGATCCTGCTGCTCGACCAGTTCCCGCGCAACGCCTTTCGCGACACGCCGCGCATGTATGCCAGCGACGCGAAGGCGCGCGCGATCGCTACTGAGGCGATCGATGCCGGGTTCCAGCGGATGGTCGATCCCTCGCTGCGGCTGTTCTTCGGGCTGCCCTTCGCGCATTCCGAAGCGATTGCCGACCAGGACCGCTCGGTGGCGCTGTCGCGCGACATCGGCCCGTCCGACCTGAAGCGGGCCGAACATCACCGCGACATCATCCGCCGTTTCGGACGTTTTCCGCACCGCAACCCGATCCTCGGCCGCGCCATGCACGCCCAAGAACAACGCTTTCTCGATGAAGGTGGATTTGCGGGTTAGAGCATGATTCCAAAAAGCGGGTCCGGTTTTTGGAAAAGATCATGCTGCAACAAAGGGTTAGATCATGATGAGATTGCAACCAAATCTCATCATGATCTAGTGCATCGGGACCAAGAAAACCCGGGGCGGGACGACGGCGCCGCGAAGGTTGACAGTGTCGATCCGTCTGGCATTATCGCGTAACCTTGGAGGATTATACCATGAAGAAAACCTATTCGAAGCCTGTTCTGGTCAAAAAAGGCAAGCTTTCGCAGGTTACGGCGCTCGCCAATGGAGCGGGTTCCGGCCCGATCGAGTGAGGTCGTTGAGTCGGACTGTCGCCTGATCTGGCGGCCTCGCCTGACACTGGAGATGCGGCATGAAGAAGACCTATTCGAAGCCGGTGCTGGTCAAGAAGGGCAAGCTCTCGCAGGTTACAGCCGACAATGGTAACGGCTCCGGGCCGGTCGCAGTCTAGCAGCCGATTATCCGACGCCTCGTGCCGTCTGGCCGGGAACAGGGCTTTGGGTGCCCGACGTGGAGAGTGGAAAATGAGGAAGACCTATTCCAAGCCAGTGCTGGTAAAAAAGGGCAAGCTCTCGCAGATCACCGCGAACGGCGCTTCTGCTCCTATTCCGGGCTAAACTCGTTCCCCGGTAGATCGAGATCCTCCTGGCAGAGTCGGGCGGCTTGATCGTTTCCGGAGCATGATCTCCCGCAGGCGGCGGGACCGTTCAGCGCACAACCACCAGATCGTCGAGCACTAGCTGCCAATAGTGGCTCGTGGAGAGGCGTACGCGCGTCACCGCCGCCAGCATCGGCGCATAGTGGACGGGCGCCAGTGCCGACAGGACGATCGTGTCGCTGGCGATCAGCCGGTCGCCAAGCCAGCTCTCGACCAGTGCGGTTTCGCCTTCGGACTTCAACCATGCCGCTGTCAGCATCACGGAATGGAACCCGAACGGTTTGTCGCTCGAGAATTCGGCCGGGTGTCCGCTGCTCGTATAGCAGACATGGTCTCCCGAGATATTGCCGTTGACGTAGCCTTCGCTGCCTTCGGTATGATCGCGCGCCAGTGCGTTCAGGTTGAACCAGGTCAACCCGGCATAACCGGACGGCACCTTGCGCAGGCCGCGCGTCGTGACATCGTCGAAACCGATGGCCTGCAAGGACGCGGCGCTGTCGACAGCCGCGTTCTCGGGCGACAGCAGGCTGAGCTCGGTCGGGTAGGCGGACAAGGCCAGTCGTCGTTCCATGCCATCGCCGGTGACTTCGATCGCGTCGGCGTCATCGGGCAGATCGAGACGGAAGCCAGCCCCAGCACTTAGCGGATGCACTGCCACCTCTTGCCCTTTCGCCATCACCGAGATGCTCGCCGAAGCACCGTCCGCTACGCGGCCGCTGAGCCGGCGTATCGCAAACAGGCCGACCGGCTGCAGCATTGCTTCCGATACCAGCCCGGTGGGCGAGCCCGGCAGCGGCCGGAGGTGCTGCGACTGGACCTCGTTGGCGCTGCTGGAGCGCCAGCCGGGCGGAACCGACACGGTGAAGCGGTAGCTGCCCGGCACATGGATGGGCGCGGCCCGACGTTTCGCCGACGCCAGGAAATTGGCAAAGCCGCCGCGGTTGCTCCGCGCCGCGGCGACGAAGCGGCCGTCGCCATCATGCAGTCTGACCATGATGCCGGCCATCGGGCGGTCGCCGAGCCCGTAGCGGCCGTCACGATCGGCGTCGAAGTAGACAAAGGTCGAATGATTGAGCTTGCCGTGGTTGCCCGACCAGTCCCGGCGCACGGCGTAGTCGTTGGCCGGATCTTCACGAAGCCGGGCTCTGCGACGCGACCGCGCCAGCCGCCAGGCCAAAGCCGCAACGACAGCGGCGAGCCCGACAAGGAGTATTGCCTTGATCACGGACGGCTCAAGCAATGCTGTCAGCCCTGCTCATCTGGATCTCCTGCGCATACATCGATCCATATATCGATGCTGCAGGCGCTTGAGCAACCGGACACGGGACCGGCGGACCACGGCATCGGCGTCACATACCCATTTCAGGCACCTATTCCGGCGATGGCACCGGCGGCTTGGTGGTCAGCGCGGCGCCGAAGGCGGCGACGACCACGGCGGCGATGCCCGCGCATTGCAGCGGGCTCAGGGTCTCGTGCAGGAACAGGAAGCCGGCCAGCGCGCCCAGCGCCGGCTCCAGACAAGTCAG
Organism: Mesorhizobium sp. M0030; assembly: GCF_040323695.1. Taxonomy (NCBI): domain Bacteria; kingdom Pseudomonadati; phylum Pseudomonadota; class Alphaproteobacteria; order Hyphomicrobiales; family Phyllobacteriaceae; genus Mesorhizobium; species Mesorhizobium sp. M0030. The sequence goes on along the minus strand of NZ_JAMYVE010000002.1, from coordinate 335,673 downwards.
CGTGCCGTAGAGCCTGGCCGGCATCCGGGTCAGCGCCACCATCTCCAGCCAGAACGGCAAGGCGCTGGAGAACAGCCCGACCAGCAGCGCGCTGACCAGGATCGCGGGTGCGATCAGGCCGGTACCCGCCTCGGCGAGGCCGAACGGCAGGGCGAGAGCAGCGGCAATGACCAGCCCGTAAGCCGTGGTCTGGCTGCCAAGCTCGGCGCCCGCCTTTTGCGCAAAGACGATGTAGAGCGCCCAGCAGCCGCCGGCGGCCAGCGCCAGCATCACGCCGAGCGGGTCGAGTGCACTGCCGGAGTGGATGAAGGGCGACAACAGCAATATGCCGGCAACGGCCAGCACCACCCAGACGAAGTCGGTGGCGCGCCGCGACGACAGCGTCGCCACGAGCAGCGGGCCGGAGAATTCGAGCGCCACCGCGACGCCGAGCGGAATTCTGGCGAGCGCTGCGTAAAACAAAAGGTTCAGCGCCGCGAGGTTGACGCCATAGGCGATGAGCCAGGGCAGCACGGCCCGCGACGGCCGCACCCGCCACGGCCTCAGCACCGCCGCCAGCATCAGCGCGCCCACGACCAGCCGCAGCGCCGTGGTGCCATTGGCGCCGATCAGCGGAAACAGGCCCTTGGCGAAGGTGGCGCCGATCTGGATCGACACCATGGCGCCAAGCAACGCGCCGATCGGCAAGGCCTTCGCTTCAGCTACGGCAATCGGCGTCGACGTCAATTCCAGTCCCTCCGCGCACGACCAGCAGGCCGTAGCGCAGGCTGGAGATAGGGATAAAGGGCCTGGCTGTCGTGTGGCACGAGCGGGCTGTTGATAGGGCAAGGGTGGGAGGCGAACGCCGACGCATTTCCTCTCCCCCGTCGATCGGGGGAGAGGAAAAGAAGCTAGCTCGCCAGCCCATACACCAGGCTCACACGTCCATCCGAAAGCGCCTCGGCCTTGCGCAGTTCCAGTCCGTGCCGGGCGTGCACCGTGCCGAACAGCGCCTTGCCGTCGCCGGCGAGCAGCGGATAGACAATGAGCCGCATTTCATCCACTAGCCCCGCCTCGATCAGGCTGGCGGTGAGGCGGGCGCCGCCCATGAGGTAGATGTCCTTGCCGGGCTCGCGCTTCAGCGCCGCGATGTCGTCGAGGCTGCGCAGCAAGCGCGTGGAGGCCCAGGCTGCCGTCGTCATGGTGTTCGACAACACATAGTGCGGGGTTTTCGCGGCAAAGCGCGCCCATTCGAGTTCGGCCGGGTCGACCAGTCTGCCGGTCATCGGCAATGGCTGGTCCGGCTCGTTCTGTTGGATCGCGCTCCAGTAGCGCTCATAACCGGCATACATGACGCCGCCGAGCAGGCAGGCGTCGATCTCAGGCATCAGGCCGTATTCCTCCGACCAGTTGTCGACCCAGTCGGCGAAGCCTTCGGGGCCTTCGATCTTGCCGTCGATGGAGATCTTCATTCCGGTGATCAATTTACGCATGACTTCCTCCTTCGGGCTTGCGGGATGCAAGCACGTTGCCTGGTTTCACTTCCGCTGACGCGCCGCGGTGTCTGGCGAAGGCGCGTGTTTCGCCGGCCCTTGCGCCGGCATCCGGCGCAAGGGATCGATGGTGCCCGGTTGGACCGGGCGATGCGTTAGGTCAGGTCAGGCCGGCAGGCGCCGGTCGTATTCCGCCACGATACGGCTAAAGCTGTCCCAGAACGGTTCGGGCTTCTCGGCCGCCACGCGGGCAACCAGGAGGTCGAGATGCACGTGCCAGCCGGCGGCATGCATCATCAGGCTCGAGCGGTCCGGCAGGCGGCGGTGGACCAGGGTGAGCAGGACGTCGTCGCCGCGCTGCGCCAATTCGAAGGTGACATTGCCGCTGCCGTTCCAGGTGATGGTGAGCTTGCGCGGCGGGTCGCACTCGACGATCTGGTTGTGCATCCGCTGCTCGCCGCCACTGAAACTGGCCGGCCTGTCGCCGGGCGGGTCGGTCAGTTCGTCGTTGCGCCAGACCAGCTCGAAGGAAGAGCCTTCCTCCATCTCCATGTCGCCGGCCGCCAGCCATTGGCGGCGCAGGTCGCTCTGCGTCAGATATTCCCAGACGCGCTCCCTGGTTCCGGGCAAAAGCCGTTCGATCCTCAAAGTGGCCGGCTGGATCAGCTGGGCGTAGCCGTCGAAGCTGTTCATCTGGTTCATCGGTCGTCTCCCTCGGATGATGTTGGCCTGGATGTGTCTGGCTTGGGTGATTCCGGCTTGGATGGTTCTGGATTTGCCGGTGCCGGCGTTGACGGCGTCGTCGACGTTTTGCGCCCCGCCTCCTCGCGCATAAGCTGTTCGAGGACATCGAGGCGGCTGTTCCAGAAACGCGCGTATTGGCCGAGCCACTGATAGGCGGTCGCCAGCGGGCGGGCCTCGAGGCGGCAGACATGGGTGCGCCCGCGCACTTCGCGCCGGATCAGCCCGGCATGCTCCAGCGCCTTGATGTGCTTGGAGGCGGCGGCCAGCGACATGGCGAAGGGCTGCGCCAACTCGCTCACCGTACGCTCGCCGCCGGCGAGGTGGTTAAGCATGTTCCGGCGCGTGGCGTCGCCGAGGGCGTGAAAAACCTGGTCCATCTGGGGCGTCTCTAATTCAACCATGTAGTTGAATATAGAGGCGAGATTTTAGATAGTCAACTAGTTGGTTGAATGTTTTTTGGGGAGAGGCGCTGGCCCCCTACCTCCCCCTTGTGGGGAGGTCGGACCGTAGGTCCGGGCGGGGGTACTAGCGCTGACCGTGGGGGATGTGGATTTCCTCTTCCCTCACGAAAGTCTGGGAGAGGAACCCAAGATGGCGGAGGTCCGCGCAGACCCCCACCCCGATCCGCTTTGCGGATCGACCCTCCCCACAAGGGGGAGGGTAACCTCACCCAGCCATGGCCAGCGGCACCGCGCTCTTGTTGGGGATCTGGATGTCGATCTCCAGCGTCGACATGGTCTCGCCGCGGTCCATCGAAACTTGCAGATAATCCTGGTCGATCTGCACATGCTTGGCGATCACCGCCATGATCTCTTCGCGCAGGATGGAGACGAGATCGGGCTGGCTGCGGTTGCGGCGCTCATAGGCAAGCAGCACTTGCAGCCGTTCGCGCGCCACCGGCGCGCTGGTGCGCCGCTTGAAGATGTCGAGCAGGTTCATGCCGCCCTCCTTCCCAAAAGACGATCGAGGAAGCCCTTGCGTTCGAAGGGCACGATGACCGGCAGCTGTTCGCCCTCGAGGCGCTTGGCCGCGTCGATGTAAGCCTTGGCAGCGGCGTTCAGCGGCTCCGACAGCGTCACCGGCGAACCGAGGTTGGAGGCGCGCAGCACATCCTGGCTTTCCGGAATGATGCCGAGCAGCGGCACCGACAGGATCTCCAGCACATCGTCGATCGACAGCATTTCACCGCGCGCGGCGCGTCCCGCATCGTAGCGCGTGACCAGCACATGCTTGGCGATCTGCTCGCCCTCCTCGGCGCGCAAGGTGCGGGAATCGAGCAGGCCGATGATGCGGTCGGAATCGCGCACCGACGACACTTCCGGATTGGTGACGATGACCGCCTCGTCGGCAAAGCGCATGGCGAGCTGCGCGCCGCGCTCGATGCCGGCTGGGCTGTCGCAGAAGACATAGTCGAACACCGAGCGCAGCTTGCCGATGACCTCGGCCACGCCCTCCTCGGTCAGCGCATCCTTGTCGCGCGTCTGCGAGGCCGGCAGCAGGAACAGCGTCTCGACCCGCTTGTCGCGGATCAGCGCCTGCGACAGCTTTGCCGAGCCCTGGATGACGTTGACGAGATCGAACACCACGCGCCGTTCGGCGCCCATGATCAAATCGAGGTTGCGCAGTCCGACATCGAAATCGACCAGCGCCACCTTCTTGCCGGTCTTGGCGACCGCCGCCCCCAGAGCCGCGGTAGAGGTCGTCTTGCCGACGCCCCCCTTGCCCGAGGTGACCACCACTACCTTGCCCATCAATAAAGCCTCCGTTGTTGTTCGTTATGTCGTTGTCGGGCGAGACGCATTAGCTGAAAGGGGCGATGCGCAGCATGCCGTTGTCGAGAAATGCCTGCACAGGCTTGCCCCGGACTGACGGGTCCATCTCCTCGGCCGTGCAATACCAGCCATCGACCGAGAGAAGCTCGGCTTCGTTCCTGCGGCAGAAGACACGCGCCGCCGTGTTGCCTTGAGCGCCTGCCGAAGCGCGGCCGCGCAGCGTGCCATAGACATGGATCGAGCCGGTGGCGACGATCTCGGAGCCGGACGCGACCGAGCCCAGCACGATGACATCGCCATGCGGATGGAAGATCAGCTGCCCTGAACGGATCGGCGAGCGGATCATCAGCGTGCCGGCGTCCGGGGCCTTGGTGTCTCGAGGCTGCGTCTTGGCATCGCTCGCCGGTTTCAGATCGCCCGTCTTCAAATCGCCCGCCTTCAAATCGCCGGCCTCTGTCTTGATGTCACCGGCCGCCTTCGTATCGCCTGCCGGCGTGGCGTCCTCCGCCCTGCCCGCCTTGCGGCTCGGCTGCAGCAGACCGTCGGTGGTCGCCTCCTTGGCGCCGACCAGCACCGGCGGCAGATGCGCGCCAAGCTCGGCGCCGCCATCGAGCTCCATGGCATAAATGCGGATGCCGCGCTGGCCGAGTAGATCCACCAGCGCTTCGATGGCGACGACATCGGGCTTGAGCACGTTCAGGTCGAGCACCACCGGGCGCCCGGCAAAATAGCCCGGCGAATTGCCGACCCAGCGATCGAGGCTCTCCAGCCAAACATCCAAAGGCGCCTCCGGCGTCAGCGTGAAAGCGACGAAGGAGCGGGCGCGAAAGCGAATGGATTTGGCCTCGAGGGGAGCGGCAAAGGTCACGGCGGGCGATTCCTTACTGAGAGGTAAACGCTAGCGGTGGTATGGTTAATGAAAGGTTAACAGGAAGGAGGTTGAAGACCGACAATAAGTCGCTGGTTGCCTGCGAGAGCCTACCCAGGTTCGATTTTCGAAAATGCCTTTTACAGCCCGCCAGCCGCTCGCCGGAACAGGCGTTGCCGCCTCGATCCTAGATCAAAGAGCCCCTATGAGAACTAGGCAAACTCCCAGGATTCGAGAGGCTATCGATCATCCTTGGATAATCCTCCTTGCCTTGAAGAATGATAATTTTACCCAATGCCGATGGGGCGCAACGTAGAAGTTCTGCCCTCTGGTTGGACTCCCCTTCCGCAATCACCAAATTGGCTTGGATCTTTGGCTCCAAATTAGCTCTATCTAGTGCGGTAGGATAAGGGACAGCTAGCCAACGGTTGTATTCTAGCGCTGCCCGAGACGCATGGAGGCTTCCGCCTTTAACGTCGGATTGAATCATCACAACGCCCTGCGCCATGCCCGCCTGAGTTCGATCCCGCTTCACAAATTGTTGGGGTTGAGCATTTTGGCCAAAGCGATATTCGCTTACCAGTGCTCCACCCGAAGCTAGAATATCCTCAGCTAATTTGCGATGACGTGTGGGGGCTATCGTATGCAAACCGTGAGCTAAGACGGCGACGGTATGACCATTGGTATCCAGCGTAGCTTGATGGGCAATCGCATCGCACCCGATCGCCAAACCACTCACCACGCTCCATCTCTTTTCCGTGAAAAATTGCGCAATTCGCTGAGCGATCTTAACGCCATGCGCCGTTGGTTCCCGTGTCCCGATCACCGCAACGGACTTCTCAGGGTTCGAAGCCAATCGACCACATACGAAAATTAAAAATGGATCATCCCTTGTTGCGGCCAATAAGCTTGGGTACTCCTCATCCATCGGCGAAATAATTCTAGCATTTCTAGATCTAGCTTCTTCGATCTGCCTGTCAGTTCCTTCGATCGCTTTATCCCAAGCTGCGGTCTCTTGCAGTGCCTTTGAGATCGTCGGAAATTTAAATGCTATCTCATCAACAGATATTTCTTCAAAATTTCGCATGCTCGCAATTTTACGAAGTGTCGTAGGGCCGACACCTTTGAGCATCGAAAAATTCATAAGACTTCTTGTCTTTATTGATATCTCAATCATACAAGACGTTACTTATATTCATTGCGATTGAAAAGCATGTAACTTCCGTAGCTCCAGCTTCAGTCAAGTACTTTTTGGCGTATATCAAAGTGGCGCCCGTTGTCGAAACGTCATCAATGATTAGGAACTTCGGCCCCTTCTTCACAACGTCCTCACGCTTCACAAACAGGTGATCTCGAACGTTTTCGAACCTTTCGACAGGTCCTAGCTTGTCGTTGCTATTTGAGCGAACACCGTCCTTATACGCCAAGAGATCAGACACAAATGAGACCTTGCCCTTACCCTTGAGAGGTTCCTTGAGATAAGAAGCCGCGAGCTGGTCCAGGAAATTTTCTAGGCGCGGCTTTCTTCCAGGCCTGTGGGGGATAACTGAAACAATCAACTCCCCCCCAAGGAGAATCAAAAGAGGGAATTGCGTACGGATGAAAATCCGCACCGCCTCAATCCACGCATCCGGGAATTGATCAGCATCCTTTTGAGCGTGGATACCGGTTGTGAGGCGATGCCATTTTTTTCGCAACTTTAGAGACTCGTACCCGGAGAAAGACCTTCCACTTGCGAATATGGGATAGGCGGTTTTGCCGCCTCCGGCCCCCCTGTGAATAAACTTATTCACTTTGTCAAATCGCGAAGAACTTACTTTATCTACCCGATACAACAAACGCTCTAACTCAGGCAAATATGCTTTGTAATTTTCTATAACCTCGAAAATCTTTTCTGGATCGCTAATTATCACATCTGGTATGTGTCCTAAGGCGTTCCAATTGTCGTTGGTAAGCCTGTTTTCCCACGATGTCTTGTCTAGAACAGCAACGCAACCTGCATTGTATGCAGCGCGGATATCGTTGTCTCCATCACCAATGAGAACCACTTTGGCTGTGTTCTTACACCCTAAAGACAACATTGCCTTGTGGACGCCTTCTCCGTGAGGTTTTGTTCTGGCGACGTCCTCGTATGCCACGATGGCATCCCATTGTACGGATGGATAGGCAAGCGTCAATATCGTGGTAGCGTAACTTCGCGGAGATCGGGTGAAAATGCCGATCTTCATTTCTGGGAATTTCTTTCGCAATCTTACTATTAGATCTTCTGAGTAAATATGCCGTCCAATATCCGCTAGAAATTCGTTCTTTACGCTTTTAATGTATGCCGCATCATTTTTGTTTTTTCCGGATTCCCTCAAATCCTTCATGTCATCAGTTTCTACTAAGGTATTATCCAAATCAAATAAGCACAACTCAAACATCTCTTCCCCCATTCTGCCGCGATACACGACTCCCCGTTCAAACAAACAGAATATTTGATGGGAAATCAAGTTGGCGAATGAAGCCACGACTTTCAAAGTATTTTGAGCGTAGTGTGCATTGCCATATGACGGCGAAATCGTTTCAGGTGTCGATGGGGTTGTGAGGTAGTTGGTCAATGACCTTGATATCAGCCTACTCGCTGCGCGCCCCTTCGGCCGCCATGTGGGCAGCGAAAGCCGCCACGAATGACTTGAGGCTGGTAAGCTCGGACATATCGGAGAAAGCCCCGGTCGTCACAGCATCACGCGGAGAGGCAAGCGTGCAAGCCGCCGTGTACAGGTTTTCTCGGACCAGCTTTTGGCAGAGAAGATCGTACCGACCTAAATATGAAACGCCCTTGAATTCAGGGAAAATTGGATAGTGAAGTGACGTCTCTCGTTTCGACGGCCTGCGAGATGCAACCGCATCTTCGACCATAACGAGCCATCCAACAAACGGCCTCGCGTGAGGCCCGAATGCCCCGTCTCGATAAGCTGTCCAAAAATGATGGGCGGTGCCGATCGACTCTTCCGCGCGATTATTTGCATTGTTGCCAAAGGAAGGGCCGACTTGGCTTTTCATCTCCACAGCTGCCACTAGTCGGCCGTCAAGGATCACCAACACGTCCCAAAGCTTTGTCGGCCTGAAGTAGCCTGGCAAGGTAAGGGCAGCCCTGTTCCGGTAGATCGACGCATGTCCGAGCCCATTGGCATGAACCAGATCGATCATCAGCGCGGCGAAGCCGTCCATAGTGTTGCCTGCTGTAACTGCTCCTCGTTCGCCAGTGTCGCTTGTCCCGGCCTCGATCTTTGCCTGCATAGCCTTCTGTCTATTGCCCCAAAAAGCCATTGTGGCGTCGCGCGCCTTCCGTTCGTAGTCTGCCAGATCAAGCCCCATTTTTCCCCTTTCCTCCCAAAGCACTCCGCTCCTCTGTGCTTAGCCCATACAACTCAAAGGCGGCTTGATTACACGCCTCGATATCTTTCGATTCAGCTGCAGCGATTAGGCGCGCGCGAAGCTCCTTCGACACTGAAGACCAATCCGGGATGCGAATACGTCGAAGGTACTGGGCCTGGAAGCGTAAATAGCCCCCGCGCATTTTGGTCGAATAAACCGCGACGAAAAGCCGTGCGATACCAGATAGCAAAACAGCTTGCAGCGCTCGGAGATTCCAAATCTCCGAAACGATAAAATACAGATTGTGGTGTGGGTAGAGACCCTCATCCTCAAAAACGATATGAGCCTCGCCTTTGATGTCCGGTATTAGAAGTTTGGGCCGACCAGCGATATCAGGATAAATGCGATCAATCGTTCGATACCAATTAGCGGGCGTTTTTTGTGCGACGTGTCGGCCTGCGATCTGCCCACGCCGCGCTGTCAAATGGAGTTTCAGTTTCGGGAATTCTTCGAGCTCGACTAGCCTTCCATCTGACCCGAACGGATTGACGACGCCAAAACCTCGCCATTTCACAACGCCATCAAGGATGTCCTTGGTCATGACCAACGGAAGCTTTCGGTCATCCTCTACGTCGAGTTCGTCAAGGCGCCCAATGTAGGCATCGTCAGCGCCTGTAGCTACACCAATTCCAACCTTGCATCCTGCTTCCTCAAGTAGTGGAAAGCTACCCTCTAAGCGGCGGACTAGCGCAAGCTGGTCCGATGACTCTAGTATCCATGGCTCAGCCCCAACCGCAATGCCGTGCAGTTCCTTCACCCCACTATTCTGATCAGGCAGTTCGCTTGACATTAGCGCCGCGGAAAGGGCTAAGAGCGCTTTCCTCTCGATTGGCGGACGATGTGCGACACGCGTGCTGCCCGGTTTGTCGCGCTCAATGATGGTTATCGCCGGATAAGCAATCACGTCCGAGTGGAAGGCAGGTGTATCCACCATGTCCACGTAAATTTTGAGGTGAAAATCCTTCGCAACCATTTCACGCAACGGGCCGCCGTAGCGGTTTTTCATCCATCGATCAGCGCAGATAAAGCCAAGCCGACCACCCTCGCTCAGCAGACTGAGCGATCGTTCGATGAAGGGAACATACAAGTCGGCCCTATCATAGATGGTCCGATATCGACTCCGATACTCGGCCATCAATGCGTCAGCGATTAGTTCCTGGCGAACATAAGGAGGATTACCGACTACAAAATCAAAGCCGCCTCTAATCGTAGTCAGGAGAAAGTCGCCATATACAAGCCAATTGCCGGCCAACAAATTGGCGTCGAGTTCGCCAAATCCGTACTCTCTTAGTGTTTCGAGAAGCTTGGCCCGCGTTTCTTGATATGTTGCCGCGTGAAGCTCAACCGCACTAATCGCATTCAACAACGAGCTGGCGATCCCCGGGCGACCAACTTTCTCCCAACTAACAAGAAGTCGCTCAATCGCCGGAAATAAAAAGTCGCCACCCCCGAATGACGGCTCCAATAGGCGCATTTGACACAGCTGCTTGTCTGCGGTGTAGCCGCTCAGATCAAGGATGAACTCCACCACCTCGCGTCGGGTGAAAATGGCACCGCGTTGCTCGACGCTCGCGGAAGCAAGTGCACCCACAGCCGCAGTGATAGCGCAATCTCCAAAGAAGGTCGGCTGTGTGAGGCTGATCAGCGGAGCGATTTCATTCATGTATCGCAATGGCCTTTGCTGACCGCATTCGCGTTAGCAAGGCTGCAGTGAGTCGGCCTTCGTTGAGGGGGAAGCTAGAACCTCGCGCGACAGCGGGTCAAGCGCCATGCCCGATTGTCCCCACTCCATTGCTAAGCAGCAATTGAGCCCGAAAACTAGCTCGCGCTCTGGCCAATTCTCTGCTCACCCGGCGCGTCCGACAGACGCGTAAACCCTTGCTTGGCGTTGCACAGGGCCCTGATGGCATCCCGGCTAGGATTTCCGCCTCCCCTTACCTCCCCCTCACCGCCTGCTCAATCGCCGCGCGGTCGGTGCCGAGCCTGTCGATCAGCTCCTGCGCCTCGTCGCCCGATATGCCGGTGCGCACGGCGAGTTCCTCGACGGTCAGCACGTCGGTGCTGGCGATCTCGCGCGGCAGGGCGTCGTCGGCGGTCAGCGGCAAGGCGGCTTCGCGGTCGATTTCGGCCTCGGCCCGGTGCCAGTGATGCTCGGGGTCGCCAGTGCCTTCGCGCTCCCAGATCTGGTAGGCGCGCTGCTGTATCTTATGATGCCGGTCGTCTTCCATGGTGGTTCCTCCCCTGGGCTTTGAGGACGATCCGAACGACCCCAGAAATCGCGCGGTCGCAATCGTTCGCGGCGCCCTTCGCGCTGGCTATTCGCATTGCCGTCTCGGCCCGCCGGAATATGGCTGGTAGCTGTTGTCTTCCGGACGGTAGGAGCGATAGCGGCTGAAGCAGGAGGCGACATGGTCCGGTTCGCCGCCGGCGGCCGCGTAGGCGCCCGCGCCCTCGACATAGCTTGCCTCTCGCGGCGCGACGCGGTCGGCGGCGAGATAGGGCGAGACGCAGGTGCGCTGCTGTCCGCTATAGGACATGTAGCTGTTGTCGTCGGGATCGTAGGAGCGGTATCGGCTGGCGCACCAGGCGAGATGCGGCGGCGGCAGTTCGGTCCGCGCGATGGCGCCGGTGACTGTGGGATCGGGCTGCTGCCTGGCTGGGTCCTGGGCCGGCGCCTTGGCGGCGATGTCGGCAGGCGCGGACTGCTCGGGCGGCACACGTTCGAAGTCCTGCGCCGTCTTGTCCACCGGCCGCGCTTTCCGGGTCCACAGCTCCGCCACGCTGACGGTGGGCCTTGCCTCCCGCGCTGGCTTGGCGGCAAGCAGCCAGGCTGCGAAAACCAGCCCGCTGCCGAACACCGCAAGGGTCAGCACGAAGCCGCCGACCAGTCCCAAAATCGCTTTCACTCGACACTCCTTGTGTCCCTGCCAATAAAATGCGGGACATCACGGCTTGTTCCAGAAAAGCAGGCGCGAGGGACCTAAGTCTGACCGACCGACAACCGGCAGCTCGCCGAGAACCGGGTGCGGCGCGATTTTTTCGACGGTGAAAAATCAAGGGAGCGGTCGAGCAGCCATTGGGCAAGATCACGTCCCGGCTATTCCGCCGCCTCGGCATAAGCCACGGGCACATAGTTGAGGATCGGCCCAAGCCAGCGCTCGGCATCGGCCAGCGGCATGGCTTTACGCCGCGCATAGTCCTCGACCTGGTCGCGTTCGACCTTGGCGACACCGAAATAATAGCTTTCGGGATGGGCGAGATAGATGCCGGAGACCGAGGAGCCCGGCCACATCGCATAGCTCTCGGTCAGGCTGACGCCGGCATTGCGCTCGCCGTCGAGCAGCCGGAACAAGGTCGCCTTCTCGGTATGATCGGGCTGCGCGGGATAGCCGGGCGCCGGGCGGATGCCGCGATAAGGCTCGCCGATCAGTTCGTCCGGGGCCAGCTTCTCGTCTGATGCATAGCCCCAGAATTCCTTGCGCACCTTCTCGTGCATGCGCTCGGCAAAAGCTTCGGCGAAACGGTCGGCCAGCGCCTTGACCATGATCGAGGAATAATCGTCATTGGCGCGTTCGAAGCGCTCGGCGATCGCCATCTCCTCGATCCCCGCGGTGACGATGAAGCCGCCGATATAGTCCGGCTTGCCTATGTCCTGAGGCGCGACGAAATCCGACAACGCGACATTAGCCTTGCCGTCGCGCCTGGTCAGCTGCTGGCGCAGCGTGAAGAAGGTGGCCAGATCCCGCGAACGCGCCTCATCCGTGAACAGCCTGATGTCGTCGCCGACGGTGTTCGCCGGCCAGAAGCCGATGACGGCGCGCGGCGCGAACCATTTTTCCGCGATGATCTTTTTCAGCATCGCCTGCGCGTCCTCGAAAAGCTGGCGCGCGGCGGCTCCCTGCTTCTCGTCATCGAGGATCTTGGGGTAACGCCCTTTCAGCTCCCAGGTCTGGAAGAACGGCGTCCAGTCGATGTAGCGCGCGAGCTCCGTCAGGTCCCAGTTGCCGAAAACCTTGACGCCGGTGAAGGACGGCTTCGGCGGCTCATAGGTCGACCAGTCGACCTTGTGCGCATTGGCCCTGGCCTTGGCCAGCGGCAGCCGCTGCTTGTCGGCCTCGGAGCGGGCATGCGCGTCGGCGACCTTTTTGTACTCGGCCCGCACTGTGTCGACGTAGCCGCCCTTGGTCTCGTTCGACAGCAAGGATGACACGACGCCGACGGCGCGGCTGGCGTCATTGACATAGACCGTCTGTCCCTTGGAATAGCGCGGGTGGATCTTCACCGCCGTGTGCACGCGGCTGGTCGTGGCGCCGCCGATCAGCAGCGGAATGTCAAACCCTTCACGCTCCATCTCGGCGGCCATGTGCACCATCTCGTCCAGCGACGGGGTGATCAGGCCGGACAGGCCGATGATGTCGACATTTTGCTCGCGAGCCGTCTGCAGGATCTTCGCCGCCGGCACCATGACGCCGAGATCGATGATCTCGTAATTGTTGCAGGCCAGAACGACGCCGACGATGTTCTTGCCGATGTCGTGGACATCGCCCTTTACAGTCGCCATCAGGATTTTGCCGGCTGTCTGGCGCTCGCCATTGTCGATGCCATTGGCGGCGTTGGCCAGTTTTTCGGCCTCCATGTGCGGCAGCAATCCGGCCACCGCCTGCTTCATCACGCGCGCCGACTTCACCACTTGCGGCAGAAACATCTTTCCCGCGCCGAACAGATCGCCGACGACATTCATGCCGGCCATCAGCGGGCCTTCGATGACATGCAGCGGCCGCTCGGATGCGAGGCGCGCTTCCTCGGTGTCGGCGTCGATGAATTCGGTGATGCCGTTGACCAGCGCATGCGAAATCCGCCGCTCGACCGTCCAGTCGCGCCAGGCGAGATCGCGCTCCCTGGCTTCCTTGCCGGCGGTGCCCTTGAAGCGCTCGGCGATCTCCAGCATGCGTTCGGTGGCGGTGCCGCCGGCCCTGGGCACGCGGTTGAGCACGACATCCTCGCAGGCCTCGCGCAGCCCCGGCTCGATCGTGTCGTAGACGGCGAGCTGACCGGCATTGACGATGCCCATATCCATGCCGCGCTGGATGGCATGGTAGAGGAACACGGCGTGCATCGCCTCGCGGACAGGCTCGTTGCCGCGAAACGAGAAGGACAGGTTCGAGACGCCGCCCGAGATATGGACATGCGGCAGCGTGCCGGTGATCTCGCCGGTGGCCTCGATGAAGTCGACGCCGTAATTGTCGTGCTCCTCGATGCCGGTGGCGACCGCGAAGACATTGGGGTCGAAGACGATGTCTTCGGGCGGGAAACCGGCCTGTTCGGTGAGCAGCTTGTAGGCGCGGGTGCAGATCTCGACCTTGCGCGCCTTGGTATCGGCCTGGCCGGCCTCGTCGAAGGCCATGACGACCACGGCCGCGCCATAGGCGCGCACCAGCTTCGCGTGATGCAGAAAGGCTTCCTCGCCTTCCTTCATCGAGATGGAGTTGACCAGCGGCTTGCCCTGAACGCATTTCAGCCCGGCCTCGATGATCTCCCATTTCGAGGAGTCGACCATCACCGGGACACGGGCGATATCAGGCTCGGCGGCGATGAGGTTGAGATACTCGACCATCGCCTTTTTCGAATCGATCAGGCCTTCATCCATGTTGATGTCGATGATCTGTGCGCCATTGGCGACCTGGTCGCGCGCCACGTCGAGCGCCGGGACATAGTCGCCCGCCGTGATCAGCTTTCGGAACCTGGCCGAGCCGGTGACGTTGGTGCGTTCGCCGACATTGACGAAGGGAATCTCATCGGTCAGCGTGAACGGCTCCAGCCCCGACAGGCGCATCTTGCGCTCGATCTCGGGAATGGCGCGCGGTGGATACTTCTTGACAGCCTCGGCGATGGCGCGGATGTGGTCCGGCGTCGAGCCACAGCAGCCGCCGACGACATTGACCAGCCCTTCCCTGGCAAAATCCTCGATCTGCGCGGCCATGAAGTCCGGGCTCTCGTCATAGCGGCCGAATTCATTGGGCAGGCCGGCATTCGGATAGGCGCAGACGAAGGTGTCGGCGACACCTGAAATCTCGGCCAGATGCGCGCGCATGGCGTTGGCGCCGAGCGCGCAGTTGAGGCCGATGGTGAAGGGGTTGGCATGGCGCACCGAATGCCAGAAGGCGGTCGGCGTCTGGCCCGACAGCGTGCGGCCGGAGAGATCGGTGATGGTGCCCGAAATCATCACCGGCAGCCGCACGCCCTTTTCGAGGAAAATCTCGTTGCAGGCAAAGATCGCCGCCTTGGCGTTCAGCGTGTCGAAGATGGTCTCGATGAGAATGATGTCGGCGCCACCGTCGACCAGGCCGCGCAACTGCTCGCCATAAGCCCGGCGCAATTCGTCGAAGGTCACCGCGCGGTAGCCGGGATTGTTGACGTCGGGCGACATCGAGGCGGTGCGGTTGGTCGGCCCGAGCGCGCCGGCGACGAAGCGCCGCTTGCCGTCTTCCTGCTGTGCCCTCGCCGCTGCCCGACGCACCAGTCGCGCGCCGTCCCGGTTCAGCGCGTAGACGGCATCCTCCATGCCGTAATCGGCCTGGGCGATCGAGGTCGAGGAGAAGGTGTTGGTCTCGAGGATATCAGCGCCAGCGATGGCGTATTGATAATGGATCTCCTCGATCGCCTTCGGCTGCGTCAGGATCAAGAGGTCGTTGTTGCCCTGCTGGTGGCAGGTGCAGCCGGCAAAAGCCTCGCCACGGAAATGCTCTTCGTCGAAGCCGAGACCCTGGATTTGCGTACCCATGGCGCCGTCGAGAATGAGGATGCGCTCGCGTGCCGCTGCCGTCAGCGCCGCAAGCACTTCGGACCCATCGGGTCTGGCCGCGACGGGGCCGAACAATGCGTCCAGCGATGCAGAATTCTGCGACATTTTTTATCCTTGAGGCGACAACCATCACATAAGGATATCTTTATGTCAACATACGGAATGCAGGCGAACGCGTAGTGGCGGGAGTTTGGTGCGATGGTCATCCCGATCGACAATGTGACGGCGGCGGTCATCGTCGCCGCTGCGCCGTGCCTACACCACGACGTCCCGATACAGCCTCACCTCGCCGTCCTGGCCGCGGATGCGCCAGTCCTGCCCGTCCCGACCCTCGACATGGCATGGCCCGAGCGGCACCTTGCCACCACCTTCCGGCAGGTCCAGCACATAGACCGGATTGCAGATGCCCGACAGGCGGGCGCGCAGCGCGCCGGCCAGCGCCTGTCCCTGCGCAATCGTGGTGCGCCTGTGCGCCATGCCGCGCGCGAGGTCGCCATGGTGCAGGTAATAGGGTTTGACGCCGAGCCGGTACATCAGTTCGCGGCAGAGTTCCTCCAGCACCTCGACCGTGTCGTTGACGCCCTTGAGCAGGACGCTCTGGTTGAGCAGCACGAAGCCTGCCTGGCGCATCGCGCGACAGGCCAATTCGGTGGCCGGCGTGATCTCCCGCGCATGGTTGAAATGGGTGACGACGGTGACCATCAGCCGGCCCTGCAAGGCGCCAACCAGCCCCGGCGTGATGCGCGCGGGCAGTACGACAGGCACGCGCGTGTGGATGCGCAGCAGCCTGACATGCGCGATCGCCTCGATGCGGGCGCGGATTTCAGCCAGCGCCTTGTCCGGCAGCGAAAGCGGATCGCCGCCGGTCAGGATCACTTCGCGGATTTCGGTATGGCCTTCGATATAGGCAAAAGCCTCTTCGAGCGCCTCGCGCGTATAGCCGCGGCCGATCGAGGTCAGAGACTCCTTGCGGAAGCAGAAGCGGCAATAGACCGCGCATTGGTAGGTCGCAAACAACAGCACGCGGTCGGCGTGGCGATGCGTTAGTCGCGGCACCGGACTGAAGGCATGGTCGGCGATCGGATCGTCGAGCTCGCCTTCCGTTTCCGTCAGCTCATCCGGCGATGGAATGATTTGCGCGCGGATCGGGTCGGCGGGATCGTTCCAGTCGATCAGGTCGAGATAGGTTTTGGGGGCACGCACCTTGTGGCGTACGACCGCCTCCTGCGCCGCCGCGCGCTCGGCGGGTGACAGCGGCAGGGAGGCGAGATCGCGGACGCGGCGCACGCCCGCGCGGATGTCGTTTTGCCAGGCGGTGTCGGCATCGCGTTCTTCGTCGGCTGTGGCCGCGTCATCGAAAGTTGAGTCTGGGGTCATTGGGGCCTCGGGGCAATTCTGGCGGTGCTATCGGCCGGATGGACGGTTCGGTCAACTCCAGTGGCTGCGCGCGGATTGTCGCTGCGCTGCGATCCTTCGCATCCCCCGACTATCGCCGTAATCGACCAGCGCAGCAATTTCAGGCAATCTGACCGATAAGGCGCTCCAAGGGGAGATGGGCGCCGCCTAGGGGAGGACCGCCATGAGCAAAATGCCGCGCTATGAGGATGCCGCTCAGCGCTTTCGCATCGAAGATGAGATCGCGCGGTTGTATGGCAACCCTGGAACCGGCATCAATGCCTATGTCGAATGCTGCGGCCGCTACACCGGACAAAACCGGCTGGCGCTGCGCGCGATCTCGGCCGGCGGTGAGCTTCGCGAATTCAGCTTCGACGATCTCGCCGACATGTCGGGGCGCGCCGCCAATGTGCTCAAGGCCGCCGGCGTCGGTGCCGGCGATGTCGTCGCCGGCATGCTGCCGCGCGTCCCCGAACTGGTGGCGCTGATCCTCGGGACGTGGCGCATCGGCGCGGTCTACCAGCCGCTGTTCACCGCCTTCGGTCCGAAAGCCATCGAGCACCGCCTCGGCTATAGCGGCGCCAGGATCGTGGTGACCAACCCGGCCAATCGCGGCAAGCTCGACGAGGTCGAGACATCAGCGCAAATCGCCACCATTCTTGGCAATGGCGATGTGCTACCTGCAGGCGACATCGATTTCCGCGCCGCGCTTGCCGCCGCCTCGCCCGAGTGCCAGCCGGTGATGCGCAAGGGCGACGATTTGTTCATGATGATGTCGACGTCGGGAACGACCGGCCTGCCCAAGGGCGTCCCGGTGCCGCTCCGCGCCCTGCTCGCCTTCGGCGCCTATATGCGTGACGCGATCGGCTTGCTGCCCGACGACATCTTCTGGAATATCGCCGATCCCGGCTGGGCCTACGGCCTCTATTACGCCATCACCGGCCCGTTGCAGCTCGGCATCGCCACGACCTTCCATGAAGGCGCCTTCAACGCCAAGAGCACTTACGACATCATCGAGCGGCTCGGCGTCACCAGCCTTGCCGGCTCGCCGACCGCCTATCGCCTGCTGATGGCGGAAGGCGCGGAAGCTGCGGCCCGTGTCAAAGGCAGACTGCGCGTGGTGAGCAGCGCCGGCGAGCCGCTCAACCCGGAAGTCATCCGCTGGTTCGACGCAAATCTCGCCGCGCCCATTCACGACCATTACGGCCAGACCGAGAACGGCATGATGGTCAACAACCATCATGGGCTCTCGCATGTCGTGCGCGCGGGCTCGGCCGGCTTCGCCATGCCCGGATATCGCATGGTGGTACTGGACGAGGCCGGCAACGAGCTCGGCCCCAACCAGCCCGGCATCCTCGCCGTCGACATCGCGAAGTCGCCGCTGCGCTGGTTCGACGGCTATCACCAAGCCGAGACGCCGGCGACCACGGGCGGCTACTACCGCACCGGCGACACGGTGGAGTACGAGCCGGACGGTTCGGTTTCCTTCATCGGCCGCGCCGACGATGTCATCACCTCGGCCGGTTATCGCATCGGCCCGTTCGACGTCGAAAGCGCGTTGATCGAGCATCCGGCGGTCAACGAGGCGGCTGTCGTCGGCGTGCCCGATCCGCAGCGCACCGAGATCGTCAAGGCCTTCGTCGTTCTGGCGCCGGCTTACAAGGGCAATTCGGAGCTCGCCGAAGAGCTGGCCCAGCACGTCAAGAAACGGCTGTCGGCGCACGCCTACCCGCGCGAGGTCGAGTTCATCACGGAACTGCCGAAGACCCCAAGCGGCAAGATCCAGCGCTTCCTGCTGAGGAAGGCGGAGGTGGAGAAGCGCAAGGCGTGATTAGGCGCCAATCTCCCCCCTCGAGGGGGAGATGTCGCCGAAGGGTAGAGAGGGGGTCGTTGGGGGGCACGCGATAACGCCGTCGCGCGCGGAAATCGGCGGCCGCGCTGCAGGCGCGGCGACCCCCTCTGGCCTGCCGGCCATCTCCCCCTCATGTGGGGAGATCTGCAGCTCCAACGGCGTCTTTTTTCAGCCCAATGTTGTCATGTATCCTTGGAATCGAACGTAGAGCAGGGTTTATATCATGCGGTGGGTCTGGACGTTTCTGTTTGCACTGGTGAGCAGCGTGGCTTTCGCGGCCTCGCCGGAGGACGACTATGTGGCCGCGCGTGACAATGCGATTGCTGATATCGCAGCGCTGAACAGTGCGAACGCGGCAATCGAGACCATCGACGCTGAGAACGAGAAGGCGCTGGCCGACCTCCAGCAGCGTCTTGCCGGCATTATCGGGCCGCTGGCGGTCAAGGACTTTCCGCCAACCGGCACAATCAATATCGAAAGCCTCAGCGACTCCGATATCGGCTATGGCATGCTCGATGGGCTGCGATACACCAAGGGCGACGACGGCCCCAGCCTAGTGGCAACGACGCGAGGGCTGCTGGAGCGCTGGCTCCAGTCCAGAACCGCCGAGACCGACGAAAGTTTCAAACTGCCCGCCGGCATCGATGAGGCGCTTAAGCTGGATGCCTTCTATACCCAGGCGATCAACAGCGACGCCGCCTTCGAGGGAACGCTCGACTTTCCATTGAAGAAACCCGAAGGCGCCGACATCGCCTTCGCACGGCTCGGCGGCTGGACGCAGGACGTCGGGCCGATCTATGAGCAGGAAGTCATCGTTACGCTCGTCAAAGGCAACAGCGTGAGAATTATCGCAGCGCCGGCAGCCCCTGCCGTTCCGAAGATCGCCGCCTGCGACGCCGTGTGGGCTGCTGCGGACGCCGCCGCGCAGAAATTCCAGGAGGCCTACCAGGCATCGGACCTGAAGGACGAAAAAGCGTTCGAGTCCTCCAACGCCGCCTGGGACAAGGGCGACAGCGACTACCGGGCCTGCATGGCGCAGCGCCTGCCGGCTGACCCGGCTTTCCCGGCGCTGCTCGCCCAGGCGCAGGCGCTGGCCGATCAAATGGCTGGGAAGTAAGCCTCCCGCAAGGGCCCGCGCGGCAAGATCAGGCGGCTTGTTGCAATCTGAGGCGAATATGACTTCGCCGCTGGGTTGCAGAACGCTGCAACCTGGCGTCCTACTTTCGGACACTCATTCAGATTTCGGCTGGACCCTGGCAGCCAAAAGCTTACCGTTTGTTCTCGGATTCGTCTCGAAGCTCAAACTTAAGCTTTAGCTACTATGGTCGACCGAAGGACTACTGTCCTGGAAAGGTCTTCGGATCGAGTTGGCAGGTGCAATGCTCAATTCCGGCCGGTTGAAACGGGCCGTTTTTTCTTCCGCCAACTTGCCGGCGGCGATTGCCTTTGTCGTGCTTCTCGTCTGCGCCCTGGTTGCCGACCAGAGGAACAGAGAGGTCTCCGATCAGCTGGCGCGCGCCGACGTCCTGGCGAAGGTCAACATCATACGCGCCAAGCTCGAAGGCAACATAGGCGGCAATCTCCAGCTGGTTCAGGGTCTCGTTTCGACAATCGTTACCGAGCCTTATATGGGCCAGCAAAGATTTGCGGCACTCGCCCGTAATCTGTTCGAGCAAAAATCGCAGTTGCGCGATATTGCCGGCGCCCCCGACCTCGTCATCGCGCTGATGTATCCGCTGGAAGGCAATGAAAAAGCCATCGGGCTGGACTACCGCAAGAGCGATACGCAACGCATGGCCGCGCTTCGCGCCCGTGACCAGCGCGCGCTGGTGCTCGCCGGGCCGGTCAAACTGGCGCAAGGCGGACGTGGCTTCATCGGCCGTATCCCGGTCTTCGTGCCGACGGCGGGTGGCGGCGACCGTTTCTGGGGTATCGTCTCGGCCGTGATCGATGTCGATCGGCTCTACGCTGCCAGCGGACTGACCGACCCTGATCTGGATATCGATGTGGCGCTTATCGGCAAGGATGCGCTCGGCGGCGGCGGGGAACTGTTCTTCGGCGGCGATAATGTCGTGTCCGGCAATCCGGTGATGGCAGAGGTGCAATTGCCTTCAGGCTCCTGGCAAATTTCAGCCATACCGAAGGGCGGCTGGCCGACCGCTCCGAAAAATGAGTGGCTGTTGCGTCTGCTCATGGCGCTTGCCGGCGCGCTGGTGGTGCTGCCGATCCTCGTGGCAGGACGTCTTTTCGGTGAGCGGCAGAAAAGTGACGCCGAGTTGAGGCGCCTGTCCCGGCGGCTGGAGCTGGCGTTGGAAGCCTCTGCTATAGGCGTGTGGGAGCACGATACCGTCAGCAACGAACTCGTATGGGACGACCGCATCAACGAAATCTATGGCAAACCCGGCGGCGGCAAGACCCGTAGCTATGACGACTGGGCGCTGGCGATCCATCCCCAAGACTTCGAACGGGCTAAAGCAGATTTCGATTCGGCTGTTGCAACACAAGGCCCCTACTCTTCGCAGTATCGGCTCCTGCGGCCGGACGGCACCATTCGCCATGTGCGCACCCGCGCCAGTTTCTTCCGGGACATCGACGGCACGCCAAAAATGATCGGCGCCGAATGGGATGTGACAGGCGACGTGCTGCTCAACGAGAATCTCGTGCGTGAACGTCGCCTTTCAGAATCGAAAAATGCCGAACTGAACCTGGCCAAAGCCCGCATCGAGCATGTCGCGATGCATGATTCGCTGACCGGTCTGCCCAACCGTCGGTATCTGGACGAGATGCTTGCCGAAAACCGCGAAGCCGACGGCCGTGCGGCGTTGCTGCATCTCGACCTTGACCGGTTCAAGCAGATCAACGACACGCTCGGCCATGCAGCGGGCGATGCATTGCTGGTGCATGCTTCGAAAGTCATCAAGGCCAGCGTCGGCAGTGCCGATTTCGTTGCGCGCATCGGCGGCGACGAGTTTGTCGTGCTGAGCCATGGACGCGACGACAAGGAACTCGCCGCGCTGGCCGACCACATTATCGATGCGATGCGCCAGCCGGTCGACTATCTGGGTCACCAGTGCCGGTTCGGCGTCAGCATCGGCATTGCGGCCAATAGCGGCGTCGATGCAAGGCAGTTGCTTGTCAATGCCGATCTGGCGCTGTACCGGGCGAAAGGCCGCGGCCGCAACCGCTACGAGTTTTTCAACGAAGAGCTGCAGAGCGAGATCGTGCGGACCAAGCAGACCGCCGACGAGATTCTGGGCGGGCTCGAGCGGAACGAATTCATCGTCTACTATCAGCCGCAGTTCGACGCCAAGACGCTGGAGATCGTTGGCGTCGAGGCGCTGTCGCGTTGGGATCACCCGCAACGCGGCATGCTGACCCCCGACGCCTACATCAAGGTGGCTGAAGAACTCAATGTCGTGGCGCTTATCGACCGCACCGTCCTGGAGCAGGCGCTCGATAATTTCGAGCGTTGGTCGCGCAGCCACCTCAACATCCCGCGCGTCTCGGTCAACGTTTCCGCACGGCGCCTGGAAGACAGGGACCTGATCAAGGGTTTGCGCAAGCTTCCCATCAAGGAAGGGACCGTGTCGTTCGAACTGGTGGAGTCGATTTTCCTCGACGAAAACGACGAGCTGGTCAGCTGGAACATCGAACACATCAAGGGGCTCGGCATCGACGTCGAGATCGACGATTTCGGCACCGGGCATGCCTCGATCGTCTCGCTGTTGAAGTTGCGGCCCCGTCGCCTCAAGATCGACCGCCAACTGGTCACCCCCATCACCAGCTCAACCGCACAGCGGCAGCTTGTGTCGTCCATCATCGACATCGGCAAGTCGCTCGGGATCGAAGTGATCGCCGAGGGCGTCGAGACGATGGAGCACGCGCGCATCCTGAAAGAGCTTGGCTGCGACATCTTGCAAGGCTTCCTGTTCGGCTACCCGATGGACGCCAAAGCCTTCAAGGCCTTCGCGCAGTCGCGCAAATGGCTGGCGGCGAGCTGACAAATCCTGGCTTTGCTCGACGCAAATGCGGACGCAGGACCTGCGTCAGGTCCGCAGCCCCGGCGCCTCGTGCCCGGTCCTCTCCACATATTCGGTATAGCCGCCGCCATAGGTGTGGATGCCTTCGGGCGTCAGTTCCAGCACGCGGTTGGAGAGTGCGGCCAGGAAATGGCGGTCGTGCGAGACGAACAGCATGGTGCCTTCGTACTGCGACAGCGCCGTGATCAGCATCTCCTTCGTCGCGATGTCGAGGTGGTTGGTCGGCTCGTCGAGCACCAGAAGATTGGGCGGGTCGAACAGCATCAACGCCATCACCAGGCGCGCCTTTTCGCCGCCCGACAGCACCCGGCATTTCTTCTCGATCTCGTCGCCGGAAAAGCCGAAGCAGCCGGCGAGTGCCCTGAGCGGCGCCTGGCCGGCTTGCGGAAACGCGTCCTCCAGCGTCTGGAACACGGTGCGTTCGCCCTCCAGCACCTCCATGGCGTGCTGGGCGAAATAGCCCATTTTCACGCTCGGCCCCCGCGCGACCGTGCCGGTGTCGGGATCGGAAGCGCCTGCCACCAGCTTCAGCAGCGTTGACTTGCCGGCGCCGTTGACGCCCATGATGCACCAGCGCTCGCGGCGGCGGACCTGGAAATCCAGCCCCTCATAGATCGAGCGACTGCCATATCCCTTGTGGACGTTCTTCAGCGTCACGACATCCTCGCCGCAGCGCGGCGCCGGCTGAAAATCGAAATTCACGATCTGGCGGCGCTTGGGCGGCTCGACACGATCGATCTTGTCGAGCTTCTTCACCCGGCTCTGCACCTGGGCGGCGTGTGACGCCCGCGCCTTGAAGCGCTCGATAAAAGCGATCTCCTTGGCCAGCATGGCCTGCTGGCGCTCGAACTGCGCCTGCTGCTGCTTGTCGGCGATCGCCCGCTGCTGCTGGTAGAATTCGTAATTGCCGGAATAGGCGGTGAGCGAACCGGCGTCGATCTCGACCACCTTGTTGACGATGCGGTTCATGAACTCGCGGTCGTGCGAGGTCATCAGCAGCGCGCCCTCATAACCCTTCAGGAACTGCTCCAGCCAGATCAGGCTTTCGAGATCGAGATGGTTCGACGGTTCGTCGAGCAGCATGACGTCGGGCCGCATCAACAGGATGCGGGCGAGCGCCACGCGCATCTTCCAGCCGCCGGACAGTTTGCCGACGTCGCCATCCATCATCTCCTGGGAAAAGCCGAGGCCGTCGAGCACTTCGCGGGCGCGGCCATCGAGCGCATAGCCGTCGAGCTCCTCGAAACGATGCTGCGCCTCGCCGTACTTCTCGATGATCTCGTCCATCCGGTCGGCCTGCTCGGGATCGGCCATGGCCGCCTCGAGTTCGGCCATTTCGGCCGCCACGTCGCTGACCGGCCCGGCGCCGTTCATCACTTCGGCCACAGCACTATGGCCCGCCATGTCGCCGACATCCTGGCTGAAATAGCCGATGGTGACGCCGCGATCGACCTGCACCTGGCCCTCGTCGGGCTGCTCCTGGCCGGTGATCATGCGAAACAGCGTCGTCTTGCCGGCGCCGTTCGGCCCGACAAGGCCGACCTTCTCGCCCTTCTGTAGCGAGGCCGAGGCCTCGATGAAGACAAGCTGGCGGCCGTTCTGCTTGCTGATGCTTTCAAGACGGATCATGAGGCGGTCCGGGGGAGTTGGTGCAAAGTTGAGGGATTTGCCCGGGGCCATACGCGAATGAGCGCAAGGAGGAAAGAGGCAGAAGCGCCACAGATGGTGGCGAGGACCCGTCATCGCGCCCGAAACAAAAATCCAGCGATTGTCGAAAACCGCCCTCGCGGAACGACATTGGCACGGCGGCCTGCATGGCCCCCAAACAGCGACACCAACAGGCAGGAATATGACGATGGCCAAGATGCTCGTGATCTACAAAACCCCGGCTGATCCGGAGGCGTTCGACCGGCACTATTTCGAGGTTCATGTGCCGCTGGCCAAGAAGCTTCCCGGACTGCGGCGCTACGAAATCAGCAGGCGGCCCATCATCAAGCGCTCGGCGGGCGAGATTCCGTATCTGGTCGGGACACTCTATTTCGACAGCCTCGCCGATATGCAGAGCGCATTTGCCACCGAAATCGGCATTGCCTGCGCCGCTGACCGGCGTATACTCGCCCCAGGAGACGATGACTTGACGATGCTCCTGTTCGACGTCGACCAAGTGTGAATCTTAGCCGATCTCGGAGTGGAACGAAGGAGCCGCGCCGAAGCGGACGACGTTACTTCGCGTCGTGGAAGATGATTCCCACCGTATGCCGCCGTCCCGAGCGCAGGCGGCTGACGCCGTGCCGGAGATTGACGCGGTAGTGCCCTTTCGTACCTTGCACCGGGCGATTGTGGACAGCAAAGATCACTGCATCGCCCCGGGTCAGCGGCACCACTTCGGCACGGCTTTGCATGCGCGGGCGCTGCTCGGTCAGCACGAATTCGCCGCCGGTGAAATCCTCGCCCGGCTGCGACAACAGGATCGCGACCTGCAGGGGAAAAGCGAGGTCGCCATAGAGATCCTGGTGGAGGCAGTTGAAGTCGCCGGGGCCATATTGGAGGAGAAGCGGCGTCGGCCGCGTTTGGCCGCCTTCGTGGCAAAGCTGGAGGAAGGCGGCGTGGTCATCGGGATAGCGCCGTGCCGCGCCCATGCGATCGTTCCAGTCGTTCGCGACGCCGGCCAGCCTGGGATAGAGCGCGGTGCGCAGGCCACCGACCAGATCCGGCAGCGGATAGCGGAAATAGCGGTACTCGCCCTTGCCGAAGCCATGGCGGGCCATCACCACATGGCTGCGGAAATGGTCCTCATGCGGATAGAGACCGGCGATCTCGGCGCACTCCTCGGGTGCAAGCAACGCCGGCATGACGGCGCTGCCGTGGCTGTTCAGTTCGCCGATCAGAGCACTCCAGTCCTGCGCTGCGACGCGCGCTTCGGCCGAATGGGCTGCGCGTTTGGTGCTTATCGAATGGATGGTCATGGATGCCTCCTTTGCTTGCGGTCAAAGTGGGGCGAACGAGGCGCCTGGGCCACCCGATTCCTGCGATGAACATTGTCATCTGCTGCCGGCAGCGATTAACTGTGTACATGCATCTTTCGATCGAACCGCTAAATGGCGTCAAAGGGCTTCCTCTCGGATCGTCTAAGGCGACTGTCAGATCCTTCTTTTCAGGAGAGCTCAAGGTCTTTCGGCGGAGCCCAACCAGCGTTCCGGCCGACTATTGGCCGGACCTTGGAGTATTCGCCTATTACAAGGCCGATGGCGCACTCGAAGCGCTAGAATTCACCTCGCCTGCGATCTTGGAACTGGGTGGCGCGTCGCTGTTTCCGATTTCCATGGAGGTTGCGCTGAGGTTCTTGAGACAAACCGACCCCAATGTGAAGGTCGAGATCGATAGCGCGATTTCGAATGCTCTCGGCATCAGCATCTGGACAGCCATAGGAAAAGAAGCGGACTCCCAGGTGGAAACACTTTTGCTGTTTGGAGCCGGCTACTACGGCTGATCCTTCCGGGCGATATCCACTGCAGATCGACTGCGTATCGATCGCATCAGACCGGATCGGCACCCTTGCGGCGATACGCCTCCAACTCAGGGTCCAGATCGACCCTCACCGCGTTTGTGAACAGGCAGGTCGCCACCATGATGCCGGCGAAGGCGACGAGGTTGACCAGCAGTGTGTCGTCGTAGCTAGCCTTGAGTGCCGCCCAGACATCGTCGGGAACGGCGTTGGTATCGGCAGCGACTGCCTTGCCGAATTCGATCAGCAAAGCTTCTTCAGCGCTGGGCTCGATCGCCTCGGGATCAAGACCGCTGTCGATCAGCGCGCGGCGGAAGAAGGTAAGCGGTATCTCGGCGCGGCATCTCTCGGAGATCGCCAGCGACAACAGCCAGACAGCGCGGTCGTCGAGTGCGGGCTTGAGCAGATCGCGCAGGGTGAACCATTCGGCATAGATGCGGTGGGCGGCCGGTGAATGCAGCAGGATGCGCTTCATGTTGGTCATGCGTCCGCGCAGGCCAAGCTCCCTGTCGTGCTCGGCGCGGATGTCTTGCGATGCCGAGGCGTAGTCGATCGGCGGGATCATGGCCATGGGACGGTCCTTGGTTGGTGGTAGCGAGGCATTCTGCGACACCCTCACCCAAGCGTCGTATGCAATTGCGGCGCGGCGCGCAGCGTGTTGGACACCGTGCAGATCGCTTCGGCGTCCTCGACGATCCGCTGCTTGGTCGCAGCGTCGAGATCGCCTGAGATGTCGAGCCTGATGTTGAGCCTTTCGACGCGCGACGGCTCGTCCTTGGCCGTCTCGCCGCTGACCTCGGCGCGCACCTCGCCAAGCTCGGCGGCGACGCCGAGGCGTGAGGCGGCGATGCGCGCGCTCAGCACCATGCAGGCGGCGAGCGAGGCGTAGAGCAGGTCGAGCGGATTGAAGCCCGGCGCGCTGACGGCGGTGACGACATCGACTGCACCGCCGGTCGGAGTGGTGATGGAAGGCAAGCCGCCGGGCTGCAGCGTCGCCGTCGCGCCGGTGACGCGGGTTCTGACCTTCAACTCAGCCATCGCAAAAACCTTTCAGCCGGCAGTCCGGCAAAGGGGTAAGGATCGCCCGTGGCGTGTCCTGTCCCGCTATATGGTATGTCCTGGGCCGATACCGCAACCTCCGCAGAAGCGGCACCCTGTCAGCAATCTTCACCACGCCCGTTCCCTCTCCGCCCTGCCCTGCGGTAGGCTCGCGCGATCCGCAACAGGATCGCGAGAGCCATGATCGTCCAGGCCTGCATCAATGGCGCGCGCGCCGCCGATTTTCACCCCACGCTGCCGCTCGACGCCGAAGCCATGGCGCGCGATGGCGCGGCCTCTGTTGCCGCGGGCGCGGCCGAGCTGCATGTCCATGCGCGCGGAGCGGACCGCCGCGAAAGCCTTTCGCCGGCGGCGATGGACCCGACGATCGCAGCACTTCGCCGCGCATGCCCCGGTACGCTGATCGGCGTCTCCACCGGCGCCTGGATCGAGAACGACGACGTCAGCACGCTGGTCGCCATCGCCGCCTGGCGCGAACTGCCGGACTATGCCTCGGTCAATCTCAGCGAGGCGGCAGCACCCATCGTCACGGAAAGCCTGCGTCAGCGCGGCATCGGCATCGAAGCCGGTCTGGCTTCAGTCGCCGACGCCGAGCGTCTCGTCAGCCTCGACCATGGCGGGCGCGTGCTGCGCGTCCTGATCGAGATTTCCGAGCAGACGCTAGACGAGGCTTTTGCGGTCGCCGACGGCATCGAACAGGTCCTGGAGCGCGCCGGCATTCGCCGTGCCATCCTGCTGCATGGCGAGAACGCGACGGTGTGGCCGTTCGTGCGCCGTGCGGCGGATCGCAACTGGTCGACGCGCGTCGGGCTGGAGGATGGGAAGCATCTGCCGGATGGCACGGTTGCGGCCGGCAATGCCGCGCTGACGGCGGCAGCGGTGGCGATCTTCCAGGCCGGGCGATAGCGCATACAAGCAGCGCGCCAAGGCATCGCCGAGACGATGGCGATCGCAAGGCCCGGGCCGCGAAAGTCGGTGAAAGCTATTCAAATTTTATGTATTAATTAAACCGGCAGTTAATCGTCGCATCAACGATCTCATCTGTGTTAATATTCTCCGGCATCGGGGACATTTTTTAATGAACGTCATTCCGGATAATGATCACGCTGCGCCGCGTCGGATTCAACAATATACATCGATACAGACCCTGCGGGGGCTAGCAGCCCTTATGGTTGTTATCTATCATCTTCCGGCCGCACTAGGCGTGCTCGATTTGCCTATTCCCATTCTAAACAGCGGCGTCGACCTGTTTTTCGTCATCAGCGGTTTTGTCATGGTTCTCTCGACGGAGAACAGACATCGCGACCACCGTGCTTTTTTGATGCAGCGGTTCACGCGCGTCGTTCCGTTCTATTGGGTCATGACCTTCCTCATGGTCGCCGCACTTTGGCTGTTTGCCGGTCGTGGAGTGTCCTTTGAGCAGATTACCAATAGCCTGTTTTTCGTGCCCTATCTCGATACGGCCACAGGCTATGTCCAGCCAGTGCTTGGCGTGGGTTGGACGCTCAATCTGGAAATCCTGTTTTACATTCTGTTCGCGGCGACTATGGGTTTTGGTGCGCTGACGCAAATGGCCACGATTGGCGTTGTCTTTGCAATCGCCGTAGCCGCACGCATTATCTTCAAACCCGCCGCCGACACTGTGCTGTTTTTCTATACCACGCCAATCCTGTTTGAGTTCCTTGCCGGCATGGCTGTCGGCCGTCTGGTCGGCAGACTGCTGCGTTTGCCCGCTTTCCTGGGTGCCTCGGCTGTCGGGTTCGCTATTGTGTCCACACTGGTGATGGTACTTGGCTTCAACTTGCCGCGAACCCTTGCTCAAGGTATCCCGGCGCTGATCCTTGTCGCGGGTTGCATCAGCCTGGAGAGCTACTTCCGACTTTTTGCTCCTCGCGTGCTGGCAAGGCTGGGAGATGCTTCCTACTCTCTCTATCTGACCCATCCTATCGTGCTGCTCGCGATCGCTCCTGTCGTTGCAACCGCCAATGTGTCACCATGGCTTGCAGGCATAGCTATTGTCACCGCCTGCATCGCCGTGTCCCTGGCGAGTTATAGTTTTATTGAAAGGCCGCTTTTGGCCATGTCGCGAATGAGCCTCTCCGCTTATCAGGTGAAGGCGTGAGTTGCGGCTACGCCGCAACTTGGTCGGCCTGTTATGCGGGTGCGTTGCTCACTACGACCTCGCGTCGCGTTCAAGCGACCACGGCGGCGGCAAGATCGTCTTCGCACTCCGTCGCCTAGTGCTGTCGCGCACATCCTCGACTGCCCCAAAATGCGCAGCGGTTTTGGGACGACATGCATCCTGTCTTGCCCGAACGCACACGGAAGGGACACAGAGGGATGACATAGCTCTTGCTGCTGTTAAAAATTCCCCATAAGGTATTTTTCATATCCGAAAGAAAATCCGATCGTTTCTTTCCCTTTATGAAAGCCTTGCCTTTTGCGTGAGCATCTCGATCAAACCGATCGACGGCTGGTAAAGCTGTTGTCGCAGGATGCCCAGCCCGGCATCAACCGGCTCGCCGAGACGATGGCGATCTCGGTGCCGACGGTGCGCTCAAGGTTGCGCAATCTGCTCGACCGCAACCTCTTGAAGATCGTCGGGCTGCTCAATCTGACCGAACGCCCCGAGCTGATCTCGGCCATTGTCGGCATCAATGCGCAGGGACGTGGCCGCGCCCGGGAATTGGCGCAGCGCATTGCCGAACTGCCTTTCGTCAACTCGGCCTCGGTGGTTACCGGGCGCTTCGACATCATCGTCGACGTGACCGTCGCCGGCGATGTCGCCGACCTCTACCGCATCACCAGCGAGCTGATCCCCGGCGCCGGCATTCCCGGCGAAGTCGTGCGCAGCGAAACCTTCGTCGTCATGGCTTCATGCAACAAATGGGTCAGCCTTCCCGAAGGCTGCTGGTCGGAAGAAACACCGTCGCGCAAGGAGCCGGCATGAGAATAGCTGTTCTCGGCGGCCTCGGCCTGCAGGGACGGGCGGCCATCGCCGATCTCGTCGCCAGCGCCGGTGTCGAGGAAGTCGTCTGCGTCGATACGTCGGCCGACGGCCCTGCCCGGCTTGCCGGGCTGACCGACCTTTCCCGCGTGCGTTTCGTCGTGCCCGAGGGCCCCATCGGCCCGGCACTTGCCACCGTGCTGGCGGATGTCGACGCCGCCATCGATCTGTTGCCACAGCCATTGATGCGCGAGGCGGTGCAGGCCGCGATCGCAACGCGCACGCCGCTGGTCACCACCAATTACGGCAACGCGATTGCCGATCTGGCGGCGGAGGCTGAACAGGCCGGCGTTTCGATCATGACCGAATGCGGGCTCGATCCCGGCATCGACCTCGTGCTCTACGCGCGCGCCGCAAAGCAGTTCTCTAGGATCTCCTCGATCGATTCCTATTGCGGCGGCATCCCCGAACCGAAGGCGATGGCGAAGCCGCTCTGCTACAAGGTGAGCTGGAATTTCGACATGGTTCTGGTCAGCCAGAACCGCGACAGCGTGATGATCGAGCATGGCAAGCGCGTCGAAGTGCCGGCCGGGCGGCAGCACGACAATGCCTTCATCCACGAGATCGAGGTCGCGGGCCTCGGCCGGCTGGAAGCTTTCCCCAATGGCGACGCGCTGCACTATGTCGAGATGCTGGCGGCCGCCAAGGGATTGCAACGCTCGGGCCGCTATACACTGCGCTGGCCGGGATGGTCGGCGTTCTGGGCGCCGCTGAAGGAACTCGGCTTCCTCTCCGAAGACAAGGTGCCCGGCACCGGCGCCAGCCCCCGCGAATTTCTCGGCCGGCTGCTCGGCCCGCAATTGCAGTATGGCGCTGACGAGAAGGACCTTTGCGTGATGCGCAATGTCTTTTCCGGTCTCGAGGGCGGTCGCGCCAAAACGGTGACATCGGACCTGATCATCGAACGCGACCTGGCATCCGGCCTGTTCGGCATGAGCCTCGGCGTCGGCTATCCCGCCAGCATCGTGGCGCAGATGCTGGCGCGGCGCGAGATCGCCACACCTGGCCTGCTCAACCCGCTGCTGCATGTGCCGGACGAACCCTTCTTTGACGAGCTGGCGAGGCGTGGCATCAAGGTGACCGAAACGGTGGCCTGGGACTGACGATTTTCGAACGGTGGCTGCCGCCGGCAAACGGTGCCGCCGCTCAAAAAACACCCAAAAGGGTGGAATAACAAAGTGGAACAACAACGATAACAGGAGGAATGCCAAAATGAAGATTGCCAGACTTTTTATCGCCGGACTTGCGCTTGCGGGGCTCGCCACGGCGGCCAGTGCCGGAACGCTCGACGAGATCACCAAGCGCGGCGAACTGCGCGTCGCGGTACAGACGCAAGGACCTCCCTTCTCGCTGGTCGGCGCGGCCGGCGAGCGCACCGGCAGTTCGGTCGAACTCGCCGAGTTGATGGCCAAGGAAATGGGCGTCAAGATCACCTTCCTCGACTATGACTGGGACGGGCTGATCCCGGCGCTGCTTTCGGGCAAGGCCGACCTGCTCGTCGCCGACATGACGCCGACGCTGGCGCGCGGCATGAAGGTCGCCTTCACCACACCTTACATGTATACGGGCAGCACCGTCTTCACCAAGGCCGACAGCAAGTTCAAGACAACCGAGGACTGCAAGGCCAAGGGCACCAAGATCGCCGTGCTGTTGGGCGCCACCGGCGAAAAGGAAGCCAAGAACGCCTTCCCGGATGCCGACATCAAGAGCTACAAGGGCGGCGGCCCGCTGCTGCTCGACGCGGTCAACAACGGCCAAGCCGATTGCGGCGTCAACGACGTCTCGGCGGTCAAGGGTCAGTCGACAGCCTATCCCGCCGGCACCTTCACCATCATGCCGGACCTGTTGTCGAAGGAGCCGCTTGCCTTCGCCACCCGCTACGACGAGCCGGACCTGTTGATCTGGATGAACCTGTTCCTCAACCAGGTCAGCATCGACGGCCGCTTGCAGAAGAACCTCGACTACTGGGTCAATTCCGACGCCTGGAAGAAGGATCACTAAGCAGAGGTAAGCAGGGAGTAGTGAGTAGGAAGTAGTGAATGGTGAATGGTGAATGGCCATTCCGGACGCCCTTCACTGCTCACCACTCACTACTCACTACTGCCCATTCACCATTCACAATTCACCGCCATGCTCGAAAATTTCAGCTTCCGCACCATCGTCGAATATCTGCCGCTGTTCGGGCAGGGTCTGATCACGACCGTGTGGCTGTCGGCGCTGTCTTTTGCGGGCGCGCTGGCCGTCGGCATCGTGCTCGCCGCCATGAACCTGCAGCGCGGCCAGCTGTTTCGCGTGCTGGCCAAGGGCTATATCGATGCCGTGCGCGCCACGCCGTTGCTGGCGCAGCTCTACTTCCTCTATTTCGGCCTGCCGCGTCTCGGCTTCGTCCTGCCCGAGCTCGTCGTCGGCATCATCGCTTTGTCGCTGAACAGCGGCGCCTATGTCGCGGAAATCATCCGCGCCGGCATCCTGTCGATCCCGCGCGGCCAGGTCGAGGCCGGGGTTGCCTCGGGAATGACCTATGTCCAGCGCATGCGCCTGGTCATCCTGCCGCAAGCCTTCAAGGTGACGATCCCGCCGCTGCTCGGCCAGGCGATCGTGCTGGTCAAGGATTCCGCGCTTTTGTCGCTGATCTCGGTTTCCGAACTGACGCGCGCCGGCCAGTTGCTGGCGTCCGACCGCTTCATGCCGGCGGAAGGCTTTCTCACCATCGCCGCTTTCTATCTGCTGCTCTATTACTGCCTCAAAGGACTGGCGGGGCTGTCCAGTCGGTGGCTCGGTCTGCAGCCGGCAAGGAGCAGCACATGATCTGGCAACAGCTGCAAAGCCTGGCCGGCAGCTACCCCCTCGCCTTGCGCGGCCTTGGCATGACCGTGATGCTGTCGGCGATCAGCCTGGTGCTGGGCACGCTGCTTGGCTTCGGCCTCGGCATATTGCGCACCGGCGGCAACCGGCTGATCTCGAGCGTGATCGGGGCCTGGGTCGACCTGATCCGCGGCACGCCGTTCCTGGTGCAGATCTTCCTGATCTTCTTCATCCTGCCGGAATTCGGCATCGAGCTCGATGCCTTCACCGCCGGCATCATCGCGCTCACCAACCTCGCCGCGTGCTTCATCTGCGAGATCGTCGCCGCCGGCATCCGCTCGGTGCCGACCGGCCAGGTTGAGGCAGCTCTGGCGTCTGGCCTGTCGCGCTGGCAACGCATGCGCCAGGTGGTGCTGCCGCAGGCGATGCGCATCGTGCTGCCGCCGCTGGTCGGGCAATATGTACTCTTGATCAAGGATTCCTCCGTCGTCTCGGCGATCGGGCTGACCGACCTCACCCGCGTCGGCTGGCTTGTGGTGCAGCGTGTGCCCAACGGCCTGCTGGTCTTCTTCCTGGTCGGCGTCGGCTATTTCGTCGTCTGCTATCCGCTGATCATGCTCGCCCGCCGGTTGGAGCGACGCATGGGCGCGGCGCATGGCGAGGTGCAGCTGTGACATCGAACCCCAAAGGGCTGACCGCCATGACCAATCCGAGCCCGACCAAACCAAACCTGACCAAAACGGGCATGATCGACTTTCGCGGCGTCAACAAATGGTTCGGCTCGCTCAATGTGCTGAAGGACATCACGCTCAGCGTCGAGCCGCGCGAAGTGGTCGTCGTCTGCGGCCCAAGTGGTTCGGGCAAGTCGACGCTGATCCGCTGCATCAACGGCCTGGAAGCGATCAAGGATGGCGACCTCGTCGTCGACGGCCAGCGCCTCGGCGACCCCGCCACCAACATGACGCAGTTGCGCACCGAGATCGGCTTCGTCTTCCAGTCGTTCAACCTCTACCCGCACAAGACGGCGCTGGAAAACGTCACGCTGGCGCCGATCCATGTGCGCAAGATCCCCCGCGCCGAGGCCGAGCAGGCCGGGCGCGACTTGCTGGCCAAGGTCGGCCTCGCTGACAAGGTCAATGCATACCCGTCACAGTTGTCCGGCGGCCAGCAGCAGCGTGTGGCCATCGCGCGCTGCCTCGGCATGCGGCCCAAGATCATGCTGTTCGACGAGCCGACCTCCGCGCTCGATCCCGAGATGATCTCCGAAGTGCTCGACGTCATGGTCGCGGTGGCCGAGGAAGGCATGACCATGATGGTGGTGACGCACGAAATGGGCTTTGCCCGCAAGGTGGCGCAGCGCGTGGTGTTCATGGACGCCGGCGCCATCGTCGAAAGCGGCACGCCGGAGGCGTTTTTCTCCGACCCGAAGACCGACCGCAGCCGGGCTTTTCTAAGCAAGATTCTAAGGCATTAGAGTTTAGCCAAAGCCGGTCGTCCGAAAGGCCGCGGGGCAGGAACTGTCGACGCACAGCGCCAAACAACGAGCCGCCGGTAGAGTGGATCGGCTACGTTTAGGTCTCCGGCTACGCCTCTGGGAACTTCCACGTGCCGTCCATAACCTCCGCGCGTGGTCGATAGAGCCGTACCATCCAGTTCCAGCCGGGCCACCATCGGCTGTACGGTCAAGCCACCGGCGCCGCGCCGCGCCGCTCGAGCGCGGTCCTGCGGATGATTTCCGCGATTTCCGGGCTGCTGCTGCACAGCATCTGGAAATCCGCCGCGTGCAGCGACAGGAGTGAGACAGAAGTTGCGGCAGTGACGGTCGCCATACGCGGTTCGCCGCTGATCAGCGCCATCTCGCCGAAGAAGGCGCCAGGGCCAAGCTCCACCGGGTTCGGCGTCGCGACGCTGACGCGGCCTTCCACGACGAAGAACATCCGATCGCCGGTCTCGCCGCTGCGGCAGATCACGGCGCCCGCCGGCACCGTGCGAGGTCTCAACGCGCGCACGATCTCGACCAGCGTGGCCGGGCCAAGCTTCTGAAACAACGGAACGCCGGCAATCAATTGCCAATTGCGGACGAAATCCTCGCGACGGACTTCTTGAAAGAAGCCCGTGGCAAGAATGCCGGCCCACAGCCCGAAGATGCCGATGCCACACATCATGACCGCCCCGGCAAGGACGCGGCCGGCGAAGCTTTGCGGAATGTCGTCGCCATAGCCGGTAGTGGACAGCGTGACCACCGCCCACCACATTGCCTCGGGAATGCTGCCGAATTTTTCCGGTTGGACGTCGCGCTCGATGACATAGGCCGCGAGTGCGACACCGAACAGAACCAGGCCGAAGACCGTGGTGACGCCGACCAGGTTGCGCGCTTCGTTGGCCAGAACCCTGCCAAGCAGCGGGAAGAAGGTCGAGTCGCGCAGCGGTTTCAGCAGCCAGACAGCACAGTAGAGGCTCCGGTCGGGCGTGCCGTCGAGCAGAAATGCGGCGAGTGGAACCAAAACCGCGAGCACATCGATTGCGATTGCCGGGGTCCTGTCCCTGAGGTCGCCCGCCCAGCGCTTGAGCAGGGTCTCGGCCATCTGCAGAAGATAGGCGGCCCAAATGACAGCGAGCACGGCAGCCAGAGCCAGTCTGCTTCGTCCGGACATGTTCGGCATCGTGAGCGCAGCCACCGCGAGAAGCCCAGGCGCAGCCAGCACCGCGTTTAGCGGTGCATAAATTCTCAGGAAAGGCAGTACCGACATTCTATGCCCACCAGCGGCCACTGTCCTCCAGAATAGATGCCTTCCGGGCAAGCGCAAAGGGTGCTTTGCGATCGCAAGATCAGGTCACGCCAACGCCTGTCGGGCGCCGCTATCGGCGCTCCAGGGTCGCACCGCAGGCGACGGATCAACTCGGGAGCCGCCACATTCGCACGCGACCCGCACCACGCAATTCCGTTTCCTCGAGTGGATCGCAAGCAAATTTTCGTCCAAGCAATTCGTGCGTTGCATCGGAAATACGGATTTCATCGGGCTCCGCGGACGTTTGAATACGTGAGGCGAGATTAACGGTCTCACCCCACAGGTCGTAGGCGAACCGCCTCTTGCCTATGACGCCGGCGACGATCGGTCCTGAGTGAATTCCAATTCTCAGCCTTATCGGCTCTCCTGCGAAGCGTTCCCGCCTTACCGCCTTGCGCAGTTCAACTGCATAGCGCGCGAGGGCTTTTGCATGATCGGATCGCGCCGTGGGCAGTCCAGAGACCACCATCACACAATCGCCTATTGTCTTGATTTTTTCGCAGCCGTATCGTTCCGAAAGCCGATCCGCCGCCCTGAAGAAGTAATTCAAGATAGCGAGGGTCGTCACGGCTCCGACGCTTCGCGCTCTTTCGGTAAAACCGACGATGTCGGCAAAAAGCACACTCACCTCCGCGTGGTTGTCGGCAATTTTCTTTTGCGCTTTCAACCGCTCGGCGATCGATGCCGGAAGAATGTTGAGGAGCAGGGTTTCGGCGCGCTGGTATTCACGCGCCAATCCCTCCTGGCTCTTCCTCAATGCCTCGTTCGTCGATTGCAATTTCTCATTGAGTTGACGCTCCCTCTCCTGCAGGAGCGTCATTTCATAGGCCTTCTGTTGGAGCCGCTGCCTGTTGTCGCGTTCGGCAGTGGCGTCTAGAAAGAGCAGCCACACGCACGCATTGTCAGCAAAAAAATGAAGGTCGGCGACACGCCCGCCGGGCAGTTCGATCATGTCCATGCGAAACGGAAGCTCCGGGCAAGGCAGCAAACCTTCCATGAATTCAAGCTGCTCCGCAACAGGCTTGCCGATGCGAAGCGATGACAGTCCGTAATGTTCAACATTGCCGCCCTTGGCAGCTATACAAAGCTGGGCGTCGATTTTCAGATAAGCGACAGCGTGCCCGTCGAAGAAGAAATTGAAAAACCAATTTCTGACTTCTTTTGGCAATTCATGCATGGTCTATTTGGTGACCATCAAGGCCAGTTGACGAAACGCGTCATCGACCTGCTCGCCCGAGAGCGCACTTGTTAGATAGATTTGCCATCCACGTTGCCTCAACTCGTTGATCTCACCATCCGATATCGCCCACCGATCGGCCAGATCGGACTTGTTGAACAGCAATACGAACGGCATGGCGCCGAATTCGGCCTCGACCCGTTCGCGCAGCGTGAGTGCCACGGCAAGAGTAGCAGCGCGGGTTCCATCGACGACTAGCACGAGCCCGGTTGCACCTCGAACATAGCTGACGCGGAATGAGCCGATATCGTCCTCGCCGGCCAAATCCCACAAAATCAGATCCACGGTTTTGTCCGGGAGCGCGACGCTTTTCTTGTCGATTTTCACTCCGACGGTGGTCAAGTAGGTTTCTGAGAAGATGCTCTGCACAAACCTGCGGACCAGACTCGTCTTTCCGACAGCGAAGCCGCCCAGCATGCAGATCTTTTTTTGCAACATGTTGGGCTCCGCTAGTCCAGGTTTACCGTAATCGAAACCCGGCGATTGGTGGAGCTACCGGTTAGACTGTTTTCAGGTACAGCCGGCTCAAAAGTGCCCGCGCCCCGAACCAGCAGCAGTTCGGGAGCAACGCCGCGCTTGTTGAGAAGCGCACGAACTGTCTCGGCGCGGGCGGCGCTGATCGACGCGTTGGCCGTCTCACGGCCCGTGGTGTCCGAATGCCCGGTCAACATGAACCGCGCCGTTACGCCGGAATTGCGGGCACTCTGGGCGAATTCCTTTATTTGATCCGCCAACCTGTCGAGAACCGGCGTCTGCTCCGGTCCCGGCACAACCTTGCCGGAAGAGAAGAAAATATCGGTCGTCTGGATCGCCTGCCTCAAATGATTAAGTTCTGCGAGGTTCAGCTCACGCAGCTGCGAGACATCCAGAACCACTCCGTCCGCCGAAAGTTGTTCAGCGGCGGCCCGCGCGCGGTTGATCCAGCCGGCAGGAGCTTCACCCACGGCCACGATGCGACCCTGGATGATCGAGAGCTGAACGGTTTTCGGCGGGGACAGCGCCGCCGTCAGCCGCTTCACCACAAACTTCGGATCAAGGCTCTGATAGAATTGCCACTGTGCATGAACGCGGGCAGGATCAACGTCCGTTCCGGACAGCAGGGCTTGCGGGTCGGCGGCAAGCGGGTCTCTCAAGCCGGAAATATAGAAATGTCCGCCCCTCGCCGTTTGTTGGGCGACGATGATTCCCGGTTGGGCCTCCAGTCGCGACACATAATACTGCCAGTGCTCCGCCGCGCGTGCTTCGGGGCTCACGTCACGAACCTTGGAGATGTCGAATTCGGGTCCGCCTGCCGAAAGCTGCCGGGCCGCCGCGCGCGCGCGATCGATCCAGGTGTCGGGAGCCTCACCCTCGGCAACGATGCGATCATCGACGATCGAAAGTCGTACTGTATCCGGCGGATACAGTGACGCCGTCAGCCGCTTCAGCACGAACTCCGGCTCAAGGCTCTGATAGAACTGCCACTGCGCATGAACCCGGGCGGGATCGACCTCTGTTCCCGACAACAGCGACTGCGGATCGGCGCCAAGCGGGTCTCGCAGGCCGGCAATATAGAATTGGCCGTCGCTTATCTTTTGGTCTGCAACGATGATGCCCGGCTGGGTCTCCAGTCGCGACACATAGGCGTGCCAGCGCTCCGCCTCGCGCACTTGGGGACTTACGTCACGAACCCCCGAGATATCGAAGACCGGCCCGCCTGCCGAAAGCTGCTGGGCCGCCGCGCGCGCCCGGCTGATCCAGGTGTCGGGAGCCTCACCCTCGGCGACGATGCGGCCATCGACAATCGAAAGTCGCACTGAATCCGGCGGAGCCAGCGACGCCGTCAGCCGCTTCAGCACGAACTCCGGCTCAAGGCTCTGATAAAATTGCCATTGCGAATGAACCCCGGCCGGATCGACTCCCGTGCCTGACAACAGCGACTGCGGGTCGACGGCAAGCGGGTCCCTCAGGCCGGCAATATAGAACTGGCCATCGCGTACCTGCTGTTCGGCAACGATGATGCCCGGCTGGGCCTCCACTCGCGACACGTAAGCCTGCCAGCGCGACACGTAAGCCTGCCAGCGCTGCGCTGATTGCCAGGAAAGAAAGTACCAACCGCCTGCCAGACTCAAAAGCAGCAGGGCAACGGCCGCCACCAGCCACGGAAATCCGTCGTTTGATTCCTCCTGCTTCAGCTCGACGCAGGTCTGCAACTGCGCCTCTACGCTGGCCAGCTGCGAACCGTCGCCGTCAAACTGCTCTAAGGCCTGTGAGCTTTCCTCATGGATGCGAAGCAACACATCGCGAACGATTTCATGCAATTCCTCCGGCGGATTTCCCCGGATCACCGAAACCAGGGTCGCAAACGGTCCAACTTCCGACCAGAGACGAAGCTCGCCGAAACGGATTGTGTCCAGGCCGCTCTGCTCTTTCTCGTTAAATGAGTCTTTTACAAAATCCTGAATCGCACTGAGCATCGAAGAAATGAGCTGAGGATCTTCGCTCGTTGCATTGTCGGCCGTTACATGCGCTATCAAAAGGCCGGAATTCCGATGAATGAGAAACGCATGTTCCACACGGTAGACAAGGGAATGCTTCAGAACAACTGCCGAGAAGCTTGCCCCTGTTCTCCAGGCTTCAAGTCTCCACTTGAGCCCGTGCCAGGTGAATATGTGCCTTAGAGTTTCATTCAGCGACTGAAAGGTCTGGTCGATCTTTTCGCCGATCGACTTGCGAATTGCCGGCAGAAACACCGGGTACAATATGTCCGTCAGCGTGCGCGGGCTCTTCTGGATCGACCGTTGCACAGCCCGTTCGACAGCTGGCGCAAGCGCCTCGCCGAGTTGCGCGTAAGGCGCTCGTCCGGCAGCACTGGGAAGAACGTCGCCCACGGCCGCCGCAAGCTGCTCGGGTTCGTCGAGCAGATGCGTGACGCGTGAAAGCTCGGAGATTTCGCGGCTGACCAGCAACTGCCGCAGCGTTTCCATGCGCGGATCGGCGGTTGGAACCGCCTCGAACTGCGCACGGTAGTCCGGATCAACGTTCCGGGCAATTTCGATCAAAAGACGAGCCAGAGCCTCGCGATCAATCTCTGTATCGTTCGAGGCTGTTCTTTGC
Organism: Mesorhizobium sp. M0030; assembly: GCF_040323695.1. Classification (NCBI taxonomy): domain Bacteria; kingdom Pseudomonadati; phylum Pseudomonadota; class Alphaproteobacteria; order Hyphomicrobiales; family Phyllobacteriaceae; genus Mesorhizobium; species Mesorhizobium sp. M0030. The sequence goes on along the minus strand of NZ_JAMYVE010000002.1, from coordinate 295,810 downwards.
GGAAGGTTGAATGGGTCGACGGTGGACGTCAAGGTCCCATCAACTCACTTTCCAGCTACGGTCCGAGTTGCTCTTGCTCCCGACGGGATCCTGATTGAGACACTTTGCAACCTCGACAAACAGGCCAGCCAAAAGATTTCGGTCGGTCTTGACGTTGCTGAGGTCGGCAAACATCTTCTCGATCAGCATCTGAACGCCTTCATTCTTCTGCTTGATTTCCTCACGCAGCAAATGATCGTTTCGATTTATCCGGTCCGAAACATCGCGCTCGAGCGCGCTTAACTGATCCGACAACGTGCGCACCTGCTTTTCAAGAGCCTGGTTTTGCTCGCGAAGATTCCGGTCGATCTCCTTGTCGGCATCGGCTCGTGAATCTTTTTCGCTCCGCAATTGCCCTGCAAGCGAATCGATCTGCTTCTTTGCATTCGACTCGTACATTTCGAGATTGCGCTTGGCCTCGGATTCAACATCCTTGAAGCGCTGCAACACCCGTTCTTCAAGCTTGGAAAAACGGCGGTCATAGTCCTGCATCTGGTTGCCGAACAGCAGGTCACGGATCTTGTCGACACCGACGGCGTCGCCGGCGGTTCCGTTTTCGCGGGCCTGAACTCCCATGAAGTTCAGCCCGTTTCCTTCTGTGTTACCTATCAGATTTACATCCGCCTTCTTTTCTGAAGAAGCGGAATTCGAAGATTCCTTAGCCATCCATATACCCCCATTGAACACATGCCGTCAGGTAAGCATGTCAGCAATCGGGCCGCAAGCCGGATTCGTCTTGACTTATGCCTATTCATGGGGCAGCCGAGCGCGGTGGCTAACGGCTCGGCAATGGCAATCAGGGGCGATGCCCTCTTAAAGGCGCGGAGCGTGCGGACGGTTCCGGGTATTCAAAAAGCGGCCTTCAGTCGAACGTCGCCAGCGGCTCGGCATTGATCTCGACCCACTCACAGCGACGGCTTTCGTGGTAAAAAGACTGGAAGGGCGGCGGGAACGACGGGTCGGCGAAGGCGCCGACGGGAATGGCGATCAAACCGGGCTGCGTGTCGATGCGATAGTGGACGGCGGCGCCGCACTCCGGACAGAAATTGTAGATGACGCGGCCGCCCTCGTCGCCGGCGCGCGTGAACTGCTTCGCCCGCCCCTCGATCGATACATCAGCTTGCGCAAACCGGACATTGTAGCTGAAGGCGCTGCCGGTGCGGCGCTTGCAGTCGAGGCAATGGCAGACCGAGATGCGCACCGGCTCGCCCGAACAGACGGCTGAAAGCTGGCCGCAGAGACATTGCGCGCGGCGCGTGACCATTGTTTCTTCCTCCTCTTCACATCACTGCGTATCGGCGCTGGCCCTCAGTTCCGTCCGCTTCTGTTCCGAAACCATGGCTAGATCCAGCACCTTCTGCAGTTCGGCGGCATGGTGGAATGAAGGCTCGGCCTGCACGCCGCTGCGAACCGCATCGACGAAGCGCTGGTAATTGGTCGGCACCGTGCCGGCGTCGAGCACCTGCCATTTGGCGTTCTCGATATCCTCGCCGACACACGCCTTCAGTTCCGAACCCTCGAGATTGTGCACGACTTCGATGCCGCCCTTGTCGCCATAGATGCGCAGGCGCAATTCGTTGATGTGGCCGGTCGCCCAGCGGCTGGCGTGAACGACGCCAAAGGCGCCGTTGGAGAAATCCAGCGTCATGGCGAAGCTGTCATTGGCGTCGAGGTCGTATTCGCCGATACGGTTGCCTGGCGCCTTGTCGAAGGTGCGCAGCCGGCAAAACACGTGGTCGACGTCGAGTGCGGCGCCATAGCTGGCGAAATCGAGGATGTGGATGCCGACATCGCCGAGCACGCCGTTGGAGCCGTGGTCGCGCGACAGCCGCCACAGCCATTTCGGGTCGGTGCGCCAGTCGCCCCAGAATTTCGAGACCAGCCAGCTCTGTAGATAGGAGGACTCGACGTGGCGGACGGTGCCGATCTCGCCGGCCAGCACCATCTGCCGCGCCTTCTGCAAGGCAGCGACATTGCGATAGGTGAGATTGACCATGTTGACGATGCCGGCGGCCTCAGCCGCTTTGGCCATCTCGCTTGCCTTGCCGAAGTCTTCGGCCAGCGGCTTTTCGCACAGCACCGGCTTGCCGGCCGCGATCAGCGCCATGGTGGTCGGGTGGTGAATGCGGTCGGGCGTGACGTTGGCGACCGCATCGAACTCGCCCCACGCCAGCGCGTCTTCCAGCGATGTGAATCGCTTCGGTATCTTGAACCCGTCGGCAAATTCGCCAACGCGCTTTTCATCGACGTCGACAGCACCGACGATCTCGACGCCGTCGATACCGCCGAAGCGGCGGGCATGCTCCTGCGCCATCCAGCCGGTACCCAGTATCAAAAGCCGCATTCTCTGCACTCCGAGCGAATTGGTTCGATTCAATCATATGGCGCAGATACGGTCTAGAAAACCCATGCGGAAAACCGCTACGCCTTTTTTCCTGGATTTTGCTTTAGCGGAAGCCGGCCTCGCCCGAAGCGTGCAGCTTGCCGCCGCGCTCGACGATCGGCTCCAGCGCCTTCTCGACCGGCACGTTCGGCGCCTCGAGGATCGCCGACTTGGTGCCCTGCGGATTGTGCGCCCACTTCACCGCATTGCGCAGCACCTTGTGCACATTGGCGTCGTGATAGGTCGGATAGGTCTCGTGGCCCGGGCGGAAGTAGAAGACATTGCCGGCGCCGCGGCGATAGGTCAGCCCAGAACGGAACACCTCGCCGCCCTGGAACCAGGAGATGAAGACGGTCTCCAGAGGTTCGGGCACGGCGAACTGCTCGCCATACATTTCTTCATTCTCGAGCTCGAAATATTCGCCGACGCCCTCGGCGATCGGATGGCTGGGACTGGTCACCCAGAGCCGCTCGCGCTCGCCCGCCTCGCGCCATTTCAGCGTGCAGGGCGTGCCCATCAGCCGCTTGAAGATTTTCGAGAAATGGCCGGAATGGAGAACGATCAGCCCCATCCCCTCCCAAACGCGGCGGGCGACGCGCTCGACGATCTCGTCGGCGACGGCGCCATGGTCCTTGTGGCCCCACCAGACCAGCACGTCGGTCTCGGCCAAGCGCGCCTTGGGCAGGCCATGCTCGGGCTGTTCGAGCGTGGCGGTCGAGGCGGAGATCGCCTCGTCGGCATTCAGCGCCTTGGCGATGGTCGTGTGCATGCCCTCGGGATAGAGGGCTGCGACCACCTCATTGGTCCGCTCATGGATGTTCTCGCCCCAAACGACAGCGCGTATTATCATGATGTCCTCGTGGTGAAGCCGACCCGCAGGGGTCAGTCATAATCTGCCTGGGGGTCAAAAGGGAATAGGCAGTGGGGAATAGGCAATAGGGGCAGAAAAACAAGGAACAGGCGATGGACGCTCCTGGGCCCTACTGCCTATTGCCTACTGCCTTACGCTCCCCGGCCTTCCTGAGCGACCCGCGTCAGCGGCTTGGTCAGGCGCGGCACGACGACGAGGCGCTTGATCTTGCCCTTCTTGTAGGCAGCAAGGAAGCGGGCATAGTCCTTGAAGACGACGCAGCCATTGGACTCCGCACGGCCGCCGCGCAGCATGTAGGTGTGGGCGAGCAGGCCGTCGCGACCGTATTTGTTGCCGCCGCTGACGGGAGTGAGACGGAGCGCCTCGACGCCATGGAAGCGGGATTCGCGCAGCCGCAGATCATAGGTGTTGGGCGGCGTCGGGCCGACATTCTTCTTGTGCACGAAGCGCGGCTGGTCGACCATCGAGCCCAGCCCCGAATGGGCCTCCAGCCGCGAGCCGTCCGGCATGTAGACGGTCTTGGCCGAGATATCGTAGACGGCGACGCCGCCGCCCATTCCGGGCGTGGCGAACAGATCCTTGAAGGCGCGACCGACACCGCCCGCCGGGACGTCCGGCTTGGCATAGGCCAGCATCTCGCCGGCCTGTGTCTTCGACCGTTTGCCAGGCTTGATCCGGCTTGATCGGATGCTCTGGCTGTCTGGCACGCCAGGCAGTGCGGCAACCTCCGAAGTACTGCGTGGCGACCGCGGCGACGAATTGCCCGGCAACTGGGGTGCGGGGTTCTCGGCCGTCCTGTCGGTCTGTGGCTTGGCTGCCCTGGGCTTGCTGGCTTGCCGAGCCTCGGCAGGCTGAGCGGTTTCGGCGCGTGGACGCCAACCGGGCAACGCAATGTTGTCGGGCAGATCGTCCTGCGGCGGCAGCGAAGCGACCTGAACCTCGGCCTGCTCAGGATCCTGCCCTCCGGCGATTGCTTCAACGGCCGGCGGCGGGGCCAGCATGTCAGCGTCTTCCGGCAAGCTGTTGGCCAGCGCCAGCGCTAGGCGCGATGAGCGTTCGATCTCAGCCACCTCCAGCCCAAAGCGTTCCGAAGCGGGGCCATGCTGATCGGGCAGCCGGACTTCGGCGAAACGGGCAGCGACCGGAAGGCTGGCAAGCATGAACGGCGCATTCGAGGCCTTGGCGAAGGCGGCAGCCAGCTTTTGCGGCGACAGCTCTGCCTTGGCCACCACGCCGTCGAAGCGCATGCCGCGCGAAGTGGCGAGAGCGACGCTGGTGTTTGGCGCAATGTTTGAGGCGACACTGCTCGGGGCCACAGCGTGCGTGGCCGGCTTCAGCCGCGCCATCTTGCCGTCATGCGCGAAGTTCGCGGCGGCATGCGCGCAGCCGGCGTCGCATTGGCTGAGCAGCGAGGCCTGTGATTTTTGCGCCGAAAGCCGAGGCGCCCACGAATTGGCGAGGCTGCGGCGCGAATCGGCAAGTGCTGCGTTCGGCAGAAGCAGACTGTGCGGAAGGCTGTTGGAGGCTGCGGTGAGCGAGGTACCGAGCGAATAGAGGCCGGCCATGGTTGCCACCGACCACAGCGCCAAGGCCGCGCCGACAACCGGCACCACCACCCAGCGCTGGCCGGATCTCTTCGAAGTCAAACCCCGTTCAGGAGTATCGCCCCGGTCTTTCAAACGCAAAAACGCCATACAACCACTCTCAATCGGCATGCAGGCTTGCGACCCTCGCATCCGTGACATCCACAGTTCGCTGGTGCCCCCTGCACCTTTCGCGTCTGTTGCCGATTGAATCAAAAGATGGACAAAGTTGGTTAACCAATCCCTCCATCAGCCACCGATTATGCGGCGCCTGATACGAAAAAAGAGCACTCCATGGTCTGCGCCACGGTAGAATGCTCTCCCTCACCCCCGCCTTGCTGCCCGTTTTTGCGATCCAAGTCAAGGAAACGCTGCGTCAGCTTGCTGCAAGCCTGTGCTGATTGCCCGCTGATCGGCCTTCTCAATCAGTTGACCTTCCGGTGGCTGGAAGGTCTATCTGCTCAGAGACGGAGACCTCCGGCGACGGAAATTTACCGATGAGAACCGGCATCACGACTGAAGAATCCGACTGCAGGTCGAACCCCTGCTGCGGCTGGCTGAGCACGGATGGATGGGGCAAGGACATGGCGCCGTGAGATGGACTGTGAAAGCGGCGCCGCTGTGGCTGGTCTGTGCCCTTACGATGGGCGCCTCCGTCGGCAGCGGACCGATCGTCGCGGCCCGCCAGGCGTCGATGAAGGAGATGGCGGCGGCTGCGAAAACCATTGCCGGCATGTTCGACCGCAGGCAAGCCTATGACGCGGCAGCCTTCAAGGCGGCAGCGGACACGCTGCGCGCGCGCACCGGCCCTGCCCTGATTGCCGAATTTCCGAGCGGCTCGCTTGGACCGCCTTCGCAGGCCAGGCTGGAGATCGATCAGTCACGGGCGGAATTCGAGGCCCTGGCAAATCATATCGGAACGCTGGCCGACGCTCTGGCCGCCAAGGCCGAAAGCGCGCCGGCCGTCATCACCGATGACATGCGCATGGGCACCGGCCTGGCGATGGGCGGCGGCAGCCTGCTCGGCAAGCGCTCGATTCCAGAGGAAGCCGATCCGACCAAACTGCCGGCGGAGCATATCCTGCATCTCATCCTGCAGGATTGCTCGACCTGTCATTCGAAATTCCGGCAAAAGGTACAGTGAAGCGACATTATCCGGCGGAGCATTTCTTGCTGGCCTTCGCCACAGTCACTTTGCATACAAGTAAATTCGTTTGTGCTAATATATCGCCGGTCGTGCATATCCATGCATGACGAGCATCGGGAGGATGCAATGAAAACCATGAATCGCAGGTCTGCAATTGCCCTCGGTCTGACGACCGCCGCGGTAGCGCCTTTGTTCCCCTTGGCGGCATCGGCAAAAATCAAGAAATACGGCCCGAAAGAGGGCAAGGAGATTGCGCCCGGTGTCAGGGTGGTGGAGGTCGGCACCGGCAATGCAGACATTCCCGCCTACAAGAGCATCGCAATTATCGACGTTGTGTTTCAGCCCGGAGCACATGCTCCTCAAACCGTGATGGACAACGACATGGTGTGCACCATTACCTCAGGTGCATTCACGATCAAGAAAGCGGACAAGGAATTCAAGCTCAAGACGGGTGATATGTACACCTGCTCCAAGGGCAAGACCGATGAAGCGACGAATACAAGCAAGGAGGTCGGCGTGCATCGCATCGCCGTATTGATACCCGCATAGCAGATGGAATTCCGGCCGGACCACGCCGTCGCGAGTCCGGCCGGCCAGACGAGGCGATCTCGTTCCGTCGTCAGCGCGGCCATCTCACGCCAGCCACTCCCTGATCGCCGGGCGGGCGGGAACGGCGCGCATGTGGTCTTCGCGCTATGGCTTTGTTTGGGCATGATCTTTTGGGGAAGCTGGCTTGGTTTCAAAATCAACGGCTAGGTCGAATGGCTGATCAATCAGCGCATCCACGTGGCCAATACGGAGATCGAAACCGCACGAGTTTTGCCGGCCACCAGGCGGTGTTCGAGGCGATCGAGCGCCGCGACCCGGAAGCGGCCGGCCAAGCGATGCGGGCGCATCTGGAAAACGCCCGGAGCAAGTTCAATTCAGGTTCGGGCAGATTGGACTAGCCGGCAGACGCGGCAGCGCTCTGGCGCAAAGCAAAAAGCCCGCCGTTCAAAGCCGGCGGGCTCCCTTCAATCATACAGCGCGATCCGGTCGCCGATAACCAGGACGACCGAATTTCGGCCTTCAGCGGCTGGTTGCGCTCAGGGGGCGGGCTTCGACGGGTTTGAAGCGACCAGCGATCCGAGTTTGCCGGCTTTGGCCAGACTCGGCTTTTCGTAAGTTTTCTTCACAGAATCCCTCCTCTAATGGCATCAATTTCCTCTGCCAGGCCTGTTTTGTCAAATCTGGCAGCAGTCCGTCACAGGTCCCGGCGGCAATTCGTGCCCTTACGCCGGCTCGCGCTTGAGCGCCTGCGCCATGCAGTGAATGCCGCCGCCGGTCTTGGAAATCTCGCTCATGTCGACGGCAGCAACCTCGAAGCCGCGCGCCTTGAGTTGGCCGATCAGCGACTGGCTCGACGTCGGCGCGATCACCCTGTCCTTGCCGAGCGACATGAAGTTGCAGCCGAGCGCCATCGTGTCCTGGAAGGGCACGTCGATGATCTCGTGGCCCTTGCCCTTCAGCCAGTCGACGATGCCGGGCTCGGTGCAGGCGAGGCACACCGCGGTGAGCTTCTCGGCGATCGGCACCACCATCAGGTCGATATGGACGTAATATTCGTCGATGAAGGCGAGGCGCGTTTCCCAGCCTTCCTTTTCGAACCAGTCCTGCACCTGGCGGGCGCCCTCTTCCTGCGTCCGGGCGCCGCCGCAGCCGATCAGCACCACGCCCTCCTCGATGACGTTGAAGTCGCCGCCTTCGAAGGTGCCAGCCGTGACCATGTCGTAGATGGGGATGCCGAGCTTTTCATAGGTGCGGATGGCGGCATAGTTCTCGCCGCGCCGCCACCAATTGGCCATGGCGGTGATGAAGGCGCCGTAGGGCGTCATGACGCTGGAGTCTCTGGAATAGACCTGCATCGGCAGTTCCGGCGTCGGCTCGTGCCAGTGGATGTTGACGCCGAAATGCTCATAGGCGGCGACGAGGTCCTTGTGCTGCGCCTGGGCGATTTGGACGTTGCAGGGCGCTTCGCGCAAATGCTTGCGCGAGAGCGAGCTGGTCGAGAGGTGGCGCAGGAAGTTTGGCGAGCCGAGCAACACGTCTGTCAGCACGTCGGTCTCGTTGGCAAAGCCCCATGATGTCAGCGGCTTGGTGCCGCCGGCGGGATTGCGGCGCTGCAGCGAGAACGGTTCGGCGATGATGCGATCATGGACGGTCATAAGGTTCTCCTCGATTTGACTATGCAGCTTGATTGGATTAGCTGCTCGGAATCCACCAATCGCGTCCGCGCGCGGTGGTGACATATTCCGGCCAGCGGAAATTGATCGGCGGGTCATAGTCGCAAAGCGGCGCGATCCAGTTGGAGCCACCAATGCCGCCGCCGGTGCGGGTGACGAATTCGTCCATGGCTGCATCGCGCGCGGACTTGTCCTCGAGCAGGCGGAGGGCTGCAAGCGCAACCGTCTTGGCGGCGCAAATGACCATCGGGTCGATGGTGGCCGAGATACCGCCCAGCGCGTTCATCGCCCAGGATGGATAGGCATGGCCATTCGCCGAGCGCAGCGCCGGGCGGGCGACATAGAAGCGTGCGGTCGGCGTGTGCCACGACATGTCGGTGTAGTCGTCGGAGGTCGAGTTGATCTGCGACGGAGGCAAATCGCGGCGCAGGATTGCCTCGGCCTCTTGCGGCGCAACCAGCCGCTCCATCTCGTCGATGAAAGGGTTGTCGGTCGCGGTGCCGCCGGCATTGACCTGGACCTCGCGACCGATCGCTTTCGCCGCCTCGTCCCAGCTCGGAGCGCCAACGGTGGACAGCGCCTCATAGGCAATCCCCGCCATGGCGTGATTGGCGAGGCCCGGCCTCGACTTCGACACCCAATGGCGCTCATGGCGACAACCGCTGATCGCCGCGGCCGCGGCCGCATTACGGTCGAGCACCGCGGTGACCTGCTCTGCCATGGCAATGGTCGGCACGCGGATCATGTACTGGATCTCGGCCAGCCCCGCCGGCAGATTGTCGGCGGTCGCCTGCCCGGCGGTGAGGATCGCCTCGCTGATCGACCAGCCGCCCTGGTGGGGTAGCATGGAATCGCGCAGCGCCTTGGAGGCCATGTACATCGTCATCAGCGCGTCATTGGCGCCGGGCGCCCGCACCGCCGAATGCGCCTGCGGGATCGGCGCGCCATCGCTTGCGCGAACCCAGTTTTCGGGTTCGTCGCAGACAAAACGGTAGATCATCGCGTAGGCCGCGCCGCAATGCGTGTCCCAACGCGCCGTGTTGCAGAGCGGCAGCATATAGAAGGGATGGAACGAGATCATGCCGGCAAGGCCGTCATAATAGCCTTTGGCTGCATGGATCGGCTTCGAGCCCCTGACCTTCTCGGCCGGCTCGCCGGTGAAGCGCAGCGTCCCCTTGATGCCGTGGCGTTGCATTGCCGCCTTGGTGGCGAGAAGTCCGCCGAGGCCGGCAATGCCAAGCCCGGAATGCGGATCGGTGTGGCCGCCGGCCTCGCTGCCGAGGCCCGGCCGCGATCGCTTCACCGTTGCCGCGTCCTGGCAGTTGCCGGGCACGGCGTCGTATTCGCCGTACATGCCGATGGTCGGCCCCGGGCCATTCGTCCAGTGGGCGCAAAAGGCGGTCGGCATGCCGGCCGACCCTTCCTCGACCGAAAAGCCCTCATGCTTCAGCCGCGCGACATACCAGGCCGCCGACTGGTATTCGCGCCAGGCTGTTTCGCCGAAATCGAAAATGGTGCGCGTCGACGCCGACAGCGACGGCTGGATGCTATCGAGACAGGCAAGCGCGGTGGCTTGCGCCGAGGTCGTCACCGGTTTCTCCATGCGGCCCAAGAAAGCAGTGAAGCGGCATTACAAAAAGTGATATGTTTTTCCGGTTCATGCAAATTCGGTTCACCTGAGGCCTCTTGCGAATACCTTCCACACAGGCGCTGCGCGCCCTCGACAGTTTTGCCCGTCACGGCAGCGTCTGGCGCGCCGCCGACGAACTGCACCTCACCCGCAGCGCCGTCAGCCATCAGTTGCGGCTCCTCGAACGCGACCTCGGCTTCGACCTGCTGGAGCGCATCGGCAAGGGCGTGGCGCTGACACCGCGCGGCCAGCGCTATGCCGCCGATGTGAGGAAGGCGCTGACCGTGCTCGGCGATGCGGTAACGCGCCAGGCCGGCACGGGCGTCGGCGGTTCGTTCGCCGTTTCCTGCACGCCGGGCTTCGCCTCTCTGTTTTTATGCACCCACATCGGCGAGTTCCGGCAAATGTATCCGGACGTGGCGCTGTCGATCCTGACGCCCAGGCGGCTGGACGATGTCAGCAATCCGGACGCCGATGCCTTCATTGCCTTTGGCGTCGGCAACTGGCCGAACCGCTCGGTGGAGTTGCTGTGCGAAATCTCGTTCACGCCACTTTGCAGCCCGACACTGCTCAACAAGGTCGGCGGCTTTTCAAAACCGGCCGACGTGCTGCGCGCCAATCTCCTGCATCTCGGCGACACCGAGGACTGGGCGCGCTGGCTGGCGCTGTCCAAGGTGGAAAACCCCGACACCGAAGGCGGCATCTTCTTCTCGGACATGAACCTCGTTTTTTCCGCGGCGATCGCCGGCCAGGGCATCGCCATGGGCGACGAGCTGACCAGCCGCCGGGCGCTGAGCGAAGGCCGTCTGGTGCGCCCCTTCGACATCGCGATCCCCTCGCCGCGCTCGTATTTCCTGGTGTCGGAACATGCCAAGGCCAGCCACCCGGTGCTGGAAGCATTCAATGGGTGGTTGAGGTCGAAGCTGTCGGAGAACCGGATCAGCCCGTACTAGCCTCCCATCCGTGAATCAAATTTGCCGATCAGGCGAAAACTATTCGGTTGCGGTGAGCCGGCGCACTGCCCTACGCTCAAGCCACGATCAAGGAAGAGGCAGGATGCAGCAACCCGGCCGGGCCGCAGAGATCAAGGCAATCGGGATCGGCAAGAGCTTCGGCTCGTTCCAGGCGCTGGACGATCTGACGCTCAATATCGGCCGCGGCGAGTTTTTGACGCTGCTCGGCCCCTCGGGTTCCGGCAAGACCACCTTCCTGATGATTCTGGCCGGCTTCGTGCAGCCCACCGTCGGCAGGCTTTTCAGCGACGGCGTCGATATCACCGAACGGCCGGCCGAGCAGCGTGCCGCCGGCATGGTGTTCCAAGGTTATGCGCTGTTTCCGCATATGTCGGTCGAAGCCAACATCGCTTTCCCGCTCAAGGTACGCAAGAAATCGGCTGCCGAGATCAAGCGCCGCGTTGCCGAGATGATCGAGCGCGTCGGGCTGAAGGGCCATGAGACGAAACTGCCGGCGCAGCTTTCCGGCGGCCAGCAGCAGCGCGTGGCACTGGCGCGCGCGCTGGTGTTCGAACCCGGCGTGCTGCTCCTCGACGAACCCTTCTCGGCACTGGACAAGGGCCTGCGCGGCCAGATGCAGGCCGAAATGAAGCGGCTGCATCAGGAGACCGGCACCACCTTCGTCTTCGTCACCCACGACCAGAGCGAGGCGCTGGCGCTGTCGTCGCGCGTCGCCATCTTCAACCATGGCAAATTGCTGCAGGTCGGAGCGCCGGACGAGGTGTATGACCGGCCGGCCAACCGCTTCGTCGCCGAGTTCCTGGGCGAGATCAACATGCTGCCGTTGAAGGGGGTCAAGCCCGCCGACAATGGCTCGACGGGCCTCTGCGAGGACCGCGCGGTCAACATGCTCTGCAAGGCCGAGAAAGTCCGTGGCGATGCGATCCTGGCGATCCGGCCCGAGCATATGTCGATCGCGCGCGAAGCCGCCGCCGGCGAGAATGGCATCGCCGCCACCGCCATCGGCTCGACCTATCTGGGTGCGGCGACCAAACTCGATCTGACGACGCGCCAGGGCGCCAAGGTGACCGTCTCGGTGCCGAACGAGGTCGCGGCGGCGGCGCTGAGCAAAGGCAATTCCGTCTGGCTGACCTGGCCGGCGGAAAAGGGTTTCCTCCTTCCGGACGGAGGATGACGACGAGAACGGCGAAGTCTTCCAGCAAAGAATCTGGAGCGCGCCATAACCACCGGAACCAACAACGAAAAAGGGGAACTAAAATGACAGACCAAAGCAAAAAACAAGCCATGGACGCGCTATCCGCCCGGGCTGTGCGCGGCGAGATTTCGCGCCGGCAATTCACCCAGCTTGCAGCCTTCGTGCTGGCCGGCACGCCGATGCTGCTGCGCTCGACCGGCGCGTTTGCGCAGGCCAAGGAACTGGTGCTGGTCAACTGGGGTGGCGATGCCCTCACCGCTTATGACGCCGCCTATGGCCAGGCCTTCACTAAGGAGACCGGCATCGCCGTCAAGATGGACGGTTCGGGCCCGACCGAAGGCGCGATTGCCGCACAGTTCAAGAGCGGCGCGCCGACCTGGGATCTCGTCGACGTCGACCCGTTCTCGGCCATCACGCTCGGCGCGCAGGGTGCGCTCGAGCCGATCGACTACGCCATCGTCGACAAGAAGAAGATGCGCGAGGGGTTCGGCTGGGAATACGCGGCGTCGACCTATTTCTTCTCCTATGTCATCGCCTATGATTCGGAGAAATACGGCAAGGACGCGCCGACCGGCATGGCCGACTTCTTCGACGTGAAGAAGTTTCCGGGCAAGCGCTCGCTCTACAAATGGGGCGTGTCGAGTTGGGAAGCCGCACTTCTCGCAGACGGCATCGCGCCGGCCTCGCTCTACCCGCTCGACCTGAAGCGCGCGCATGACAAGATCGCCGCCTTCAAGGAAAACGTCGTGGCTTACTGGGGCGGCGGCGCCGAGAGCCAGAGCGTGCTGCTCAACGGCGAAGCCTCGATGGCGATCGTGTGGTCGACCCGCGCCTCGCTGATCGAGCAGGACTCGGGCGGCAAGATCAAGTTCATCTGGGATCAGGGCCTGATTTCGCCCGGCGCGCTGGCCGTGCTCAAGGGCAACCCCGGCGGCAAGGACGCAGCGATGAAGTTCATCGCCAGCGCCCAGGATCCGCAAAAGCAACTGGTGATGTTCGACAAGCTCGGACAGGGTCCGGCCAATCCGGCCGCCGATGCGCTGATCCCCGCCGACAAGAAGCGCATCAACCCGGTCGATCCCGAAAACATGAAGAAGCAGATCGCGCTCGACATGGACTGGTACGCCAAGAATTACGGGGCAGCACTCGACGAATACACCAAGATCATCTCGGCCTGACCAGGCCGGGCACGAGCTTCGATGAGAGGCACCCTCTCCGACAGGATGGGCGCGGCGGTGCTGATGGCGCCGCTGCTCCTGTTCCTTGTGCTGGCCTACGCCTGGCCGTTCCTCGGCGTCGTCAAGTGGAGCGTCACCTTGCCGACACCGGGACTCGGCCAGTATGGCGCGCTCGCCACCGATGCCCTGGTGCAGTCTGTGTTCATCCGCACGCTGCGCATCGCGCTGATCGTCACCGTGGTTTCCGTGGCGGCGGCATACGCCATCACCATGGTGTGGGTGCGCGGCAGCCCGGCACAGCGCATAATCGCTGAATTCTGCATTCTCGTCCCCTTCTGGATCTCGGTGCTGACCCGCGCCTTCGGCTGGGTGGCGCTTTTGTCCAACCGCGGCCTGATCAACACCTGGCTGCAATCGATCGGCTTCATCTCCGAGCCGCTGGCGCTGGTGCGCAACGAGTTCGGCGTCATCGTCGGCATGACGCATTTCCTCATTCCCTTCGCGGTGTTCCCGCTGGCCTCCGCCATGCGCAGCCTCGACGAGCGCGTGCTGCTCGCGGCGCGCGGGCTCGGCTCCAGCCGTATGCGCACCTTCTGGACCGTGTTCGTGCCGATGACGCGCTCCGGCATCATCGGTTCGGCGATGATCGTGTTCGTCTTCTCGCTCGGCTTCTTCGTCACGCCGGCGATCCTCGGCGGCGGCCGCAGCGTGATGATCGCCGAGCTGATCTATCTCCGCATCTTCCAGAGTCCCGACTGGGGACTGGGTGCGGCGATCAGCGTCGTGCTGGTGCTGTTCGTCGGCGCGCTCATGGCGCTGCTGTTCCGCTATGTCAGACCGAAGCAACTGATCTGATGCCGACCTATCGCCCCGGTCCCGTCTCGCTGATCCTCGCCGTGCTGGTGGCACTGTTCCTGCTGCTGCCGCTGCTGGCGGTCATCCCGGTGTCGCTGACGCCAAGCCGCATGCTGGCTATGCCGACGGGCGAACTGTCGCTGCGCCACTACCGCGCGCTGATCGAGGATCCGCGCTGGCTCGACGCCATCCTGCTGTCGATCCGCATCGGCATCGTCAGCAGCGTCATCTCCACCGTGCTGGCGCTGTGCTTCAGCCTTGGCGTCTGGATGTTCCAGCCGCGCTTCACGGCCACCCTTGTCGGCTTCGTGGTGTTGCCGATGGTGGTGCCGCCGGTGGTCTCGGCGATCACGCTCTACTTCCTGCTGACGTCGATCTCGGGCATGAGCTCGTTCTTCGGCTACGACACCTGGCTTGGCGTCGCCATGGCGCATTCGGTGATGACGGTGCCTTTCGCCACGGTGCTGATCCTGGTCTCGCTCAGCCAGCTCGACCGCCGCATCGACCTTGCCGCGCGCGGCCTTGGCGCCGGCGTGTGGGAGCGCGCCACGCGCATCATCATGCCCAACATCATGTTCGGCATCGTCACCGCCGCGCTGCTGTCCTTCGTGCTGTCCTGGGAAGAGATAGGCGTCACCCTGTTCATCACCTCGGTCAACGCCATCACGCTGCCGCGGCTGATGTGGATGGGCCTGCGCGACAACATCGACCCGGCGATCGCCGCGCTCTCGGTGATCCTGATCATCATCACCGTGCTGGTGCTGGCGGTGAGGACTGTGGTGGTGAAGATGCGCGGCGGGCACTGAGCCAAGGTGGCCAAAAACAATCGGCGATAGCCAAGCCGCTGTGTGAAGGGCGTTACGGACGGTGAGCGCCGGGTACATTACGCGGCGTCATGGGAAACCTGCCGCTGGTGACATTTGCCTTCGTGTCGGTTCTCGGAATGGCGGTTCCGGGACCGGACGTCGTGCTCGCCATTACCAACGGCTCCCGCTACGGTTTTCGACGCGCGTTTCTCGGCATGGCCGGCGTCGTACTGTCTGATTTCGTTCTTATCAGCATCGTCGCGCTGGGCTTCGGCGCTCTTCTGCTGGCTTCGGAATTCTATCTCTCGGCTCTCAGGATGTTCGGCGCGGGCTATCTGCTTTTCGTCGCCATCGGTACCCTGCGCACCGCATCCCGACCTTCGTTCAACCCTAACCTTCCCGAAACACGCCATTCAGCCAAGGCACTCATTGGGCGCTGCTTCCTGGTGGCGGTCACAAATCCGGCGGCCTGGCTGCTTTTCCCCGCGATCCTGCCGCATTTTGTCCGCGTGGATGAGCCGATCGCGATCCAGTATGGCATCCTGGCCATTATCGCCGCGCTTGCCGATGTGTTTGTGCTGACGTTTTACGCAGCCCTTGGCGCGCGGGCTGCAAGGCTTCTGGCTGGGCCGAACGCCGTGTGGATCGACCGGTTTTACGGTATCGCCCTGCTTGGTCTTTCGAGCACTTTGATCCTGCAATCCCTCGGCCATCTGAGATAGTCGACACAGGAACACACAGGCCCGGATTTTAGCAATCGGCCCGTAGTCAGCTTGCGAAGAATCTCGACAGCCTTGCAGCCGTGTCTTCGGGGTGCTCTTCCGGGAAGAAATGCCCACCCTTGACCGAGCCGCCTCCGACGTTATCAGCCCATTGCCGCCAGATCGCCAACGGGCCGCCCTCCTCCGCATACCAGTTCTCCAACCCGCCCTCGCCGCTCCAGAGCGCAAGCAGCGGGCATCTGATGCGACAGCCATCAGCCTGGTCCTGCGCGTCGTGCTCGCGGTCGATGCCTGCGGCGGCGCGATATTCCTCGCAGATGGCGTGGGCATGGGCGGGATCACGCAGCGCCTCGATATAGGCGGCCCTGACCTCAGCGGGAAAAGCATCTGGAGCCGAGCCCCAGCCGGCGATCGCATTGTCGACAACTGCGTCGGGTGCTGCGGACAACAGGCGCTCAGGCAGCGGTTCCGGCTGGGCGAGCAGGCTCCACGGCCAGAAGGCCAGCGCCAACCTGGCATCGGCCCGATCCCAGGCGGAGGCCGTGGGGACGATGTCGAGAACGGCGACCTTCGATACGATTTCACGGTGGTCGAGCGCCATGCGGTAGGCGACGCGGCCGCCACGGTCGTGGCCGGCAACCATGAAGCGGTCGAAACCGAGTGCGTCCATAACCTGCACCATGTCGCGCGCCATCGCTCGTTTGGAATAGGCGGCATGATCGGCTCCGGAAGCCGGACAACCACTTTGGCCGTAGCCCCTGAGATCGGCGGCAACCACGCTGAAGTTCGGCGCCAATGCCACGGCAATGTCCCGCCACATAACATGCGTTTCGGGAAAGCCATGCAGGAGCAGCAGCGGCGGCCCTGAGCCACCGGCCCTGACGAAGATCGATGTCTCCTCCATTTGAACGGTCCTGGCGTCAAAGCCCGCAAACATCAGCTGCCGCCAACCATTCCGTGGCTGGAAAGGATGCGCAACACCTGGACACCCTTCGGCAATTCGATCAGGAACTCCTTATCGCGGTCGAGATGGTGGATGCTTTGCGGATCGCCGCCGGTAAAGGCGGCCATTGCCTCGACGCTCTCCCAATAGGAGATGGTGATGAATTCCGAATGTGTCGGCGTGTCCTCGCGAAAAGTCTGCACGCCAAGCGCTTTCTCGATCAGCGGCTTGATACCAGCCTCGTAATTGTAGCGCTCATAGGCGTCGGCCCTGTCGGGCGAGGTCCTGCCGCGCCAGATGCGCGCAATGGTCGGGGTTTTCGGTGCCATCTCCTATAACACCCGAAGGCGCGCCGCGTTCCGACTATCCTGACTGGCCGCACAACTGGCTGATAGTCGACGTATGGCAAAGGTTCCGTACAGTAACTTGCACTGGACACGCGGCTATCCTGTCAAGTCCAAACGTGCTCTCTTGTGTTCAACTTGGGAGGGCACAATGAAACTACGTCTAGCTTTCGCTGTATTCACCGCAGGAATTTTCTTCGCATTGTCGGCTGCCTCGGCCGGACAAGGGGAACAGCAAAACATCAACTTCCTGGCTCGGATGTCCGATGCAAGGTTAAATTTGGCCGCCAGAATGGCCGGTGACCTCGTTGGCGTAAGGCAAAGATGTCCGGCGTTGAGGCCAACGGAAGACGGAAAAGCAATTTTCGCCGTCCCGGTCCTTTTGTATGATGGGCGGGACAAACACCTGACCCCAGACCCCCGAAAGTTCAACATGGCCATCCATACCTATGAGAGGGCTTTCGCAATGGCGGCCCAGAGATCGGCAAGTTGCCAAAGCGAGAGGGCCAAATACCCGAAACTTTACCGGTAGATGGCTAACAAGGACGACCTTCAGTCTCCGGCGCCGCGACGCCTCACCTAACGTATTGAAATTATTGGCAGGATTCGAACCTGTGACCATCGGCTTAGAAGGCCGGTGCTCTATCCGGCGGAGCTACGGGACCGCTGCCGTCAGCGAACGCGCCCTGCCTTCAGGCAGCATGCAGGGTCGGGGATGGCGCTAACGTCAACTTCGCGCTCCGCATGCCAGGCACGCGGCCTGCATCCTGAGCCAGATCGCGGCCATCGCCGAACATCTTGCCAAGGCGGGCGGCCACGGCAGGCGATACCGGCTTCTTCTCACGGATGATATCGTAGAGCTGCTGGGCGCGAGATTCCGAGCAGATTGGCGATTTCCACCTTGGTCTTGCCGGTGGCGGGAACGATGTCGTCGAGCAACGCGCCAGGATGGGAAGGGCAGCGCTCGGTCGTTCTGTTTCGTTCGTACACCTTCAGAGTGCTACCATGCCAGGTACAAACCGTAACCTATGTGTCCGGAATGGACCCGGCAAAATTGGCGATCCCGACAGGATTCGAACCTGTGACCATCGGCTTAGAAGGCCGGTGCTCTATCCAGCTGAGCTACGGGACCGCTGGCCGGCATTTGATATCTTGGCCGGCTGGTGTCTATGTGCCAGGCGCTGACCGCCGGTCAATGCGTCCAGGGTATCCTGCGGTCATAGCGGAAATTTTCCGCGTAGGAAATCTGCCGGCGCTTGGTCTCTTTCGGCTCCTCGACACGGAAGGCCAGCCCCTGCTTTTCGGCATAGGCCACCGCTTCTTCCCTGGTGTCGAAGGTCAGCCTGATCTGGCTCAGCATGTCGCCCGATGTGGTGTAGCCCATCAGCGGGTCGATCTTCTTGCGTTGGGCGGGATCGAATTCCAGCACCCAATGGCCGGTCTTGGCCTTGCCGGACTGCATCGCGGTTTTGGCTGGGCTGAAAATACGCGCGGACATGGGCACCTCGTAGCTGCGTTGGCGGTAGCGCCGCCTTATTTCAGTCAATACTGTGCAACACTGCCGACGGCAAGGCCGAAGCGGCCTGCAACCAGGCCGCTTCGGCAGCGGCATCGACTGGATACACTGGCGTAGCATCAAAAGTCATGGTCATGATGGCGACACAAAGAGGCATGGACGCAGGGATTTTGCACGCCGAGGCCGGCAGCCAAGCGATTTTCGACGGCGCGATCGTGATCGGCGCCGGGGCAGCCGGCTTGACCGCAGCCCATGCGCTGCTCAAGACCGGCGTGCCTGTGATGGTGTTGGAAAAGGAAGCCCGGCTGGCCGAGCCATGGCACGGCCGGCACGAGCGACTGCATCTCAACACGCATCGCGACCTTTCGGCGCTGCCGGGCGTTTCCTTTCCTGCCGGCACCCCTGCCTTTCCGCACCGAAACACCATCATCGGCCATTTGAACGAATTCCACGCCATGCACCGGCTGCCGGTCGAGTTCGGCATCGCGGTCGAGGAGATAGGCTTCGAGGGCGACCACTGGCTTGTGCGGACCAGTGCCGGGCCGCGGCTGGCGCGCCATGTCGTCATCGCCACCGGGCGCGACCGGCAGCCCTTCATTCCGGCCTGGAAAGGCATGAAGGCCTTTGCCGGACACATCATCCATTCGGCCGCATTCGGCGACGCCAAGGCCTATGCGGGCAAGAAAGTGCTGGTCGTCGGCGCCGGCAATTCCGGCTTCGACGTGCTCAATCACCTGGCGGCGGCCGGCACGGGACAGATCTGGCTGTCGGCGCGCAACGGTCCGGCACTGCTGCCCAAGCGCCTCGGCCAGATCGCCGTCCACCGGTTTTCGCCGATCCTGGCGCGGCTGCCGTTCAAGCTCGCCGATGCGGTGATGGCGGCGACGCAGCGATGGGCCTTCGGCGACCTCACGGCCTACGGCCTGCCGCCGACGCCTTCGGGCGGCGCAAGCCGGCTGGCGTCGGATTATACCGCCATCGCCACCGATGACGGCGCCGTCGATGCCATCAAGGACCGCAGGATCATCGTGCTGCCAACCGTGCGGGAATTTACCGGCGACACGGTCGTTTTCGACGATGGCGCGACGATCCAGCCCGATATCGTCATCGCCGCGACCGGCTACCGCACCGGGCTCGAGGCCATGCTGGGCAAGCTCGGCGTGCTCGACGAAAAGGGCGTGCCGCTGTTCAACGGCGCCGACAGCGACCCGCGACTGCCGGGCCTGTGGTTCACCGGCATGCGGCCAAGCATCCGCGGCTGCTTCGCCAATGCCCGCATCCAGGCCAAAGCGATCGCAGCCAGGATTGCACGGGAGCGCAGACCGCCAAGCCCCGTTTGACGATTTAGGGGTTGCGCGACAGGGTTCGGAACCGTATACGCCGCAGGGCCTCGGAGTGTAGCGCAGCCTGGTAGCGCATCTGGTTTGGGACCAGAGGGTCGGGAGTTCGAATCTCTCCACTCCGACCATTTCTTCCCACAAAGCCCATCCTTGCCCAGGTCACCCCCAAGGTCGCCAATGGCTGCCTCGCCGGTTGCGCCTGGCGGCACACATTGCCCAGCAGCAGCCGCTCGCCGATCGACCTACAATTTGTATTGGAACGGCAGTTCGCTCCGAGAGTTGTGTATGTTCAATGCAAGGAGCCAACAATGAAAACCCTTCTCGTCGCCTCGATGATCGCGTTCGCCGGAACGGCGGCTTTGATCGCACCGGCGCAAGCCGCCAGTCTGACTATCCAGTCCGATGACGACGATCAATATTCGTCCGACGATGGCGATATACAGATTCTTCGCCATCACCAGCGCCACAAAGACTATAGCGACGACTATGGCGACGACTACAGCGACAACCAGGATGGCCAATGGCGGCGCCACCATCGCCATCACCGCTGCCATATCGAACTGGTCAGGCACTGGCGCCATCACCACAGGGTCGTCGAAGAGGTCAGGGTCTGCGGCTGATCCGATCGCTTTAGACCTGCTACGGCCGAGTTTGGCGACCGGAGCACCAATCTGACCTAAAGCGCGTCTCATTTGAACGGACTCACGCGACGCGCTTGAGGTCTTGTTGATGCATGTGGTTCTCTCAAAACCGGGGCCACTTGAGCGACATGCATCAGGCGCCCGTATCATCGAACAGCATCCCTTCGGCGGGTTTGGCTGAAAATCCGACGCAGGGATAATCCCCTCGCTTCCACCTCTATCGCCGGTCTAAAAGCGCGTCGCGCTGAAACGTATCCAGGTGATGCATGTCGTTCTCTCAAAACCGGGACCACTTTGAGCGACATGCATTAGACTTCGGGCAAAGGGGAGATTCTGGATGCTTGGTCTCGAGGCATGGCTTTCGCTGATTGGCCTGCGTACTTCGCTTACATCGGCATCACGGTTCCGTTCGTCGTCGTCTGGGCCATTATCTGTGCGGCCCTGTGGATCTGGAACAACCGGCCGAGCAAGAGGCAAGGCCCTCCCCGCTCGTGGCCCGCCAGCGTGCTGTTCTTTGTCGTCGTCGCCGCGTGCTACGTGGCAGCGCATACGGTGGTCTATCTGCTGGTCCGGTATCTGGCGGCGTTGTGGCTATAGGGCACCCTCCCGGACACTCCGGTGACTGCTCTACGAAGGTAAGCTCGCCGGGCGAGAACCCCAATCATCACTCCCGGCGAGCCTACAACCCGATCAGGAACGCGACCAGGACCGGGGTCAGCCGGCAAGTTCCCAGGTGCAAGACGGATGCCAAATAATGTTTCCCGAAATGGGACAGCGGCCCTCATGCGGCGGTGGGCACGGAGAGATCGAGTGTATTCATTCGAACACGCTGTCGTCGCTGAAGAGGAAATCCTGCCGAAACGCATGTTCGCAGCTCGCGCTCTGGTCGGGCTGCCGTACCTGGTTACGGCTGCCAAGGATCGATGACAGGCACGCCGGCCGCATGGAATGGCGCCGTGTCACGCGAGGCGACATGAAAGCCGTTTGCGGAGGCGATTGCCGCGATGTAGCCGTCGGGCACAGGAAACCCCTTGCCGGCTGCCCTCGCCTTCACTGCAAGTCGGGCATAGTGCCGGGCCGCCTCGGTATCGAAAGGCAGGATGCGGCGCTCAAACACGGCGCACACACCGGCGAAGGTTTCAGCGAGCGCAGCCTTGCGACGACCCGCCGGCATGGCCTCGATGCCGAACAGCACTTCGGCGAGCGTCACACTGGAGAGGTAAAGCGTTTCCTCGGCCTGGTCATCAAGCCAGGCCAACACAGCTTGATGCGGTTCGGGCTTCATGGCCTCCGAAACGACATTGGTATCGAGGAGGATCATTCGAACCCCAGCGGTTCGGCCGGCGCCTTGTCGCGAGCCTGCTCCAGGACCTCCACGTCTTCATTGGTCAGCCCGGCGCGTCGGGCAATGTCTGCCAGAACGGAGCCGAGTTTCACACGGCCGTCCGGCCGCACCGCGTTTTCCAGAATGTCGCGTATCTCGGCCTCGGTGCTGCGACCGTGCAAGGCCGCCCGTACACGCAGAGCTCGGTGGGTCGCTTCCGGAAGATTTCGGACGGTCACTGCAGGCATTGATATCGCTCCGATGTCATTGATTGAAAGTATCATATTATTTCAGGTGATGTCACCATGCATGTTTTGAAAACGTCGCACGGGCGGGATCGACAATCGCCGTCCAGGGAATTGCAGCAGGATCTAAACCTCGAACTCGCCCTGCCCTTCGTCCATTGCGCTGACGGTTTCGGCGGCGAGCGCCCTGGTGATCGGCGTCTTGCGCTCGAGCGCGGTGCGGTCGAGGCGTTCGACCACGCGCATGGCGGTGGCCAGTGAGCGCTCGATGCGGCGCACCAGATATTGCACGACATGCGGCTCGACCTCGACCTGGCGGTCGGCGAAGAGTTTGGTGATGACACCAGCCAGAAGCAAATCGTCCGGCTCATGGATCTCGACCGTTGCCGCCGCCTTCAGCCGCGAGGCGAGATCGGGCAACGTCACCCTCCAGGCGGCGGGGAAGCGCCGCGCCGTCAACAGCAAGGTGGCCCCGGCGCCGCGCACTTCATTGATGAGATGGAACAGGCCCGCCTCGTCGATGGCTGTCTTGTCGACATCGTCGATCAGCGCCGGCCTGCCGCCAAGCCCGGTGATGGCATTGCCGATGCGCTGGGTATCGACCGCCACAGCGTTGGCCCGCGCTTGCCAGATCGAACCCAGATGTGTCTTGCCGGAACCGGCCGGGCCGGCGAGCACGATTACCGGCGACGGCCAGTCCGGCCAGCGGTCGACAAGGGCTGCCGCCTCGCGGTTGGTGGCCGACACCACCAGTTCGTCGCGCGAGTAGCCGGTGCCGTGGCCAAGGTCGAGCGGCAGCTGGCGCGGCGGTTCGGTCTTATGATCCGTCACGTTCAGCCGCGCGGCGACCGGTGGCCCCCGCCGCGAGCGGCGGGCAGCGGCGGGACGGGCTCGGTGGAGTGTCCCTTGTAGAGAGGCGATTCGAGATAGCGGGCAATGGCAAACCGCACCAGCACGGCAACCGCCGCCGAAGCAGGAACGGCGATCAAAAGGCCGACGAAGCCGAACAGGGCGCCGAAAGCGAACAGCGCAAACATCAGCCAGACCGGGTGTAGGCCGACGCTTTTTCCGACCAGCCTCGGCTGGAGGATGTTGCCCTCGATGAACTGGCCGATGAAGAAGACCACCGCGACAGCAACGATCATGGTCCAGTCCGGCCAGAACTGGACGAAGGCGACCCCGACGGCCAGGACCAGTCCGGTCAGCGAGCCGACATAAGGGATAAACGAGATCAGCCCGGCGAAGAGGCCGATGAGGATGGCGAAATTCAGCCCGGTCAGCGTCAGGCCGGTGGCATACATGCCGCCGAGCACCAGGCACAGCGTGCCCTGGCCGCGCACGAAGCCGGCGGTCGCGGTGTTGATGTCCCTGGAGATCGCCCTGACCGTCCCGACATAATCACGCGGCACCCAGCTGTCGACGACCGCCACCATGCGATCCCAGTCGAGCAGCATGTAGAAAGCGACAACCGGAGTGACCACGAACAGGCTGACCACCGACACCAGAGCAACGCCGGAACTCCAGATCGAGGTGAAGACGGTGCTCAGCAGGCCGAAACCGGAAGTGAGCAGCGAATTCAGCCCGTCGCGCAGGCCATTGGCATTGACGCCGAATTTCTGCTCCAGCCATTTCGGATCGAAGCTGGTGATCAGCGACTGCAGCCGGGTCAGATATTCCGGCAGCTTGCTGGCGAAATCGGCCATCTGCGTGGCCAGTACCGGAACCAGGATGACGAAGGCCAGCACCAAAAGGACGATGAAGGCAATCAGGATGACCACCGTCGCCATCAGCCGGGAGAGGCCGAGGCGTTGCAGCCGGTCGGCGACCGGGTCGAGAAAATAGGCCAGCACCATGCCGGCAACGAACGGCAACAGGATGCTGGAAAAAATGTAGAGGAACAGCGCCAGGAAGATTGCCGTGCCCAGCCAGAAGAAAATCTGGCGGCGAAACGCCAGGGACGCAGCCGCGTCTGCTAACGCGGCAGTCGCGGCATTCTTGTCAACTACCCGGGGTGGAGCCTTCGCCATAGCCGCTCATATGCCTCAGCCAAGCCACGAGATAGGCCGCGGCCGAAGCCACGGTCAAGACCCCGGACAGCAATATGAGCGCAGGCCTGAGCGGGTCGAGGCGGAGGCCAAGGGCAAGTTCGCCCAGCACACGGCGCCAGCACGATCTGGGCGGCGGTGTTGGCCTTCGACACATAGAGCGGCTTCATCTCGACCGGATGCGCCATGACCGTGGACAAGAGCACGGCGCAGATGATCAGCGCATCGCGTGACACCATGGTCACCACCAGCCACAGCGGCAATTTCCCGATGAAGCCCATGACCACGAACACCGAGACCAGAAGCACCTTGTCGGCCATCGGATCGAGATAGGCGCCTAGTCTCGATTGCTGGTTGAAGCGGCGGGCGATGAAGCCGTCGACGCCATCGGAAATGCCTGCAACGAGAAAGCCGGCAAAGGCCCAGTCCCAGCGCATGTTCAGCATCGCCAGTACGACGGCCGGAACCAGCACGAAGCGCAGGATGGTGATGAGGTTGGGAATGGTCAAAGGCATGTCCCGCCATGCTTATTCTGCAGATAGATGATGGAGTTGGATTGTGGGTGCAAGGACCAGCGGTGAAGGGGCGACTGTCCACGTATTTATCTTGGGCAAAAGCCCGGTATCCTGTCGTCATCCTTGCCCCCCGAAACCATTCATGCGAAGAGCCGCCGAGGGAAACAGGGATGCGCCGACGATGAGCAAGGGCGACCGGGCCAAGCGCAAGAACGGGCTCACCTATGCCGAGGCGGGCGTCGACATCGATGCCGGCAACCTCATGGTCGAGAAGATCAAGCCGCTGGTGCGCGCGACGCGCCGGCCGGGCGCCGATGGCGAGATCGGCGGTTTTGGCGGCCTGTTCGACCTCAAGGCGGCGGGTTTCACGGATCCGGTGCTGGTTGCCGCCAATGACGGCGTCGGCACCAAGCTGAAGATCGCCATCGATGCCGGCAAGCACGACACGATCGGCATCGACCTCGTCGCCATGTGCGTCAACGACATCGTCGTGCAGGGCGCCGAGCCACTGTTCTTCCTCGACTATTTCGCCACCGGCAAGCTCGACCCCGACCAGGGGGCGGCAATCGTCGGCGGCATAGCAATCGGCTGCCGACAGGCCGGCTGCGCGCTGATCGGCGGCGAGACGGCCGAAATGCCCGGCATGTATCACGACAAGGATTACGACCTGGCCGGTTTCGCCGTCGGTGCTGCCGAACGCGGCCAGTTGCTGCCGACCGACGATATCGTCGAAGGCGACGTGCTGCTTGGCCTGGCTTCCTCGGGCCTGCATTCGAATGGCTTTTCGCTGGTGCGCCGCATCGTTGGCGTCAGCGGTCTTGCCTGGGGCGATCCGGCGCCGTTCAACGATGAGGCGACGCTGGCAGAGGCGCTGCTCGAGCCGACCCGCATCTATGTGAAGTCGGTCCTCAAAGCGATCCGTGGCACGCACGGCATCAAGGCGCTGGCCCACATCACCGGCGGCGGTTTCCCCGAAAACATCCCGCGCGTCCTGCCAAAGGACTTTTCCGCAGAGCTCGATCTCAATGCCATCGATGTGCCGCAGGTGTTTTCCTGGCTGGCGAAGACTGGCGGCGTGGCGCCGGAGGAGATGATGCGCACCTTCAACTGCGGTATCGGCATGATCCTCGTCGTCGCCTCCGGCCAGGCCGCACAGGTCGCAGCCGTGCTGCAGGAGGCCGGCGAGACGGTGACGCCGATCGGCCGCATCGTGCCGCGCCGCGACGCCGGCGTTATCTATCGGGGCTCGATCGGCCTATGAGCAGGAAACGCACGGTTGTTTTGATCTCGGGACGCGGCTCGAACATGACGGCGCTAATCGCGGCGGCGAGCGACCCGGCCTATCCCGCCGAGATCGTTGGCGTCATTTCCGACCGGGCCAACGCCGCCGGCCTCGGCATCGCGGCCGCGCGCGGTATCCCGACCAAGGTCATCGTGCGCGCCGACCATGCCAGCAAGGAAGCCCATGATGCGGCGATCGACGCCGCGCTGATTGCGTTCAATGCCGAGATCGTGGCGCTGGCCGGCTATCTGCGCATTCTCTCCCGCGGCCTGGTCGAGAAGTGGCAAGGGCGCATGCTCAACATCCACCCTGCCCTGCTGCCGGCCTTCAAAGGGCTCGATACGCATGCGCGCGCCCTGCGCGCCGGCATTCGCATTCATGGCTGCACGGTGCATTTCGTCACATCAGAGATGGATGACGGCCCGATCATCGCGCAGGCAGCGGTGCCGGTGATGGTCGGCGACAACGAAGACACGCTGGCCGCCAGAGTGCTGAAGGCCGAGCACCGGCTTTATGCGCTGGCACTCGGGCTGGTCGCCGACGGCAAGGCGCACATGGAAGGCGGCCGCACCGTGCTGGCGCATTTCGCCGACGATGCCGAAAACGGAACTTCCGTGGTGATGGCGCCCGACCCGCTGCGCGAAGAACGCGATCTCGAACATCTGGCGCGGATCACGCCGTAGGCCGACATGGCGACACCGAGACAATTGCTCCTGCTGCGCCACGCCAAGTCGAGCTGGGACGACCCGGCGCTTGCTGATTTCGACCGGCCGCTCGGGCCGCGCGGGCTGAAGACGGCGCCGCTGATGGGGCGCGAACTGGCCCGGCGCAGTTGGCTGCCTGACCTGGCGCTGGTGTCGCCGGCGCTGCGTACGCGCGAGACATGGCGGCTGGTCTCGGCGGAACTGTCGGCGAGCGTAACGGTGGAGTTCGCCGAGGCGCTTTTCGAAGCCACGGCTGGCGACATTCTGGCCGAGCTGCAGCAGGCAGTCGCATCGGCTAGCTGTCTCCTGGTGCTCGGCCATAATCCCGGCCTGGAGGACTTTGCCCGCCGGCTCGCCGGTCCGCGATCGGGTGTGGCTGCTCTCAGGAAACTTGAAGAGAAATTCCCGACCGGCGCCCTTGCCCGCTTTGTCATCGACGGCGACTGGGCGGATCTCGGCTTCGGCGCGGCCCGGTTGACGCATTGCATCAAGCCGAAGGATCTAAGCTAGACCAAGCTGCCTAACGGGCTAGCCGCAGGTGACAGCCGCAAACCGTGTTTTGAAAAGACCACGGTCAAACAAGGAGATAGGACCAATTGCTGGCGGATTGATTCAAGATCTTTGCGGCCCCGAGTCGATTGCATAAAAACAAGAGCGGTGGGCCGGGCCCACCGCTCTTTGTGGTCGTAGATTTCTCAGAAAATCAACGACCCCAGATGCCCTGGCCGGATTCCGGCTGGTTCGAGTCGCCCTTGATCGTGAAATCGCCGAGGCTGGCCGGCTTGCGGATCGAGGCGGTATAATTGTGATCGATGTTGCCGGCGGGCGCTGTTACAGCAGGCTGGTTGACGCTGTCGGAGCCGTAGTGGTCGCTGCCTGCGAAAGCGGTGCCGGTGGCAAGGAGGATGGCAGCAGCGGTAAGTGCGATCTTGGTCATTTCAGGTAATCCAGATTTTTCAGTTCTGTCCGTCAAGTGGCGTGCCTTGGGAGGAATTCGCGTCGCTCGGACCACCCCGAAATGGGTGTGCGTTGCTGCCATTGCCAATCACAAAAATGTGCGAACCGAACCGTTCGGTTCGGTCTAGGAAGGCGCGAAATGGCGTAGTTGTTGCTATATTCTATTCTCTATACGGCTCCGACCTCGCAACGCCCCTCGTTGCGTTACGCTTGCATCTCAAAAGGTCGTGAAGCCCAGTACGTCGCGCATGTCGTATTCGCGGGGCGGCCGGACGGCGACCCAGCGTGCTGCCGCAATGGCGCCGCGCGCGAACATCGAGCGGTCGGCGGCCGAATGGGAAAGCGTGAGCGTCTCGCCCTCGGCCAGCAAGCTCACGCTGTGCTCGCCGACGATGCTGCCGCCGCGCAGCACGGCAAAGCCGATCTCGCCGGCAGGGCGTGGACCTGTAACGCCGTCGCGGATGCGTTTCGCCACATCGTCCAGCCTGACGCCATGTCCGCGAGCGGCCGCCTCGCCCAGTATCAGCGCCGTGCCCGACGGTGCGTCGACCTTCATGCGGTGATGCGCTTCCAGGATTTCGATGTCGGTGTCGGGACCAAGTGCTCGCGCCGCCTGCTCGACCAGCCCGGTCAGCATGCTGAGCCCGAGCGAGTAGCTGCCGGAGCGAACGATGGCGACGGAGTTCGAAGCAGTAGCGATGGCGGCGAGATCGGCCGGCTCGAAGCCGGTCGAGCCGATGACCAGCGCCGGGCCGCCGCGGGCCGCGCAAGCTTGTGCAAGATCGACGGAGGCCGCAGGCGTGGTGAAATCGATGACGACATCCGCAAGCGCCAGTGCTTCGTCGCGCTCGACCAGCCCCTCACCGATGCTGCCCGGCCTGTGAAAGCGGGCGACGAGCGCCAGCCTGGGATCGGTCTCGACGGCCAGCGCCATCTCCCTGCCCATGCGGCCGAGCGCACCGGCTATGGCTATTTTCAATGGATGCGGCATGGCGGCTTTCACTGGAAATGCGAGTCGCAACAATGATCTACTATGCCGCCCTGCCAGATTGATTCAGCCGGCGCCATGCGTCTTGAGCATCATGCCGGCGATCTCCTTGACCAGCTTGGCGGCAACCAGCGCGGTGAGATTGGAGACGTCCTGGCTTGCATTGTATTCGACGACATCGGCGCCGACGATGGGCTGGTCGATCCGCTGGATCAGGTTGATCACTTGCCGGGTTGTAAGACCACCGGGTTCGCGGTGCGACACGCCGGGCGCACAAGCCGGGTCGAGGCCGTCGAGATCGATCGAGAGATAGACCGGCGTCTTGAGATCGAGCTGCAGATCCTCGCTGAAATGCCGCGCCTCGATCATTTCGACGCCGAAGCGCTTGAGCTGGTCACGAAGCTCATCATTGAGGGTGCGCAAGCCGATCTGGATCAGCCGGTCAGCCAGCCCCTCCTCCAGGATGCGCGCGAAGGACGAGGTGTGGGACCGCCTGTTGCCCTGATAGGCATCGTAGATGTCGGGATGGGCGTCGATCTGGACGATCGTTAGCCTGGCATGGCGGCGGCGCACGGCACGCAGCACCGGCCAGGCGATGGCATGATCGCCGCCGAGGCTGATCAACGGGTGGCCGGCATCCAGCGCGCGGCCGACCTCGGCCTCGATTCGCTCCCACGGATCGCCGGCGCCTGAAAAGTCGATGTCGCCGTGGTCGACGAAACTGTCCGCCACATCGAAGCCGGTTTCGCTCCACGAGCTGTGCGCGTCGCTTTTGAGTTCGCGCCGGATCAGGGCCGGCGCTGCAGCCGCGCCCTTGAGATAGGACGAGTTCTCGTCATGTGGTATTCCCAGAAGCGAAACCCTGGTCATCGGCGTGCGATCTCCGGCAACAGGCAATCTCGCTAAACCCGGCATCTGGCTGGCGATAGCAGTGCCGCTTGGGCCAGTTGCGAAGGCGATCAGGCGTCACTTCCCGATCGCGCCGCCCAGTCTTTGCCTGACGATCGCGATATGGAAATCCGTGCCGTGCAACAGCCCGTCATCGTTGAAGTCGTAGCTGGAATTGTGCAGCGGCGGCGAGGTCTCGCCATTGCCGAGAAAGACGAAGCAGCCCGGTACGTGATCGAGGAAGCGGGCGAAATCCTCCGAGGCGGTCATCGGCTCCGCCGCGATGCTGGCGGCGCCATAGGCCAGCACGCGCCTTGCGGCGACAAAGGCCGCGTCCACCAGGTCGGCATCGTTCTGCAGCGGCACGAATTCCCTGCTATAGGTCACGTCGGCGGTGACATTGTAGGCGGCGGCGGTACCCGCTGTGATGACCCGCATCTGGCGCTCGATCTCGGCGCTGACCTCGGGACGAAAACTGCGGGCGTCACCGAGGATGCGGGCGAGGCCGGGCAATGCGTTGCGGGTGCCGTCGGTGATCAGTTCGGTCACCGAAACCACCGAAATGTCGGCCGGGCTCAGCCGGCGCGAGACGATGGTCTGCAGATTGGTGACCAGCGCGCAGGCGGCGACCAGCGTCTCGTTCCCGGAATGTGGCCGCGCCGCATGGCCGCCGATCCCCTTGAGCACGATCTCGAAATTGTCCTCCGCCGACATGAACGGGCCGGCACGGGTCTCGAAATGTCCAATGGGCAGGCCCGGCATGTTGTGCAGGCCAAAGATCTCGTCGAAGGGGAAGCGCTGCAGCAGCCCGTCATCGAGCATTGCCAGCGCGCCCTTGCCCCACTCCTCGGCCGGCTGGAAAACGAAACGCACGGTGCCGTCGAAACCGCCCTCGGCGGCGAGCAGCTTTGCCGCGCCGAGCAGCATGGTGGTGTGGCCGTCATGGCCGCAGGCATGCATGATGCCGGGGTTCTGCGAGCCATAGGCTGTCGCGGACTGCTCGGTGATCCGCAGCGCATCCATGTCGGCCCTGAGCGCAATCGCCCGGTTGCCGCTGCCGCGCTTCAACGTGCCGACGATGCCGGTGCCGCCGACCCCCTCTGCAACGTCGTCCAGCCCGAATTCGCGCAGCTTCGCGGCGACAAAGCCAGCGGTGCGCTTTTCCTCGAAACCGAACTCGGGGTGCGCGTGCAAATCGCGCCGCCAGCCCGTCATCTCCCGCTTCAGCGCATCACGATCGAGTTCAGCCATTTTTCTCCCCGACCTCTTTTGCAAGCTCACTGGCGACATCAAGCAGGATGTTGGCGCCGGCGACAAGCTCGGCATCTTCAGTGTGTTCGCGCGAATTGTGGCTGATGCCACCGGCGCTCGGCACGAAGATCATTGCCGCCGGCGCGAGGCGGGCCATCATCTGCGCGTCATGGCCGGCGCCCGATGTCATGCGCCTGACGCCGAGACCGCGGTTCTTCGCGGCCGCCTCGATCAGTTCGACGATGCCGATGTCGAACAGCACCGGTTCGAAGCGGGCGAGCCGCTCGACCGAGATCGATACGTTCTCCGAAACCTCAAGCTCCTCGAGATAGGCAGCAAGGGCCGCCTCATGCGCCTGCAGGCGCTGTTCGTCGGGATCGCGCAGGTCGATGGTGAAGACGGCGCGCGCGGGAATGACGTTGATGGCGTTGGGTTCGAAGCGCATCGTGCCGACCGTGGCCACGGTTGGCCCATTTGAAGCCCTGGCCCGATCGTGCAGGAAGGTGATGATGCGGGCGGCGGCGTGGCCGGCGTCGCTGCGCATCGACATCGGCGTGGTGCCGGCATGGTTGGCGGCGCCGTCGATGGTGATGCGCTGCCAGGAAATGCCTTGCAAATTCTCGACCGCGCCGATCGGCACGCCTTCACGCTCCAGCACCGGCCCTTGCTCGATATGAAGTTCGAGATAGGCATGCGGCTTGAGGAAGCCGGGTTCGCGGTCGCCGGCATAGCCGATGCGGGCGAGCTCCTGGCCGAGCACGCTGCCATCCGTGCCGATGGCGGCCAGCACGGCCTCGGCGCTGACGCCACCGGCATGGCATAGCGAGCCCATCATGTCAGGCGTGTAGCGCACGCCTTCCTCATTGGTGAAAGCGGCGACCGCGACCGGGCGCGACGGCGAAAAGCCCGAAGCCTGCAGCGTCTCGATCACCTCCAGCCCGGCCAGCACGCCGTAGCATCCATCATAGATGCCGGCATCGATAACGGTGTCGATATGCGAACCGATGAGCAGCGGCGCCTGCCCGGCATTGTCGGGGCTTTGCCAGATGCCGAAGATATTACCGACCCGGTCGATGGCGACTTCCAGCCCGGCCTGCCTGAGCCAGCCGACAAAGAGGTCACGGCCCTGTCTGTCTGTGTCGGAGGCGGCGAGCCGGATCAGCCTATCCTCACTGTCGCGGCCAACGGCGCCGAGTTCCCGGATGCGGCCAAGCAGACGCTGTGCATCGATCCCGATCATGGCTATGCCTCGGCCTTCAGCTTGCCGGCCAGCACATCGGCGGGGCTCTGCCCGACCAGCTCGGTATAGCGATGCGGGTCTGTGGCGCCTTCGGTGTTGATCAGCAGCACGCGGGATTTGTCGTCGAGCCCGAGCGCGGCCTTGTGGTCGGCCACCGCCCGGATCAGCCCGGCCAGACCGACGCCGCCGCTTTCGCCGGCGACGATCACTGGATCATTGCCAGCCGGCCGTGCCAGCCGCCGCATCACCGCGACCGCCTCCTCCTCATCCACTGTCATGAAGGCATCGGCAACCCGCGCCAGAACGCGCCAGGCAACTTGCGAGGCCTCGTAGCATTCGAGCATCGCCATCACCGTCGGCTGATCGTGTGCGACCTTGACCACGTGGCCCGCCCGGGCGGCTGCGACAACGCAGGCGGCGCGGGCCGGCTCGACGACGATGAAGGTCGGCCTGGCGTCACCGAGCACGATGGCGAGATGGCCGGCCAGGGCGGCGGCAATACCGCCGACACCGGCCTGCACGAAGACATGGGTCGGCGGCTGCGGCAACTGGCCCAACGCTTCGCGCACGATCGCCGTATAGCCCTGCATGACCAGACCGGGGATGCGCTCGTAGCCCGGCCAGGAGGTGTCGGACACCACGGTCCAGCCTTGCTCCGCTGAAACCTCGGCGGCCTGCCTGACCGAGTCGTCATAATTGCCGTCGACGCGGATCATCTCGGCGCCATAGCGGGCTATTGCTGCAATGCGCGCCTCGCTGACGCCGGCGTGAACGAAGATTGCCGCTTTCGCGCCAACCAACTGTGCACCTTGCGCGACCGAGCGGCCATGATTGCCGTCGGTGGCGCAGGCAACCGTCATGCCGGCAGCGACCGCCCGGACGTCGAACCGGTTGAGATCGGCCACGTCAACGGGCCGATGAAGCGATCGGCTCGCCTCCTCCAGCACCAGTCGAAAAACGGCATAGGCGCCGCCGAGCGCCTTGAAACTGCCGAGACCGAGGCGAAAGCCTTCATCCTTGATGTGGACGGCGCCGAGGCCGAGTTCGCCGGCCAGCGTCGGCAATGCATGCAACGGAGTTGCGAGGTGATTGTCGCGATGGGCAAGAAAGCGCTCGACCGTATCGGCACCGGCATTCCCCAGCGTTTCGGCATCGACCGGATCGAGCGGCCGGCGGTGCAAGGCATTGCTGTTGAGCAGGAACACGGGTGGCCTCCTTTGGGTGTGACGAAATCATATTGCAGCCGAGGCGCAAATAGCGCTGTTATTGGCGCTTCGAAATGCAAGTTTGTTTCGCCAGGATAGCGCTTTGCCTCGATCGCCTTCGCTCGACAGTTTCGACCTCGCCATCCTTGCCATCCTGCAGCGGGACAACACGACGCCGCAGCGGCTGATCGGCGAAGCCGTCAACCTGTCGGCGCCGGCGGTGCAGCGGCGCATCAAGCGCATGGAACAGTCCGGCGTCATTGCGGGCAATGTCGCCGTGGTCGACCCGGCGGCGGTCGGCCATCCCATCACCATCTTCGTCGAAGTGGAACTGGAGAGCGAACGCTCGGACCTGATCGACGCGGCCAAGCGGCAATTCTCGGCAGAGCCCGAAGTGCAGCAATGCTACTACGTCACCGGCGAGGCCGACTTCATCCTAGTCATCACCGCGGCCGACATGGGCGCCTATGAAGCGCTGACGCGCAGACTGTTCTTCGACAGCAAGAATGTCCGAAAATTCCGCACCTTCGTTGCCATGGACCGTGTCAAGGTGGGGCTGACGGTGCCTCTGCCGGGATAGCCAGTCACTTCTATGCAATTCCGGACGGAAACCGCTCACACTTTTCCTGGAATTGCTTCAGCCCGCCGGCCGCAGCCAGACCTTGTTGTCGTGGAAGGCCGCACCGCCATAGGGCGCTGGTGCGTCGGCGCCGGTGAGCACATTGATGCCTTCGCCACGCTCATGGGCGCTGTTTGGCCAGATGCCCTCGGCGATCACCACGCCGCGCTTGATGCCATCGAACAGCTTTGCGTGCAGCACCACCTCGCCGCGCCGGTTGCCGACCTCGATACGGTCGCCGTCGTCCAAGCCAAGCGCGGCAGCGTCGTCCGGATGCAACAGGAGTTCCGGCCGGCCTTCCTTGGCTCTCGACACCGGTGTCTCGGCGAATGTCGAATTGAGAAAATTGCGCGCCGGTGATGTCGTCAGCCGGAACGGATGCTCGGCATTCGCGACCTCGATCAGGTCGACATGGTCGGGGAATTCGGGGAGTTCCGCCACCGGCCCGAACAGGCCCATGCTTTTCGGCGGCCGGTTGGGCGCCGCCTGCCCGCTCCAGTTGGCGCGGAAGTGAAATTTCTTGTCGGCATGGCCGAAACCATCGATGAAATGCGCCGCCTCGAAATCCGGCTGCAGGTCGACCCATTTGTCTTCCTTGAGGCTGGCGAAGGAGCCCAGCCCGCGCTTGCCGAGGATGATGTCGATATGCTGCTGCTCGGTCAGGCCAAAGCCCGGCCGGTCGGAGACGCCGAGACGCTGCGCCAATTGCTCGATGACGAAGTGGTTGGTGCGCGGCCCTTCCGGCGGTTCGATCAGCTTGGGACCGAGCGTGATGTGCTGGTTGCCACCGCCCTTGTAGACGTCATCATGCTCGAGGAACATCGTTGCCGGTAGCACGACATCGGCAAGCTTTGCCGTGTCGGTCATGAACTGTTCGTGCACGCAGGTGAACAGGTCATCACGGAGAAAACCATGTTTCACCAGCCGCTGCTCGGGTGCGACATTCACCGGGTTGGTGTTCTGGATCAGCATCGCCGTCACCGGCGGGCCACCGTAAAGCGCGTCCGCTGCGCCGGTCAGCACCGGACCGATGCGCGACTGGTCGAGATGGCGAATATTGGGATCGCGCATCGCGGTGCCTTCCAGCACATCCTGGTTGAGCTTGAAGATGCCGGAATTGGAATGGAAGGCGCCGCCACCCTCATATTGCCAGGCGCCGGTGACGGCGGCGATGCAGGATGCCGCGTGCATGTTGACCGCGCCGTTGCGCTGGCGGGCAAAGCCATAGCCGAGGCGGAAATAGGTTTTCCTCGTCGTGCCGACGAGGCGTGCGAAAGCCTCGATCTCGGTGACGGCAAGACCGGTGATGGCGGACGCCCATTCCGGCGTGCGCGTCTCCAGATGCGCTTCCAGCCCCTTCGGATCGTCGGTGTATCTTTCGAGATAGGCGCGGTCGGCCATGCCTTCCCTGAACAGCACATGCATGACCGCGCAAGCCAGCGCGCCATCGGTGCCGGGCTTCAGCACAAGGCCCATATCGGCCTGCTTCATCGTCGCGTTCTCGTAGACGTCGATAACGACGACCCTGGCGCCACGCTCCTTCCGCGCCTTGATGGCGTGGGTCATGACATTGACCTGCGTGACCACGGCATTGGTGCCCCAGATCACCACGCAGTCGGACTTCGCCATCTCGCGCGGATCGGGACCGCGCAAGGCGCCCGCTCCCATCATCCAGCCGGTCCAGGCCAGATTGGTGCAGATCGAGCCGAAGAAGCCGGAGTATTTTTTCGCATGGCGCAGCCGGTCGATGCCGTCGCGCTGCACTAGCCCCATCGTGCCGGCATAGAAATAAGGCCAGACGGTCTCGGAGCCGTATTTTTTCTCGGCCGCGATGAATTTCTCGGCGACGAGGTCGAGTGCCGCTTCCCAGCTGGATTCCTTCCAGACGCCGGCGCCCTTGGCCCCGGCGCGAACAAGCGGCTTCAGCAGCCGGTCGGGATGGTGGACACGGTCGGCATAGCGCGCGACCTTGGCGCAGACCACACCAGCCGTATACGTATTGGACTTGGCGCCATGGACACGGCCGATGCGGTTGCCATCGAGCAGTTCGACCTCGAGCGCGCAGGTCGAAGGGCAATCATGCGGACAGGTGGAGTGGCCGATTCTGAGCTTGGCGTGCTGGTTCATGCGGGGTTTTTAGCGGGTTTCGCGGGCGGCGTGTAGGGCCAGAAGTGGCGCACCGCTTTGCCTCTGCGAGCAATGCCCCTTGCCTTCTCCCCTGGGGAAGAAGGCAAGGACACTGCCAAGCCGATCGCCACCCAAGACTGGGCCGGTCAGCTATCTGCCTCAGGAGGCTTCTGCCTGGGGCACGCCTTCCAGGCAGAGCCATTTGTGCTTCCTGTTGGGCCAATGAAGAATTGCCGGAGGCAGAAATTCCAGGTCCTCCAGACAGCCGACAGATACCGACAGCGCTTCCGTCAGGCCTTCGGCACGCATGAAGACGATCGATCCGCATGTGGTGCAAAATGTCTGCTCCAGCCATTGCCCTGACGAGCCGTTTCGTCGCCAGGATTTCGTCTCGCCTTTTCGGTCGACTATGGCGGAGTCGTCATAAATGGCTCGGTATGAGAACGCTGCGCCCGTGCATCTCTGGCATTCCAGGCAGCTGCAGGCATAGACGCGCCGAGGCTCCCCGGCGAGCACCAGTTCCACCCCGCGACACGAGCAGGTCGCCCGTCGCCTGGTCTTGCCATCACGCATTCGCAGGCTCCCTGCCATGATGCGGCGAACTATTTCCGAACAGGGGCGAGAGAGATGCAAAATCATCATCTGCGCGCCCGCCAGAAAGCGCCTGCTGGAAAATTGCGTCCATGGCGCGCGGCATGGCAGCGTCGAGACCTCGTTCCTGGCATGCTTCGAGCAGATGCCGGAAGGCGCTGTAGTGGGCGCCCAATGACGCGAGCGTTGCGTCGTCGCCGGCAAAACGGCGCGCCTTCGTCCGGTCAACCACATCGAACAAGGCGGCATCGACAACCGGCTTGAATGCAGTCAGATGGCTCCTGAACGTCTCCAGATCGAGACCTTCGGCCTCGGCGACAGCCATGCCCTGGAGCGCGCCAAAGAGCCCGCCCCACATCTGCGTGAGCAGCGCGGTATCAAGCGCGGAGGCCTGGCCCGGCACCTCGCCGACATAACTTGTGCCGCCGCCAAGCGCAAAGAGCAGGGTCTTGTTCGTTTCGTAGACGGCGCGGGAGCCTGAATAAAGCAATGCTGTGTCGGGTTTGCCGATAAAATCCGGGGTCGCCAGGATCGCCCCGTCCAGATAGCTGGCGCCATGCGCTTCTATCCAGCGCGCTTCCTCCCGTGCCAAGCGCGCGGAGCCGGAGGTGAGTTGCACGATGGCTTTGCCGGCCAGTGCCGAAGCAACACTGCGCTGCTTGAGCAGCGCATCGCTAGCGGCATAATCCAGAACATTTATGATCACGACATCGGCCGACCGGATTCCATCCTCGACTGAAGAGGCTACCCTCGCACCAAGAATACCTAGGGGCTGGCACCTGGCCGCAGTACGATTCCACACCGATGTTGGATAATTTCGGTCGAGCAACGTTCGAACAATGGACGAGCCCATGCGGCCCGCGCCGAGCACGCAGACATTGGATTTCATGACGATTTCTCCGATAGCGATAGCTGGTTTGTCTTTGGCGCGCTAATCTGAAGATATATATTCTTCCTGCGTTGAGAAGTACGCACCTTGAGGTAAGTTATTGGAATCATGTCAGGAGTAGTCACATGAGGAGCAAGGAAACAGACAGCTGCGGCTTTGCTGCCGCGATGCAGGCAATCGGCGGAAAGTGGAAAACCTCGTTGTTGTGGGAATTGCACCTGCGGCCTCACCGCTTCGCCGAATTGCACCGGCGGTTGTCGGGGATCAGTGAGAAGATGCTCGCGCAACAATTGCGACAGATGGAGGCCGACGGGCTTGTCAGCCGACGCGCCTATGACCAGGTACCGCCGCGCGTGGAATATTCGGTGACGCCACTGGGCTTCAGCCTGAACGATGCCGTGACCGCAATGTCGGCATGGGGGAAGCGGCACGAGACGTGGAAAGTTCAGCGGAAAGCCGCCTGAAAGCAGGAGCTCGTTTGGTGATCCGCGCGAGCCAAATTACGGTCCGCTTCTCGACGCCGAAGACGGCAATAAACACCGGGCCGCGTCGCCCGGGTGCGTAAGAGAAGCCGTAGCAAGAGCCTCGGTGCCGAAGGCTTTTCAGCCCCCTGTTGGATCCCCCGCTGCTTTGCAGCGTCCCGGCGTTCGCTGGCCTTTCATCATGCGACTGGGCGCAACCGGCCGCTTTACTCCGCCGTGCCCTCTTCATACTCCGCCGACATGGTCAGCCACTTTTCCTCGTGACCGGCAAGCTGCTGGGCCAGTTGCGAGCGCTCCTTGGCGAGCCGGGTCGCCGTCGACGGATCCTTTTCGTAGACGGCCGGATTGGCGAGTTCGTCCTCGATCAGGTCGATGCGCTTGCGGATGCGGTCCATCAGCGCTTCGGTGGCGCGGATTTCCTTGGCCAGCGGCTCGAAGGCGGCGCGGCGCGCCGCGGCATCGCGGCGGCGATCGGCCTTGGATGCCTTCTCGGCCTCGCGCTTGCCGCGTCGATCGCCGGACACGCCGGTGACCAGCGTCTTGTAGTCCTCAAGGTCGCCGTCATACGGGTTGACCGCACCATCCTTGACCAGCCACAGCCGGTCGGCGGTCGCTTCCAGCAGATGGCGGTCATGCGAGATCAGGATGACGGCGCCGGGAAACTCGTTCAGCGCATGGATCAAGGACTCGCGGCTGTCGATGTCCAAATGGTTGGTCGGTTCGTCGAGGATGAACAAGTTTGGCCCCTCAAAGGCCGACAGGCCCATCAGCAGGCGCGCCTTCTCGCCGCCGGACAGGTCCTTGGCGGCGGTGTTCATCTTCTCGGTGGTGAGACCGAACTGGGCGACGCGGCCACGTACCTTGGATTCCGGCGCCTCCGGCATCAGCCGGCGGACATGCTCGTAGGCGTTTTCATCAGGCCTGAGATCGTCGAGCTGATGCTGTGCAAAGATCGCCACCTTCAGGCCCGGCGCCACCGTCATGGTGCCGGTTTCCTGCTTCAGCCGGCCGGACAGGAGCTTGGCGAAGGTCGACTTGCCGTTGCCGTTGGCGCCGAGCAGCGCGATGCGGTCGTCGGCATCGATGCGCAGCGTCATCTTCTTCAGGATCGGCTGGCCCTCGGTGTAGCCGACATTGACGTTGTTCAAGGCAATGATCGGCGACGCCACCGTTTTCACCGGTTCGGGGAAAGAGAACGGCCGCACCGTGTCGTTCACGATCGCCGCGATCGGCTTCATCTTCTCCAGCGCCTTGATGCGCGACTGCGCCTGTCTCGCCTTCGAAGCCTTGGCGCGGAAGCGTTCGACGAAGGACTCCATGTGTTTGCGCGCGGCTTCCTGCTTGACACGGCCCTTCTCCTGCAACTCCTTCTGCTCGGTGTACTGGCGCTCGAACTGGTCGTAGCCGCCGCGCCAGAAGGTCAGCTTCTTCTGGTCGAGATGAACGATGGAATTGACGGCGCGGTTGAGCAGGTCGCGATCGTGCGAGATCAGAAGCACCGTGTGCGGATATTTCGACACGTAGTTTTCCAACCAAAGCGTTCCTTCGAGATCGAGATAGTTGGTCGGCTCGTCGAGCAGCAGAAGGTCGGGCTCGGCAAACAGCACCGCGGCAAGCGCGACGCGCATGCGCCAGCCGCCGGAGAAGGACGAGGCCGGCCGTCTCTGCGCGGCGTCGTCGAAGCCGAGGCCGGCGAGGATGGTGGCCGCGCGGGATTCCGCCGAATGCGCATCGATATCCGCCAGCCGCATATGGATATCGGCAATGCGGTGCGCGTCGGTGGCGGTCTTTTCCTCCTCGAGCAGCGCGGTGCGCTCAAGATCGGCCTTGAGCACGATCTCGATCAGCGGCTCCTCGGTGCCGGGTGCTTCCTGCGCCACCTGGCCGATGCGGGTGTTTTTGGGCAGGCTGATCGAGCCGGTCTCGGAGGGAAAGTCGCCGGTGATGGCCTTGAACAGCGTGGTCTTGCCGGTGCCGTTGCGGCCGACGAGGCCGGCCTTGGTGCCGGCCGGCAAGGTCAGCGAGGCATGATCGAGAAGCAAGCGTCCGGCCATGCGGAGCGAAAGATCGTTGATGATAAGCATGCCGGGGCTTTTGCACGGGAGGG
Source organism: Mesorhizobium sp. M0030 (assembly GCF_040323695.1). Classification (NCBI taxonomy): domain Bacteria; kingdom Pseudomonadati; phylum Pseudomonadota; class Alphaproteobacteria; order Hyphomicrobiales; family Phyllobacteriaceae; genus Mesorhizobium; species Mesorhizobium sp. M0030. Next base: position 255,962 of record NZ_JAMYVE010000002.1, on the reverse strand, counting down.
CGGCGCTTCGCAAGGGCCTGGGCGCTGGCGGGGGCATAAGGCATGAAGACGGCGCGCCCAAAGCGCGCCGTCCATCACTGCTAACTGCAGACTGACTTTAAGAGGCTGCCTGGTTCAGGCTTTGGGTTTGCGCTTCGTCACCTTGGCCGCGGCAGCCGGAACGGCCGGCTTGCGGCCGAGGCCCGAAGACTTGGCCAGTGCCGAACGGGTCGCGGAGTAGTTCGGCGCCACCATCGGATAGTCCGACGGCAAGCCCCATTTGCCACGATATTCCTCCGGGCTGAGACCATGGTCAGTCATCAAGTGGCGCTTCAGCGACTTGAATTTCTTGCCATCTTCCAGACAGACGATGTGGTCGGGAAACACCGACCGCTTCGGATTGACAGCGGGGTTCAGCGCGGGGCTTTCCACGGCGGCAATGCTGCCCAGCTTGCGCACCGATGCGCTGACGCTGGCGATCAGATCCGGCAGGCCGGACGCAGGGAGAGGATTGTTGCCGACATAGGCTGAGACGATGTCAGCAGTCAGTTCAATAGCGGTCTTGCTGTCGATGGTGTGCAATTCTGTTTCTCCCGCCGGTCATGAAGTTGCCGGCTTTTTTTAAGACTTCTCTTGATGTATCGACCTAGCTGCACCCCCCAACGGGTCGCTAAGTCTCAATAAACGATCAAGAATCGGAACAGGAGGATGTTTCCACAACAGGTTGCAACGTTGCAAATTAGAAAATCTAATACTTGGAAACGGCCGACTTCGCGCCAGCAGATTTCAACTGCACGGACCCGGCAGGTTTGGAGTCGGCCAGTATCTCCAGAATGCGCTTCCAGCGGGCGCACCGGCCGAAATCTTTTTGCTCTATCGCCTTTTCGGCCTTCATGGCGGCATAGAGCGGCGCCTCGGCGCCGAACTCCTTGAGCAGCCAGAATGCTTCCTGTCTGGCGAGGCGTTCATCGTCGTCAAGCATGTTCAGCCTCCGAGCGTTCTATGCCCACCGCAATACAGCTGCCGATGACGAGGACCGCACCGGCTATCGCGGTCAGCGTCAGCCTTTCGCCCGACAGTGTCAGCAGCAGCGTCGACGCGATCGGCGTCAGATAGGCGATGACCGCAACCTTGCCGCCGCCTTCAAGCTTCAAGGCGCGCGACCAGAAATAATATCCCAGCCCCATCGGACCGGCACCGAGATAGAGGCCAAGCAGGAGGTGCTCACTGGATGGCCAGGCTGCGCCGTCGTGAATACACCACAGTAAGGTCAGGCCGACGCCGACCAACGCCGAAGGCAAAAGCAAACGCTCCGACGGTGTGGCCAGGCGGGCGACCGCAATCGAATAGAAGGCCATGCACAGCGCCGAGCCGAAGGCAGCGAGATAGCCTACGATGCTGCCCTGGAGAAAAGGCTGGCCGCGACCACCCGAGATCACCAGCGCCACGCCGACAAAGCCAAGCACGGCAGTCAAACCCAGCAGCGCGGGGCGTTGCCGCTTGCCCAGCACGATGACCGCCGCCGCGACCATCAGCGGCCAGGTGTAGGCGACGAGATTGGCCTCGATCACCGGCATGGACGCAAAGGCGATGTATTGCAGCACCATAGTGCCGACCAGGCCAATAAAGCCGACCGCGACCGGCGCCAGGGTGCCGTCAGCACCCTTGGAAAAGGCTGCGTCTTGCAGGCCCCTCTTCCGGCTCGCCAGATGGATGACGGCGAACACCAGAGCCGCTCCACAAAATTGCAGCAACTGCACGAGCGACACCGGATGGCTGGCCAGCAGGGATTTGCCGACCAGCGCGTTGGTCGACCACAGGGCGACCGCGCCGGCGGCGAAGACCAGGGCCGATGGCGAGCCGGATCCATCCCGGAATCGGCGCGACGGTGCCTTGTCCTTATCGCCGACCATGATGTTACCGACGGCCAAACCGGCGTCCACTTCTATGCTCTGGCTACCATGATTCCCTTGATCCGCCCGGGACCGGCGCATCGGTCGCCGCCGCAACCGGACGCTCTTCCTCGAAGCGGCGATAGGCCGGCAGCTGGTTCGTCCAGACGTCTTCGGCCAGTTCGTTGACCCATTCGCGATCTTGATCATTGTCGGCTGCGAGATAGAACATGCGATTGTCGTCGACATAAGGCTTGGCCACCGAGCGCTGGTTGAGGACCAGCGTGACGCGCGAGCCGAGCTGGATCGGCGCGGTGCGGTGCAGGACGCCGAGAAACTGGCCGAGCGTGGCGTAGTTCATCTTGTGGTCGATGCGCATGACCTGGTTGCGCGGAATCTCGCGGCCGGATTCAAGGATGGCGCGGCCGGTCTCGGAATCGTCGCAGTAGATTTCGAGATGGCCGCCGACCAGCGGATTGCTGATCGACAGCGGAATGAGTTCGGTGACCGGGACACCGTCGCAATGCCAATCGACGGCGCCGTCCTTGGGATTCATGAAAGTGACGGTCGAGCCGACGATCGACAGCGGATAGGGCTCGAGCTTGGTGCCCATCATGTCGGACAGACGTTCCAGGCGCAGCTTGTCATGCAGCAACTCCTTGATCTCCGGGATAAAACGGTCGGCGCCGGTGATGAAGGTAAGGTCGAGGTGCTTGTGCACGGCGTGGCTGGCCTTGAGCTTCAACGCCGCCTCTTCGATCGCCGCCAGCAGCGCCGGGTCGTAGCCATGCAGATACTGCGCAACGCCGAAACCCGACACTTTCCAGGCCGTCTCATGGCCGATAATGGCTTCTCGGCTCATCGCGTAGCGCAGTTCAGGTATGGTATGGGCGTTCATTCTACTTCTCCAGGATGGGGGCATCACTTGGTAAACTGTCGATTAATTTCCCCACCCCTGTAAAATTAGGAATGCTGGTGCTAGTGTAAGCCCAGCTTAAGGTCGAAACGCGTGCGTCTGCTCAGTCAGGTCAACCTCAATTCGCTGAAGATTGTCGAAAGTGCCGCCCGGCACCGTAACTTCACGCGCGCCGGCGAAGAGCAGTTTATTACTGCTTCCGCCGTCAGCCAGCGCGTCAAAAGCCTCGAGGAACAGCTGCGCTTCAAGATCTTCCAGCGCGGCGGCAATGCGGTGTCGCTGACGCCCGAGGGCGAGACCTATGTCTCGCGCGTTCGCGAGGCGCTGGAGCGCATCGTGGCGGCCAGCATGGAGGCGACCGGACAGTCGCAGGCGCATGTGCTGAAGATTTCGGTGCTGCCGACGTTCGCGGCGCGCTGGCTGTTTGCCCGCCTGCCGCTGTTCCAGCGGCAATATCCCGAAATCGAAATGCGGGTCTCGACCTCCTACGCCACCAATGAGTTCGCCACCTCCGAGTTCGACCTCGAGATCCGCTATGGCGACGGCAGCTTTCCCGACCTCAAGGCGGACCTGCTGTTCAAGGAGGATTTGACGCCGGTGTGCAGCAGGAAGCTGTTCCACGAGGTTCTCGGCGATAGGCCGCCGTCAAAGGTGACGCCCGACGACCTCAGGCATTTCACGCTGCTGCATTCCGACACCTGCACGCAGAACTGGCAGTCGTGGCTGGGTTTTGCCGGCGCGAGTTCCGTGCTCGGCGAGACCAAGAGCATCTATTTCGATTCCTGCATGATGTCCTATGAGGCGGCCAATGCCGGCATGGGCTTTGCAGTCGCCAACCGCGCCTATATGGCGAGCGAGATCCGCGCAGAGCGGCTGGTGGCGCCGTTTGCCGTGCATCACCCCAACACCGCCGGCTGGTATTTCGTCTGCCCGGTCACCGCGCCCTACACGCGCAAGGTGGAACTGTTCAAGCAGTGGATCATGGCCGAGGCGGCGCTGACGCAGTGCCAGCTGGACGCCGGGATTGCCGGCGGCCCGGTGCTGCGCAAGGCCATTGCCTGAGGTCCTCCCGTCGAGTTTCGTTCCGCACGCCATCTGACATCGAAGTTGTTTTGTGCAGAAGCGCCGTCATGAAGCAGGTCGATGCGGCCCACCTCATGACGCAGGCGAGAGACTCAGCTATCTTCGGTTGTTGCGGCGGACCTGATATCCGCCTGGCCGGCGCTATCAGCTCACCTCCCAAGCGGCGCCGGCCTTCTTCTCCCGAAGGCTACCTTCAGCCTTGTCGTCCCGCTAAAACGATCATTGCGCGGGCTGATCGCCGCCGGCCGCCGGCTTTGGCGCCGAATCCGACTGCGGGGCATGGTCGAGCAAGGGTGCTTTGGTCGGCTGGATATTGTTGTCGCAGGCGGCGAGCGCCAAGCCGACGGCCAACAGAACAGGGAGCTTCTTCATGGCAACCTCCTTCGTTTGCCCTCCCCTCGTGAAGGCAACGAGAGGATTCAGCTTTGGTTGCACGCTCGCAAACGACACCGCGTCGGCTGGAACCAAACGGCGGCTCTGAGGTTGGTTGCCTAAAGGAGATCGCGCCATGATCCGTCTGCTCATAACCGGCCTTTTCGCTTACGCGACCTATCGCATCGCCAAGGAGATCATCAAGGACGTGCCTGACAATTTCGATCCGTTGCCGGTGCCTGGCGACGAACGCGCCGCCTTGCGGCGCCAGTCGGCGGCAACGGGTGTCGCGCCACGGCGGTAAGGGCGACTTCCGCCCGTTGCGAACAAAGCGGAAACGATGCTTGATAGGCGATGACCATCGCCATCAATGATTCGTCCTTGCGGCCCGCCTATCTGGCGAAGCTCAACGCCGAGCAGCGGCTCGCTGTCGAACATGGCGACGGCCAGATCGCCGGGCCGCTGCTGGTGATCGCCGGCGCCGGCTCCGGCAAGACCAACACGCTCGCCCACCGGGTTGCGCATCTGATCGTCAAGGGCGCTGATCCCAGACGCATTCTGCTTATGACATTCTCGCGCCGCGCCGCCACCGAAATGGCCAGGCGGGTCGAACGCATCGCCGGCGAGGTCCTGGGCCGAGACGCGTCCGTCATCGCCGACGCGCTGGCCTGGGCCGGTACGTTTCACGGCATCGGCGCCAGGCTGCTGCGCGACTATGCGCTGACGATCGGCCTTGACCCCGCCTTTACCATCCATGACCGCGAGGATTCCGCCGACCTGATGAATCTTGCCCGGCATGAGCTTGGATTCTCGAAGACCGAAAGCCGGTTTCCGACCAAGGGCACCTGCCTGGCGATCTATTCGCGCGCCGTCAACGCTCAGGCGCCGCTCGGCGAGGTGCTGGGTTCGGCCTTTCCCTGGTGTGCCGGCTGGGCCGAACAGCTGAAGGCGCTGTTCGCCCGATATGTCGAGGCCAAGCAGGCGCAGAACGTGCTCGATTACGACGACCTCCTGCTCTACTGGGCGCAAATGGCCGCCGAGCCGGAGATCGCGGCGCATCTGGGCTCGCGCTTCGACCATGTGCTGGTCGACGAATACCAGGACACCAACCGGCTGCAGGCCTCGATCCTTTCGGCGCTGAAGCCGGACGGCGCCGGACTGACGGTGGTGGGCGACGACGCGCAGTCGATCTATTCGTTTCGCGCCGCGGAAGTGCGCAACATCCTCGATTTCCCGCAACAATTCGCGCGAGCCGCCGATGTCATCATGCTGGAGCGCAACTACCGCTCGACCGTGACTATTTTGGCGGCAGCCAACGCGGTCATCTCGGAGGCGTCGGAGCGCTTCACCAAGAACCTCTGGTCGGAGCGCAAATCCTCGCAAAGGCCGAAACTGGTCAGCGTGCGCGACGAGGCCGAGCAGGCGAACTATGTCTGCCAGGCCATCCTGGCCGAGCGCGAGGCCGGCACGGTGCTGAAATCGCAGGCGGTGCTGTTTCGCGCCTCGCACCACAGCGGCCCGCTGGAGATCGAACTGACGCGCCGCAACATCCCCTTCGTCAAGTTCGGCGGGCTCAAATTCCTCGACGCCGCCCATGTCAAGGACGTGCTTTCGGTGCTGCGTTTTGCCGAGAACCCGCGCGACCGCGTCGCCGGCTTCCGCGTGCTGCAGCTCCTGCCCGGCATCGGCCCTTCGGCGGCGAGCACCATCGTCGAGACCATGGCGACATCGCTCGACGAGGAAATGGGGCTGGCCCGCTACCGGCCGCCGCAACGCGCGGCTGAGGACTGGCCAGCCTTCGTTGCGCTTTATTCCGGCCTGCGCGCCCGGTCGGGGAAATGGCCGGCCGATCTCGAACAGGTCAGGCTGTGGTACGAGCCGCATCTCGAGCGCATGCACGATGATGCAACGACGCGGCGGGCCGACCTCATGCAGCTCGAGCAGATCGGTTCCGGCTATGCTTCGCGCGAGCGCTTCCTGACCGAGCTGACGCTGGATCCACCGGATGCGACCAGCGACCAGGCCGGGCCGCCGCACCGCGACGAGGACTATCTGATCCTGTCGACCATCCATTCGGCCAAGGGCCAGGAATGGAAGAACGTCTTCGTGCTCAACACCGTCGATGGCTGCATCCCGGCCGATCTCGGCGTCGGCACCAAGGAGGAAATCGAGGAGGAGCGCCGGCTGCTTTACGTCGCGATGACGCGGGCCAAGGACGGCCTGCATCTGGTGACGCCGCAGCGCTTCTTCACTCACGGCCAGGCAGCGCGCGGCGACCGCCACGTCTATGCCTCGCGAACCCGTTTCATCCCGGCCTCGATCCTCGGCGCCTTCGAGCAGACGTCGTGGGCGAGCGTCCACGCCAAGGACGATCCGCGCCACAGACCTGAAGTCCGCGTCGACCTCGGCGCCCGCATGCGCGGCATGTGGAAATAGCCGCAACCGCGAATGCCGGCAGGGAGCGACCTCAAGAGCAAATCGTCCTGTCATGGCATCTCTCAGGGAACCTCGGGCCGCCAGCCGCGTTTTCTGGCGTCCAACCCGCGATCGGAGGGCGGCGGCCGCCGCCCTTCCGCCCATCCAGAGAGGCCAGAATGCACGACGCGATGTTCTTCACCCCGGTTGCCGTTAGCGTTGGCGCCGGCCACAAACGCATGCTCGCCTCGCTGTTCGAGATGCATGATTTCCTGACCGAATTTCCGCCGTCACGCCGGCGCCTGAGCTATGGCGCGGCCGTGAGGGCTTGCGAGGCGGCGCGCGCCGGCGAAATCTCGACCGAGGCCGCACGCGATGCCCTGATCACCTTTGCAGTCACGGCAGGCATCCTCTGGCCCGCGGTCCAGCCGGCCGTCTCGGTCAAGCCGGTCGCACACGGTTATGGCGGCTACGCCGTCTGAGACGGCCGGGACCAGGCCTGCCCAGCAAAAAAGATCACTCGGACTTGCCGGCCGACGTCGGCGAGGCCTCTGCCAGCCTTGCCGGCGGGGCGGTCTGTTCGGTGTTGCCGACAAAGAGTTGATCGCCGACAAAGGGATAGGCAAGCTGCCGATGATAGAGCGAGGGAACCGGGTCATCGGTGCCGTATTTCTGCGGCATCCTGTCGGGCATGAACAATGTGCCTCCCAGCATGTCGAGCAAAGGGCAGCCTGCCCGGCGAAATTCTTGTCCCAGGCTTCGCGCTCATTGGCATGATGCCAGTGATGAAATCGCGGTGACGCCAGCAGCCATTTCAAAGGTCCGAACCTGATACGCGTGTCGAATGGATGAACAGCGACTGCCACTGATAGACCAATGTGAAGATCAGTATGGCGGGGGTCGAAAATCGAGCGCGAAGACCGGCAGGAACGACGCCGATTTGGTCAGGATCTGTTCGACAGGATGGACGCGGTGCGCTGCCAGCCAATCCATCTCCTCGACGCCGTGGTGGATCGAATGGAAGCGCCACAGGAGCGGGACGGCGTGAAAGGCGCAATGCGCCAGGTAGAAGCCGGTATCGGCCAGCACCAGAACCTCCACCGCCTGCAGCCAGACCGGCTGCGGCCGCAGCGCCTGCGTAAGTCCGGCCGGAACAAGCTGGTGCAGCTCCAGCATGGCTGTGCCGACGACGATGATCAGACCGATCTTGATGATGATGCCGTTGAACAAGAGGTAGACGACGTCGTTCGGCCAATGGCCGCGCGCCGACGATCGCTCCGCATGCAGCGGCAACAGCCGCTCCAGCGGAATGAAATAAGCGCGATGACCAGCACCGCCTTGAGGTCTACGAGATTGGACACCCTGCCGTCGTTGTGGCCGAAGATCAGCTCGCCAGAGATTAACGCCAATTGCTGACGGCGGCTGGCCACGGATTGCTGCCATTTGCCGGCACGGGCCGAATGTCTGGCCAAATCAGGTCTCAGGTTTGGCGAACCGCCAGTCCATCCGACAGCGCAGGGGCAGGCAGCGGCACGACGGCGACTGGAGTGCTTGCCGCCATCGGCCCGGATCGCGTCGGCCCTTTGAACAGGTTTCGAGAAGGACATGCCATCGCGCCTCGTCCCCCACTCCGCATGCCTACCTCTAGGAAAAACGATATTTTCCGCCAAACAAATTGAATTTCGCGGTTGTTCGTGTTCTTTCGCCCAGGATCTACATTGCCAGACATAAACGACAAAATATAACTTTTCACAGTGGAAGCCAATTTATGTGCAAATTTCTGCGATTTGAAAGCTGAGATCGGTATTCTGTTAAAAGTATAAGATAAAACATGAAGACAAGCTTCGAATTCATGTTGTGAAATTGAGCTCTCATGGCTACCCTGCCATCACAGCACGAGGAACGTCACGATATTTTTTCTAGATCCTCATGTCATAGACCGGTATGGAAAAACAATATCGGCGCGCAGATGGGTGGACACTTGGCGAATACACGCGATGTATTATCAACCACGACAAGTAACCGGTGGAATAGCGCCAATGTCGGCGCCCTGTTCGCTGCGGTAAGACAACTCGGCATCCAGCAGTTTTTTGAATTCCGCAAAGAACCTGTCGCCGACAAAGACAACTCACTACCTGCCAAAATTCCGGTCGCCGGAATCCCTATAACCGGGCAGCCAGATTTAAGAGAAAATACGCCTCAGCATCCCAAGCTTATGTGCGGACTCGACGTTCCGTCGAGCCGCTCGTTTCACGTCGGCAAGGGGCTTGCTTTGTATCTGCAGGGTTGGGCTTTCTGTCCCGGCAATCCGATCAGGCGGCTCTATGTCCTGGACGGAACCAGGCAGCACGAAATCAAGAACCATTCCTGGGCTCGGCCCGATGTCGTGCACTACTTCCATCCCGCACAGGATCCGACCGGCGGCAGCCTGTTTTCCGAATTCATCACGATATTGCCGATCGAGGAGATTGCCGAGCCGGAGAGCCGCGAACTGCGACTGCTCGCCGAGCTTAAATCGGGAGAGATGATCGAGCAGTCGCTTGCTGTCTTCGAGTTCCAGCCTGGGGCCAACCGTCGTCCGGTGAAGGTGAAGTGGCCTGCCAAAGGGGCCAAGGTTGCCATCTGCATGGCGGCTTACAATCCGCCGCTTGAGCTTCTGAAACGGCAAATCGGATCGATTCGGGAGCAAAACCATAGGAACTGGATCTGCATCATCACCGACGACAGTTCCAGCGCAGCCTCCCGCAACGACATTCTGGACCTGATCGAAAACGACAGCCGGTTCGTCTATGTCAAAAACAAGGAGCGCAAAGGCTTCTACAACAATTTCGAGGAATGCCTTTCGCTGGTGCCCGTCAACGCCGAGTTCGTCGCACTGGCGGATCAGGACGACTATTGGCACTCCGACAAACTGACGAAGCTCATCCATGCTTTGCCGGAAAGCAAGAAACTTGCATTCAGCGATTGTCGCATCGTGACCGGCCGCGAGGTTATCTCCGACACATATTGGACCGACCGCAAAAACGAATATACGGATTTTCTTTCGCTGTTCCTTGCCAATAGCGTGACCGGCGCCGCGAGCCTTTTTCGCAGCGACATCCTAGACCGTATCCTGCCGTTTCCGCAGCGGCTGATGGACGCCTACCACGACCAATGGATCGCGCTTGCCGCCGAGGTTGCCGGCGGGATTTCCTATATCGAGGAGCCTCTGTACGATTACCATCAGCACGGTGCTAACGTTATCGGGCAGGTTATCAAGCGCTACCGCGGGGTCTCCTATTCAATAGGAGCCATCCTGAAAGGCGCAAAAAACAAGCGCGCCCTGCTCGACGCAGGCAGGACCTTGCTGCAGCAAGCACGCGCGGATTTTTCGGGGGCGCTGGAAAAGGCGGTATTCGCCGAAACACTTCGGCTGCGAAACCCTGGAATGTCGAGCACCCTCAAGAAGACGGCCAACCGAATCCCGCGTTTGACGACCGGTATCTTCGAACCGATACGTCTGAAAATTTCAAGAATATTGCGGCGTCATTCGACATTGAACGTCGAGGGCCTGCTGATGAACGCCGCCTTGGGGGCCAGAGCAAGAAATCTCGCCTATCGATTAAGGAAAACCAAATACTTGCGATATGTCCGCAAGATCAAGACAGGGTCCGAAGTTCTACCGATGGCCGTCGCCGCCGGCGGGATACTGAGCATCGAAGATATGGAGAACAACTGGATTTTTCGCAATATCCAGCCGTTGACGTTGCACGTATCGCGCCGCGAGCCAAAGCGCGTCAACATCCTTCTGGCCACGATCGACTTCAAATACATTTTCGGCGGCTATATCGGCATGTTCAGCTTGGCGCTTCGCTTGCGCCGGGAAGGTTTTCTCGTCCGGATCGTGACTATGGAACGTACGGAGTTGGACATGACGCTCGCCCGCGAGCGCATCAAGGGCTATCCAGGCATCGAGCGATTGTTCGACGACATCGAAATCGAGCATCGGCATGACCGCAAAGAGGAATTGTTCGTCAGCCCCGACGATCGCTTCATCGCGACCAATGGCTGGGGGGCTCATGTCGCGCACCGCGCCAGCCGAGAATTGGGACAGGACCGTTTCATGTTCATGGTCCAGGAATATGAACCCTATTTCCTGCCTATGAACACAATCGCCGCGCTTTTCCAGCAGTCTTACCGCTTTCCGCAATTCCAGCTTTTTTCGACGCCCTTGCTGCGCGATTTTTTCAAGCTGAACAGGATCGGCGTCTTCTCGAAGCCCGGCGCGGACAAGAACCACGCCGTATTCCGCAATGCCATTCAGAAATTCAAACCATCGATAAACGACATGCGTGATCGCGAGCGGCGCATTCTTTTCTACGCCCGCCCGGAGGCCCACGCCGCGCGCAATATGTTTGAGCTCGGAATGATGGCGCTTGCAGAGCTAGCTCGTTCTCCTGATTTTGACGCCGACAAGTGGAAATTCTACGGCATGGGCTCGATCGGCGGCGCCAGCAAGATCAGGCTGACGCGCGACGTGGTTCTGGAGATGATGCCCAAGACCGACCTGCAGACGTATACTCAACGTCTGCCGCACCACGATGTCGGCCTCTCGTTGATGCTGACGCCGCATCCCAGCCTGGTGCCGCTCGAGATGGCCTCGGCCGGTATGTGGACCGTGACCAACACGTTCGAAAACAAGACGGCGGAGAGCCTGCGGGATATCTCGACCAATCTGATCCCGGTGGAACCGACACTGGAGGGCGTGGTCGCCGGGCTCAAGGACGCCATCTCGCGCGTCGATCAATACGACAAGCGGCTGCAGGGCTCGCGCTTCAATTGGCCGACAGACTGGGACGACGCGTTCTCGCCAGCAGCGATGAAGAAGATCGTCGACTTCCTGTCTGATCGGCCGACCCTGTCCGTTCCGATCCGCTCGCCTCCGAATGGACTGGACTCAGTTCGCGCTGCGGCGGCCGGTCATCACCGCCCCGCTGCCTTATATCACCGGAGGAAGCCGGTCAGGGAACCCTAACGACCCACTCATCCTGCAAGCCCCACCATCCGGCTGGCTTGAACGATACGATGCGTGCATTCGTGGCATCGTAGATCGCCTTGATGACATACGGTGGCAACACGACGGTGGAGCCATAGATAGACGGATCTAGATCCTTCTGATCAGACCCGTCAAGATAGCCATATTGTTGGCCATTGCTGATGACTTCGGCAAGTTGTGGAACAACGCTTGCAGCATGCGCGCCGTGCGTGGAGAACATCAGGTACCCGCCCGGTTTGAGAGCGGCGCACACCGCAGACAGCCAGCGCTGAAACAAGCCGTCCGGAAGATGCGACCATAGCGAAATGGCGAAGATGAAATCGAACTTTTCGCCAGGTTTCCAGTGTTCGGGAATGCTGGCCGAAGGAATAGCCGCAACACTCAGCACCTCAGTGCAAAAGGACACCGCTTCGGGATGAATGTCGCAGGCAACTAAATTCAGGTCCTTCAAATGTCGCGTCACGCGACCATAGCCGCTTGCAAATTCCAGCGCCCTGGCATCCCTCGGCAAGCCCAATGATGTCATAAGCTCTCGCACCTGTTGCGCATTGGCGGCGCCATTCTCAAAGTAGTGCTTCAGTGCTTCGAATAACTTTATTTCCTCGCCTGTCGACAATCGAGCGACCAGATGGCCGAAAATGTGATCATATTCATGAAGTTCCGGAGTGACCGAGTATCTGTCCGCCCATACTTTGGCGAGGGAGCGCAGAAAATCGTTGGCTTCAAACGCCTTTGACGACCGGACCGGCGGGCTGTTGTGACTCGGTTCCTTCATTGGCAACATCGTTGACTCCTTCCTTTTGCCTTTAATTCACCGAGTGCGGCGGAGGCCTCAAGCAGTTCTTGGACAATTACTGATCCTGATATCTCCACCGGGCCTCACAGAATATATTAGGCTCGCTCCCCAGCATACTGCTGATCTGAATGCCCGCGGTCCTTCTTCCTATTATCCCCCTGGCTTTCAACATTGATGTTTCTCTCTTTCTGCGTCGTAGCCATCACTTCACCGTCAAGGGTTCCGGCATTGTCGCGAAAATGACCTGCCCAGGAACAGGATCATGGAGTCGCTTCGCTCCAATGCCAACCAAACTGTACATCCCTCATGATCGTTTGCTGCCCTGAATCTCCTGGGTCGATACGAATGGAGCGTCCGGCAAGATAGTTGGGCAGAACCAGCGCAATCGCGTGGTCGCCAGCACCGAGGGGTAGTTGAATCGACCGGCCGGCCACAAAAGCTCCATCCTCGCCTCCGTGTGGTGAAAAAAAGATCTCGAACACATCTGGGCTGTTCAGCGTAAGCTGCAGGCGAACACAGGGGGTTGTGCGGCTGCTATCCGAGACGGGCACGGTGGCTATCATTTGTGGATCAGGGGCGGTCGCAAGAAAACCACTCGCGCCAACAACCATAGCTTGAAGCTTCGGCTCACCGGTGGCAGGGGCAAAATCTCTGCATTCCCTAGCAGCCAACTCGTCGCGCGCGACCAGAGCCTGACCCAGCGTGCTGGACCACGAAAGAGGGCCGATCAACACCGAATCGACGACCGCTCGCTCGACGCGGCTGACGATCAGCCGCTGGCTGGCGAGCACCGCGTTCGTGATCCCCTGTGGATCGGAAAGGTCCATAAAGTATTCGACGGCGTGTCGGAATGGCTGCGTCAAGCCTATGACTTTATTGTAGAACGAATCATGCAAGATTACGGTGGAGACCGCTTGGTCGACCTGCTTGAACGAAGAAAGCGCCTCTATTTCCGCCGGGGTGTCTATCTCACTTTCGGGTTCGCCGTTACCTACCAGCAGCATACGCGTCTCGAGATCTGTCGGATTCTGAGCCATTTTCCCGGCTAGTACTGGCGGCCGCACCCCGTTGCCATCGGGGAAGATCGCTACGAGCAATTGGCGAAAGGCGATGGCCGCACCAAAGTAGCTCCAGTGGGTGTCTGTCTTGCGATACAGATCGGTGCCGTTTGAACGTCCTTTTGCCTCCTGCAGTGCGCTTAAGTGATCAACAATCCGAGGTGCTTTGGCTCTGATCGTCGATCGCAGAAGGTCGGCACTCTGCTGTTTGCAGGCCCAGTATTTTTCAAAGTGGGGGTCGAGAAATTCTGGATATACTGTCGACTTATCAGGCGCTATCGTAAAATACATCTCAATGCCGGAAGCACCGGCGACGTCAATCATGGCATCCATACGTGAGACAGCCAATTCCACGTTATACCGTTCCTGACATTTCCCCTCGAACCAGTCGCCTTTCCAGTATATCCAGCCGTCTCTTCCAGTAGCGATGTTGTTGTGGTCGTATTGGCGAACGACTTTGAGTAATACGGTATTTCGAATGGAAATGGCGGACCGCTTTAACCAGGAACGCTCCAGAAGGGCGGAAGCCAGCTGATCGAAAGCGCCGCTTGAACTTGCCCGCAGAGATTCCGGCGCAGGAAAAGCGGTAAAGTCCTTCTGACCATAAGGTTCAACGGCGCCGCGAACAGCCAGCACCAACAGCGGCGACGCGATGATGACCACGAAGGCCGCGGTGACTATTGCGCTGCATATTTTTCTGGCTGTTTTCATCAGAATTGGAAATACAGGAACGGAGTGTAGCCGCCGCTCAGCGCCAACACCTGACATACCATCAGGGCAACAACCGTGTAGCAGGCGCCAGTGACATACAGCCTATCGCCTCTGGTCTCGCTTGTCAGCAACTGGCCGAACGAAAGCCGGCCGGGCAAAACGTAAATTGCTGCACCTACCACAAGGGCGATCAAGCTGGTCGTGGCTATTGGCGCAGCCGCATCGAGGCTGAATGCACCAGCGGCGCCGGGCGAAGCCATCGCCTTCCACAAAGACATTGCCTGTTCAAGCGACGTCGAGCGGAACAGCGGCCAGCTCAGCGTCACGACCGGCAGGAAATAGGCATATCGCAGCCACCCCTTCTCCAGCACTTTCGGCCAAGTGCCGGTGGCCACGCGCTCGACCAGGATGAAAAGCCCGTGGAACATACCCCAGCAGAAAAACGTCCAGGAGGCGCCATGCCAGAGGCCGGTTACCGCGAAGACGATCAACAGGTTTCGATAGGTCGCGATCCTGCCATGCCGGCTTCCTCCCAGCGGGATGTAGAGATAGTCGCGAAACCAGCTTGAAAGCGAGATGTGCCAGCGTCGCCAGAATTCGGTGATCGAACGGCTGGCGTAGGGCCTCTGAAAATTCTCGGCAAAGCGGATGCCGAACATGCGGGCAAGCCCGATGGCCATGTCGGAATAACCGGAGAAGTCGAAATACAACTGGATGCCATACGTCGCGGCCGCCAGCCATGCCGTGGCAAAACCTATGGTGTCGTGGGGTGCGGCGAAAATGGCATCGGGGATCGGCGCAATGCCATCGGCTATGATCACCTTTTTCACTAGGCCGTGAGCGAAGCGGGTGGCCCCGGTGGAGAAGTTCTCGAGAGATATTCTCGGCGCTCGAAAATCATCCACGACGTCCCGGAACCGCACAATCGGGCCGGCAATCAGGTGCGGAAAAAATGTGAAGTACGTACTGAAGAGCACGACATTGCGCTCTGCAGGAATTTCACGACGGTAGACGTCGATCAGGTAAGACAATGCCTGAAAGGTAAAAAAGGATATGCCGATCGGGAGGATTATGCCGGCGAATGTCGCCGACAGATTGCTGCCTGAAGTGAGGTCAACGTTCACCGCTATGAAATCGAGATATTTGAAGAACACGAGAATGCCGACCAGCAGCACGATTGCCGCCCCGACAACTGCATTTCTCAATTTCGCGCTTTTGCAAAGGTCGACAGCCAGCGCGCCGAAATAGGCGATGACTACATCCGCAATGAGTATGATTACATAGGACCCTGACGACCAGTAGTAGAATGCCAGGCTCAGAACGAGCAGGCTTGGCCGAAAGGCAGAGGGCTTGGCAAAAAGAGCTATGGCAAGTGCGATAGGCAGGAAGAAGAAAAGAAAATTACTTGCCGAAAATACCATCCTGCCTCCAACCACGCCCACGCTCGGTGACCACCTCAGCTCTAAGAGCCAAATTTGCCACCCAAGACCTCACCATCTATATCGAATATAGAGCGCAAGGATCGGCCAAAATACAAAAACATGTCCCAATGGCGAAAATATCGACAAAATGAATGAGCATTCGGCAATTCTCTCTGAATCATCCCTGCTGAGATAGTAGACGCCTCGCCTGATCTGTAAATGCTTATCTCTATGCACAGGTTGTTGATAACGCGCCCAAGCCGCTAGAGCGTTTCATCGTTTAGGGAAACGGCGAAACACTCTATCTCTTGTTCTGACGCAATTCCGAAGGAAAGCGCTAAGCGCTTTCCTGGGAACACACACTTTTCTTGGAATTGCTCTAAGGCGCTACGCCGAGCTGTCGGCGCACCGGTCCCAGCCCTCAATGCAACGTCGGATCACCGGCCAGCAGGCTGCGCGGCCCGGTCGTTTCGAAACTGACCTGGTCGCGGCCGTTGGACTTGGCCTTGTAGAGGTGCCGGTCGGCCGTCAGGAACATGTCGGCATAGGTGGTGGGTCCGCTGAAGGCGACGCCACCGATGCTCACCGAGAGCGGACAGGGCCGTCCATCCGGGGCAAACTCGACCTCGCGGATGCGCCGCCGGATCCCCTCGGCAACCAGCCAGGACTGCGACGGGTCGGCGCCAGGCAGGAAGATGGCGAACTCCTCGCCGCCGATGCGCCCGACAATGTCGGCGCCGCGCAGCTGGGCCTTGATCGTCTGCGCAATCAGCTTGAGCGCCTGATCGCCGCAATCGTGGCCCAACCGATCGTTGATGGTCTTGAAATGGTCGGCGTCGACGATCAGCAGGGCGCCGGCATCGACGACAGACTGGCTGCGCGCCTGTTCGAGATAGGCCTCGACCAGCATCGAAAACGCGCCGCGGTTGAACACCGCGGTCAGGCTGTCGGTCGCCGCGACAATGCTCAGATTCTTCTGGGCGATCGCCAGCTGGCGCATCTTGTACATCAGGAAAGAGAAGAACGATCCACCCAGCACAAGCGGCAGTAGCAGGTCGGTGAGCTGCGCCCAGCGCAATGCTTCGGGCGACAGCGACGGAAAATTGTAGGAATCGACAAGGAAGGCCGCCGCGATACAGATCGCCGTGCCGACAACCGTGACTGCTATGACCCTGCCCAAGCTCGTGGGCGAAAGATCGACCCGCATGCCATTTCTCCCACTGTGTTCGCCATTTTGCAGCGGGAACACAAATGAAACCCTAAAATCTTACCTGCAATTCGAATGTGGTTAACCAGAACAATTCCAGGAAAGTGTGAGCAGCTTTCCCGGGAGAAGCGCGTGGGCGCTTTCCCTGAGAATTACCAAGACAAAGGGATAGCGCGTTTCACCGTTTCCGTTAAACGATAAAACGCTCCGGCAGTCGAAAGGCGCGATCGGTTGCCTTGTGAGTGGCGACAAAAAGCCCGCCACTTGCGCGGCGGGCTTTCCGACTGGCCGGAGGCTTCTCGTCAGCGCATGTCCCTCGCGAAGTCTGGGCCATGCGGTAGGAGAGTGCCGTAAAGCCTCACGGCTGGTTCGACACTCCCGGCGAAACCTGTCTCAGCGACGCGAGATCATAAGGCATAGCTGCCGCAGATCGCTGTCGTAGGTGCCCTCGCTGGCGAGCACATCGACGCAGCGCTTCTTCATACGTGTCAGCTGGCTGTTCGACATGCTGGCGACGACACCGGGTGTCCCAGGGGTGCCTGGTGTTCCAGGAGTTCCTGGCGTGCCGGGGGTACCGGGCGTACCGGGCGTGCCCGGCGTTCCGCCAATGCCGACGCCGACCCCGACGTTGATGCCGCTGCCGACGTTGACGCCGACACCGGCCTTGATACCTCCGCTGCCGCCGACCGTGGCCCCAACACCGGCCTTGATGCCACCGGCTCCGCCGACCGTCGCGCCAGCGCCGGCCTTGATGCCGCTGCTACCGCCGACTGAGGCGCCGAGGCCCGCAGTAACGCCGCTATTGCCGCCGACCGTTGCGCCAGCACCCGCCTTGATACCGCCGCTGCCGCCGACCGAGGCGCCGGCACCGGCCTTGACCCCGCCGCTTCCGCCGATCGAAGCGCCAACACCTGCATTGATGCCGCCAGCACCGCCGATAGATGCGCCGACACCGACGCCAATTCCGCCTCCTGCATTCGCGGGAGCGGCAAAAATAACGATAATTGCACCCGCCGCCAGTGCTCTAGCGATTTTCTGAGTGATATTAACCATGACACTCTCCTTGTTGCCGTTCTGCTTTGTGCATTGCAACATGCCAGCAAACCAAAGCAGACATATGCTTATGCACTCACAGCTACGCACGAGTCTTCCTTATAGTTTCTTTATTTTTTTCGACATAGGCCGTTGTAGTTCTCAATCAGTGTACTCGGTTTCTAAAAAAAAATATGTTTTTGCTTCAATATTTAAACTTTGTTGAATTTATTAAATAGAAACTCTACTGAAAATGGAGCAGGTTGTAGCGGCCGGCCGAGCAAGGGGCGGCGCCAAAGGGCGGCACAAGCCACCTGGCAGCGTCGTGCAACCACGGGCTTCAAAAACCCGGCTTGGGATTCTTTGGCGCTGTCCGTCGCGTCCAGAGGCGTTTCACTGGTATCGGCGGCCAGGTCGCAGACGGATGGCACAAAGGCACCGAGGGATGTCGCCTCCGGCGTCTTCAAACGCAAACCGCGGTCAAGAAATCAGGCGTAGGCGCGGCCTTCGTCGGTGCGCTGGAAAAAGGCCAGATCGAGCGACACGGAAGGCCGGCCGAGAATGGTCAGGATGGTATGCGCCTGGCCGCGGTGATGGGTCTGGTGGTTGAAGACGTGTCCCAGCGCCGGCGCCAGCCGCTGCGAGACGGTGCGCATGTCGGAGACGGTCATGTAGGAGAAGCGGCCGGACAAAGCCTTTTCGGTCAAACCGCCGACCCAGTCGACGATCCGCCTGTCCTCGGCCTCACGCGCCAGCCTGAGGCCAAGCAGCGCCCGGTGCAGGATGGCGTCGAGCTTCGTCGGCGCGTCACCCTCGCCGGTGAAGCGTTTCATCCAGATGCGGTCGGTGGCCAGCAGATGGTTGAGCGTGCCCATCATCGAGCCGAAAAATGCGCCGACATCGCGGTTGAACTCTTCTTCGTCAAGTGCGGCGACGGCATCGTAGATGCGGCCATTGGCCCATTGATTGTAGGCCGCGAACATCATGAAATGCTGTTTCATCTTTTCTTCCCGCCGACGAGTTCCGCTTCAGCCGCACGCGCCTAATTAGACCGCGAGGACGCAGCCGCCAATGACCATTCTGTTCCATGAACTCGCCGGACACGACGCGACCCGTCCGTTCAACCGGCATTGCTGGAAGGAGGCGGCGGCAGCAGCTTAGGCAGTAGGCAATAGGGTCCGAGCGCTGTACTGCCTACTGCCTACTGCCTATTCCTCACACAAGTCTCCTGATCGCCATGCCACCACCCCCCGATTTCACCGATGATTTTCGCGCCGGGCTGGTCACGCTGCTGCGCTGGCGCCGGGATGTGCGGCGCTTCGAGCGGACGGCTTTGCCCGAGGGTACGCTGGAGCGGCTGCTGGAGCTTGCCAGCATCGCGCCGTCCGTCGGTCTCAGCCAGCCGTGGCGCTTCGTGGTGGTCGAGAGCGCCGAGCGGCGGGGCGCGGTGAGAGACTGTTTCGAGCGGTGCAATGCCGAAGCTCTTGAATGCTTTTCAGGCGAGCGCGCCGCTCTCTATGCCCGGCTGAAGCTCGCCGGTCTCAATGAAGCGCCCTGCCAGTTCGCGGTTTTCGCCGACCGCACGACGCAACAGGGCCATGGGCTCGGCCGCATGACGATGCCGGCAACCATCGACTATTCGGCCGTCATGGCGGTGCACACGCTGTGGCTGGCGGCGCGGGCGGAAGGCATCGGCATGGGCTGGGTGTCGATCCTCGACGCCGCCGAGATGGCCGTAATCCTGGACACCCCGCCTGAGTGGACGCTGATCGGCTATTTCTGCCTCGGCTATCCCAGCGAGGAGCATGAGATGCCGACGCTGGAGCGCGAGGGCTGGGAGCGCCGGCGGCCGCCCGTTGTTATCAGGCGGTAGTGATACTGACAGTCACTTCGCGCCGTCTTTGCCGACCAGCTTCACGCAGATCGGGTCGCCCTTCGGCATCGGCGTGCATTGCCATTCGGGGCCGAAGCCGAAGTTCGTATCTGTGCGGCGACCCAGAAAGAGCAGCAGAACAAGGCCCACGGCAGCAAAAATGCCGATAATCAATAGGCTCCCTTTTATGTCGCCCGGCCTGGGGTGGTGGTAGGCCAGCGCGTCCCGTCAAACATGGTCCGATGTCTTTCCGTTCCGCTGATTTCCCTTCGAAACCGTGCGTGCCTGCGCAATCGCCATTTTCCCGCAAAGCCTTGCCTTTGACCAGGGCGTTGCGAACAGCCATGCGGGCGGTCGCGGCCGAATAACGCTGCCGGGGCGCGTCCCCTTGGCAATGGGCCGGGCGGCTTGTATAGAGCCCGCCACTCCACATTCCGATCTCAAGACTTTCATCTCAAGACAAGGACGACCCCATGGCGCTCGAACGCACCTTTTCCATGATCAAGCCGGACGCGACCCGGCGCAATCTTACCGGCGCCATCACCAGGATGCTGGAAGAGGCCGGCCTGCGCGTCGTCGCCTCACGTCGCGTGTGGATGAGCCGCCGCGAGGCCGAAGGCTTCTATGCCGTGCACAAGGATCGTCCGTTCTTTGGCGAACTGGTGGAATTCATGTCGTCGGCGCCGACCATCGTGCAGGTGCTGGAAGGCGAAAACGCCATTGCCAGGAACCGCGAAGTGATGGGCGCGACCAATCCAGCCAACGCCGCCGAAGGAACCATCCGCAAAGTCCACGCGCTGTCGATCGGCGAGAATTCCGTGCACGGCTCCGACGCGCCGGAAACCGCTGCTGAAGAGATCAAGTACTGGTTCTCGGACACCGAGATCGTCGGCTGAGCCGATAGACAGGTTTGACTATGAAAGCCGGGGCAAAACCCCGGCTTTTTGTTTTTGGCCCGCTCCCTTAGCGGATCAGCGGCGTGTCCCAGAGGTCGCCGAGCAGCGTTTTCAGCTCGGTGAAGCGCTTCTGCCCAAGCTCCTGCGCCCATTCCCGCTCGACGTCGAGCAGGATGTCGGCCATCTTCTGGTATGCGGCGCGCCCGCGGTCGGTGAAGTGGACGACGGTCCCGCCGCTCTCATCGGGCGCCGCCGAGCGAGTGATATAACCCATCGCTTCCAGCGTCTTCAGCAGTTGATTCATGGCCTGCTTGCTCATCGCGGCGCGCTCGGCGAGCGCGCTCGGCCGAAGGCCATCCGGGCCGGGATATTGGATCACCGCCATATGCGGCGGGCTGAGGTCCTCGAAACCCGACGCCCTGAGATCCCTGATCAGCTTGCGGTGAATGGCCATGGCCGGAACGCGCAGCAGTGCACCGATCAGCGGTGGCTTCTTTGGCGGTTCTTCCGCGGATAATGGCATTGACACTCTGGTAAATCGAGTTTACTCATTTCGGTAAATTCAATTTACCACGTGGGAGGATGAAATGCTAGACAGAGCTAGCCAGATCAGCGTCAATCCGGCCGACGAGACAATCAGCCATGGCGGCCTTGCCGTGCGCTTCCTGCTTACCGGCGACCAGTCGAACGGCAGCATCGCCGCCTTCGAACTGACGGTCGCCGGCTCGCAGCGCCTGCCCGCCCCGGCGCACAGCCACGATCACTATGAAGAGACGATGTACGGGATCGAAGGCGTGCTGACGCTGACCGTCGACGGACACCGGCACGATATCGGGCCTAGGCAGGCGCTGTGCATTCCGCGCGGCGCGGTCCATCGCTTCGACAACGACACCGCCGCGACCGCCAAGGTGCTGTGCGTGGTGACACCGGCGGCGATCGGCCCGGAATATTTTCGCGAGGCCTTCGCCATCTTCAGCACTGGCGGCCCGCCAGACCGCACCAGGCTGATGGACCTGATGCGCCGGTTCGGCCTGACGCCGGCGCCCCCGCCGCCGCAGTCTTGATTCTTAGCTCGCTGCGTTGAAGCGCAAGATGTCGTGGCCGTCCTTGTCGGCGATGATCAGCTTGCCGCCATCGACACGGTATGACGCCGCCTTGGCGAGCGCCTCGAACAGCGCCTTTTCCTCGGCCATGATCTCCGGCGCGCAGGCCTTGTAGGTCGAGCCGATGTCGCTGATGACGATGGTCTCGCCATCGACCTTGGCGGTGGCGAAATAGGCGTTGCACGGGCCGCTGCCGCCCGCCTTGCCGGCTTCGCTGACCCGGAACGTCGCCTGCGGCTCCGAAATCACGCCGATACCGTCGATATATTCGACTAGCCAGCTCTGGCCGAACAGCGAGGCCGAGGTCGGCTTGTCGCTCGGCGCCACCATTTTCAGCACAATGGCCTGCGGCGCCTCGCTGAGCGGATCGACCTGATAGCGCGAGTCCGTGACGAACAGCAGCTTGTCGTCGGCGGTGATGCGCGCCTGCAGCGCATAGGTCATGTTGGGCCGGATCACCGTTGGATCGAAGCTGATCTCGAACTTGATCGGCACCTGGCCGGCCGGCGCTACCTTGCGCTCGCCGACAATGGCGGCCGGCGCGTCGGCCAGCGATACATCGGCAAGTTGAACCGACAGCACGGCGTTGGGCGGCAGCGCGATGCGCTCGCGATACATCACCTCGCCCTTCAGGGTTTTCTCGGCGGCGACGGAAGGCTCGGGAACGGCCAGAACGCCGATAACCAGCGGCACAAAACCGAAGACGAAGAATTCGGCGATCCTGTCCAGCATGCCCTTGCTCCCTTTTTGCCGATGCGATTTGGCCAAGGGAATGCGGTCAATACATGGCTGCGCCGAGATTTATTCGGGCCGCGCCTTCCAGCGCGCCGCAGCCTGGTCGTCGGCGTGCTTGGCCTCGACCCAGCCGCCATCGGTGCCGTCCACGCGGTGCTCCTTCTTCCAGAAGGGTGCACGCGATTTCAGGAAATCCATCAGGAAATTGGCCGCTTCGAACGCCGCCTGCCGGTGCGAGGACGCCGCCACCACCAGCACGATGTTTTCGCCCGGTGCGATCTTGCCGTGGCGATGGATGACGGTCAGGCCTTGCAACGGCCAGCGCTGAAGCGCCTCGCCGGCGATCCGGCTGATTTCGGCCTCGGCCATGCCTGGATAGTGCTCGAGTTCCAGCGCCGACAGCTGGCCCTGCTCGTCGCGGCAAAGTCCTGAGAAGGACACCACGGCGCCGATGTCGGCGCGACCCCCGGTCAGTTTCGCGATCTCGGCGGCAACGTCGAAATCGTCGCGCTGGATGCGCACCGTCGGCGCGCCGGACATGGTGTCAGCCCCCGGTCATCGGCGGAAACAGCGCGATCTCGCGCGCGCCGGCTATCTTCTCGCGATGCTCGACATGTTCCTGGTTGATGGCGACGCGGATCACATCAGGATATTGCAGCGCGTGCTCATATTCCTCGCCACGCGATTTCAGCCAGCGCAGGAGGTCGGCCACCGTCTCGATACCGGCGGGCAGTTCGACATCCTCTTCCGGCTTGCCGATCCGTTCGCGCACCCAGGCGAAATAAATGAGCCTGGTCGACATCTCACTCGTCCATGATGTGCTTGAGGCCGGCGCGGAAATAGTCGTAGCCGGTGTAGAGCGTGACGAGGGCTGCGATCCACAGCAGCACCAGTCCGGTCTGCGTGGTCAGCGGGAAGATCTTGTCGCCGGCAGGCCCGGCCAGCAGGAAGGCGATGGCGACCATCTGGATGGCGGTCTTCCATTTGGCGAGCTGCGTCACCGGCACCGAGACTTTCAATGCCGCCAAATATTCGCGCAGCCCCGAAACCAGGATTTCGCGGCACAGGATGATGATTGCCGCCCACAGCGACCAGCCTGCGATGCCGGCATGGCGGTCAGTGTCGGCGGCGAGCAGCAGCAGGCAGGTGGCGACCAGCAGTTTATCGGCGATCGGGTCCAGCATCTTGCCGATGTTTGACGTCTGCTGCCAGGCGCGCGCCAGATAGCCGTCGAGATAGTCGGTGATCGAAGCCAGCAGGAAGATGATCAACGCCGACCAGCGGGCGAAGTCGCTCGATTTCAGATGCCCCTCGAGAAAAAAGCACAGCACCACCAGCGGCACCGCGACGATGCGGGCATAGGTAAGCATGTTAGGCAGGTTGAACGCGCGCTTGGCCATATCTCAGGGACTCTTTCTGCCTGCGTACTCAAATCAGAACCGGATGTAGGGGGTCAACAGGCGAGATTCGATTGGCCAGACGAAAATAGCGCGCGATTGCCGGGATTCGAGTGGCCTGCGAGAAAAGAACGGCTGCTGCCATTTCATCGGGACAGCGGCGTCACCGGCGCTCAGCTCTCATGGAAATGATTGTAGACGAGCTTGGCGACCTGCTCTGAAATACCGTCGACCTTGACCAGATCCTCGACTGCCGCGCGGCTGACCGCCTTGGCAGTGCCGAAGGCCAGCAGCAGCGCGCGCTTGCGACCGGGACCGATGCCGGCGATCTCGTCGAGCGGGCTCTTGACCAATTCCTTCTTGCGCCGCGCGCGGTGCGAACCGATAGCGAAGCGATGGACCTCGTCGCGCAGCCGCTGGACGAAATAGAGCACGGGGTCCCGCACGGGGAGCGAAAACGAGTCCCTGCCTCTGACGAAAAAACGCTCGCGGCCGGCATCGCGGTCCTGGCCCTTGGCGATGCCGATGGCCGCCACGCGATCCTCGATGCCGAGGTCGGCGAGGATCTTGCGCACCGCGCTCATCTGGCCCTGGCCGCCATCGATCAGGATGACGTCCGGCCAGGCCGGGAAGCTGCCGGAGATGTCTTCCTCGATGTCGTCGCCTGCTCCACCGGCTGCCGCGTCGTCGGGAACGACATCGCCATGTTCCTTCAGCAGCCGCGAAAAGCGCCGTTCCATCACCTCGCGCATCATGCCGAAATCGTCACCGGGCGTGATCTCGGTCGAGCGGATGTTGAATTTGCGGTACTGGTTCTTCACAAACCCTTCCGGCCCGGCGACGACCATGGCGCCAACGGCGTTGGTGCCCATAATGTGCGAATTGTCGTAGACCTCGATGCGCACCGGTGGCTTCGGCAGGCCGAAGGTCTCGGCAAAGCCGGCGAGCAGCCGGCCTTGCGTGGAGGTTTCGGCCAGCCGGCGGCCGAGCGCCTCGCGGGCATTCTGCAGCGCGTTGTCGGTCAAATCCTTCTTCTCGCCGCGCTGCGGCACCGAGATCGACACTTTACGGCCGGCGCGGGTGGACAGCGCTTCGGCCAGCAGTTCCTGATCCTGGACGCCTCGCGACAGAAGGATGTTCCGTGGCGTCGGCTTGTCGTCATAGAACTGCGCCAGGAACGAGCCCAGCACTTCCGCCCCCTCCAGTGCCGGATCGGCCTTGGGGAAATAGGCGCGGTTGCCCCAGTTCTGGCCGGTGCGGAAGAAAAACACCTGGATACAGACCTGGCCGCCCTCCTGATGGATGGCAAAGACATCGGCCTCGTCGACGGTGGCCGGGTTGATGCCCTGATGGCTCTGCACATGCGACAGCGCTGCCAGCCGGTCGCGATAAATGGCGGCGCGCTCGAAATCGAGCTCCTGCGAGGCCTGCTGCATGGCGGCAGAGATTTCGGTCTTCACCTTCTGGCTGCGGCCCGACAGAAAATCCTTCGCCTCGCTGACCAGCTCGGCATAGTCGCCATGCGAGATTTCGCCGGTGCAGGGACCGGCACAGCGCTTGATCTGGTAGAGCAGGCACGGCCGGGTGCGGTTTTCGTAGAAGGAGTTGGTGCAGCTCCTGAGCAGGAAGGCGCGCTGCAGCGAATTGATGGTGCGCCCGACCGCGCCGGCCGACGCAAAAGGTCCGAAATAGTCCCCCTTGCGCGAGCGCGCACCGCGATGCTTGTAGATGCCGGGCGAGACGTGATCGCCGGTCAACAGGATGTAAGGGAACGACTTGTCGTCCCGCATCAGCACATTGAAACGCGGCCGCAAGCGCTTGATGAGATTGGCCTCGAGCAGCAGCGCTTCGATTTCGGTGCGGGTGACGACGAACTCCATCGTCGATGTCTCGCGCACCATGCGGCCGATGCGGGCGGTGTGGAACCGGCCTTGCGCGTAGTTGGTCACCCGCTTCTTTAGGCTGCGCGCCTTGCCGACATAAAGCACGTCGCCGGCAGCGTTCATCATGCGGTAGACGCCGGGCGCATTGGGCAGCCGCTTGACCAATGTCTGGATGACCTCCGCGCCGACCATGCCGTCGGCGTCGCCGGCATGCGGCGCCCAGTCTATCGCTGTGAAGGCGACATCGGGCCCGGTGGCCTCGGGCTCGACGATCTCCTCGACCGCTTCATCCTCAAGCTCGATGTCGGGCGGCATATCGTCGGCGGCGCCGGCGCGCGTCTTGTGTTTCTGGTCTGCGGGACTCATTCCACCATGCCTGTCACATCCGGCGTCTGCCATGCAAGATGCTGGCCGCCGTCGAGCGCGATCATCTGGCCGGTCACCGAGCGCGCCTCCCAGAGATAGCGGATGGTGGCGCCGAATTCGGCCAATTGCGGGCCGCGCTTCAGAATCAGGCCATCGACCTGCTTTTGGAAATCATCATCGTCCTGGCGGGCATTCTTCAGCGCCGGACCGGGACCGATGGCGTTGACGCGGATGCGCGGACCGAGCGCCTGTGCCAGCATTTCGGTCTGCGTCCACAGGGCCGACTTCGACAGCGCATAGGAGAAATAGCGCGGCGTCGGCCGCCAGACGCGCTGGTCGATGATGTTGACGATCAGCCCCTCCTGCCCTTGCGGCAAGGCGCGGGCGAAGTTTTGCGCCAACAGCGCCGGCGTCTTCACATGGATGGCGAAGTGAAGGTCCCATGCCGCCCAGTCGAAGTCCTCGACGCTATCGTCGACGAACAGCGACGCATTGTTGACAAGAAGCGTGACCGGGCCGAGCGCTGCCGCGGCGCGGCCGACGAGATCGCCAACCGCATCCATGTCGGTCAGATCGGCGGCTACCACGCCGGCGCGGCCGCCTCCGTCCCTGATGCTCGCAGCCAGCGCGTCGGCCTCGGCGGTCGAGCGGTTGGCGTGGATGGCGACGGCAAAACCGTGCGCGGCCAGATCCTCGACGATCGCCTTGCCGATCCGCTTCCCCCCGCCCGTCACCAGCGCCGTTCCGGCGGCTTCGATCATCTGTCAATCCTCAATCTGCGCCTCAATTCGGCTGGCGGCACATTGTGACGCGTCCAGGGGTTAAATGCCGTTTCCACCTGGGGCAGGAATGTGGCGAAACGGCTTTTTCGCCGCCGGCACCGCCCCGGATTCGGGTCGGCAGGACCGCAATATAGGACGCTGAACCCGTTGCACCAAGCCGAGTGCAGTGCAGCATCGCCTGCGTACTGACATTTCGCTGTTGCGAAGATGCAACGTCAAGCTTCGGCCTCATTCGTGCCGGGGAATGACCCATTTTCAGGTTCGCTGCCGCCGCATTTTGACACGACATTCGGAACCGTTGAGTGCCAGATCCGTTTCACCCCCCGGACGGGTTGATGGCGCTCAGGACAAACAAGCCTACGTGTCTTGTGGCTTAAGGAGTAAACAACAATGCAAACCAATCTCAAATTCGCGCCGCTCGCGGTTGCGCTCGGGCTCTTCGCCCTCAGCGGTACCGCTTTTGCTGCCGATGTCGTCTCGGAAGAGCCCCCGGCGCCGGCCCCGATCGCCGAGCTCCCCGTCGCTTCCTGGGCCGGCCCGTATGCCGGTCTCAGCGCCGGCTACGGCTTCAGCGGTCATGCCAAAGTCCAGGACGGCGGCCCCGACATCAAGACCAAGGGCTTTGTCGGAGGCGTTTTCGGCGGCTACCAGTGGCAGCAGGAAAACTTCGTGTACGGTGCTGAAGCCGATCTCGGCTACAACGGCGTCAAGGGTGACAGCGGCGGCGTCAATTCCAAGGGCGGCTTCGAAGGCTCGCTGCGCGCCCGTCTGGGTTACGCCGTGACCCCGGAAATCCTGCTCTACGGCACCGGCGGCGGCGCCCTGAAGAACCAGAAGGTCTCGGTCCCCGGCGACAGCGACAGCAACACCATGCTCGGCTGGACGGCCGGCGTCGGCACCGACATCAAGATCACCGACAATGTGTTCGGCCGTGTCGAGTACCGCTACACCGACTTCGGTTCCAAGAGCTTCGACAGTGTCGGCACCAAGGTCAAAGAGAGCGACAACCGCGTCACCTTCGGCGTCGGTATGAAGTTCTAACTGTCGTTCAAGCCACGACACAAGAAAGCCGGGCCTCGCGCCCGGCTTTTTTTGTTTCGCCCGTCAGGCCGGCACAGCCACCTTCAGCCCCGGAAACTTCTCATCGAAACGCGCTGCCCAGCGGGTCAGGCGGCCGCGGCCCTTTTCCCATTTGCCGGCGAAGCGCAGAGAGAGGTAGCCGAGGCAGGCACGCAACGCCAGCTGGCCAAGCGTGATCTTCTTCGGCAGCTTCGGCGGATTGGCGTTGAGGAAATCGAGTGCGGCGGTGATCTTGGTCCACTGGCGATCGAGCCAGGGTTGATAGACCATCTCCTCCGGACGCGTGCGCCGCTCATAGACCATCGACAGCGCGCAGTCGCATATGCCGTCGGCCAGCGCCTCCAGCACTTCGGCCTTGAGGCGCTTGTCGGCATTGCGCGGCAACAACAGGCTCTTGGAAGCGCGGTTGAGATGCTGAGTGATCGCGCGGCTGTCGTGGATCGAGCGGCCGTCGTCGAGCACCAGCACCGGAATCTTGCCGAGGGGATTGGCTGACATCAGTTCAGCAGGCTTGTCCTCGGTCTTGACCAGCACCAGCTCGACGGCAATGCCGGCATGGAGTGCTGCCATGCGCACCTTGGAACTGTAGGGGGATGAGGACGCGTAGAGCAGCTTCGGCATGATCGGTTCCCTGTTTTCGGACGGCCAGTGCATGTCGCTCAACAATGCGGCTCCGGTCTTGAGAACGACGCGCGTAAAACAAAGGTCTAGAGCGCGTCGCCTGAACCCCATCGGATGCGACCGCCTTAGTGTTGGCCGATCTTCCCTGAGGGAGCAACTGCCAGAAGGGCAAAACCAGGCGGCCAATCCGCCGACAATGAAATCGCCAATGCATGTCTCACAGAAGTGGCGTCAATTTCGAGAGAACGACATGCATCAAAACAAGACCTAAATCACCGCAAAAAAGCTCCCGGGAATCTGCCAGTCGGCAAAGTTCCCGGGAGCTTTGAGATGGTCCGCTGTTACTTCTTCTTGGCGGCTGGCTTTTTGGCCGGTGCAGCCTTCTTCACAGCTGCCGTCGACTTGGCGGCGGCGGCCTTCATCGGAGCCTTGGCGGCGGGTTTTGCCGCTGCCTTGGCTGCCGGCTTCTTGGCGGCGGGCTTGGCTGCTGCCTTCGCAGCAGGCTTCGCCACAGCCTTGGCGGCCGGCTTCTTGGCGGCGGGTTTCGCTGCTGCCTTGGCGGCGGGTTTTGCTACTGCCTTAGCTGCCGGCTTTGCCGCTGCCTTGGCGGCCGGCTTTGCCGCTGCCTTCGGTGCTGCCTTCTTTACTGCTGCAGGTTTCGCGGCAGCTTTCGGTGCCGCTTTCTTTGCCGGCGCTTTCGCCGCCGGCGCCTTCGTCGTGGTCTTTGCCATGCGATGCCCCTTGCGTTTGTGCCGATGGCCGTGAGTGACCCGGCGAGCTAATGCATATCTGACTCGTGCGTATCTAGCCAGCGAAGCATTACATAGAATTTCGCAAATTAAGTTTCGGTTACGCTGAGAGCATTATCGCAATGATCGGCACAGAAATCGCCAAAGAATCTTCCCGCTTCGCAGCGAACTGTTGCGAGAGAAATCTCTGATATCGAGACTCACACGATCTTCTCGTCAAGCTCACATTCTCTTGCAACGCCGTTGATCTCACGCGGTCATCGGCGACCTATCGGATGGCAACAATCATCGCACCGCAGAGGCTGATCTTGCTTCATCCCAGCGGTCGCAGGAACAGCACTAAAGTGAACGCGAGCTTTTTACTCGTATATTGCGAGTGGGTGGACGGAAGCCAGGAAAGACAGCACTTGAAGGGACAGCCTGTTGTGTCGGACGTCTCCCCGACGAGAAGGGAGATCGCCAGCTTCGGCGCAAGAGATGCCAAACGGAAATGGGAAACGAAAGATCGGGGAATCCTCCTCCCGGGAAGCCGCGATCCCTTGGAAGCCAAGGGGGGCAGGCCCCTAAGCGCCAACCCGCTCGCGCACCTGCAGCCGGCGCAAGGCTCGGCGTGGTGGAGGTGGACGGCAAACGCATCCCACGGCGGCGCAATGCCGGATCTGCATCAGGATCCGCCCGATCTCGCCGCGGTGATAGCCGCCATGCGTGACGACATGGGTCAGCATTTCCTGGCGTGACATCATCGCCCTGTCGCCGTCGGTGAAGGTGAAAGGCACAGGCTCTGACATGAGCTTTGGCGAGACGGCTTCGATATAGTCGAGATACCAACGATCCATCGCAGCGACATCAGCGCTCAATTCATCGAGTGCTGTCGTGTCCACGGTGTTGTCGGACGCATAGCCATGACGCGTGCCGGAAAGATGCGCGGCGAATATCTTCGATACGACGAGGTTGTGGTTGATGAGACGGGTCGCCGTGTGGCGCTGATCGACATGCTCCTGCTGGTCGAGGCCCGCAAGCTTCTGCAGCAATTCACCATTCGCCCAGGCTTGATAAACGAAGAGGCTGCGGTCTGTATCCTTTGCAAAAAATGTGAGTATATTATCTATATTCTTGGCTGCTGGAGCAGACATGTCTACTCGCATTGCAAAGCCGCGCTCACGCATGCGCAAGCAGCCGCGCCAGGCGCGTTCGAGAGCGACGGTCGAGGCGATCATCGAAGCCGGTGCTCATGTTCTAAGCGCGCTCGGCTGGGCCGGCTTCACCACCAACAAGGTGGCCGATGCGGCCGGCGTCAGCATCGGCTCGCTCTATCAATATTTTCCCGACAAGCTGTCGCTGGTCGAAGCAATTCGCCGGCGACATTTCGATCAGGTGCTGTCGGTGATCGCCGAATCAGCAGAAGGCGACAAGCCGCTCAAGCGATTCGCGCAGGAGCTGGTGCGCGGCATGATCGATGCGCACAGCATCCATCCGACGCTGCATCAGGTGCTGCTCGACGAGGCGCCGGGCGATCGCGGCTCACGCGCCGCCCATGCCTCGTTCCAATCGCGCTATCTCGATCACTACACGACGGCGGTGGCGCAATATCGCAGGCGCAGAAAGGACAATGAGGCCGTGGCCCGTGTGCTGTCCTCGGCGGTCGAGGGCGTCATCCACAATGCCGCGCGGCGAGACATGCTCGACGCGCCGGAGCTGCAGAAGCAGTTGGTCGAGCTGATCTGCGCTTACGTGTCTGGTGGGAAGGCGGTGTGAGGCAGCGGCAGCAGTTCGGAGATTGGCGAAACCGGAGCGACATCAGATCTCCCCCTTGCGGGAGATGGCAGGTTCAACGGCGGTTCTTATCCGACCTTAGCGCAGGACGCGGCAGCGGCCGTTGTAGACCATCCAGCGGTCGAAGCCCGAGACGCAGAATTCGACATTGTCGCCGATCGAGGCAAAACCCTGGCCTTCCTCGATCAAGTACCAGATGGTGCGGGCGCGGCCATCGGAAAGGCTGACGGTGGCGCCGCAATAGCGGCGGCCGATCGGCCATTCTTCGCTGGCCGGGAGATAGCGATGCTGGTGGATGCGCTGGAAATCTGTGATCGAAACATCCGGCAGATGCGGCACGTGATGCACCTGGTAGGAGAAGCGGCTGGAGATCTTGCTTAGCACCCAGGCCTCGCCGCAAACGCCGCTGTCCTCGTCGGAATAGACGGAAAGGTCGGCGGCCTGTGCTGGCTGGCCGAGGGGTGCGGCCAGCGGCGTGCAAAGCGAAATCAGGGCAGCAAGAGCGGATTTGGCAAAGCGAGTCATGGCAGCCTCTCAAAGGTCGACTGCGCCCACTTTGCGGATTCGGCGGCGCGCGGTCAAGCGGTCGCCCTGACGATGGTTTCCCGCTCCGCAACCGGTTTTGCCGGTGCGAAGCTGCGAAACCACGTCCTGACCTTCGAAAAAGCTCGCCTTGCCCATTAGGAAAAGCGGCCTGCCCATGGCCGGCGGGCCGCCGAAACCCGGTTCAGCCTTGCTTGGCGTCGCCCTGCGGTATGGCGGCCGGGTCCATCCACATCGCTTCCCAGACGTGGCCGTCAGGATCGGCCAGGCTGCGATTGTACATGAAGCCATAATCCTGTTGGGCGTTGATGTCGGCGGCGCCGCCATTTTTCGCCGCCGCCTCGTTCATCGCATCGACCGCCGCGCGGCTGTCGCAGGACACGGCAAGCATGACCTCGCTCGAGGTGGCCGGCGGGATGGGGCGATCGGTGAACTGACGCCATTTGGCGTGGGTGAGCAGCATGACGTTGATCGTTTCGCTCAGCACCATGCAGGCTGCGGTGTCGTCGGTGAAGTGCGGGTTGTTGTCGAAGCCGAGGGCTTTGTAGAATGCCATCGACGCAGCGAGATCGGCGACGGGCAGGTTGACGAAGATCATGGGGGGCATAGGGTCTCCTTGACAGTACACACTTGAAACCGGACCGGCGTTTCGCCGGACCATCCTCCGATGCCTTCTCTCAACGCACCGGTTTTGCTTTGCCGCGCACCCTCTCGGTCTGCGCCTCCTGCATCGCTTCGACCTCTTGATAAGCCGAGCAAAAACTGCATCTCGGCCGCCGAATATTCTCCAGCAATGCGGCGCCCGCCTCGAGGATCGGATGGTAGCAGCGCCGGACGAGTTCCTCGGTCTTCTTGCCCGCCGCGACCATGACCTTGCGCCTGTCATCGGGATCCGGCTGGCGGCTGACGAAGCCGCGCTTTTCCAGCCGGTCAATCAACGTCGTGACCGCCGCCGGCGTGAGATTTGTCTCCCTCGCTACGAGGTTTGCCGGCCCCGCCGGCCGTGATTGATCGCACCGAGACACAGCGGCGCTCGGCAGCGCTCAGCACATAGATTTCGGCGACGGTCCCATCGAACGTTTCGACGGCATCCTGCCAGCGCGACATCGCGAAGCCTATCGCGTTGACCAGTTCCTCTTCTGTCGATCTTGGCATTCGATTCGAAATCTAATAATTAGATATCTATCTCTCGGATTCTGGGATTAGCGTCAACGCCGAGCCGATTAGATGTGCATCTCCATGGTTTCGGTTCGTTGAACACAGCTGAGCATTCGCGGATGGCGCCACCGTCAAAACCTCTAGCGACTTTGTGTCTTTGCCGCGGGCGTCGCCCGCTGCGAAGCGTCGCTACTCCCCGGCCAGCCATTCCAGCGACCAGTGCGCCGGCTTTTCGACCGCCAGCAATCTGTGCAGGACCGGCAGCACGATGCGCAGTTCGCGCTCCAGCGTGAAGGGCGGGTTGACCACCACCATGCCGCTGCCGTCGAGGCTTGGTTCACGCGATGCCGGCCGGATCTCGAACTCGATGTCGAGCAATTTTGGGACGCCGGATTGCTTGAGCGCCTTGCGGAAGGCGATGATCGCTTTGCGATCCTTGATCGGATACCACAGCGCGTAGATGCCACCCGGCCAGCGCCTGTGCGCTTTCTGCATGCCGTCGACGAGGCGGTCGAATTCGCCGGCTTCCTCGAACGGCGGATCGATCAGCACCAGGCCGCGCTTTTCCTTTGGCGGCAGATGCGCGCCAAGCGCCAGCCAGCCGTCGAGTTCGATCACCCTTGTCTGGAAATCGCCGGCAAACAGCGTCTTCAGCCTGGCGGCATCTGCGCCGTGCAGTTCGATCGCCGACAACCGGTCCTGCTTTCGCATGAGGTGCCTGGCGATCAATGGCGAGCCCGGATATTTCTTCACCCCGCCATCGGGATTGAGCGAACGCACCGCTTCAAGATAGGGGGCAAGCAGCGCAGCCGCCGATTTTTCGATCGGGGCGTGGATGAGGCGGCCGATGCCGCCTTGCCATTCGCCGGTCTTTTGCGCTTCCGCCGACGAAAGATCGTAGCGGCCAATGCCGGCATGAGTGTCGACGACACGGAACGCCTTGTCCTTTTGCTTCAGATAGTCGAGCAGAAGGCTGAGCACGACATGCTTGACGACGTCGGCGAAATTGCCGGCGTGATAGGCGTGACGGTAGTTCATGCTGCGCTCATGTCGAGGAGCCTCTGCCCCAACGCGGCGGTGGCGGCTTCGAGTTCGGGTTCTCCGGCCGGCGACCGCCGAAAGCCAGAGTAAGCAGGAAGCCGATCAGGCCGACGGCCATCAGCCCATAGCCAACCGGCCGTGCGCGTTGATCGATCTCACCGGCGCCGGAGCGCAGTATCAGATCCACTGCGCGTATCGGGATATCGTCGGCGTCGCCCGGGCCGGCGGTGAAGAGATAGGCGCCTGGACTGACGGTTTCGATCACGCCGGCCTCGTCGCGAAAGATCTTGTCGGGCAGTTGCGGGCTGACCTGGCGCGGATTGTCGGCGTGGTTGAATTGCAGCGTCGAGGCAAGCACCGTGCGCCCGGCTGTGGCGGCAGTCAGCGTCAGCACGGTGCGCTGCTGCGAGACAATGCGCTCGGCCTTTGCCGTCAGGTCGACCAGCACTCTGACCGGCGCGTCGCCAGCTTTCAGCGTCACCGTCACAGGCCTAAACCGTCCCTGGTCGTAGACGCGCCAGGTGCCGATCTCGTGGCCGGAGAAATTGCTCATGGCCCAGGGATAGACGAAGCCAATGGCGGCGCCGGCAAGCAGTATCAGGACAAACAGAAAGCGCATTGAGGAGATCCGGGTGTTCAACAGATTGCCAATAACGCCCCGAAGGCCAAAAAGCGATGGCTGACGCAGCGGAGCCACCTTTGTGGAGTGCGTTGGCGGCACGCAAGCCATGTGGCACTTATGGCGAATGAAGCCTTCCGCAGAAGCATCGACTCGTCTTTTCCAACCGATGCCGGTGGCTCATGCCCAATAGCACCGTGCTGATCACCGGTGCCCGCGCGCCGGTGGCGCTGCACCTGGCGCGGCTGCTGCATGGCGCCGGTCGCCGGGTGATCCTGGCCGACAGCCCGGCCCGGCCGATCGCCGCAGCGAGCACGGCCTGCGCCGCCTACCATCGCCTGCCGCCGCCGCGCTTTGCCGCCGACGCCTATGCCAAGGCGGTGGAAGCGCTTGTCCGCGCGGAAGGCATCGAACTCGTTATCCCGACCTGCGAGGAAGTCTTTTATCTCGGTCGTCTCTGGCAGCACCGCGCCATGCCGGCCCGCCTCTTCGCACCCGAGATGGCGATGCTCGCCCGCGTTCACGACAAGCATGCCTTCATCCGGCTGGCGCAGAGCCTTGGGCTCGACGTGCCGGAAACGATACTGCTGCAAAGCGAGGCCGATCTCGACGGCGTTCGTGGCCAATCGCGCGAATTGGTGTTCAAACCTGTGTGGTCACGTTTTGCCCGTGACGTACTGCTGCGGCCATCGCCGGACGAACTCGACGCCGTCCGCCCCTCGCCCGCCGCTCCTTGGGTGGCGCAGCGCTACGTCGCCGGTGAAGAGATCAGCGCCTATGCGGTGGCGATCGAGGGTGAACTCAAAGCGCTGGCGCTCTACCGTTCGCTCTATCGCGCCGGCAAGGGCGCCGGCATCTGTTTCGAGCCGGTCGAGGATATCGCGGCGCGGCGCTTCGTCGAAACCTTCGTCGCCGGCGCCGGCTGGACCGGCCAGATATCCTTCGACCTGATGCGCGAGAACAACGGCAGGGTGCTGCCACTGGAGTGCAATCCGCGCGCCGTGAGCGGCCTGCACTTCTTTCGCGATCCGCGGCGCTTCGCCGACGCGGTCCTGGAGGATGGCGCCGAGGTGAAGCCCGACGTGACGGCGCCGCAGACGGTGAGGCTTGCGATGTGGATCTACGGGATGCCGGCGGCACTGCGCTCCGGTGGTCTCGGCAGCTTTCGCCAGGCGATGCACGATGCCGATGAGCTGCTCGACTGGCCGGGCGACCCCGCGCCGAAGCGGGCGCAGTGGCGCACGCTGGCCGAGATCGCCGGCACAGCACTGCGCCAGCGCATCAGCCTTCAGGCCGCGTCGACGCGCGATATCGAGTGGAATGGGCCGGAGCAGGACTAGTCGAGTTGAAGCGGAACTTCCCGTTTTCAGCTGAGTGCGTAAGTCCTGCTAAGGTTGCCTAAACGGGATTAACTGGCTTTGCGGACAATTGCAGGCCAAGCGCCTTGGTTACGCCCAGCAATGTACTGAGGCGCGGATCGCCCTTTTCGCTCAGCGCCTTGTAGAGTGCCTCTCGGGTCACGCCGGCGTCCTTCGCTATGCTTGTCATGCCGCGGGCGCGCGCGACAATGCCGAGGGCGTGCGCAATATAAGTCGCGTCCCCGGTCTCGAACGCATCAGCGAGCAGTTCGGCTTGAGACTCAGCATCATCAAGATATTCGGCGGCGTCGAATGGTGTGGTTCTGAGGGTCATATCAAACTTCCTTTGCCATTTTCCTGGCTTTTCCGATGTCCCTGTCCGGCGAGCCTTTGTCACCGCCGCAGAGCAGGATAATGACCGTGTTGCCGCGCCGGACGAAGTACACGCGGTATCCCGGACCGTAATCTACGCGCAATTCTCCTATGCCATCGAAGAACTTGGCGTCTCCCAACAGCCCAGCCTGAACGCGGACAATCCGTTGGGTGATCTTCTTTACGGCGCGAATGTCCGTGAGCCCTCTGAGCCATTTTCGGAATTCGTCAGTGGATCGAACTTCGATCATCCGTGAACTATAATTTACAGCAGAACTGGAATCAAGTGCCGTGAACTTTAGATTACAACTCGATTTGGTGCACCCGCGGCTCTGCCGCCGCCGGTGGCATCTTGCCGTCGATGATCGCCGCTATGTCGCGGCGCAGGAAATCCAGCGGGCCGATCGCCGGCTGAACCTGCGGCGATATACGGGCGTTGTCGCTGGCCGATTTCAGCACACGGCGATCCTGCTGCAGGGCAAAGGCAAAGAGCGGCCGGAAAGCAAGCGCCTTGAGTTCGCCGAACAGGCCCTGTCGCGGGCCGATCAGCCGGCCGACGCCTTCGACGGTCCGTTCGTCCGCCTGACGCAAATGGAAAGTGGTCGCCAGCGCCAAGCCGCCCTTGCCCCAATATTCGAGTTCGACGATGCCGGGATGGCGGTAGCGGCCGATGGTCTTGGCGCGCTCGCCTTCCAGCAGCCGGCTGACCAGCCCCTGTTGGCGGTCCTCGCCGGTGTAGCAGCTTTCGACCCAGCCCTTGCCGCCGGTCACCTCGACGCGCACGAGATGGCGCTTTGCGGTCAGGCCGCGCAGCACACCCTTGTGGGTGAAGTGGGTGTGAGTGGCGTCGAGAATGTTCTCGGCGGCGTCGAGCACCGTCGATCGCGCCGAGCTTCGCACCCGCTTCACGACGACATCCTTGCCTTGCATGCAATGGAGATAGGGCTCGCCCTCAGGCGTGCCTGCCGAGACGAAGACGACGCCGTCGCGCTCGATCGCGCTGTAGCGGCGGATACGGTAATGCGGGACGTCGCCGACATGGCCGGGAATGGCGGTGCAGCGCCCTTCCCCATTGTAGCGCCAGCCATGATAGGGACATTCGATCTCGCCACCGACGACCTTGCCGGTCGAGAGTTCGACCAGGCGGTGAGCGCAGCGGTCGAAGAGGGCGGCAATGCCTTTCGCCGAGCGGAACAGCACCAGTGGCGCGCCGTCGAACAGGATGCGCTTCGGCTTGGCTTTGATGTCGGCAGACCGCATCACCGCCTGCCAATAGTCTTTGTCTTTCTGCTGCCGGGTGTCGCTCAAAGTTCAAATCTCCTGAGCAGGGGAATGCCGATCTTCGCGAGCACAAATTCCATGATCCGCACCGCCATGCGTTGGCGGCGCGGCAGATGGGCAGCATAGACGGCGTTGTATTCCACCGTCGCCACGGCGCCGCGCAAGCGTTTGAAGGCGGCGGCACCGGCGCTCATGTTGAAGAACAGGCTGTGCGCCATCGCATGATCCTGCGCCAGCGCCATCATCATGCGGTAAAGGCCTTCGCTCACCGGGAGGCCGGTGTCGTAGCCGACGATGGGTTGCGTCAGTGTCCTGCCGTTCTGAGACAAAGCGGCGACGGCGACCAGTTCACCGCCGGGACGACGCAGGCCTGCCAGTTGCAGGATGCCGCGACGGTGCGTCTCGCCGATATAGCGGGCCGTGTAGTGCGGGTTGAGCGGCGTGTATTTGTCGAGATAGAGCATCCGGTAGAGCGCTTCGGCGCGCGCATAGTCGGCCTCGGTGAAGTCGCCATTGCCGACCTGCTCGAAAGGCGTCGTGGGCAGCCGCTTGCGGTCGCGCTTCATGTCGTTGGTCATGGCCGAACCGTCGCCTGCGAAGATGTAGATCTGCCGCGCCGCCAGCATTCGAAAACCCTCCGCCTTCAGCGCTGCGATTGTCGACGGATCGGCGATCTCGTTCAGGGAGCGGATGAGAACAGCGCGATCGGGAAAACGCGCGGTGAGATCGTCGCGCATCGCCGCGACCGCGTTGCGATCGAGCAGCGGCACCGGATTGGTCGAATAGAGCCAGTTGTTGACCTGAACCTGATGGTCAAGGCCGCTCATCCTGACCAGCGGCGCGCACAGGCCGATCAGCATCCGCATCGTTTTTTGCAGCAAGGGCGAGGAGACGAAATTGCGGGTCTCGTCGATGGCATAGTCGACATAGGCGCTGGACGGGCAGCAGATGTAGCAGTTCGGCGCTTCGCTTCTGTCGTTCAGCGTCAGCGGAAAGGAGCGGCCGGCGATCTCGAAGGTTTCGACAGCCACTGTCAGATTGCGCACGAGGTCGCGCACCGGCACCTCGTTGAAAAGCTGAACGAAGGCTTCGACCTCACGCGGGTTGTTTTCTACCCGGTTCGTCTGATCGAGTGGCAACATAGCGAGCCGGTTCATGATGCCGCTCCCAGGTGGCATTCGACCCGACGCAGTTTGCGGCCGGTCTCCAACGGCAGGTCCCTGCGAACAAGGCTGACCGAAGCTGTCGCCTGGCGCGCCGCCAGCAAATTGCGCACGGACTGATGGGCGGCGGTGGCGGCTTCGTCGGCAAGCCCGGGGGCCAGGCTGAGTTCGATTGCATCTTCAGCGGTCTGGACCAGGCGGAAATCGTCGATGCGCCGGTCGGCCTTGAGCACCGCATTGCGTAGTATGTCGGGCGTGACGAGGAGCTGCCCGTGCGGCGAGGCTAGCCGGAAAGCGTCGTCCATGCGGCCGACGATCTCGTCCAGCGTGCGCAGCGGCGAGCCGCAGCGGCATGGCTTTTCGGACAGCCGCAGCAAGTCGTTCATCCGGTAGCGCGCCATGATCTGGGTCCGGCGGCGAAAGGCGGTGATCAGCGGCATGACCAGGCCGTCGCCGGCCGGTTCGAACTCGAAGAACACCGAATCCTCGGCCAGATGCAGCCCGCCCTGGCGGCAGGTGACGGCGAACAGCCCTTCGGTCGCCATGTAGATCTGGTCGACCTGACCACCAAAGAATGCCTCGATGACCGGCCGGTCAACCGGGTCGAGCGTTTCGGCGGCGCTGAAGACACGCTGCGGCTTGAGCCGAAAGCCCTCGGCCGCGAAGTGCCGCAGTATCTTCGGTGGCGCGATGATCACCGTCGGCGCGAAATCTTCGAGAGCGCCGCGCCAGCTCTCCGGACCGCGCGTCAGATCGAAGAAGCGCAGGTCGATACGACGCGATTTGCGCGCGCTATCGTAGAGCCCGGTGTTTTGCGGCAGGATCACCGCAACGCGCTGCCGGCGCCAGAGCAGATCGGGCACGGCCTTGGCCAGGATGGTGCCCAGCCAGCGGTATTTTTCCGCCTCGGAAATGACGAACAGGCCACGATTGCCCGACGTGCCGGTGCTGGAGCCGACAGTCAGCTCGCCAATGCGGCTATCGCCGGCCTGCGCCTTCCAGGCCTCGGCGGCCGAGACGCCATGAATGTTGAAGCGCTCGAAATTGCCCATCAGCGTCGCCTTGTCGGTCACCGGCAGATCGCCGAGATGACGCGGCGTCTTGCCGTAGAACGGCGCGCGCGGCAGGTCGCGGTCGAGAAAGCGGCGCAAGGCATGACCTTGCCAGCGTTCGAAATTCTCACGGCTCTTGCGCGAGAGCCATTGCGTCAACACAAACGAACGGGCCGCTTCCGTCGGCCCGTTCATGCGCTCTCTCCGGCCAGATCGTAGGCCGTCACCGCCGGATCATGACAAAGAACAACCTCGCCGCCGGTCGCCAGAAACCGGCGCAACATTACGCTGGTCGGCTCGATCGCGGCGGCATCCTCGGCCAGCAGGGTTGCCGGCAGACCGGGAGTTCGGTTTTCGACAAGGGCCGCGAACAACCATTGCGCGTCGACGGCGTAGAGCAGCGGCCGCTCCAGATTTGGGAACGAAAGGCCGAACTGGCCATCGGCATGGCCGGGCAGACCGACTGCGATGACGCTGCCGTCGCCGAACAGATCGGCGCCGCCCGGTACGCCGCCACGCGGCTCGACCTGCCGCTTCGACGACAGCCCGTCGAGTCGGGCCTCGAAGTCAGACGGGAACAGTTCCTTGAAGACGCCATGGCGCAGATTCTGCAGGGAAGTCTTGGCCTTCGCCCGCGCCCAGGCGGTGTCATTGGCGATAAGCCGAGCGTTGGGAAACAGCGACAGGCCCGACATGTGGTCGGCATGGAAATGCGTGACGATGACGGTGCGCACATCCTGCAAAGACAGGCCGAAGCGCGCCAGTACCGCGAGCGGCTGCTCGGCTTCGTTGAGCTGGGGCCGGAGGATCGCACTGTAAAGACGCAGCGCCGTGCTGCGCCCACTGCCTTGTGTCACATGCGGCGTGTAGCCGGTGTCGATCAGGACGGGGCCGGCCCGCGGATGCATGATCAGGCCGTAGCGGACACGTAGCCTGACCTTCGCCCAGCTGCCGCCGCGCAGGATCAGGCGCTCGGCTGCGCCGACAGAGGCGCTGTTGGCGAAGACGATCTTCACGCTGCCCCCCTGCTTTCCATCGCCTTGCCGAATGTGCGATCGAGCCCTTCCTCGAACGACACTTTCGGCGCCCAGCCGAGGATGCGGCCTGCCTTGGAAAGA
Source organism: Mesorhizobium sp. M0030 (assembly GCF_040323695.1). NCBI lineage: Bacteria > Pseudomonadati > Pseudomonadota > Alphaproteobacteria > Hyphomicrobiales > Phyllobacteriaceae > Mesorhizobium > Mesorhizobium sp. M0030. The sequence continues at coordinate 215,082 of NZ_JAMYVE010000002.1, read as the reverse complement.
TCGAGGCTCTGCGCATAGGCGAACAGGCCAAGACCGTAGCGCGTCACCGGCGGTTCCGGGCGGCCGGGCAATATATTCGCTACCGTCTCCGCTATCCCGGCCGCCAGCATGGCGGGCCAGAGCGGCATTCTGCGCCAGCGCGGCTGCACGCCGGCGCGGGCGCAGGCCGCCTCGGCAATGCGGCGGACCGGCACCACTTCGCCGCCGGAGACGTTGAATATCTGTCCCTCGGCAGCGCTGCCAGCGGAGAGCGCGGCAAGCACGGCATCGACGACATCCTCTACATAAGTGAGATCGATGCGCGCCTTGCCGTCGCGAAACAGCGGCAGCGGGCGCTGCCGTGCCACCTGCAGCAGGCGCGGCAGCAGCGTGCGGTCGCCGGGACCGTAGAGGCCGCGCGGCCGCAGCACCACCGGGCTGATCTCAGGCGCCGCCAGCACGATCTCCTCGGCCTGCCGCTTGGTGCGGGCATAGTGGTTGACCGGAGGGGGCAAGGCCGCATTCTCGGAAACTCCGAGCTGGTCGCGATAGGCGAAACAGACCGTCGGGCTGGAGATATGGACGAAGCGGCGCACGCCTTGCCCGCGCGCGAAATCGCTGAGGTTGCGGGTAGCTGTGACATTTGCCGTCTGGAAATCCGCCAACCTGCCGAAGGGCGCGGAAAGTGCCGCGCAGTGGATGATCGCATCGACGCCGTCGAGAGCGCGCGCGGCAGCTGCATCGAATGGTTGAGACAAATCGAGCCGAACGACCCGATGACCAGCGGCTTCGAGCGCCGCGCAGCGTTTGGCGTCCCTGCCAAGACCCAGCGCCGGTGTACCCAGTGCAGCCAGCCGCGCCATGACATGCGCGCCGAGGAAGCCGCTGGCGCCGGTGACGAGGACGCGTCCCACGGTCATGCTTCCAGCGCCATGCCGCCGAACGACACGCCGGCCGAGGTGCCGAGGAACAGCACTTTGGCGCCGGGCACAATGCGTTGTTCGCGGCGCGCGACGTCGAGCGCAAAGGGGATGGAAGCGGCGATCTGATTGCCGTAGCGCGCCGCGATGTCGACGAGCTTTTCCCTGGCGAAGCCGGTCTGGCGCGCCATGTGGGCGAGCGCGAAAGGGCTTGCCTGATGCGGCACGACGAGGTCGACATCGTCGTGCCGCCAGCCGGCGCGATCGAGCAACTCCGCTACAAAGCCGTTGAAATGGCGTGACGTGACGCGAAACAGTTCCTTACCCTCCATGTGGAACAGGCTGTGGCGGGCGAATTCCTCAGGCTCACGATGAAAGTCGAACCGGGTGCCGCCGGAGCCGATGCTGCAGGCCTCATAGGCGGAAGGGTAGGTGCGCATCAGGTTGGCCGCGACTCGACCCTCGGCAGGGGCTGCCTGTTGCAGCACGGCGGCCGCCGCGCCATCGCCGAAGAGGGCCGCAATTTCCGGCTGGTCCTGCCACGGCAGCGCGCGCGAGGCGATTTCAGACGAGAACACCAGCGCCGTCCGGCATTGCCCGGCCTCGATCAGGCGCGACGCGGTCTCGAAGGCTGTGAGGAAGCCCAGGCAGGTGCTGTTGACGTCGAAAGCGGCCGCCGACCCATCGGCAAGGCCGAGGCGCTGCATGACCAGCGGCGCCGTCGACGGCAACGGCTGGTAAGGCACGCCGCAACCGCCGATGACCAGATCGACACTGCCTGCCTCAAGTTCGGCATCGGCAAGCGCCAGACGGGCTGCGGCACAAGCAAGGTCGACCTGCGATTCGGCGTCGCAGACATAGCGTTCGATGACGCCGGTCGCGGCCTCGAAATGTCCATCCCCAAACCCCAGCCGCGCATCGAGGGCGCGCGACGTCACGCATCGAGCCGGCACGGCCCGCCCGGTTCCGATGATCCTGATCCGCATTCTCAGCCCGCCCAATGAGCCTGCATCCAGTCAATCCATAAAACGGATCCAATGTGATGGCCATCATCAAGACGAATGCGTGGGAACTATGGAGCCTTCAGTGGATTGCGGCTAGAATCTCTCGCAAGTATAAAGACCCGTACGGGGCGATTATGGCCAGATCTTTTTTCCGCTTTATTTCTTCAATTTTTGGCGCGTCCGACGCCAGACAGGAAGGAAAAGCCGAGGCCAACAGAGCCAATACAGGGGGCTTGATCAGAGCCGAATGGCCCCATGACTATCAGTTCCTCTTTATCGAACCACCTGCGAACGAAGTCGCGGAAGCGTTGGACGGCTGGAAGTGGATCGGACTGGATGGCCTTGAACCAGCTGCGGTGTCAGCTTTCGGCGACATATTTTTCCGTGCCGGCGACGGGTCGGTTCGTCATCTCGATATGCTCGACGGGAAATTGACCAGAATTGCGGGTCATTGGGCGGAATTTCAGGCCGACTTGCAGAATGAAGCGCGCCGCGACGAGTTGCTGCTGGCGGGCCTTGTCGTTGCCGCCCGAAAGAACCGACTGATTCCGGCAGCCGGCCAATGCTATGATTTCAAGAAGCCGCCGGTGCTTGGCGGCGAAATGAGTCTGCGAGAGATGGAAACGACGTTTTTCGTTGTGAAGGTGCATATCGCCGGCCAAATCCATCGGCAGGTGAAAGATCTCCCGCAGGGCGCGAAGATAAACAAGGTTACGATCAGCGACCGATAACGCGACTTACGCCTTGCGCTCCCAGCGACGGTCGGGCGTCTGCTGCCAGTAGGTGACAGCGTGGCCCGCTTCTTTCAACACCTTCCAATGCGTCCGCGCCCCTTCGACCTGGGCCGCGTCATGGCCGTCGAACAGGAACACGGCGCGTTCGTAGCCGGCGAGATCGGCGGGTGCGGCGCCATCGACGAGGAAGCGTATCTGCGCCTGGTTGGGGTTGGCGTCGCTCGTGGTGAGCAGGATTGGCTGTTCGGCCGGATGGGCTTCACGGTCGGTCGCGTGCGCGAGGAACGAATCGTCCCTGAATGTCCACAGATGCAGGTCGAGCGCATCGCGCCGCTCCTCGGTCCCTGTCTGCACCACGGCGCGCCAGCCGCGATCGACGCTGCGCTCGAGCAGGCCGGGAAGCGCATCCTCCAGCGTCGATTCGGTCAGGTGGTAGAACAGGACATCGGCCATTCCCTGCCTTATCCCTCGTAATTGTCGCGCACCAGCCGGTCGAGCAGCCTGACGCCGAAACCCGAGCCCCAGGACTGGTTGATCTCGCTCGGCGGAGAGCCCATCGCGGTGCCGGCGATGTCGAGATGCGCCCACGGCGTTTCCTTGACGAAGCGCTGCAGGAACTGCGCGGCGATGATGGCGCCGCCATAGCGGCCGCCGATGTTCTTCATGTCGGCGTTCTTGGAATCGATCAGCTTGTCGTATTCGGGCCCAAGCGGCATGCGCCACAGCCGCTCCTGACTCGCCTGGCCGGCCGCCGTCAACCTGTCCGAAAGTTCGTCATTGTTGGAGAACAGGCCGGCATAATGCTGGCCGAGCGCGACCATGATGGCGCCGGTCAGCGTCGCCAGATTGACCATGAATTTCGGCTGGAAGCGGTCGTTGCAATACCACAGCGCGTCGGCCAGAACGAGGCGTCCTTCGGCATCGGTGTTGAGCACCTCGATGGTCTGACCCGACATCGAGGTGACGATGTCGCCGGGGCGCTGGGCATGGCCGTCGACGGCATTTTCCACCAGCCCGACGATGCCGACGACATTGGCCTTGGCCTTTCGCGCGGCCAGCGCCTGGATGAGCCCGATGACGGCCGCGGCACCGCCCATGTCGCCCTTCATGTCTTCCATGCCGGAGGCCGGCTTCATAGAATTGCCGCCGGTGTCGAAGGTGACGCCCTTGCCGACGAAGGCGACCGGTGCGTCCTTGGCCTTGCCGCCCTTCCATTGCATGACAGCCATCCGGGCGCCGCGCGGCGAACCCTGCGCGACACCGAGGAGCGAGCCCATGCCGAGCTTCTTCATTTCCTTCTCGGTGAGGATCTCGACCTCGACGCCGAGCGCTTCCAGTTCCTTGGCGCGGGCGGCGAATTCGATCGGGCCGAGCGTATTGGCCGGTTCGTTGACAAGGTCGCGCGCCAGAAGCACGCCGTCGATGACCGCAACCTCGTCGGCGAAGGCCTTTTTCGCCGCGGCAGGATCGGCGGTGTGGATGGTCACCTTGACCGGTTTCTTCGGCTCGGCATCGTCCTTGTCTTTCCTGGTCTTGTATTTGTCGAAGGAGTAGCTGCGCAGAATGATGCCGGCGGCAAGGTTCGCCGCTTGCCTGCCGCCAATCTTTGCGCCCGGCACATCCAGGATGACGGCCACCTCCGCTGCCTTGCGCAGGGACGCGGCGATGGTGCCGCCAAGCTTCAGCCAGGCAAAGTCATCGAGGCCGGCGACCTTGCCGGCGCCGACCGCCACCAGTCGGTCGAGCGATGTACCCTGCGGCGCCAGCACTTCGACGACACCGGCGAATTTTCCGGAAAACTCCGCCACCGGAAACGCCCGCGCCAGCGTTCCTGAGGGGTCGCAGGCCTTTGCCGGTTCGCCAAGGCCACCATCGTCGGCCGCCAGCACGAAGATGCTGCCCTTTTTGGGTGCGGCAAATTTGGCGAAGGCGATCAATGGTCTCAAAGTCATCAGGTCCTGCTTTCGGGAAACGGCTCAGATTTTCAGGAAAAATGCATTCTCAGGGAAGATGCGCGACATTTGGTCGTTTTCCTTGCTTTGGCAAGACTTTGCCGGAATCAGGGCTCATATGCACAGCGGAATCGATAACGATTCGTCGCGGCACGGCCCCGCTTTCCTGCCGCAACCTGTTGTTAACCATCGATGTTCTCCCTTTCTTATCCATTGCCGCCGACACTCCGGCCTGCGGGACGGGCGATGTGGGACGGAGAATCGGATCGAACCGCCTGAAAGAAATGGCCAAACGCACCCAGTTGTACAGCCGCAGCCGGACGACTACCTTGTCCGCGGGCATGATGCCGTTCGGCAAATCGAGAAAAGCCTTACATGAAGGTCGTTGAACGCTACATCATGCGTCGCGCACTGGCGGTGTTTCTCGCTGCGCTGATCTGGACGCTGGCCATTGTCTGGACGACGCAGGTGCTTGCCCGCATCGACCTGGTCACCGACAGTGGCCAATCGGCGCTGACTTTTTTCGAGGTCGCAGGCCTCATCATCCCCACCATCATCCCGATCGTGGTCCCGTTCGCCCTGGTGGTGGCGGTTGCCCAGACGCTCAGCGTCATGAACTCCGATTCGGAATTGGCCGTCATCAACGCCGCCGGCGCCTCGCGCTGGACGATTGTGCGGCCGGTCCTGCTGATCGCGCTGGCGGCCAGCGTCTTTTCCTTCGCGGTCGACAATGGCGTCGAACCCTATGCCAGGCAGAAGAACCGCCAGCTGATCGCATCCTCGCGCGCCGATCTCTTGTCGCTGATCATCCAGGAAGGCACGTTCCGCAAGATCGACGACGGGCTGTTCCTGCAGATAGGCGAGCGGCTGCCGGACAACCGGCTCGGCGGCATCTTCGTGGCCGATTCGCGCGAGGAAGGCGCCAATCTGATCTATTATGCCAAGAGCGGCAGCGTCGTCGAAAAGGGTGACGAGAAGGTGCTGATGATGAATGACGGCGTCATTCATCGCAAGACGCTGACCGGCGACCTGTCGGTCATCCGCTTCACGTCCTACGCCTTCGACCTTTCCGCCTTCATGTCGGCGGCGAACGATATCATGCTCCTGCCCAAGGACCGAACGACGCAATACCTGCTCAACCCGGATCCGAACGACAAGATCTTCCAGCGCAGGCCCGGCGCCTACAAGGCCGAGCTCGACCAGCGCTTTTCCGAATGGTCCTATTCGCTGGTGTTCGCGCTGATCGCGCTGGCCGTGGCAGGCGATGCGCGCTCACACCGCGAGGCGCGCATCCACCCGCTGATCACAGCCATCGCCATTGCGTTGTTCGTGCGCTGGCTGGGCTTCTTTGCCGCCGGCAAGGCCGACAAGATCCCGCAATACGCCTATATGGTCTATGGCGTGCCGGTCATCGCCTCGGCGGTCGCCATCTGGTTCATCGTCACCTCGCGAAGCATGGAACTGCCCGGCAGCTGGGCCGACTGGATGACGAATTTCGCCGGCCGCGTCAGCGATGGCTGGACGGCGCTCAAGCTGCGCCTCAATCGGCGCTACACATCCGGCCAGGGAGCCTGACGATGGGCTGGACCCTGGGCCGCTACTTCTTCTTTCGCTACGTGTCGATCACGATCTGGTTCTTCATCGGCCTTCTGGCGCTGGTGTTCCTGATCGACTTCACCGAGCTGTCCGGCCGCATCACCGGCCTGCCGGGCTTCACCTACGGCACGGCGGTCGCGATCTCGGCGCTGAGGATGCCGATGATCATGCTGCAAACGGTGCCGTTCGTCGGCCTGTTCTCGGCGATGGCGACGCTGGTCTCGCTCAACCGAAAATACGAGCTGGTGATTGCGCGCTCGGCCGGAGTGTCGGCCTGGCAGTTTCTGTTGCCCTGCTGCATCGGTGCGCTGTTATTCGGCATATTGTCGGTCGGCGTGCTCAATCCGATCGCCGCGCATGGCTTCTCATGGTCGGAGCAGATGGAAAACCAGCTGCGATCCGGCAATTCGAACGTGGTGGCGGCCGATGCCACGCCGTGGATCCGCCAGAAAACCAACTCCGGCGACACCATCATCGGCGCCCGCGCCATCCTGAACCAGGGCCTGGAAATGGCCGACACCGTGTTCTTCGTCCTCGATCCGCAGGGCAATATCGTCGAGCGCAAGGACGCCGCGCGGGCCTTTCTGCGCGACGGCTACTGGGAATTGCAGGACGTCAAGGTGTTCAAGGACGGCAACATCCGTTCCGAAACGACCGACCAGTTGCCGACTAACCTCAAGCCGGAATTCGTGCAGGAACGGCTGGCGCGCCCCGAAACCATCCCGTTTTACGACCTTCCCGGCAAGATTGAGGTTGCCCGCTCCTTCGGCCTCAAGGCAAATGCCTTCGCCATGCAGTTCGATTCGCTGGTGGCGTTACCGTTCCTGCTTGTGGCCATGACGCTGATTGCGGCAACAGTTTCAATGCGATTTGCGAGGATGGGGCAGTCGGCAACGATGATTCTGGGTGGCGTCCTCGCCGGCTTTCTGCTTTATGTCGTTTCGGTATTGGTCAAGGCATTCGGCGTGGCGGGATTCGTGCCCACAGCCGTGGCTGCATGGGTTCCGGTTGTCGTGGCTATGTTCTTTGGGGTGACATTCCTGCTATACAAGGAAGACGGCTAGTGAGGGAGGCGGCTTTGCGCAGCCATAGGCAGGCCGGTTTGGCGCGCCTCTATTCGGCGAGCGCCTTGGCATGCCTGCTCGCCTGCGGCGTGCTGACGGCTCCTGCGCTGGCGCAGGACGTCACCGACGTGGCAACGAAGGTTCCTTCCGGCTCCCAGATGCTGCTGGCGGCAGACACGCTCGTCTATAACAACGACAACCAGACGGTCACCGCCATCGGCGGCGTCCAGATCGACTATGGCGGCAACAAGCTCGTCGCCCAACGCGTCGTCTATGATCGAAACACCAAGCGGCTGGTTGCCAGCGGCAATGTCGAGATCGTCAACAGCGACGGCACCAAGATCAACTCGCAGCATATCGATATTACCGACGATTTCGCTGACGGTTTCGTCAATGCGCTGCGCGTCGAAACGCCTGAAAAAGCCTATTTCGCCGCCGAAAGCGCCGAGCGCATGGGCGGCGTGCTGACAACGTTCCACAACGGCGTCTATACGGCCTGCGAGCCTTGCGAAGACAAGCCGGACAAGGCGCCGACCTGGCGGATCAAAGCCAGGAAGATCATTTGGAACGGCGAAAAGAAGACGGTTCGCTTCGAGAACGCGAATTTCGAATTCTTCGGCTTCCCGCTGGCTTATCTGCCGGCGTTCGAGATCGCCGACCCTACGGTCAAGCGCAAAAGCGGCTTCCTGATCCCCAGCATCGGCTACAACAACCGTCTCGGCGTCGGCGTCAAAGTCCCCTACTATTTTGCCCTGTCGCCGACCTATGACCTCACCGTTACGGGCAGCGGCTACACCAAGCAGGGTTTCCTCGGCGAGGCCGAGTGGCGCCAGCGCTTCAACAATGGCCAATACACGCTGAAGCTTGCCGGAATCAACCAGCAGGACCCTGGCGCTTTCCGTGATTTCGCGGCTTTCCCCGGCGGCTACAATGTCAATTCGGGGCCAGCAGGCGATCCGAACAAATTCCGCGGGATGATGGGCACCAAAGGCCAGTTCGCCATCAATCCGCGCTGGGACTTCGGCTGGGATATCCTGCTTCAGACCGACAAGAATTTTTCGCGTACCTACACGATCGAAGGCTACAACGACGCCGTGCATCAATCGTCGGTCTACCTGACCGGCCTAAACGACCGCAATTATTTCGATGTGCGCGCCATGCGCTTCCAGGTTCAGGAAAACACACCGGACGGCAACGTCGCATCGCGCAGCGACAAGCAGCCCTGGGTGTTGCCGTCGCTCGACTATGCCTACATCCCCGACATGTCGGTGGCCGGCGGCCAGCTGTCGTTCAACGTCAATGCACGAGTCATTCGCCGCGACGATCTCGATCAGGCCTATTTTACGCCCTACGTGCCGGGCTCCGGCGTCCAGCGCGTGCGCGGCATCGAGGGCGAATCCGGTCGCCTCACCGCCGAAGCCGAATGGAAGCGTACCTTCACCACGGACGGCGGATTGCAGTTGACGCCCCTTCTGGCTCTGCAGGGCGACGTCGACTATCTCAACGCTTCTTCGGCTTCGCTGACTGCGGTAAACCAGATGGCAACGAATGTCGGTGCCGCCGACGACATGCGGTCTTCCTTCGCCCGTTACATGGCGACCGCCGGCCTTGAGATGCGCTGGCCGGTGCTGTTTTCGATGGCCGGCTCCAGCCATATCGTCGAGCCGATGGCGCAGGTCTTCATGCGCCCGAACGAGCAGTATGTCGGCGGGCTCGCCGTTCCCAACGAGGACGCACAGAGCTTCGTCTTCGATGCCACGACGCTGTTCGAGCGCGACAAGTTCTCCGGCTACGACCGCGTCGAAGGCGGCAGCCGCGCCAATGTCGGATTCCGCTATTCCGGCGCATATGACAATGGCTGGGGCACCAATGCCATCTTCGGCCAATCCTACCAGCTGGGCGGCCGCAACTCCTTCAATTCGCCGGATCTGGTCAATGTCGGCGCCAATGTCGATGGGGCTGCTAATTCGGGCCTGGAGACTTCGACCTCCGACTATGTCGGCCTTGTCGGCTTCAGCAGCCCGAGCGGCTTCTCCGGTTCGCTCAGCGGCCGCTTCGACGAGCAGACCTTCGAAGTTCGCCGTGCCGAGGTGAAGGCCGCCTATTCCGGGCTGCCGGTTTCGCTGAGCGCCAAATACGCCTTCATCCAGGCGCAGCCGCTCTATGGTTTCACCACCGATCGCCACGAAGTCACGCTCGGCGCCTCGACGCACCTGGCCGAAAACTGGCGCGTCTTCGGCACCGGCACCTACGACCTGCAACAAAGCGTGCTGGTCAAGGACGGCGTCGGCTTTGCCTACAATGATTCCTGCTTCACCTACCTGATGACGTACTCGGAATCACGCGACATCAACACCAAGGAAGTGTCGCAGAATGTCGGCTTCAACCTGTCGTTCCGCACGCTCGGGGATTTCGGCTCGTCCCAAAGCTCGATCGACTCCATCCAGTAGAGCCGGCTGACGACATCGTTTTGCCGCATAAAGCGGGCACGGATTTCACCAATATCGGGCTGGAATCGGCCAAAACCGGGCTAGAATTGGGATGCTTTCGATGAGGAAATACCTGTTTTCGGCAGGATTCGCGCTCCTGTTAGCGGCGACCTCGGTCTCTGTCACCACGATGGTACCGCCGGCCTTCGCCAGTGAAATCAAGTATGTCGTCAACAACATGCCGATCACCACCGGCGACATCGCGCACCGGGCTGCCTTCCTGAAACTGCAGCGCAAGAAGGGTGACGCGGGTCAGGAAATGATCGACCAGACGCTGCGTATGGCGGAGGCCAGGCGTCTCGGCATCCGCATCTCCGACGCCCAGGTAGAGGCTGCCTATCAGCGCTTTGCCTCGAGCAACAAGATGCAGCTCAAGCAGCTCGACGGTGTCATGGCGCAGTCCGGCGTGACCAAGGAGCATTTCAAGGAATTCATCCGCTCCCAGATGGCGTGGAACCAGGCGCTGAGCGCACGCTACAGCGGCGGCGGCGGGGAGGTGAGCGAACAGGATCTGGTCAAGCGCATGCTCGAAAAAGGCGGCGCCAAGCCAAGCGCCACCGAGTACATGCTGCAGCAGGTGATCTTCGTGGTGCCGAAGGCCGAGCGCAGTGCCACACTCGCCAAACGCAAGCGCGAGGCTGAAGCCATGCGCGCCCGCTTCAATGGCTGCAACACCACGCGTGAATTCGCCAAGGGCCTGATCGACGTCACCGTTCGCGACCTCCCCCGATTGCTGGCGCCGCAACTGCCGCCGGACTGGGCCGAGCAGATCAAGGCCACCAAGCTGGGCGGCGCCACGGCCGTGCGCGAGACCGATCGCGGCATCGAATTCATCGGCATCTGCTCGTCGCGCGAGGTTTCCGACGACAAGGCGGCCCAGATGGTGTTCCAGAGCGAAGGCAGCGGCGACAAGAACGCCGACGAGCTCTCGGCCAAATATGTCGAAGAGCTGAAGGCGAAAGCCAAGATCGTTACGCGCTGAACCGGCCCAGCCGTGCATGAGACAGAGCTTCCGCTGGCGCTGAGCGTCGGCGATCCATCCGGCGTCGGTCCGGAAATCGCCATTGCCGCGTGGCAGAGCGCCCGCGGTTCCGGTGCCGCGCCCTTCTATCTTCTCGCCGATCCGGCGCTGATTGCCGCGCGGGCGCGCCGGCTCGGCGCGGCGGTGGCAATCGCCGAGACGGTGCCGGCCCAAGCGGCTGGTGTCTTTCAACACGCCTTGCCCGTGGTGCCGCTGGCGGCCCACTTCGCCGACGATCCCGGCCGGCCCGACCCGGCCAATGCCGCCGGTATCATCGAGGCCATCGATCGCGCCGTCGCCGACTGCCTTGCCGGTCACGCGGCCGCGGTCGTCACCTGTCCGATCGCGAAGAAGCCGCTTTACGATGCCGGCTTCGGCTTTCCCGGTCACACCGAATATCTGGCGCATCTGGCCTCGCTCCACACCGGCGGCACGGTGACGCCGGTGATGCTGCTCGCCGGCCCCGAATTGCGCACCGTTCCGGTCACCATCCACATCGCGCTGGCCGAGGTGCCGAAGACGCTGACGACGGAGCTGATCGTTGCCATCGCGCGCATCACCGCCGGCGATCTTGCACGCCGTTTCGGCATCGCCAGGCCGAGGCTCGCGCTTGCCGGCCTCAATCCGCATGCCGGCGAAAGCGGCGCCATGGGGACAGAGGACGAGCGCATCATTCGTCCTGCGGTCGACATGTTGCGGGCGCAAGGCATCGATGCCTTCGGACCGCTGCCGGCCGATACGATGTTTCATGCGCGCGCTCGCGCCGGCTACGACGTGGCGGTCTGCATGTATCATGACCAGGCGTTGATCCCGGCCAAGGCGCTGGCCTTCGACGAGGCCGTCAACGTCACGCTTGGCCTGCCGTTCATCCGCACCTCGCCCGATCACGGCACAGCCTTCGACATCGCCGGCAAGGGCATCGCACGTCCCGACAGCCTGATCGCGGCGCTGAAGCTGGCCCGCCGGCTGGCCGATACCGGCGCAAAGCCCGCAGCTGCATGAGCCCAAAATCATGAGCCCAAAATCATGAGCATTGACGGGCTGCCGCCGCTGCGCGAGGTGATCGAGCGCCATGGACTGCAGGCAAAGAAGGCGCTTGGCCAGAATTTCCTGCTCGACCTCAATTTGACCGGCAAGATCGCGCGGGTCGCCGGCGACCTCAGCGACAGCACGGTGATCGAGGTCGGCCCCGGCCCCGGCGGGCTGACCAGGGCGCTGCTCGCTGCCGGTGCCGGCCGCGTCGTCGCCATCGAGCGCGACGAACGCTGCCTTGCGGCCTTGGCCGAGGTCTCCAACCACTATCCGGGCCGGCTCGAGGTGATCAGCGGCGATGCGCTGAAGACGGATTTTGCCGCTCTTGCCAAGACCGCGTCACAAGACGGCCCGGTGAGGATTGCCGCCAACCTGCCCTACAATATCGGCACCGAGCTGTTGATCCGTTGGCTGACCGTGGCGGACTGGCCACCCTTCTATCAATCGATGACGCTGATGTTCCAGCGCGAGGTGGCCGAGCGCATTGTCGCCGGTGCCGGCAGCGATGCTTATGGCCGGCTCGGCGTGCTGGCGGGCTGGCGGACCGAGGCGAGGATCGCCTTCGACGTGCCGCCGCAAGCGTTCACGCCGCCACCCAAGGTAACGTCCTCGGTGGTGCATCTGGTGCCGCGCGCCAGCCCTTTGTCAACCGACGTGAAAAAACTCGGTCGCGTCACCGAAGCCGCTTTCGGCCAGCGCCGGAAAATGCTGCGGCAGAGCGTGAAGAGCCTGGGTGGCGAGGCACTGCTGACGCGCGCCGGCATCGATCCGACCCGGCGTGCGGAGACGCTCAGCGTCGAGGAATTCGTGCGGCTGACAAACGCGGTTTGACCGGCGGCGCTAGCGCCGCCTAGCAATCGTCATTCAAACGCATTACATTGACGTCGAAGGAGATTGCCATGCCAGCAAATGCACTGGTCCAGACGCGTATCGACGCCGACATCCGGGATCGAGCTTCGGCGGTGCTCGAAAGCATGGGGCTGACGGTCTCGGATGCGGTGCGGATATTGCTCACCCGAACCGCCAACGAGGGTGCGCTGCCCATCGATCTCGTCACAAACAACGAGGCGTATGATTTATGGTTTCGCGCCAAGGTTCGCGAAGCGCTCGACGACACCCGACAAGACATTCCTGATGATCAAGTCGAGGCGCATTTTGCCGAGAGACGCGCCGCGGCGCGGCGTTCGGGTGAACCTAAATCTTGAAGATCGTCTGGTCGCCATTCGCGCTTTCAGATCGCGACGGCATCTTCGCGCATATCGAGGCCGACAATCCTGCGGCCGCGATCGCCACCGATGAGCGGATCGTCGCCGCAATCAACCGTCTTCGGGACCTTCCCCAAAGCGGCCGGATCGGCAGGCTTGCAGGGACACGAGAGATCGTCATCGTCGGCACGCCATATGTCGCGGCCTATCAGCTGACCAACAGCACGATTCGAATCCTGCGCGTGCTTCACGGAGCGCAGCGTTGGCCGGACGATCTGCCAGGCAGCTGATGCGGCTAATTTAGATTGCCAGCGGTGGACGAGCTATTCCGTCTTCTCGTCCAGCAACCCCGAGACGAAATCGAACAGCCCGGGCCGGCGGTCGCGCCGCAGCCTTTCCGCCGTCACGATGCCACGCACTTCGGCGAAGGCGCGGTCGAGATCGTCGTTGACGATGACAAAGTCATATTCCTTCCAGTGCTCGATCTCGTTGCGGGCGTTCTTCAGCCTGGTCTCGATCACGTGCTCCTGGTCCTCGGCGCGGCGCTTGAGGCGCGACTTCAATTCCTTCATCGACGGCGGCAGGATGAAGATCGAGACGATGTCGGCGCGCATCTTCTCCTTGAGCTGCTGGGCGCCTTGCCAGTCGATGTCGAAGAGCATGTCACGGCCCTGCGCCAGCGCCAGTTCGGCCGGCTCGCGCGGCGTCGCGTAGCAATTGCCGTGCACCTCGGCCCATTCGAGCAATGCGTCGGAATCGCGCAGCCGCTCGAACTCGCGCGTGGTGCGGAAGTGATAGTGGACGCCCTCGATCTCCGAGCCGCGGCGTGGCCTGGTGGTGACCGAGACCGATAATTCCAGGCTGCCGTCGCTTTCCAGCAGGTTGCGCGCGATCGTCGACTTGCCGGCGCCCGACGGCGACGACAGGACCAGCATCAGCCCGCGGCGGCGAATGCGGGATCCGAGATCCCTGGCAACCATCGGCTCCTTGCCACCCATTCGGGTTTACTCCAGATTCTGGACCTGTTCGCGAAACTGGTCGACCACCGCCTTCAGTTCCAGCCCGATGGCGGTGACAGTGGCGGCGTTCGACTTGGAACACAGCGTATTCGATTCGCGGTTGAATTCCTGCGCCAGAAAATCGAGCTTGCGGCCGATGGCGCCGCCATTTGCCAGCAGCGCTCTGCCCGACGCCACATGCGTCTTCAGCCGATCGATCTCTTCACGGATATCGGCCTTGGTGGCCAGGAACGCCGCTTCCATGTGCAGCCGGCCGGCATCGAGATTGGCCGACGCATCCATCAGCAGCCGCACCTGTTCGGCGATCCGCTCGCGGATCGCCGCCGGTTCGCGCGACGGGTCGGCCTCGGCTTGAAGCGTCAGCGCCTCAATGGCGTCGATATGGCCGGAAAGCAGCGAACGCAGCGCTTCGCCCTCGTTCTGGCGTGCCTGCTCGAGACCTGTAAGCGCCGTTTCCAGCGCGGACAGGATTGACGCGTCGAGTGCTGCCCGCACCTCCTCGGTTTCGCTGGTTTCAGGGATATCGAGCACGCCGCGCAGGGAAAGCAGACCGTCGGCAGTTGCCGGACCAACACCGAACTGGTCCTGCAGCCGCTTGGCCAAGCCCGCCAGATCCCTGAGGAAGGCTTCGTTGACCACCGGCTGCGCCTGCTGGCCGGCGGCGCGGCCGACGGTCAGCGTCGCTTGGAAATTGCCACGCGAAAAGCGCTTCTGCAGCGTCTGCCGCACAGTCGGTTCGAGCCGCTCGAAACCTTGCGGCAACCGCAACCTGACCTCGACGCTCTTGCCGTTGACCGACTTGACCTCCCAGGCGATCGAGGCGCCGTCATGTTCGGCAACAGTGCGTGCAAATCCGGTCATGCTCTGCAAATTCATGATGCGGCTCGTGTCTCCCTGATGGTCCGATTCTACAAATTGCGCATGCGTTCGATATCACGGGCGGCGCGAATGTCAGAATCGCAATACCGGCAAGATGTTGATTTCCGCTGTCGTTTTCGATCTCGCAGGGCTGAAATCGAGAAGCAGAGGCACCCGAGCAAGACCGAAAACGCTTCGAACCGCGCTGTTCGTTCAAGCAGCAGCGCGTCCGCCTCTGTCCGCGTTGCTTAAGGTCGATCCGTCTGAAAGCGCCGACCTGCTACTGGGCGGCACCCGTATCGCCGCCGGCATCACCGCTGTCACCGGCGGCATCGCCACTTGCGTCACCGTTGTCGTCGCCATCCGCCGGCGCATCGGTCTGGCCCGGAGTCTTGGCGCCCTTGGCGGCGTCTTCAGCCTGCTTCTTCTGCAGTGCCCGGTAGCGGGCAACGTTCTCATTGTGCTCGGCAAGCGTGGTGGCAAAGACGTGGCCGCCGGTGCCGTCGGCGACGAAATAGAGATCATCGGTCTTCGACGGGTTGGCGACGGCTTCGAGCGCGGCGCGGCCGGGATTGGCGATCGGCGTCGGCGGCAGGCCGTTGATCAGATAGGTGTTGTAAGGCGTCTGTTTCTGGATGTCAGATTGATAAATCGGCCGGTCGGCGGGTTTGCCCTTGCCGCCGAACAGGCCGTAAATGATGGTCGGATCGGATTGCAGCCGCATGCCCTTGGCCAGACGGTTGAGGAAGACGGCGGCAACGCGCGAGCGCTCGTCGCCCCGGCCGGTTTCCTTTTCGACGATCGAGGCCAAGGTGACGAAGTCGTCGACATTGGCCAGAGGCAGGTCGGGCGCGCGCCGCTGCCAGACCTCGTCGACCAGCTTCTTCTGGTCGGCGAGCAGCTTGTCGACCATCTGTTGGCGCGTGGCGCCGCGGGTAAAGCGCAGCGTGTCGGTGGCGAGGCTGCCCTCAGCCGGCTTGGCGGCCGGCATGTCGCCGGTCAGCGCATCCTGCTCGGCGATGCGCTGCAGCGCCTGCTCAACCGTCAGGCCCTCGGGAATGGTCAGCGAATACATCACCGACTTGCCGCTCTTCAGAAGCTCCATGATGTCGCGCATGGAGGCGCGCGGCTTTATCTCGTATTCGCCTGCCTTCAGCGCTGAATCATTGCCATAGACCCGCACGGCGATGCGGAAGATGCGGGCATCGCTGATCAGCCCACGCCGTTCGAGCTGGTCGGCAATATCCTGGACGCCGGTGCTCGGCTTGACCAGGAAGGTGTCGCCGGCCACCGACGGGCCCGGTTCGTTGAATGCCTGCTTGCCGAAATAGAGCGAAACGCCGGCGGCGAGGATCATCAACATCACCGCGGAGATGACGAAGTTCATGAACACGACGACTTGGCTGCGCGAGGCGCGCGAGCGCTTTGGTGGTGGTGTGCCGGCTTCCGGGCGCAAAGCTTCGGCCGCGGTCTTCGGCACGATCGGGCCGGTCTGCTGGTTTTGTCCGAATTGTCCGCTGCCGCCCGGATTGGTGTTCATTAGCGCCCTACCATCTGATCTCTTAGAGCGACCATGCGCCCGATTGGACGCACAGCGTGCCCTAACATTTCAAGCCTACGCATCGTGCTTTTAAAAAAGCGCCTTCGGTTTCAGGCCGATGCGACGAATCCCCAGCGGCAGAGTAGGCTTGAATATGGCAAAATTGACGACAGACCGCTGGCGCGCCGGTCGATACCGCAATCAGCCTGTATAACGCTGGAATACCAGCGAAGCGTTGGTGCCGCCGAAGCCGAAGGAGTTGGACAGCGCCACGTCGACCTGGCGATGCCGTGGCGTGTTCGGAACAAGATCGATCGCGGTTTCGCGTTCCGGGTTGTCAAGATTGATGGTAGCTGGCGCGATGTTGTCTCTGATAGCGAGGATCGAAAAGATCGCCTCGGCGGCACCCGCGGCACCCAAGAGATGGCCGATCGACGACTTGGTCGACGACATCGAGATTTTCGAGGCGGCGTTGCCGACCAGCCGCTCGACGGCGCCGAGTTCGATCGTGTCGGCCATGGTCGAGGTGCCGTGCGCGTTGATGTAGTCGACGTCGGCGGGCGTCAGCTTGGCCCGGTTCAGCGCCGCCGTCATGCAGCGGAAGGCGCCGTCGCCGTCTTCGGCCGGTGCGGTGATGTGATAGGCATCGCCGGTCAGGCCGTAGCCGGTGACCTCGGCATAGATCTTGGCGCCGCGCGCCTTGGCGTGTTCGAGTTCTTCCAGCACCACGACGCCGGCGCCCTCGCCCATGACGAAGCCGTCACGGTCGCGGTCATAGGGACGCGAGGCCTTCTCAGGCGTGTCGTTGCGGTCGGTGGACAGTGCCCGGCAAGCAGCGAAGCCGGCAAGCGATAGTCTGGTCACCGGCGATTCCGCGCCGCCGGCCAGCATCACGTCGGCATCGCCGAAGATGATCAGCCGGGCGGCATCGCCAATGGCGTGCGCGCCGGTCGAGCAGGCGGTGACGACGGCGTGGTTGGGGCCTTTCAGCCCATGCCGGATCGATACCTGGCCAGATACCAGGTTGATAATGTTGCCGGGAATGAAGAATGGACTGATACGGCGCGGTCCGCGCTCTTTCAGGATGATAGCGTTCTCGGCGATGCCCTCGAGGCCGCCAATGCCGGAGCCGATCATGACGCCGGTGGCGCAGCGCTCGGCTTCGGTGCTGGGCTCCCAGCCGGAATCCTTCAGCGCTTCGTCGGCGGCCGCAATCCCGTAAAGGATGAAGTCGCCGATCTTGCGCAGTTCCTTGGGCTCGAGCACGGCTTCGGGATTGAGCGTGCCGTTGGTGCCGTCACCGCGAGGAATGACGTGGGCGATCTTGCAGGCAAGATCTTCCACTTCGAACTCGGTGACGCGCTTGGCGGCGCTGCGGCCGGTCAGAAGTTCCTTCCAGCTGTGCTCGAAGCCCATGCCGAACGGCGAAACCAGGCCAAGGCCCGTGACGACGACACGCCTCATCGCAGGTCCTCCCCGGTGATGACTGCGGATAGTGTCAGGCCGAAGCCTTGTCGATGTACTTCACGGCATCGCCGACGGTCAGGATGGTCTCGGCCGCATCGTCCGGAATCTCGACGCCGAACTCTTCTTCGAACGCCATGACGAGTTCGACCGTGTCGAGGCTGTCCGCGCCCAGATCATCGATGAAGCTCGCCTGCTCGGTCACCTTGTCGGCATCGACGCCAAGATGTTCGATGACGATCTTCTTGACGCGCTCTGCGGTGTCACTCATTTGGGGCATCCTCGTCTTTTGTTTGTCTGTCTTCGTTAGCGGGCAGAATGCCGCTAATCAAGCTGAAAGATGGTCCTGCCGGAAACGCAACGATGCCGGACCGGTTTTTGCCCGAACCGCCGGGTTGCGGGCCGCATTACACGAAAAATGGCCGAGGTCCAAGGCGAAATGGTCTCTTTTCACAAGCCGGCCATGTCTTCTTATCACCCGACAATATCCCGTCAGATCATGGCCATGCCGCCGTTGACATGGATGGTCTGGCCGGTGACGTAGGCTGCCTCGTTGGAGGCGAGATAGGCGACGGCCGACGCCACTTCAACACTCGTGCCCATGCGGCGCGTCGGGATCGCGGCCATTACCGCGTCTTTCTGCTTGTCGTTGAGCTTGTCGGTCATGGCCGATTCGATAAAGCCCGGGGCGACGCAGTTGACAGTGATGTTGCGGGTGGCGATCTCCTGCGCCAGCGACTTGGAAAAGCCGATCATGCCGGCCTTGGAGGCGCAATAATTGGTCTGGCCAGGATTGCCGGTGACGCCCACCACCGAGGTGATGTTGATGATGCGGCCATGGCGGCGGCGCATCATCGGATGGGTCAGCTCGCGGGTCAGCCGGAACACGGCGGTGAGGTTCACCTCCAGCACGCTGTCCCAATCCGCGTCCGCCATGCGCACGAACAGGCCGTCCTTGGTGATGCCGGCATTGTTGACCAGTATGTCGACGCCTTCGAGTTCGGCTTCGGCCTTCTGGCCAAGCGCCTTGACCTCGTCACGGTCGGCAAGATTGGCCGGGAACAGCTTTACCCGGTCGCCGAGTTCGCCGGCCAGGGTCTCCAGTTTCTCGATGCGGGTGCCGTGCAGGCCGACAATGGCGCCTTGCGCATGCAGCACCCGGACAATCGCCTCGCCAATGCCGCCCGATGCGCCGGTGACGAGCGCCTTGCGGCCGGTCAGTTCGAACATTTTCGTCTCCTGATCTTAAGAGAACACCCTTCCCACGGGAGAGGTTGAATCGCCAGTGGATTATGCAAGCGCGGCCAGCGCCGCCTCGACTTCGGCCGGCGTGCCGACGGCCGATGTGGTGATGTCGCGGCTGATCCGCCGCGCCAGGCCGGAAAGCACCTTGCCGGCGCCGATCTCAAAGAGCGTGGCGACGCCATTGGCGCCGAACCACTCCACCGTTTCGCGCCAGCGCACGCGGCCGGTGATCTGCTCGACCAGGCGGCGCGCGATCTCGTCGGGGTCGCGGGTCGGGGCTACAGTGACGTTGGAGACGACGGGCACGACCGGTGCATTCTTGGTCACGCCCGCCAGCGCCTCGCGCATGACATCGGCCGCCGGCGCCATCAGCGCCGAATGGAAGGGTGCGGAGACCTGCAGCATCAGCGCCCGCTTGGCGCCCTTTTCGGTGCACAGTTTCGCGGCGAGTTCCACCGCCGCCCTGGCGCCGGAGATCACCAGCTGGCCGCCGCCATTGTCGTTGGCGATCTGGCAGACCTGGCCGGATCCCGTTGCGGCCTCGGTGCAAGCGGCTTCGACGTCGGGCTGTTCCAGTCCGATGATCGCCGCCATGGCGCCCTCGCCGGCCGGCACCGCCGCCTGCATGGCGTTGCCGCGGATGCGCAGCAGCCGGGCAGCATCGGCGACCGAAACGAAACCGGCCGCGGCAAGGGCGGAATATTCGCCGAGCGAATGACCGGCAACGTAGGCAACCTTGTCCTTCAGCGAAAAGCCGCGCGCTTCCAGCGAGCGGATTCCCGCCAGCGAGACCGCCATCAGCGCCGGCTGGGCATTGGCAGTCAGGGTCAGCGCCTCTTCCGGGCCTTCCCAGATCAGTTTCGACAGCTTTTCGCCCAACGCATCATCGACTTCCTCGAACACCCTGCGTGCCTCGGGGAAGGCGTCGGCGAGGTCCTTGCCCATGCCGACAGCCTGACTGCCCTGTCCCGGAAAGGTGAATGCGACGGCCATTTGGGCGCTCTCCAGCGGCTGATTTTTCCTGCCTGTGACGCAAGGCGGACCGTCAAGTCAAGCCCGGAGGCGGCATTTCCGCTCTCGCTTGAACCGGAGCTGACCTCGAGTCCCTGTTCCCAAAGGCTTTTTGCCGATCACACCTGATGAAAACCGCTCACGAATCGTTTGCTGGCTCTTCTTATTTTCGCCACAGGCGCTAGCTTTTGCATGACAGTTCTATGACAGAACGGTGGCGCGAGTGGAAATACGCGTTGCTTGGGCCGGGGGAAGAGACGTGGCTAGGATCAGGAAGGGCGCGGCCGTACCCGCGCCACAGTTCTTGGAAGACGATCCGTCCACCGGCTACCTGCCGGGGCGCAGATGGCCGGTCATCCGCTACGGTCTGGTCACGCTGCTTGCCTCCGCCATCCTGGTGTTCGCCATCGAATGGATCGTGCGCGGCGACTTCTTCGGCACAGTCGACTTCTTCCTGCAGCCATTCAAGCCGGGCTGGACCACCATCATTGTCTTTGCATTGGTGCTGATGGGACTGGACGCCGTGTTTGGCCGCAGTCACCAGAGCCTGATGATCGTGGCGCCGCTGACGCTGGCGCTGGCCTTTGTGGGGCATCAGAAGTCGCATTATCTCGGCGATCCGCTCTACCCAACCGATTTTCTTTATTCGCGCCAGATCATGGCACTGATGCCGCTCCTGGTGCGCGAGCGGCCCTGGACGGCGCTCGCCATGGCGGTCGGCATCGTCGCCGGCCTGTCGCTGCTGATCTATGGCTGGCGGTTGTGGCGCCGCAAGGTTCCGATCCTCAGCCGCAAAGGGCGGCTGGCGCGGCTGACGCTGGCAGTGCCGCTGCTCGCCTTCTTCGTCTCAATCATGGACTACGCCACCTTCTCGTGGACCCGCGACCGGCTGCAGATCATCCCGATCATGTGGGACCAGAAGGAGAACTACGCCTCCAACGGGTTTGCGCTGGCCTTCGCGCTCAACGTGCCGATGGCGCATGTCTCGGCGCCGGCGGGCTATTCCGACAAGGCGATCGACGCGATCGACAGGCCTGCTGTGGCGGCCTCGGTACCGGATGAGAAACCCGACATCATCGTGGTGATGAGCGAATCTTTCTGGGATCCGACCAAGCTGCCCGGCGTCACAATCACGCCTGACCCGATCCCCAATGTGCGGGCGCTGCGTTCCGGCTATATGTTTTCGCCGGAATTCGGCGGCATGACCGCCAACATCGAATTCGAGGCGCTGACCGGCTTTTCCAATGCCTTCCTGCCGGCGGGCTCGATCCCCTACCAGCAATATGTGCGCACGCCGACGCCGTCGCTGGCGACCTTCCTGAAAAGCGAGGGCTACCGGGCGCGCGCCATCCATCCGGGCACCAACTGGTTCTGGAACAGAGGCGCCGTCTATGCCGATTTCGGTTTCAACGATTTCCGCTCGGAAGAGACGCTGCCGCCACTGGAAAAGCGCGGGCCGCTGGCTTCCGATGCCTCGATGACCGACGAGATCATCGCAGAGGCCGACGCCAGCGAGCGGCCGGTGTTCTTCTTCGCCGTCAGCCTGCAGAACCACGGTCCCTACGAGCCGTACCGCTATTACAATCCGACCCACAAGGTCGCGGCACCGATCAGCACATGGGCGCGGGAATCGCTGCTCAGCTACGCCGAAGGCTCCGCCGATGCCGACCGTGGCCTCGAACGATTGATCGAATGGGCGAAGAAGCGCGAGCGGCCGACGGTCATCGCCTTCTTCGGCGACCATCTGCCGCCGCTCGGCCCCGTCTATGTCGAAACCGGTTACCTGAAGGACAATGTCGCGCCGCGCAAGGAACCGACGCCGGAGGCGGCACTGGAGCATCATCAGACGCCGCTGGTCATCTGGTCTAACCGCACCGGTCCGGCGCAGGATATGGGCGCGGTGAGCCCGGCCTTCCTGCCCTACCACATCCTGACAACGGCCGGGATCACGCACCCCTACTACACCGGCTTCCTGGGCGCGCTGCGCGAACGCTATCGCGTCGTCGACCGCAATCTGCTTTTGACACCGTCAGGTGAGGCCACGCCGGACTGGGCGCGGCAGAAGGACGTTGATCCGGCGATCAACGACTTCCGCCTGCTGCAATACGACATGATGTTCGGCAAGCGTAAGGCGGCTCCGGACTTCTTCCCCGAAACGATCAACGGTGGTACCCCGCATACGAGTTGATGCCTGGTATTTTTCCAACCCTGCGACGCCAGGACGCTGTCCGGAGCATGCGTTACCCTTGCCTTCCAGCCAATTTGCTTTATAGACGCCCGCAATCTGCCGGTCCTTGCTGGGGGCTGAACGGAGGGCCGGAGGTTTTACCCAAAACCTTCGTGTGAAGCCAGAAGCGCTTCCGCCTCCCGTGTCTCCGCTCTCGACCGTCTCGAAATGCTCCTTTCTTCCCCGCCCCTCGGGATCAGCGGGTCAGAGAAGTTGCAGAGGCTTTTGCCGCGAGGATCCGGGAGAGAAACGAAGAAAGGCACTGAACCACTATGGCTCTATACGAACATGTGTTCCTTGCCCGGCAGGACCTCTCGCAGCAGCAGGTCGATGCGCTTGTCGAACAGTACAAGGGCGTCATCTCCGCAAATGGCGGGTCCGTCGGCCGGGTCGAGAACTGGGGACTGAAGTCCCTCACCTACCGGGTCAACAAGAACCGGAAGGCTTACTACACGCTTATGGACCTCAACTGCCCGCCGGCAGCGCTCAACGAGATGGAGCGCCAGATGGGCCTGTCCGAGGACGTGCTGCGTTTCCTGACCGTCAAGGTCGAGGCGCATGAGGAAGGCCCGTCGGCCATGATGCAGAAGCGCGAAGAGCGCTCGGAACGCGGCGGCTTCGGCGACCGCGACCGTGGCGATCGTGGTCCGCGCTCGTTCGGCGACCGTGATCGCGGCGACCGTGGCGATCGTCCGCCGCGCTCATTTGGCGATGCCGGTGGCGATCGTGGTCCGCGCCGTCCGCGCGAAGGCGTTGAAGGAGGTGCAGAATAATGGTCGACATCAATCAGATCCCGACCCGGCGCCCGTTCCATCGCCGCCGCAAGACCTGCCCGTTCTCTGGCGCCAATGCGCCCAAGATCGACTACAAGGACGTGCGTCTTCTGCAGCGCTACATTTCCGAGCGCGGCAAGATCGTGCCGTCGCGCATCACCGCCGTCAGCCAGAAGAAGCAGCGCGAACTCGCCAAGGCGATCAAGCGCGCCCGCTTCCTCGGCCTGCTGCCCTACGTGGTTCGCTAAGATCTCCGAAGCAGGCGGTTCGCCGCCTGCTTCCTTCTCCCACGGCGACGGGCGCCGCAGGGGTAATTTGATGATGCATGTCGTTGTCCCAAAACCGGGCCCACTCTTGGCGACGTGCATTGAAATCCCGAGTTGAGGTGAAAAGCCTCTAACTGCCGCGACAGGCAGGACAGCGACACCGGCGCCAAGGCGCTCAGAGCTTCCTGACCTGTTCCATTCAATTCGGCGCCGATCCCGCGGTCGGTGCCCAGACGAAGGAACAAGACCATGCAAGTGATTCTTCTCGAACGCGTTTCCCGCCTCGGCCAGATGGGCGATACCGTCAAGGTCAAGGACGGCTTTGCCCGCAACTTCCTCTTGCCGCAGGGCAAGGCGCTGCGCGCCAACGAAGCCAACAAGAAGAAGTTCGAAGGACAGCGCGCGCAGCTCGAAGCCCGCAACCTCGAGCGCAAGTCGGAAGCCAGCCAGGTTGCCGAAAAGCTCGACGGCAAGAGCTTCATCGCCGTACGTTCGGCCGGCGAGACCGGCCAGCTCTACGGTTCGGTGTCGACCCGCGACATCGCCGACCTGCTGACCGCCGAAGGGTTCTCGGTCAACCGCAACCAGATCCAGCTCAACCAGCCGATCAAGACCATCGGCGTCACCAATGTGGCGATTGCGCTGCATCCGGAAGTCGAGGTCACCATCAGCCTCAACATCGCCCGCACGGCCGACGAAGCCGAGCGCCAGGCCAAGGGCGAGACGCTGACCACCGCCGAAGCCATCTATGGCGATGACATCAACGACAACGCACGGCCGGAGAACTTCTTCGACCCGAACACCGAGTTCGAAGGCGGCGAAGAAGACAACGCCTGATCCCGCACGGGGCGTGATCGGGAAGCGAGGGGAGCAGCGCTCCAATCACTTCCTCGTCATCCAGCCTTTCTGGACCAATGCCCGGGCCTCTCGCCCGGGCATTTTTGGGCCAAATGGAACTTTTCGAACCCCTATATATTGTTGCAGAATTGGTCCGCCAGTCTGACCGTGAGGGGACATTTGGTGATGAATATTCTGTTGAAACGCGTTCTCGACCGCCTGGTGCGTACGGGCAATCTGAAAGTCACCGGCCCGAAGGGCTCGACAGTGGTTTTCGGCGACGGCAGCGGCGAGCCGGTGCATATGCACATCAAGACCGCGCATGCCGAGCGCGCCATTACCTTCGATCCGATGCTGGCCGTGCCGGAAGCCTATATGGACGGCGAACTCGACATCATCGAGGGCGGCGTACTGGGTATGATGCGCATCGCCTTCCAGAACATGGGCAGTGGCGGTATCGACGCCACCTGGTCGAAGGCCATCGAGGGTCTGCGCCACGCCTTTCGCCGCCTGCAGCAGATCAACACCGCATCACGGGCGCGCCGCAACGTGCAGCGCCACTATGATTTGTCGGGTGACCTCTACCGGCTCTTCCTCGACGACGACATGCAGTATTCCTGCGCCTACTTCGAACAGCCGGACATGACGCTCGACGAGGCGCAGATGGCCAAGAAACGCCATATCGCCGCCAAGCTCAGGCTGAAGGCCGGCCAGACCGTGCTCGATATCGGCTCCGGCTGGGGTGGGCTCGGCCTCTATCTCGCCAAGGCTTTCGATGTCGACGTGCAAGGCGTGACGCTGTCGACCGAGCAGCACGGCGTCGCCACCGACCGGGCGCATGCGCAAGGCTTGCAGGACCGCGTGCATTTCGATCTCAAGGACTACCGCGAACTCAACGAACGCTTCGACCGCATCGTCTCGGTCGGCATGTTCGAGCATGTCGGCGTCAACCACTTCCGCACCTTCTTCGACAAGTCGGCGACGCTGTTGAAGCCCGACGGCGTCATGCTCTTGCACACGATCGGCCGCTCCGGCGTGCCGTGGGCGACCAGCGCCTTTATCCGCAAGTACATTTTTCCGGGCGGCTACATCCCCTCGCTGTCGGAGGTGATGCCGGCGATCGAGAAGTCGGGGCTTGTGGTCACCGACATCGAGATTCTGCGGCTGCACTATGCCGATACGCTGAAGCATTGGGGCCAGCGCTTTGCCGCCAACCGCGACAAGGCCAAAGCCATCTACGACGAGCGCTTCTGCAGGATGTGGGAGTTCTATCTGGCGGCTTCGGAAGCCGCCTTCCGCTGGCAGGATCTGGTGATCTTCCAGATCCAGATCGCCAAGAAGAACGACACGCTGCCGATGACGCGCGACTACATGGCCAAATGTGAAAAGGCGCTCGAAATGCGCGAAATGGGGCATCGTCAGGAGGCGGCGGCCGCCGAGCCTGCTGTCGCCAGGTCTGTGCCTGCCAGGTCCGTTGCTGTCAGGTCCGTTGCGGCCAAGCCAGCGCGCCGTCGCAAGGTGGCGGATCGCGAATAACGCCTCGATTGCGATTGCCGCTTGCCATTGACGGCTCTGACACTGAAAAAGGTCTCGTTCTCGCGAGACCTTTTTTAATGACCTGCCTGCCCACCATCGCCACCACCCTTGTCGAGTTCGCCCGCGCCTCGGTGCTCGCGGCACGCGGAGCCTGAGCGTGGAACTCCCCGCCTCGCTGCGACAAGGCGTCGAGCGCCTGCTCGAAACGATACCGCTGGCGGTGCTGCGCCAGGCGGCGAAGACGCTGTCTGACCGCTACCGCGCCGAATTGCGCGACGGCCGCCCGCACATGGCCGAAGAGATGGCGGTAAAAGCCTATCTGGCGACGCGGCTGCCGGCGACCTACGCGGCGGTACGGGCCGGTCTCGACGAACTCGCCTATGCGCGGCCCGATTTCCAGCCAACGAGCTTGCTCGATGTCGGCGCCGGTCCTGGCACGGTGCTTTGGGCCACTACAGACCTGTGGCCCGACCTCGAAGAGGCGGTTCTGGTTGAAGCAAGCGCCGCGGTGCGCAAGGTTGGCCAGTCGCTCGCCCTTGATACCATCGCCACCAGGATGGACTGGCGCGCCGGCGACGTGACCATCGACCTTGCCGATCTCAAGCCTGCCGATCTGGTCACCTGCGCCTATGTGCTGGACGAGATCGCGCCGGCATCGCTGCCGAAGCTTGTCGGCCGGCTCTGGCATTTGACCGGCGACACACTGCTGATTGTCGAGCCCGGCACACCGGCAGGCTGGCAGCGCATCCTGGCAGTGCGCAGGCAATTGCTGGAGGCCGGGGCGCATGTGCTGGCGCCTTGTCCGCATGAGGCGCCCTGCCCGCTTGAGCCGCCCGACTGGTGCCATTTTTCGCGCCGCGTCGCCCGCTCGCGCCTTCATCGCCTGGCCAAAGACGCGGACGTGCCGTGGGAGGACGAGAAATTCATCTACGTCGCGGCGTCGCGGCAACCCGCGCCTGTACATCCGCCCCGCGTGATTGCGCCGCCGAAATCGGGCTCCGGCAAGGTGCTGCTCAAACTGTGCCAGCCGGATGGCGGCGCCGGCGAGACACTTTTCACCAAGCGCGAGGGCGAGCTGTTCAAGGCAGCGCGGCGGCTGGACTGGGGCGATACACTGGACTAGAAGCGGATAATCACCGAGATTGTTCTTGCTCTGTTCCAACGACTCGGATAAAAGTCAGCGCCTTTCTGAGTCAACCGGAATCGGGGCGCGGAAACACTCTTCTGTGGACGGTTTGCCGCCCCTGTGAACAACGGGCATCGAGGTTGATTGGTCGTGCGGTGATGCAGAAAGGTCAGCACCGATTTATCTCGTTCTGATATCGAGAAGCCGGGATCAAAATCGGGGACATCATGGCAGAGGCAGCGCGAAAATTCGGCGTGGCGGAGCAGCAACCGCTTTATCGTGAAGCGCCGAACAACATTGAGGCCGAGCAGGCGCTGCTCGGCGCCATCCTCGTCAACAACGATGCCTTCTACCGCGTCTCCGACTTCCTCAAGGCCGGCCATTTCTACGAGCCGCTGCACCGGAAAATCTTCGAGGTCGCGGCCGAGCTCATCCGCATGGGCAAGGTGGCGACGCCGATCACGCTGAAAACCTTCCTGCCGGCCGACGAGAAGGTCGGCGACATGACGGTGGCGCAATATGTGGTTCGTCTGGCGGTCGAAGCCGTCACCGTCGTCAATGCCACCGATTATGGCCGCGCCATCTACGATCTGGCCACGCGCCGGGCGCTGATCACCGTCGGCGAGGACATGGTCAACATCGCCTATGACGCGCCGGTCGACATGGCGCCGTCCGAACAGATCGAGGATGCCGAGCGGCGGCTGTTCGAACTGGCCGAAACCGGCCGTTACGATGGCGGCTTCGAGAGCTTCACCGACGCGGTCAAGACCGCCGTCGACATGGCCAACGCCGCCTATATGCGCGACGGCCATTTGTCGGGCCTCGCCACCGGCATGCGCGATCTCGACCGCCGCATGGGTGGCCTGCAGGCGTCGGATCTGATCATCATTGCCGGCCGTCCGGGCATGGGCAAGACATCGCTAGCCACCAACATCGCCTTCAACATCGCCGAGATGTATGAGCCGGCGCAACAGGCCGACGGCTCGTTCAAGGCAGCCAATGGCGGCGTCGTCGGCTTCTTCTCACTGGAAATGTCGTCCGAGCAGCTCGCCACCCGCATCATTTCCGAACAGACGGAAATTTCGTCGTCAAAAATCCGCCGCGGCGAGATTTCAGAGATGGATTTCGAAAAGCTGGTCGCCTGCTCGCAGACCATGCAGAAGATCCCGCTGTTCATCGACCAGACCGGCGGTATCTCGATCGCGCAGCTGTCGGCGCGGGCGCGGCGGCTGAAGCGTCAGCGCGGCCTCGACCTCATCGTCATCGACTATATCCAGCTGATGCAGGGGTCGAGCGCGAAATCGTCGCAGAACCGGGTGCAGGAAATCACCGAGATCACCACCGGCCTCAAGGCGCTGGCCAAGGAACTCTCCGTTCCGATCATCGCGCTGTCGCAGCTGTCGCGTCAGGTCGAAAGCCGCGAAGACAAACGCCCCCAGCTGTCCGATCTTCGCGAATCCGGCTCGATCGAGCAGGACGCCGACGTGGTGATGTTCGTCTACCGCGAGGAATATTATCTGAAGAACCGCGAACCGAAGCCCGGCACCGACGAATACATCAAGTGGGAACACGAGATGAACGAGATGCGCGGCAAGGCCGAAGTCATCGTCGCCAAGCAGCGCCACGGCCCGACAGGTTCGGTGAGCCTCGCCTTCCATGGCGAGTTCACACGGTTTTCCGACCTCGCCGAAGAGCATCATATTGCGGAAAGGTTCGAGTAGCTTTTTGGCCTACCGCAGCGCTCCGTCACACCCCCCTCTGGCCTGCCGGCCATCTCCCCCGCAAGGGGGGAGATCAGCAGCTTTGCGAATGGCGCTCATCTTGCGACGTTGGGGATTGGCGAAAGCAGCGACGATAGCCAATCTCCCCCCTTGCGGGGGAGATGTCCGGCAGGACAGAGGGGGGTGTGCAGGATCACCCTCCTTCGGTCATTTGCAGGCAGCATCACTCCATGGCTAAATCGCGCGTCCAGTTCATCTGCCAGAATTGCGGGTCGGTGCATCAGCGCTGGGCCGGCAAATGTGATGCCTGCGGCGAGTGGAACACGCTCGTCGAGGAAGGCACCTCGGGCGGCATAGGCTCGGGACCGGCCAACACGCGCAATGCGCGCAAGGGCCGCGCCGTGGTGCTGACCAGCCTGTCCGGTGACATCGAGGACGCGCCGCGCATCATCTCGGGCATTGGCGAACTCGACCGCGCCACCGGCGGCGGTTTCGTGCGCGGCTCGGCGCTGCTGGTCGGCGGCGATCCCGGCATCGGCAAGTCGACGCTGCTTACCCAGGCCGCAGCAGCATTGGCGTCAAAAGGCCACCGCATCGTCTATGTCTCGGGCGAAGAGGCTGTCGCGCAGATCCGGCTGCGGGCGCAGCGGCTTGGCGTCGCCGACACGCCGGTCGAACTTGCCGCCGAGACCAATGTCGAGGATATCCTGGCAACAATAGCCGACGGCAGAAGGCCGGACCTCGTCATCCTCGATTCCATCCAGACGCTGTGGACCGACATGGCCGATTCGGCACCCGGTACCGTCACCCAAGTGCGCGCCTCGGCGCAAGCGATGATCCGCTACGCCAAATCCACCGGTGCTGCCATCGTGCTGGTCGGCCATGTCACCAAGGAAGGCCAGATCGCCGGTCCGCGCGTCGTCGAGCACATGGTCGACGCCGTTCTCTATTTCGAAGGCGAAGGCGGCCATCACTACCGCATCCTGCGCACGGTGAAGAACCGTTTTGGGCCGACCGACGAGATCGGCGTCTTCGAGATGTCGGACAAGGGCTTGCGCGAGGTCGCCAATCCGTCGGAGCTGTTCCTCGGCGAACGCCACGCAAAATCGCCGGGTGCCGCGGTATTTGCCGGCATGGAAGGCACACGTCCGGTGCTGGTCGAGATCCAGGCGCTGGTGGCGCCGTCCACATTGGGCACGCCGCGCCGTGCCGTCGTCGGCTGGGACGGCGCACGGCTGTCGATGATCCTTGCCGTGCTCGAAGCCCATTGCGGCGTGCGCTTCGGCACCCACGATGTCTACCTCAACGTCGCCGGCGGCTACCGGATTTCCGAGCCGGCGGCCGATCTGGCGGTTGCCGCTGCACTGGTTTCGTCGCTCACCGGTCTTGCCCTTCCCGCCGATTGCGTCTATTTCGGCGAAATCAGCCTGTCGGGCGCAGTGAGGCCGGTTGCGCATGCGCAGCAGCGCCTTAAAGAGGCCGAAAAGCTGGGGTTTGGAAGTGCGGTTCTGCCCTTGGGCAGCGAGGAGGTTGTCGGGGGGATCGGGGCCGGCGCTTTCCAGCCGACCGAACTTGCCGATCTCGTCGCGCGGATAGCCGGCTCACGGCGCAGCCGTGTCGACGTGGAAGATTGACGCGGCTCGCCCGAGCCGTGAAAAGACAATCTGAGTGGGGCGAAAGACATGCCGATTACGCTGCTGGACGGAATTCTCGTCGGCTTCACCCTGGTCTCGGCGATGCTCGCCATGGTTCGCGGCCTGTCACGCGAAATCCTGTCCGTCGTGTCCTGGGCGGCTGCCGCCGCGGCGGCATTCTTCTTCTACAAGCCGGTGCTGCCTTACGTTCAGCCCTATGTCGAAAGCGACAAGATCGCCATGGCGGCATCCGCCGGCATCGTCTTCCTCATCGCGCTGATCGTCGTTTCCGTCATCACCATGAAGCTTGCCGACTGGATCATCGATTCCAGGATCGGCGCGCTCGACCGTACGCTGGGCTTCCTCTATGGCGCCGCGCGCGGCGTCCTCGTCGTCGCCGTGGCGCTGCTGTTCTTCAACTGGCTGGCCGGCGCCAAGGCCCCTGCCTGGATCGCCAACGCCAAGTCGAAGCCGCTGCTCGAGACCATCGGCGCTAAGCTGGAAAGCCTGCTGCCCGAAGATCCGGAAAACGCCATCCTGAAGAAGCTCAATCCGAATCAGCCGGCAGCCGAGACGCCTCCGGCGGCCGATGCACCGGCGGCGGATGCTCCGGCAACCGGTGACGATACGCCGGCGCCCGACGACGAGACCGACGCTCCGGCCGATAACGCACCCGCGCCCGCTGCTCCGGCTCCGGCTCCGGCCGCGCCGGCAAACTGATACGGACGGATGGTGCCGGACAGGCGCCATCCCGGCAGTTCCGGCCTGACTACGTTGCTTTCGCGGCGCTATCGCACTATATGGCCATTTTAGCGGAGCTTGAGCCCCATGGCAGTTTCGAAGGCAGACGCGGACGACGTGCTTTCCGCCGAAGCAGACGATCATTTCCACGACGAATGCGGGGTGTTCGGCATTTTCGGCCGGCAGGACGCTGCGGCCATCGTAACGCTAGGCCTGCATGCGCTGCAGCATCGCGGCCAGGAAGCGGCCGGCATCGTCTCCTATGACGGCACGCAGTTCCATGTCGAACGCCATGTCGGCCTGATCGGCGACACCTTCACCAAGCAGCACGTCATCGACAGCCTGCAAGGCAACCGTGCCATCGGCCACACGCGCTATGCCACGACCGGCGGCGCCGGCATGCGCAACATCCAGCCCTTCTTCGCCGAACTCGCCGATGGCGGCTTTGCCGTCGCCCATAACGGCAATCTCACCAACGCCATGACCGTGCAGCGCGCGCTGCAGAAGCAGGGCGCGATCTTCTCGTCGACCTCCGACACCGAGACGCTGCTGCATCTCGTTGCCACCAGTAAGGAACGCGATTTGAATTCGCGCTTCATCGACGCCGTGCGTCAGGTCGAAGGCGCTTTCTCGCTGGTCGCGATGACCTCCAAGAAGATGATCGGCTGCCGCGATCCGCTCGGCATCCGCCCGCTGGTGCTCGGCGACCTCGACGGCGCCTGGATCCTGGCCTCCGAAACCTGCGCGCTCGACATTATCGGCGCCCGCTTCGTGCGCGACCTGAAGCCCGGCGAAATGGTCGTGGTGACCTCGAAGGGCATCGAGAGCCTGTTCCCCTTCGAGCCGCAGAAGACCCGCTTCTGCATCTTCGAATATGTCTATTTCGCCCGCCCGGACTCCTCGGTCGAAGGCCGCAATGTCTACGAAGTGCGCAAGCGTATCGGCGCCGAATTGGCGCAGGAAAGCCCGGTCGAGGCCGATATCGTCGTGCCGGTGCCGGATTCCGGCACGCCGGCGGCAATCGGCTTCTCCCAGGCGGCAGGCATCCCCTTCGAACTCGGTATCATCCGCAACCACTATGTCGGCCGAACCTTCATCCAGCCCGGCGATTCGATCCGCCATATGGGCGTCAAGCTCAAGCACAACGCCAACCGCCGGATGATCGAGGGCAAGCGCGTGGTGTTGGTCGACGATTCGATCGTGCGCGGCACCACCAGCCAGAAAATCGTGCAGATGGTGCGCGACGCCGGCGCCAAGGAAGTGCATATGCGCATCGCCTCGCCGCCGACCAGCGCGTCGTGCTTCTACGGCGTCGACACGCCGGAGAAGTCGAAGCTTTTGGCATCGCGCATGTCGATCGAGGAAATGGCCGAGTTCATCCGTGTCGATTCGCTCGGCTTCCTCACCATTGACGGGCTCTACCGCGCCGTCGGCGAAGCCAGCCGCGACAATGAGCAGCCGCAATTCTGCGACGCCTGTTTCACCGGCCAGTACCCGACCCGCCTGCTCGACTTCGAAGGCCACGACAATGTGCGCACGCTGTCGCTGCTGGCGAACAACGGGGCGTAAAGCCCAACTGCTATCCTTGAAAGCGCTCGCATGACCCTCGACCTCTCCGGCCGCGTCGCGGTCGTTACCGGCGCCTCGCGCGGCATCGGCTACTTCATCGCCAAGGAACTTGCCGCCGCCGGCGCGCATGTCATTGCGGTAGCCCGGACCGTCGGCGGGCTGGAAGAACTCGACGACCAGATCAAGGCCGAGCGCGCGAAAACCGGCAAGGGCGAAGCGACGTTGGTGCCTCTCGACCTCTCAGACATGGCCGGCATCGACCGGCTGGGCGGCGCCATTCACGAGCGCTGGGGCAAGCTCGACATTCTGGTGGCCAATGCCGGTGTGCTCGGCGTCATCTCGCCGATCGGCCATGTCGAGGCCAAAACCTTCGAGAAGGTTATGACCATCAATGTCACCTCGACCTGGCGGCTGATCCGCTCGGTCGACCCGCTGCTCAGGCTGTCCGACGCCGGCCGCGCCATTCTCATGTCGTCCGGGGCCGCGCATTCGGCGCGCGCCTTCTGGGCGCCCTATGCGGCGTCGAAGGCGGCTGTGGAAGCCATGACGCGTTCCTGGGCGCATGAGACGCAGAGCCTGGCGCTCCGCATCAATGCGGTCGACCCCGGCGCCACCCGCACCGCCATGCGTGCGCAGGCCGCGCCCGGCGAGGATCCGGAAACGCTGCCGCACCCGTCAGAGGTGGCAAAACGCATCGTGCCGCTGGCGAGCCCCGAGATGAAAGAGACGGGGCTGATCTTCCAGGTCAAGAACAACCGCTTCGTCGCCTACCGGCAGCCGGAATAAACCGGGTTGTAGCGGGATTAAACAGGCCTCCAGTTACGTTTCTTCGAATGTAGGACATTCGAAACCGGAGGACCGACATGCGTAGACTTCTTCTCGTTGCCGCCGCCGCGATTGCCGCCACAGCCGGCGTGGCGCTGGCGCAAGACGCCAAGATGAGTTTCTTCGTCACCAGCGTCGGTTCCGGCAAGGGCGCCGATCTCGGCGGTCTCAAGGGTGCCGACGCGCATTGCGCCTCGCTGGCGGAAGCGGCTGGGGTTACCGGCAAGGAATGGCACGCCTATCTCTCGAGCGCCAATGTCGATGCGCGCGACCGTATCGGCAAGGGTCCCTGGGTCAACGCCAAGGGCGAGAAGATTGCCGATGACGTCGCCTCGCTGCACAGCGACGCCAACGCCATCACCAAGCAGACGGCGCTCAACGAAAAGGGCGAGGTGGTCAACGGCCGCGGCGACAAGCCGAACCGGCACGACATATTGACCGGCTCGAAGCCCGACGGCACCAAGATCGCCGACCAGACCTGCGGCGACTGGACCTTGAGCGGGGCGGAGGGCGCGGCGATGATGGGCCACCACGACCGCACCGGCCTTGACGAGTCGGCGGCGGCGAAATCCTGGAACTCCTCGCATGCCTCGCGCGGCGGCTGCAGCCAGGAGGCGCTGAAAGGCACCGGCGGCGACGGCCTGTTCTACTGCTTTGCCGCGAACTAAGCGGGCTCGGGAGCGGTTCGTTCACGGGTCTGTGATGGTCCGGCGAGCCGCTCCCCCATCGCCCTGCTTTCGCCATCAGCCGGGAGTTGCTAGGGTCAACCGACTCCGACACCCAGCAAAGCGAGGAATTCCCATGGCTGCTCCCAGCGTAGCATTGGTCTGGTACCTGGTGATCGCCGGCCCGCAAGGCGGCATGGTGGTGCTGCCCAGCACCTTCGACACCCGCGAACAGTGCACCAACGCCATCACCGAATATCAGAAGCAGCCGACGCCGGCCGGCTGGGCGGTCAACTGCGTGCCGAGCGCCTCGCCTTTCACCGATGAGGGTGATGCGGAAGAGCCGGCGGCGCAGTAGCGCAATCTCCCCCCTCGAGGGGAGATGGCCGGCAGGCCAGAGGGGGTCGCCTCGCGTAGAGTGCCAACCTCCTTCCGCACAAAGGGCGTCGCGTCCAGTCGGCCCGACCCCCTCTGTCGCCTTCGGCGACATCTCCCCCTCAAGGGGGGAGATCAGGCGCGCGCACTCACCGTCAGCTCCGGCTTGCTGTTGATGGTCTGGAACACCACGCAATAGCGTTCGGTCAGCTTGATGAGCGAATCGATGCGCGCCTGCGGCTCATCCGTGTCGAGGTTGAAATTCAGCCGGATGGCGCGAAAGCCCACGGGGGCGTCCTTGGCCACGCCCAGCGTGCCGCGAAAGTCGAGATCGCCTTCGGCCTCGACGGTGGCTGCGCCGAGTTTGAACTCTAGTGCGGTGGCCACCGCCTTCAGCGTCACCCCGGCGCACGCCACCAGCGCCTCGAGCAGCATGTCGCCCGAACACAATTCGAGCCCGGAACCGCCGGCCGCCGGATGCAGGCCGGCGACCGCCAGCGCCTTGCCCGTCTCGACCTTGCAGGCAATCGACTGGTCGTCGATGGAGCCTTTGGCGCGAAGCGTGATCAGCGCTCGCGAGGAATCGTCGCGATAAGCCTCCTTGATCGGTGCCTGCATGGCCTTGAGTGCGGTGGCGTCCATGTTGCATTCCTTTTCGAGTCCGTCGCGCTTTGATAGCACTGATATGCCAGCGAGACAGCGCCCCCCTCTGGCCCGGCCACCTCCCACAGGGGGGAGATCTGCAGCTTCGCCGATGGCGCTTTCTACGCCGGCGATTAGCGAAGGCGGTCGCGACATCCAATCTCCACCCCTGTGGGAGGAGATGTCCGGCAGGACAGAGGGGGCTGAAGGAATGCTACCTCACGAAGAGTTACTTTGACTTCGACCGCCCCGGCCATACCTAAGCAGAGTCATTCCCGCGGAGGCATCATGCCGTTCAAGCTGAAACTGATCTCGCTTACCCTGTTGGTGCTTGCAGCCTTCGCGCAGCCCGGCCTCGCCGAAACGCCCGAGCGCCCCGCCCCGGCAGGCGGGGTGCTGTCGCTGCTGCCGGCACCGCAGACGACCAGCCATTCAATCACCATTGCCGGGCGCAAGCTGGACTATCAGGCTAAGGCCGGCACGCTGTCACTGCTATCCGGCAAGGGCGAGGTCACCGCGGAAATCTTCTATGTCGCCTATACGCTGCCGCCACTGGCGGGCGCGGAGAAGGCTCGCCCCATCACCTTCGTCTTCAATGGCGGCCCGGGCGCGGCATCCGCCTATCTGCATCTCGGCGCACTCGGCCCGCGTGTCGTCGCGACCGGCGCCGATGGCCAATTCCTGCCGCCGCCGCAAAAGCTGATCGACAATCCCGACAGCTGGCTCGACATGACCGACCTCGTCTTCGTCGATCCGGTCGGCACCGGCTACAGCCGCGAGGCCCCCGGCCAGGACACAAAAGATTTTTGGGGCGTCAGCCAGGACGCCAGTTCGATCGGCGCTTTCATCCGGCTCTATCTCGCCCAGAACGGCCGCACCGGATCGCCGCTCTTCCTTGCCGGCGAAAGCTATGGCGGGTTCCGCGCGGCACTTCTCGCCAGGACCCTGCAGGAAGATGTCGGCCTGAGCCCCAACGGCATCGTGCTGATCTCGCCTGCACTGGAGTTCACGCTGGTGCTGCCCGACGAATTCCAGCCGCTGCATTGGGCGCTGGAACTGCCCTCGATGGCGGCGGTGCGCCTGCGCAGCGAAGGCCTCAGCGGCGAAGCACTGCGCGAAAAGCTCGCCGAGGTCGAAAAGTATGCGCTGGGCGACTACCTCACGGCTCTGACCGGCGGGCTGGAACAGGGCGGGCGGCTGGCCAGCCAGCGCGTGGCCGAGATCACCGGCCTGCCGCTCGACCTCGTGCAGCGCAATTTCGCCCGCATCCCGACCGGCCTGTTCGCGCGCGAATTCCAGCGCGCCAGTGGCAAAGTGCTCAGCCCGTATGACGGCACCATCGCCACCAGCGACATCGCCCCGGAGAGCGCCCGCAGCGCCGGCCCGGATCCGGTGCTCGACCGCAGCGTGCCGGCGCTGACCTCGGCCTTTGTCGGTTATGCGCGCGACGAGCTGAATTTTCGCACCGATGTCAGCTACAGGTTGCTCAATGGCGATGTGACCCACGCCTGGGACTATGGCGGCTCGCGGCAAGGCTATGCCGGGGTGATGGACGATCTGCAGCGGGCGCGCTCGCTCAACCCGGGGCTCGGCGTGGTGATCGTCAACGGCGACACCGATCTGGTCACTCCCTATCTGGCCTCACGCTATCTGGTGAGCCAAATCCCGACGCTCGGCGGGGCAAAACCTATCCGTCTCGACGTCATCGAGGGCGGCCACATGATGTATCTCAGGCCGGGCGGCCGGCGCGCCCTGAAGGAGGCCGCTTCGGAGCTCTACCAGGCAACACAGTGAACGGCGTGCCCACGCTGTCGGCCAGGCTGCGCCAACGCAAGCTTGCCACTGGCGTAGCGCCCCGCAGGCTTTCGCCCGTATAGCCTGCAATGGGAGCCTGATTGGGGCAGGCTTCTTCTTCGTCCTCTTGACAGCGCCGGACACGCCGCATGGCCGATATTGCCATTCTGGAAACCCGCGAAAGGGTGCTTGCCGGCATCCTGTTCACCGGCTGCGCCTATTTCCTGTTTTCGACGCAGGACGCCGCGATCAAGCTTCTGGTCGTCGGCATCAGCGTCTGGCAGATCATGTTCTTCCGCTCGATCGCTGTGCTTATCGGCTGTGCTGCAATCGGCGGACCGCGCATCTTTGCCGACACAATGCGCTCGCCCATCGTGCGGCCGATGCTGGTGCGCAGCGCCTTCACGCTCGGCGCCTGGCTCTGCTACTACAACGCGGCCCGCTCCCTGCAGCTGGCCGAACTCACCACCATCTATTACGCCGCCCCGATCATCGTCACCGTGCTGTCGGTGGTGATGCTTGGCGAAAAGGTGCCGCTGTTGCGCTGGCTGGCGGTGTTCATCGGCTTCGTCGGCGTCTTCATCGCCTGTGATCCCACTCGTCTCGGCTTGTCCGTGCCGATGCTCTTGGTACTGGCTGCGGCAGTGCTGTGGGGCATTGCCGTGGTGCTGTTGCGCAAGACGGCGCTGGCCGAGCGCACGCTGATCCAGCTTGTGCTCAACAATTTCTACTTCCTGGTGTTTTCCACGGTGCCGGCGCTGTTGGTCTGGCAGATGCCGGACTGGCGCCAGTTGCTGCTTTTGATCAGCGTCGGCGCGCTCGGCGGCGTGGCGCAATTTATGCTGTTCGAAGGCATGAAGCGGGCGCCGGTGTCGATCGTGGCGCCGTTCGAATACACCTCATTGGTCTGGGCCTTCGGGCTCGGCTTTGCGATCTGGGGCGACGTGCCGCGTCGCGAGGTGTTTCTGGGGGCGGCGTTGATCGTCGGCGCCGGCCTGCTGATCATCGGCAACGAGCATTTCCGCAAGCGGCTATGAGTACCCCGTGCTGACAGCATGGTGGCAGGAGAAGACGGATAGGCTGCTGAGATGACGGAAGCGCTCGACGGCCCAGGCACCACAGATACCGCTGCCGAGCGTACGCTCGGCATCATGCTGGTGGCGGCCTCGGCGGCTTTCTTCGCCCTCACCGGCGTGCTGACCAAATCGATCCACACCGACCCGCTGACCATCACTTGCTGGCGCGGCTTTGTCGGCGCGATCCTGATCACCTTCTATGTGCTGTGGCGCCGGCGCCGCTCCGGCGGGCGGGAAAGCTTGCGACTTGGCTGGCGCGGCTGGCTGCTGGCCCTTGAGGGCGCCGCGGCCAGCATCGCCTTCATCTCGGCGTTCAAATTCACCTATGTCGCCAATGTCGCTGTCATCTACGCCACCGCGCCCTTCATCACCGCGCTGCTCGCCTTCGTGCTGGTGCGCGAGCCGTTCCGGGCGCAGACGCTTGCCGCCGCCGCCGTTTCGCTGTGCGGCGTAGCGATGATGGTCGGCTCCGGCTTCGGCAGCGGTCATCTGTTTGGCGATGGGCTCGCGCTGCTGATGACCGCCGGCAGCGCGCTCTACATGATCATGGTGCGCGCCTTCCGCGACACGCCGGTGGTGTGGGCGGGCGCAGTCTCGGCGCTTCTGCTGTTCGTGCTCGGCTGGTTCGTCACCGACCCCCTGGCGATTTCTGCTCGCGACGCCGTGCTGCTCGTCGCCTTCGGAGGATCGTTCGCGGCGGCGTCGATCCTGTGGACGGAAGGCTCGCGGCTGATCCCTGCGCCCGAGTCCGGCCTTCTCGGTGCCGCCGAAGTGCCGTTTGCGATCCTGTTCGCCTTCCTGTTCCTCGGCGAGATCGCGCCGGCCGCCAGCCTGATCGGCGGCGCCATAGTACTGTGCGCGGTTTTCGCCCATGCGGGGCGCGACTGGCTGGCCGCGAGAAAAAGTGCGGCAACCCAATAATTATTTTCCAAGTCATGGAACCATCATGCGGATCAGGCAGTTTTATGTGCGACGGGTCACCCCCCAAGTCCCCCCAAACCCCTCGACCCGTCCTCCTCAAAGCCGACCGTAAAGGTCGGCTTTTTCTTTGGACATCAGCCGGCAAAGCCGGGCAAGGCGAGGTTGTCGCTGAGCAGGATGGCAAGATCGCGCGCCGGCCGCTCGGCGCCCTGGCCGAGTTTTATCGCGAATTGCGCTGTCGGCACCGGCGGCAGGGCGAATTCGCGCGGTGCTTCGGCAATGCCTGAATGGGCAAAGCGGGCGGTGCGCAAGGTCAGCGCGATGCCGGCATTGACCGCCGTGCGCAAGCCGGCAAGGCTGGCGCTGCCGGCGGCAATGCGGTAGCGGCGGCCGGCAGCATCGAGGGCCGCGAGTGCTGCTTCGCGAAAGCCGCAATAGGGGTCGAGCAGCGCCAGCGGCAATTCCTCTTCCCGCACGGCAAGCCCTTTTTGCGAGCACAGCCACAGCATCGGCTCACTGAACAGCCCGACTTCGTCATTGGCCGGCGTCTTGCGCATGACAACGGCCAGATCGAGCTGCCCGGCCTGCAGCGCCTCGCCAAGCTCGGCCGAACGGCCAACGCGGAGTTCGACCCTGACGCGCGGATGGCTGGCCGCGAAGGCGCGCAGCAGCTCCGGCAGGCCGCTATCGGCGAAATCCTGTGTCGTGCCGATGGCGACGCGACCAGCGGCACGCGCGCCCTTGAGCGCCAGCCAGGCCTCGCTGTGCACGGCAAGAATGCGGCGGGCATGACCGACAAGATCCTCGCCGGCCGGCGTCAGCCCGCGCCCGCGCCCCTGCGCCACCAGCAGCGGTTCGCCGACGATCTCCTCCAGACGCTGCATCTGCGCGGTCACCGCCGAGGGCGAGCGGCCGACAGCAGACGCAGCCTGAGCCAGCGAGCCGCCATCGACAAAGGCAAGGAAGGTTTTGAGCAGATCGGGATCGAGAGCTTGCATACTTCGATAATACAGAACCTTTTGTTCGAAACAATTCGATTTTTTTGATTCAAAGATGATGGCATTGTCTCTCCAACGGCAAACAGACGCCGCTCAAACGAAGGAGAGAAAAATGCCCATCATCAACATCAGCGTCACCGGCAAGCCCGACGCCAAGCTGTCCGCCACAATCGCCAAGGAAATCACCGAGCTGACGGCAACCCATCTGCGCAAGGACCCGACGATTACCGCCGTCGCCGTCACCTATGTCGACCCGCAGCATTGGTTCGCCGGCGGCAAATCGCTGGCGGAGCATGGCGCCAACACCTTCTGGCTCGACATCAAGGTGGTCGACGGCACCAACACCAAGCTGGAACTGGAGGCTTATCTGAAGGCGATCTTTGAGGCCTTTGGTAAGTTGCTGGGTGGTGTGCACGAGGAAAGCTATGCCTTCGTGCATGAAGTCCCGGCCGCTGCTTACGGTTATGGCGGCAAGTCGCAGGAGTTCCGGTTCATCAGTGGGCGGCTGAAGGCCACGGCCTGATTGCTACCCAGCGGGAGGATGAAGCCTTGTATCAAGCGCGAAATCCTCCCGGAGATGCAAGCTATAAAGGCCTGCCGCCCGGTTGGGATCGAACACCAGGTTCCAGCTGTGCTGGGATACCGCGCTGGGGATCAGAAAGAACGGATGCTTTGCCAGCAGACCATCGCCGAACTGCTGCTGTCCCGCGCCCGGGATGCCGGGACGCAGCCAGTTCGCGTTCGGAATATCGTCGGTTTGGACCACATAAATCTCTGATGGATCGACGATGTCGAATGCCGTCAGCACGTGAGGGACAGTATCCAGCGTGCGAAACCCCTTGTGGACCGCCACCTCCAAGATGGCGGTCGATGGGTCGATGGACGCATATACGGCTCTGATCCCTTTGCTGTTCCACCTTCCCCCAAGCTTGAAGGCTCCTTCGCCACTGTCCCAGCTCGCCTTGAAGCGTCTGTGATCAAGCCTCCAGCCCAACAACTTCCCTGTTCCGAGGGAGCCCGGCAAAGGCGTCACGCGTAGACACCATAGTCGAGCCGCTCAAGAAACTCCTGCACAAGCGCAGTGCCCGCCGCCGTGGCCAGCAGATCGATCGGCCGGCGATTGTCCAAACCCATGGCAGGCTCGATCATCCATTTTTCCGCGTCTTCCTGAGTCCCGAGCACGGACGTGGCCTTTGTCAGGAGCTTGGCGAAGTTCCAGGTTCTGGAACCTTGCTCCCGACTGAGGGTCTTGGAGTGATCCGATTTGTGCCGCTGAAATGTCCGCTCGCTCATGCCGAATGCGGTCTCAAACGCATCGGCGGGATCAATGACCATCAGATGCCTGACGAGGCTTTCGAGCGCCTGGCCCGGAATTCCATGCAGGATCATTTCATGTGCCTCAAGAGGACTGGCTACCGAGAATCCAAGAACCTTCCGTCCACCAAACAGGTCGACCATTCGTTCGAACTCCGGCTCCATATGTGGTGCCTCGGCAAAGCCCAGCGGGGAACTGGCCATATTACCTCTCCGTCACGTGTCGCTTTATTTACGACACGTGTCGCAACATTTCAAGGCCTGCGTTTGGCTCATTGCCTGGTGAGGTCAGGTGGAACACCGCTCCCTCGCACCCGCGCATTGACCTTGCCCCCCATTGCGCTACCCTCTGCTCTCGAAGCGGACGAAGAGCCGCATACCGGACCGTTGGGAGAGACGCGGCATGATCCTGACACTGGCGCTGCTTGCAGGCCTCGTGCTGGCCTGGCTGCTGATTGGCGCGATCGAGACGTTTCGTCTCGACCTGCGCTTTACCCAGGCGCTGCTCTATGTGCCGTTCAAGCTCGCCTACCGGATCGAGGACCGGCGCATCCGCATTGCCCGCAACGCGCCGACGCCGGTGATCTATGTGGTCTCGCACCAGTCACGCTTCGAGCCGGCGCTGATGCTGTCGCTGCTGCCCGACGACACGCTGCACATTCTCGACGAGGCCTCGGCGCGCTCGCCCTGGATGGAGCCTTGGCGCGAGCTTGGCCGCACCATCGCCTTCAACGCCGAGCATCTCTTCGTCAGCCGGCGGCTGGTCAGGGTGCTGAAGGGTAAAGGCCGGCTTGCCGTCTATCTGCCCGATGACGTCGAGCCCGATGTGAAGACGTTTCGCCTGTTCCGCGCCGTCACCCGCATCGCCATGCAGGCCGACGCCCGCATCGTGCCGATCTTCGTCACCGGCGCGCGCGACCTGCCGGTTTCCTTGACGCCAAAGAACCGGGCGCCGCGCCACTGGTTCCCAAAACTCTCGATCAGCGTGCTGGAGCCAATGACGATTGCCGAACTGGTGGCGCGCAACCCCGACCAGGCTTCCAACACCAATGCGTTGTTCGACCGCATCGCCGAGGCGCGGCTTTATGGCAGCAACCTCGATCGCGGCCTGTTCCTGGCCATGCGCGATGCCGCGGATCGCACCGGCGCCTCGCATCCGATCATCGAGGATGTGATCAGCGGCTCGCTCAGCTATCGAAAAATGTTCATCGGCGCGCGCGTGCTCGGCCGCCGTTTCGAGGCGGTGGCGGCGCCCGGCGAAGCGGTCGGGGTTTTGCTGCCCAACGCCAATGGCGTGGTGCTGTCCTTCGTCGGCCTGCTCTCGGCCGGCCGGGTAGCGGCGATGATCAACTACACGGCAGGGCCGGCCAGCGTAACCGCCGCGGTGCGCGCGGCAGTCATCCGAACGGTGGTTTCCTCGCGCGCGTTCGTCGAGAAGGCGGCGCTTGCCGACATCATCGCCGCGATCGAGGCCGGCGGCGCCAAAATGCTGTGGCTGGAGGATGTGCGCGCAAGCGTCACGACGCTGGAAAAGCTCGCAGCAGCGGTGCTGTGGCGGTTCCCGCTGCAGCGGCAGGATGCGGCCAAGCCCGCCGCAATCCTGTTCACCTCAGGCTCGGAAGGCACGCCCAAGGCCGTGGTGCTGTCGCACCGCAATCTCCACGCCAACGCCATGCAGGCCGAGGCGCGCATTACCATTTCGCCGTCCGACATCCTGCTCAACGTGCTGCCGGTTTTTCACTCTTTCGGCCTGACCGGCGGTACCATCCTGCCGCTGGTGACCGGGGTGAAACTGTTCCTCTACCCGTCACCGCTGCACTACAAGATCATCCCGGAGATCGCCCGCAAGGTGAAGCCGACCATCATGTTCGGCACCGACACTTTCCTTGCCAACTATGCCCGCACCGCCAAGGATGGCGATTTCTCCAGCCTGCGCTTCGTCGTCGCCGGCGCGGAAGCAGTGAAGCCGGAGACGCGGCGCGTTTATCGCGAGCGCTTCGATGCCTCGATCATCGAGGGGTTCGGGCTGACGGAGGCCGCTCCCGTCGTCGCCGTCAACACCGCCATCCATGGTCGCGACGGCACGGTCGGACGGCTGTTGCCGGCGATGCGCATGAAGCTCGAACCGGTCGAGGGTATCGAGGGTGCCGGCCGCCTGTGGCTCGACGGGCCGAATTTGATGATGGGCTACATGACCGCTGACCGGCCCGGCGAATTGCAGCCGCTGGACGGCTGGCACGACACCGGCGACATCGTCTCGGTCGACCGCGAAGGCTTCAT
Organism: Mesorhizobium sp. M0030; assembly: GCF_040323695.1. Classification (NCBI taxonomy): domain Bacteria; kingdom Pseudomonadati; phylum Pseudomonadota; class Alphaproteobacteria; order Hyphomicrobiales; family Phyllobacteriaceae; genus Mesorhizobium; species Mesorhizobium sp. M0030. The sequence goes on along the minus strand of NZ_JAMYVE010000002.1, from coordinate 171,629 downwards.
CACCATTCGCGGGCGGGCAAAACGCTTCGCCAAGATCGCTGGCGAGATGGTGTCGTTGGGCGCCGTCGAGATGCTGGTGCAGTCGCTGTGGCCGGAAGAGCGCCACGCCGCGGTGGCGGTGCCGGACAAGAGGCGCGGCGAGCGCATCGTGCTGGTCACCACCGCCGACGACGCCGATCCGGAAGAACTGCGCGCCTTCGGCAAGAAGGCAGGTGCGGCCGAACTGATGGTGCCCAACGACATCGTCAAGGTCGAGGAGATCCCGGTGCTGGGTTCCGGTAAGACGGATTATGTCTCGACGCGGAACCTGGCGATCGAGAAGCTGGGGCTGGGCCTGGCGGCTTAGCGTATCCTTGAGGGGGAGATGGCCGGCAGGCCAGAGGGGGTCGCCTCGCGTGAAGCGCCGACGTCCTCTTCGCTCAAACGAGGTCGCGTCCGGGGCGTACCGACCCCCTCTGTCGCCTTCGGCGACATCTCCCCATCAAGGGGGGAGATAACAACTACCCAATATCCGACGGCGGCACTTTTTCGCCCTCGCGCTTGGCGCGCTTCGAATACGCCCGCACGCTGAAAGGCAGGAAGATGAGATAGCCTGCGACAGAGGCGGTCAGCGTGTACCAGGGATAGGTCATCAACAGCAGGACGTATAGAACGACCGCCAGGATGATCGGCAGCACCTTGTCGCCCGGCACTTTCAGGCTTTTGCCGGAATAGACCGGCAGCCGGCTGACCAGCAGGAAAGCGACCAGCACAGTGAAGCCGGTGGCGACGAATGCCGTCAGGCGGTCCGGCTCGAGACCGAGCCGGAGGAAGGACAGATAGAGCGGCAGCATAACCAGCACGGCGCCGGCCGGCGCCGGCACGCCGACGAAGTATTCGCTCTGCCAGATCGGCCGGTCATGGTCTTCGTCGAGCACGTTGAAGCGCGCCAGCCGCAGGCCACAGGCGATGGTGAACAGAAGAGCTGCGATCCAGCCGAAGGAGCCGGCGCGGTCGAGCAGGAAGGCGTAGAGCACCAGTGCCGGCGCGACGCCGAAATTGACGATGTCGGCCAGCGAATCCATCTGCGCGCCGAATTTGGATGTCGCCTTCAACATGCGCGCCAGGCGCCCGTCTATGCCGTCCAGGAAGGCGGCGAGCAGCACCATCACCACGGCCGGCTCGAAACGGCCCTCGAAGCCGAAGCGGATGCCGGACAGGCCGGCGCAGATGGCAAGTACGGTGACCAGATTGGGCAGCACCATGCGCATCGGAATCTCGCGGATGCGCGGGCCGCCGCTGCCATGGGCCTCGAACTTTTTGAACGGCGCGCCCACCGCTTACGAAATCCTGACGAGCGGGGTTGCGGAGACGCCGCCGAATTCGGCGAGCACGGTTTCACCTCCGACCGCCGTCTGGCCGACGGCGACGCGCGGCACCGCGGTCGAAGGCAGGAAGACATCGACGCGCGAGCCGAAGCGGATCAAGCCGAAGCGTTCGCCGATGGCGATCGAACCGCCGGTCTCGGCCCAGCAGACGATGCGGCGTGCCACCAGGCCGGCGATCTGCACGGCGACAACGATGCCGTTGGGACTGTCGATGACCAGCCCGTTGCGCTCGTTCTCCGAGCTTGCCTTGTCGAGTTCGGCATTCAGGAACTTGCCCGGCCGATGCTCGATTTTGGTGATGCGGCCGCGCACGGGAGCACGGTTCACATGGCAGGAGAAGACATTCATGAACACCGAGATGCGGGTCATTTCGGTGTTGCCGAGGCCGAGCTCGCGCGGTGGCACGGCCGGGCCGACCGCCGAGATGACGCCGTCGGCGGGACTGACCACCAGCCTGTCATCGACCGGGGTGACACGCTCGGGGTCACGGAAGAAATAGACGCACCAGGCGGTCAGGATCAGGGCGATCCAGAACAGCACCGAGGAGAAATAGCCGAGGAACAGCGTGCCCGCACCAAAGGCGGCAATGAACGGATAGCCCTCGCGATGGATCGGAACGAAGGCATTCTTGATCGAGTCGACGAGGCTCATTGGCTGGAGCTCATGGGCTGGGGGCGGTCCCTGTTTCAGGTCCGGCCTCAATACCGGAAAGGCTCCGCGGCCGCAACGCAACATTGGGCAAGGCCGCATCGGCCGCAGCCGGCAGGAACGGTCACGTGCTTGCCTGCCGGCGGCTTTGCCGCCAGAGTTCATACCGCCGCTGGCTCAGTGCGCGGCGAAAAGGCCGACCGCCCATGATGCCAAACACAGGCAAAGCGTACCTTGTTGCCATACGATTGGCAGCCATGGGTGCCGTTTTGACCGTATTCCTGGCAGCGAGCGACCACGCAGCGGCGCAAGGCAAGCCATCCTTCGATTGCGCCAAGGCCGCCAGCGTGGCGGAAAAGGCCATATGCGCCGATCCGACCCTGGCGCAGGCCGATGCCGAGGTCGCGAAGAATTATGCCGCGCTGCTGAAGAGGCTCGATGCTCATGCCGGCAAGGCGCTGCGGGACGACCAAAGCAATTTCATCGCCTATCGCGATCAGATCGCCGGTTTCAACGAGAACACGCCCAAGGACCAGCAGACATTCGATCTCGGCGAATTCCTGCATGACCGCGCGACCTTCCTGGGCGGCATCCGCAAGCCCCCCGATGCAGGTTTGATCGGCACATGGAGCAGCGTGCGCGGCAGCGTCGACATCAAGGCTGTTGGCGGAGGCAAGGTCGAGATCTCGGAAGAGGTCGTTTCCAATCCAGTCTCGGGAAGTGGGTCATGCGAGATCGACGGCACGGTTGAGAAGCGCAACACTCTGCGACTGGTCGACACCGACGACAACGACAACCCAACCGGTTTTGTCTTCACCTTTCGCCGCAACGGCGATGCGCTTGTCGTCGAGCAGAGCGGCGCCGGCAAGGATGGCAGATCGGAGCCCCTGTCATGCGGTGCCAACGGCCATGCCGATGGCACGTTCTTCCTGACGGAGAAAAAGTAGGCTTGCTGTCGCTAACCCGCCGCAGCGGAGCGATCAAAGTGGGCATTGAGCTCGGCCATAGCGGCCTCAGCGAGGCTTTCATCATCCTTGCCGCGCAAGAGGACACCGCCGTTCCGCAACGATTGGAAAAGGAAGACTTGGCCTGATGCCAGCACCACCCAATTCACGATTGCTCCTTCCTCCTTCTGCACCACCGAATTCGCAGAAACGATGGCATCCGTCGGGTCGAAGCCTGCCTTGCGGAGCAGGAGGTCGACGGCGGCGGGAGCATGGTATTGTTCCGCCAGCTCAATGACCGCTGTGATCTCGGGCTCTTCAGCAATGCCAAGCTTGGCGCCAACTTTCGGGGCGTTAGCCGCTAGCGGGCTCTCGCCTGGCGGTATGACAAGCAACTCTTCTGGAGCGATGTACTCGTAGACCGTGACGTGTGTCTCCGTCGCACTGCATAGTCGGGTCTTCTTCGCGCTGGTCTGAAGTTGAAAAACCAGCTGTTTCTCTCCTTCTATGTTCAGCATCCTTGCCATGCCGAACGCGATTTTGATCTCGGGCGGCGCGATCTTGGCGCAGGCAAGGCCGGCCCCGACATCGCGCCAGCTCAAGATCATCTGGCCTGCCAAGTTGCCAACGGACTTATGAAGAAGCCTGCCTTGCGCTTCGGATTGGCCATCACCAGCCGGTGTATGACGTCGTCGTAATCGTCACTATCGACAACTTGCAGATCAGGCCATGACGCGATCCAGCGCGCCAAAAGGTTTTCCATGGGCGCGGCCTCATCCGCAACGTAGAACGCATGATCAAGTGTATCGAGAAAATCATCCCGCCCGCCCTCGAAGCCCGTCTGCTGGGCGGCTTCGTTGGGATGGTCTGCAATCCAGCTGGACATCTTTTCCAAAGTCGCAAGCTGGCCCTTTGCGCCACAAGCAGTGAGTCCAGCTCGTGCGTTGGCAATCATGGCGCCGATTTCCTGCCCGGCATTGTGGATGAATTGACTATGGCCGCCGTTCTTTACCTCCGAAGAGTACGAGTCGGCATGAAGGACCTGCATCGCCTTGGTGTCGATTTCGGGATAACGATAGAGTCCTTTGGAAACCATCGCTGTGACGAATTGCATGACAGCGAAGACGAGAAAAAACGGCTCTTCATCAGGATCCTCGACGTTCGAACGCAGTACGACGACCGGCAACGGCAGGCCGAATTCCAACTGCTTTCCAGAATCTGATGCCGACTTCTCGGGCGTTTTCTTGGATTTGCGGGAAAAGAAACCGAACATCGAAAATACTCTCTTGGTCGCAAAACTTGCGCGAACGGGTTATTTCCGACGCGACAATATCAGCTGCCCTCAAGGATTAAAGGCACTCTGATCCAGAGGCATCCGCACGATGGTTTGCCGAAATTGTCGACGGTGTCGGGGCGCCACAGATTCATACGTCCTTGGCAGGAAAGCGCTTCGCGACAATGCCGAATTGCGGCGAGTCGACAAACCAGGGTCAGAGATGCCATCCTCGAAATCAGTCGCCCTGAACGCCAAGGTCATTACAGAAGGCCTCGCTTTCGGAGAGTCTCCCCGCTGGCACGACGGACGCCTGTGGCTCTGCAACTGGGGAACCGGAGAGATCGTCGCGGTGGATGAGGACGGCGGGAACCAGGTGATGCTCACCGTGCCGGCCATCCTGCCCTATTCGATCGACTGGTTGCCGGATGGCCGATTGCTGATCGTCTCGGGTCGGGATGGCTTGTTGCTGCGGCAGGAGGCGGATGGAACGCTGGCCACCCACGCCGATCTTCGGTCGCTGTCAAACAGCCCGTGGAACGAGATCGTCGTCGACGGGCGCGGCAACATCTATGTCAATGGCGGCGGGTCGGCGCCTGCACCGGGCGAGCATTTCGGGCCCGGCACCATCGTGCTGATCACGCCGGACGGCTCGGTTCGACAAGTGGCCGAGAACATCGCTTTCGCCAACGGCATGGCGGTGACGCCGGACAACAGGACACTGATCGTGGCGGAGTCGCATGCCAACCGGCTGACCGCCTTCGATATCGCGGAGGATGGCGGGCTTTCCAACCGCCGGGTCTGGGCCGATCTCGATGGCTTTCCCGACGGCGTCTGCCTCGATGCCGAAGGAACTGCCTGGTATGCGGATGTTCCCAACAAACGCTGTGTGCGGGTGCGCGAAGGTGGCGAGGTGTTGCAGACAGTCGATGCCGATCGCGGCTGCTTTGCCTGCATGCTGGGCGGGCCGGATGGCACGACACTGTTCATCGTCGCCGCCGAATGGCGTGGTTTGGAGAACATGATCAGCGATGCCCGCACCGGCCAGGTGCTGAGCGTCGAGGCGCCAGCACCTGGCACGGGCTGGCCCTCCTACATCTCAGGCAGACGCTGATAGTTGGCGATATCGGCCTTCACACCCAGCCGGGCAATGGTCTCCTGCGGGTTGAAGCCCGCCCGCTCGTGGGCCGCCTTGACGATCGGCACGACATTGTCGACGGCCGCCTGGTTTTCCCATTCGACAATGGTGACCAGGTTGAACTCACCCGGACCCGAAAATTGCTCGAGCACGAAATCCTGGACGAAGCCTTGCTGCAGGCGCAGCAGTTCATGCGTTGCCCTGACCTTGCGAAGGATTTCTTCACGGGCCTCGGCAGGAACGACGAATTTGTCGACCCTGAACACGGCTGCCTCGGCAAATTTATCCATTTGAATCTGTCTCCGTTCTTGAACGACTTGGGTTCGGTGGCTCAGGAACGGGTTTGCGATCTCAACTTAGGTTGAGGTCAAGGGGAAATTTTCGGTGGTGATGATGGCGACGACGCTGCATATCTCCCCCCTTGAGGGGGAGATGGCCGGCAGGCCAGAGGGGATCGGTTCGACTGGATGCGCCCCCCTTGCGACCGATGAAGGTTAGCGCTCCACGCGCGGCGACCCCCTCTGTCGCCTTCGGCGCCGATCTCCCCCTCAAGGGGGGAGATCGGCGCTCCGCCGCCTAGCTCACCTCCGAAGTCCGCCTGCGCACAACCACACCCAGCTCATCGCTCTCGCGTGCAACTCGAAGCCTCTCTTCGGCTTCTGTCGCTTCGCGCTGGCGGTCCCACATCGACGCGTAGAGGCCATGCTTTTGCATCAGCTCGGCATGGGTGCCGCGTTCGGCGATCTCGCCTTCCTTGAGTACGATGATCTCGTCGGCCGTGATCACCGTCGATAGGCGATGGGCAATGACGATGGTGGTGCGGCCCTTGCTGACCAGGTCGAGGGCGGCCTGGATCTCCTGTTCGGTGTGGCTGTCCAGCGCCGAGGTCGCCTCGTCGAGCATCAGGATCGGCGGCGCCTTCAGGATGGTGCGGGCGATCGCCACGCGCTGCTTTTCGCCGCCCGACAGTTTTAGCCCGCGCTCGCCGACCATCGAGCGGTAGCCTTCGGGCAGTCGTTCGATGAACGGGCCGATCTGGGCAAGCTCGGCGGCTTTCTGCATGTCTTCCTCGCTGGCGCCGATGCGGCCGTAACGGATGTTATAGGCGATGGTGTCGTTGAACAGCACGGTGTCCTGCGGCACCATGCCGATGGCGCCGCGCAGGCTCGCCTGCGTCACATCACGGACATCTTGGCCGTCGATCAGCACCTGACCGCCCTGGACGTCGTAGAAGCGGAACAAGAGCCGCGAAATCGTCGACTTGCCGGCGCCGGACGGGCCCACGATGGCCACCGTCTTGCCGGCCGGAACCTCGAAGGAGACGCCCTTCAGAATCTTGCGGCTGGGGTCGTAGGCGAAGTGCACGTCGCGGAACTCGACCTTGCCGGCTGTAACAGTGAGCGGCTTGGCATCCGGCTTGTCGGTGATTTCCTGCGGCACATCGAGCAGGTCGAACATCTGCTCGATGTCGGTCAGCCCCTGGCGGATTTCGCGGTAGATGAAGCCGATGAAATTGAGCGGCACCGAAAGCTGCATCAGCATGGCGTTGATGAAGACGAAATCGCCGACCGTCTGCGTGCCGGCCTGCACCTCCAGGGCCGACATGCACATGACGATGACGGTGCCGAGACCGAAGATGATGCCCTGGCCGAAATTCAGCCAACCGAGCGAGGTCCATATCCTGGTCGCCGCCATTTCATAGCGCGCCATCGAACGGTCGAAGCGCTCAGCCTCCATACCCTCGTTGTTGAAGTATTTGACGGTCTCGTAGTTGAGCAGCGAGTCGATCGCCTTGGTATTGGCGTCGGTGTCGCTGTCATTCATGTCGCGGCGGATCGAGATGCGCCAGTCGCTGGCGCGCACCGTGAACCAGACGTAGAGCCACACCGTGGCCGCCACCACGACCACATATTTCCAGCCATAAGTGTAGGCGAAGATGCCGGTGGTCAGCGCGAATTCGAGGATAGTCGGCGCCGTGTTCAGCATGATGAAGCGCACGATCGTCTCGATGCCCTTGGTGCCGCGCTCGATGATGCGCGACAGGCCGCCGGTGCGGCGCTCGAGGTGAAAGCGCAGCGACAGCTGGTGCATGTGAACGAAGGTGCGGAACGCGAGCTGGCGCACCGCATATTGGCCAACGCGGGCAAACAGCGCGTCGCGCAGCTGGTTGAAGCCAAGCTGCACCAGCCGCACGACATTGTAGGCGACGACCAGCATCACTGGCGCCAGCAGGAAAGATGGCAGCGGCGGCGGCGATTTGGCGTCGCCGGCCAGGGCATCCGTCGCCCATTTGAAGAAATAGGGCCCGGCAACCAGCGTCAGCTTGGCAACGACCAGAAGCAGCGTCGCCCAGGTGACGCGTGCCCTGAGATCGGGGCGGTCGGCCGGCCACATATAGGGCCACAGATTGCGCAAGGTGCCGAAGGTCGAGCTATCGGAAACGGTTTTTTCTGCCACTTGTCTTGCCTTTGGGGTGAGAGGTCAGCGGCCGGAGCAGCAGGAGTTGACGAGTGCGGTCAGCGATGCGGAAACGTCGGCGAGCGCGGCGCGGTCGACTTCGTAGCGCGAGCGCTGACGGTCGGATTGGAAGCGGACCAGCCCGGCTTCGACCAGGATCTTCAGATGCTGGGACACGGTGGACTGCGCCAGATCGAGATGATCGACCACCTCGCGGCAGCAGCAGGAATTGCTGGCCGAGAGATGTCTAAGGATCTCGATGCGCGCCGGGTGCGAGAGTGCGGCGAAGCGAGCGGCAACGGCGCGGCTTTGGGGCGGTGCGCAGTTTGCGTGGTCTGGTTCAGTGAGCGAGTCTGCCATCGTTCATCGGCGATAGACGATGAACGGGTGCGTGGCAAGCGAACCCGATGGGTAGAGCGACCTAATCTCCCCCCTCGAGGGGGAGATGTCGCCGAAGGCGACAGAGGGGGTCGGTACGTCCTGACGCAACGTCGTTTGCAGCAAAGAGAAGGTCGGCGTTCTATGCGCGGCGACCCTCTCTGGCCTGCCGGCCATCTCCCCCTCAAGGGAGGAGATCAAGCGCTCGGCCGCTACTGCGTCTTCACCGGCGCCGTTGTCACCTGCTCGCCCATCGCCTTGAGGTCGGCGGCTTCGCCTTCCTTGGACTTTTCCGGAACCTTGAACACCTGCCCCGGCCAGATGCGGTCGGGATCGCTGATCTGGTCCTGGTTGGCGAGATAAATGGTCGAGAAGCGCACACCGTGACCGTAGACGCGCCGTGAGATCCGCCACAGCGTGTCGTGCCTGCGGATGATGACCGCGCCGTCTGCATGTTCGAGCTTTGGCGCCACCGTCTCGGGCACGTCGGGCGTTGCCGCCGCGACGACGGCTGGAGCCTCAGCGGCGGGCGCTGCCGGTGCCGCAGGTGCCCCGGCAACCGCCGGGGCAGCCGGAGCCGGCGCTTCAGCCGCCGGTGCGGCTGGTGCGGATGCGGCAGCAGCCGGTGCGGGCTTCGCAGGGGCAGCCGCGATAGTGGCTGGCGCCGCAGGCTTCGGAGCGGCCGGTGCTTCGGCAGCAGCCGGTGCGGCCGGCTCAGCAGGCTTTGCTTCGGCGGGCTTGGTCTCGGTGGGCTTGGCCTCCGCGGGCGCCACGGCGGCGATCGCTTCGCCGGGTTCGCGCTCGAACGGCACGGCGGCGCGGGCCACGACCTTCACGCCGTCGGCGTCGAGACCGTCGACATGGATGGTGTAGCTGCCGACCGGGATGTCGCGCGTCGCCTCGACCAGGAAATGACCGTCGGGCGAGGTCACCGCATCGCCAAGCAGGATATCATTGGCATAGGCGCGCACCTTGCGGCCGGCGTCAGCCAGACCGGCGACGAAGATCTTGTTGCCGTCGATCTCGACCGCCTCGACGACGATCTTGGGTGCAGCCACGCCTGCCGCCGGCGGCGCTGCAGGTACTGCTGGCGCTGCAGGGGCAGTTGCGGCTTCCACAGCCGGAGCAGCAGGTGCTGTTTCAGCGGCCACGGCAGGCGCAGCCGTAGCAGGCGCCTCAGCGGCTGGGGCAGCGGCCTGATCGCCGGCGGCCGGTGCCGCGGGCTTGGTCTCAGGCGCCGGGACGCTAAGCAGCTCGGCCGGCTTGCCGGGTTCCTCGACCATCGCCAGCACCTGGCCGGCGGCGTCCTTGGGAACCGAAACGACGGCGGTCTGCACGGAAGGGGTAACCACATCGCCGGCCGTCGCGCGCAACCCAATCGTATAGTCGCCGGGCTTCAGCGGATCGTCGAGAACGATGACGAAGGCGCCGTCCGGACCGGCGACAGTCGAGCCAAGTACCGAGGAGCCGTTGAGGATCTCGACCTTCGAATTGGGCGCAGCATTGCCGGCAACGACGATCGAGCCGTTGCTTTCGACGCGCACGACGTCGAAGCTCGGCGCAACCGGGCCGGCCGCGGCCGGCGCTGGGGTTGTTGGGGCAGCAGCGGGCGCGGCAGGTGCCGCCGGAGCCGCAGCTTCGGTCGCGGGAGCCGTTGCGTCGGCAGGCGCGGGTGCTGCGGGAGCCTTGGCATCGGTGGGCGCGGCGGGCGCCGGCGGCAGCCTTCCCTCGGTCCCCGGATCGGCCGGCTTTTCAGCCGGCGGCGTCAGCGATGCAATCGCCGCAGGCGGCGTGGGATTCAGATACGGGTCGAGTGCGCCCGATACATAGGCGGTTCCGACGACCGCGACGGTCCCACCGGCCGCGAACAGAAACGCCTTCAATGGATTAACAGCCATATTTCCCCTACCCCTTAGCCACCTGAAGCCGGTCTAGCGTGTTTTGCCGGCACCGACAAGAAAAAGCCCGGGCTTGTCAGCCCTTGGGGCTTGACCCCGCATTCAGACCCAATCACCAATCACGAATGAACACGATTCGATCCGTCTGCGTCTATTGCGGCTCGTCTCCGGGCCGCGATGAAATCTATGCCAAGGCCGGGCACCTGCTTGGCCGCTCGCTCGCCAAAGCCGGCCTGCGGCTGGTCTATGGCGGCGGCACCAAAGGCATTATGGGCGCAGTCGCCGAAGGCGCGCTCAAGGCCGGCGGCAAGGTAACGGGCATCATTCCGCGCTTCCTCATCAACAAGGAGGCGACCGAAACCGCGCTTGACCGGCTCGACGAGTTGCTGATCACCGACAACATGCACGAGCGCAAGCACAAGATGTTCGAGAAATCCGACGCCTTTGTGGCGCTGCCCGGCGGCATCGGCACGGTCGAGGAAATCGTCGAGATCATGACCTGGGGCCAGCTCGGCCATCACCGCAAGCCGATCGTCTTCGCCAACGTTCAAGGATTCTGGGATCCGATGCTGGCGCTGCTCGACCATATGGCCAGCGAAGGCTTCATCCACACCGCGCAACGGGTCAAGCCGCTGGTGGTCGAAGACCCCGAGGCCATCGTCGCCGCCATCATGGTGGCGGGGTCGTCGGTCGATGCGCCGACGGAAGGCGTGCAGTCTGTAATTGACAAGATGTGAGGACGAAGCCGGCCTTGGCGCAGGCGGCCAGGAATTGAGCCCGGTTGGTGTCGTCGGCCTGGCGCACCAACTGCGCCGCGTCGTGCTGGCGCTCAAGGCTGCCGGCTACGAAACACTGGGCAACACCTGGATCGGCGACAGCAACAAGGCCAGCCTGGCCCAGAAGCAGAAGTCCAATGCGAAGCCACTGATCGACTGCATCTGCTTGGCAAGGATCTGTAGCGTTGGGGCAGCTGACTTCGATCTGTCCAGCTTTTCTTGAGCTCCGTCTTGTGCGCAATGTAAGCACGTTGGCGACGATTTCCATTTGCAGCCCGCTTCGCAGTTGGTTAACGGAGAACATTGGGCGGGAACGGAAATTTGGAGAGCGAGACAAAGGGAGATGAATCCGCGCGAGCGATTGAAGGCCGCGAAGGGCGAGATCGCGTCGGAACCAAGGACGGCGATCCTGGTCCTCGGAATGCACCGCAGCGGCACCTCGGCGCTCGGCGCCCTCATCGCCGCGCATGGAGCCACGCCGCCGAAACATCTGCTGCCCGGGAGCCTCCACAATCCCAAGGGACATTGGGAAAGTACCCCACTCACCATCGCCGACGACCACCTGCTCACGGCGGCCGCCTCCTCCTGGCAAGATTGGCTGCCGCTAGATCGGCAGTGGCTGCAGTCGCCGGCAGCCGAGCGATTTCGGCCCATGATGACGGCGATCATTGCCAGCGAGTTCGGCGATGCCCCCCTGTTTTTCGTCAAGGATCCGCGGATCTGCCGGTTCCTCCCCTTCATAGCCTCGATCCTGGCCGATCTCAGGATTGACCCGATCGCATTTCTGCCTGTCCGCAACCCGCTCGAAGTCGCCTGTTCGCTGCAGGAACGGGATCAAATGGAACTGCCGACAGCGTTCATGCTGTGGCTCAGGCACGTGCTCGAAGCGGAGCATCATTCGCGACACATGCCGCGCTGTATCCTGCGCCACGAAGACCTGTTGAGCGACTGGCGACATCAGATGGACCGCGCGGCCAGGGAGACCGGAATCGTCTGGCCTGTCACGTCCGATCACGCCGACGCCGCAATCGCCGAGTTCCTGGACAAGGATCTGCATCATCAGCGGGCCTCGGTCGCTGATCTGCAAAACCATCCGGATGCCACGCCATTAGTCCGCAGTGCCTATGCCATTTTGCGCAGTATGGCGTCTGAAGGCGACAGCCAGGACTTGCGCGACCAGCTCGACAGGGTGCGGGCGACGTTCGATGAGAGCTGCGATGTGGTTGGCAAGGCCGTTGCCGCAGGGAACCTGGCCGCTAAACGGCTACACGGCGAACTGGGAAAGGGCATCGTCGCGCGTGACGCCCTCGCTGACGCCCAACAGGCCATCATCCGAGACCGAGACAGCTTCATGGCGGAGCGTGACGCGCTTGCTCACGCCCAGCAGGACCTCATCCAAGCCCGAGACAGCTTCATGGCGGAGCGTGATGCGCTTGCTCACGCCCAGCAGGACCTCATCCAAGCCCGAGACAGCTTCATGGCGGAGCGTGACGCGCTCGCCCTGGCCCAAGACGGCCTCGTAGCCGAGCGTAGCGCGCTGGCCAGGATCCGAGACGACCTGGTGGCGGAGCGCGATGCGGCGCTTGCGTCACGCAGCTGGCGATTGACCGGACCGTTGCGATGGGTGAGCTCCATTCGTCGGCGATAGCAGCAAACACTCTAAACGCTGCTCGACAAACTGTGATCGCCTGTCAAGAAACCGTCACACGGAACCCGCCTCACTCGTGTTACGAAGGACGGGTCGGCATCCGCGCGTCGGCATAGTCGAAATCTGAACCTGGTCGAAATTTCTTGGCGAGGCGAGCCGTGAACATTGCTCTCAACGCGGAAGGCCTGTCGCCTTACCTGCCCGACGAGCACGGGCTGTTCTTCATCTACCATTTCACCGCCGAGGGCCTGCGCACCAAGGACGCGGCCGAGGTTGCATGGACATGGCGCAGCTACCAGCTGTCCGACCTGCGCGCCCGTCATGAGATCGCCGCCGAGCAGGCTCTGCCCGGGCCGGTGCGCGAAGCTTTCCTCGGCGCCAGCCAGGGTTGCCACATCGATCTCGAGGATGCCTGGCTTTATGGCGACCTGCCGGATCTGCGCCACGACTATTCGGCGGAAGCGCGCGGGCTCGGCCATTTCCGTTTTGCGCTCAACGACAAGACGCTGATCGGCGCGCGCAAGCAGCCACTGGAATCGGTCGATCTCATCCGCAAGGCGGTGGAGAGCGGCTCGCGCAAATTCCGCTCCCCCGCCGACCTGGTCGAAGCGGTCATGGGCCAGTCGCTCGACGGCATGGCGGCCGAGCTCCACGGTCTTGGCGATACGCTGGACGGCATCGAGGACCGTATCGTGCGCGATGCCTGGCACGGCGAGCGGCAGTCGCTGGTCGAGGCGCGCCGTCAACTGGTGGTCATCCACCGGCAGATGGCGACGCTCACAAACCTTTTTCGCCATCTCGACCATTCGCATCGCAATGAGCTGCCCGATCGGATCAATGACATGGCGACAAGGCTCTCGCACCGGGCACACACGCTCTATCACGACGGCGAGCAGTTGCAGGCACGCGCAAGGTTGCTGCAGGACGAGTTGATGGCCAAGCTGACAATGCAGTCCAACCAGCTGCTCTATGTGCTGTCGGTGATGACGGCGGTGCTGTTGCCGATGACCATCATATCAGGCCTGTTCGGCATGAATGTCGGTGGTCTGCCCATGGTCAATACGCCGATGGGCTTCTGGGTGGTCTCGGCGGTTTCGATCGTGATCGCCGCGGCGACCTACATGTTCGTAAGGCGGCTCGGGCGGACGTAACGCCCCGATCCCTTTGTTTTCACGCAATTCCCAAGGGAACGCGACGCGCTTTTCCTGGAATGCCCATCACGCCGTAGCGCGAAGATCCTCGACGATGGTGCCGGCGGCAGCGACCTCCGCCTCATGGTCCGGCTCCCGCCAGGTCTCGGCGAGACCCGCCGCATACCATTCCTGCATGGCCGGCAGGCCAAGCAATTGCGGGGGATAGGCTGCAGCTGCCCCTTCGAAAGACAGCCCATAGGATAGCACACGGAACGCCACCGGAGCAAAGAAGGCGTCGACGGCGGTAAAATGGCCGCCGGCAAGGAACGGCCCGCCGAACAGGGCAAGGCCATCGTTCCAGAGATCGCCCAAACGGAACAGATCCTGCTTCAGCGCGTCCGACATCGGCAACGGTTTCACCCGCAAGCCGCAATTCATCGGGCATGCGCCGCGCAAGGCCGTGAAACCAGAATGCATTTCGGCGGCGGCCGAGCGCGCCCAGGCTCGCGCCTTGGCCTCGGCAGGCCACACACCATGGTGGCGCTCGGCGAGATACTCGGCAATAGCCAGCGAATCCCAGACAGCCCAGCCGTCATCCACCAGGCAAGGCACGCGCCCGCTGGGCGAGAACGCCCGGTAGAGATCGAAACTGGGCCCGGTCGGAAACGGCGTCAATTGCTCCTCGAACGGAATGTCGAGGGTGCGCATCAGCACCCATGGCCGCAGCGACCATGACGAATAGTTCTTGTTGGCGATATGCAGCACGTACATCGAAAGGCTCCCTACTTCGGGGCCAACGCCACCGGGCGGATTTCACGGCCACGAAACATCGACCAGGAATACATCGCCAATGCCGCCCAGATCAGCGCGAAGGCAATTGCTTGCGTGGTGCCGAACGGCTCGTCGAAAATCAGCACGGCGATCAGGAACACCATGGTCGGTGCGATGTACTGCATGATGCCGATGGTGGAGAGGCGCAGAAGCTTGGCGCCGAAGGCGAACAGAAGCAGCGGCACCGAGGTGACTGGGCCGCAGCCGATGAGCAAAGCCATATCGGTGCCGTTGCTGGAGATGAAATGGTCCTGGCCGTTGACGACCAGGAAGACGATGTAGGCAAGCGCCGGCACCGACAGCAAAAGCACTTCGAGCAGAAAGCCCTGGCTCGGGCCGATCGGCAGCGTCTTGCGGAAGAACCCATAGGCAGCGAAGGAAAACGCCAGCGCCAACGACACCCAAGGCAATTTGCCGGCATCGACGGTCAGAACGGCAACTGCGACCGCCGCCAGCAACACGGCCACGATCTGCAGCCGGTCGAGCTTCTCGCCGAGCAACAACGCGCCGACGACGATGCTAACTAATGGGTTGATGTAGTATCCGAGCGCGGTCTCGACGGTGCGGTCGACCGAGATCGCCCAGACATAGATGGCCCAGTTGACGGAGATCAGGGTCGCCGTCAGCGCCGCCATGGCGATGCTGCGCGGCGAGCGGATCGCCGCCTTGAAATCGGCTGTGCGGCCGGCCCAGACCAGCACTGCAGCAGCAATCGGCACCGACCAGACGATGCGGTGGGCGATCACCTCGATCAGCGGCAGATGCGCAACCGCCTTCATGTAGAAGGGCAACAGGCCCCATAGCAGATAAGCGCCGAGCGCGAGGAGAAAGCCGCTGCGGGCTTTGGAGTCGGCGTCGGGCTGGATCGTGTCGCTGGCCATGGCAAACGCTATGGCCCAGTGGGCCATCCAAAACCATCGCAAAATTATGATGGATCAATGGACTTCCGCTGATGGTTCAAGGGGCGCCGCCAGTTCCTCGCCCCACTTCGAGGGGCGAGGAACCCAAGTCCTGCAAGCTTACTCCGCCGCCACCAATCCCGCCATGTCGCGGTTCTTCATCAGCTTGTAGACGATCGAATCCATCAGCGCCTGGAAGGACGCATCGATGATGTTTTCCGACACGCCGACCGTCCACCAGCGTGCGCCGGTGCCGTCATGCGATTCGATCAGGACGCGGGTGATCGCCTCGGTGCCGCCATTGAGGATACGCACCTTGAAATCGGCGAGCTCCATGTCGGCGATCTCGCTCTGGAATTTGCCGAGGTCCTTGCGCAACGCGATGTCGAGCGCGTTGACCGGGCCGTGGCCTTCGGCCACCGACATCTTCTCCTCGCCCTCGACCATCACCTTGACGATGGCTTCGGAGACCGTCTTCAACTGGCCGTTGGCATCGAAGCGGCGCTCGACCATGCAGCGGAACGAAGTGACGTTGAAGAACTCCGGCAGGCCGTGCAGCATTTTGCGCGCCAACAGCTCGAAGGAGGCATCGGCGCCCTCATAGGCGTAGCCCTCGGCCTCGCGCTCCTTGACCACCGAGATCAGCGCATCGAGACGATGGTCGTCTCTGGGCACATCGATGCCGCGCCGCTTCAGCTCGGCGAGGAAATTGGCCTTGCCGCCCTGGTCCGAAACCATAACGCGGCGGCGGTTGCCTACTGCCTCGGGCGGCACATGTTCATAGGTCGCCGGCTCCTTGGCCAGTGCGGAGGCATGGATGCCGGCCTTGGTGGCGAAGGCCGAGGCGCCGACATAGGGCGCCTGCGCTTCCGGAGCACGGTTCAGCAATTCGTCGAAGGCGCGGGAAAGCCGGGATATCCCGGTCAGCGCCTCGGCCGAGATGCCGGTTTCAAACCGATCGGCGAAGGCCGGCTTCAGCGCCAGCGTCGGTACGATCGAGACCAGATTGGCGTTGCCGCAGCGCTCGCCGATGCCGTTCAGCGTGCCTTGGATCTGGCGCACGCCGGCCTCGACGGCGGCGAGCGAATTGGCCACCGCTTGGCCGGTGTCGTCATGGGCATGGATGCCGAGATGGCCGCCCGGAATACCTGAAACAATGACCTTGTCGACGATGGCGCGCACTTCCGAGGGCTGCGTGCCACCATTGGTGTCGCACAACACCACCCAGCGCGCGCCGGCATCATAGGCGGTCCTGGCGCAGGCCAGTGCGTAGTCCGGATTGGCCTTGAAGCCGTCGAAGAAATGCTCGCAATCGACCATCGCTTCCTTGCCGGCGGCAACAGCTGCTTCGACCGACGCGTTGATCGAGTCGAGGTTTTCCTCATTGGTGCAGCCGAGCGCGACGCGGACATGATAGTCCCAGCTCTTGGCGACGAAGCAGATGGCGTCGGACTTGGACTGCACGAGCGCTGCCAGGCCCGGGTCGTTGGATGCCGACACGCCTGCCCGCTTGGTCATGCCGAAGGCGACGAACTTTGCCTTCGCCGTGCGCTTCTGCTGGAAGAAGGCGGTGTCGGTCGGATTGGCGCCGGGATAGCCGCCTTCGACATAGTCCATGCCGAACTCATCGAGCAGCTTGGCAATCGCGATCTTGTCCTCGACGGAAAAGTCGATGCCCGGCGTCTGCTGGCCATCGCGGAGGGTTGTGTCGAAGAGATAGAGGCGTTGTTTGGTCATTGTTCTGTTGGCGCGCGAGCACCCCCCTCTGGCCTGCCGGCCATCTCCCCCTCAAGGGGGAAGATCGGCAGCTTTAGCGTCGGATCGTTTCCTGCAGCGATGAAGATTTGCGAAAGCGCCGATGACAGCCAATCTCCCCCCTTGAGGGGGAGATGTCCGGCAGGACAGAGGGGGGTGCCACGCGCTGTCATTTCCCCGCAAACCCATCCGTCGCGCGTATCAGCCGATCCAGAATCCCCGGCTCCGAATAGGAATGGCCGGCGCCTTCGATGAGGTGGAAATCCGCCTTCGGCCAGGCCTTGTGCAGGGCCCAGGCATAGCGCGCCGGGCACGGCATGTCGTAGCGGCCGTGGACGATTGTGCCGGGAATATCCGCGAGCTTATGGGCATCGCGCAGAAGCTGCCCCTCCTCCAGCCAGCCGGCGTGGACGAAATAGTGGTTCTCGATGCGGGCAAAGGCGATGGCGAAGTGGTCCTCGCCGAACTTGTCGCTGGTCTCCGGCTCCGGTAGCAGCGTGATCGTCTCACCTTCCCACAGGCTCCAGGCAAGGGCGGCTTCCAGCTGCGCCTTGCCATCGGCGCCGACCAACCGCCTGCGGTAAGCGGCCATCATGTCGCCGCGCTCGGCTTCAGGAATTGGCGCCAGGAAACGCTCCCATTTGTCGGGGAACATCTCGGAGACGCCGAACTGATAGTACCATTCGAGTTCGGCGCGGGTCAGCGTGTAGATGCCGCGCACGACAAGCTCGCTGACGCGATTAGGATGCGTCTCGGCATAGGCCAGCGCCAGCGTCGAGCCCCACGAGCCGCCGAACACCAGCCATTTTTCGAAGCCGCACATCTCACGCAGCCGCTCGATGTCGGCAACCAGGTGCCAGGTGGTGTTGGCCTCGAGCGAGGCGTTGGGTGTCGATTTCCCGCAGCCGCGCTGGTCGAACAGGATGACGTCGTAAAGCTTCGGGTCGAACAATTGCCGATGTTTTGGCGAGAAGCCGCCGCCGGGACCGCCATGCAGGAAAACGGCCGGCTTGGCGCCCCTGGTTCCGGAGCGCTCCCAGTAGATATGATGGCCGTCGCCGACATCGAGCATGCCGGACTCGAACGCCTCGATCTCTGGATAAAGAGTACGAAGTTCACTGTTCATTTCATTGCTCATATCTTCAGGCCGTGCGCGGGCCAGTCCGTGGTTTCGTGGTCGGGATGCTGGAAGGAGATGATCTGCTCCTGGCGGGAGTAGAAATCCGGATCCTGATGCACGGGCTGGTCAAAGATCGTTTCCACCCAAGGCAATCGGACCGCGTAGTTGACCTGGATCTGCGGCGCCAGATCGGAGCGGTCGTCGAAGGCGCCGATGGCGATCTCCAGTGCGCCAGGTTGGCGATAGGTCAGCGGTGTACCGCAGCGGGCACAGAAGCCGCGATCGATGTTGACCGACGACTGGAAATAGGTGGGCTCATCGCGCACCCATTCGACGCCATCCTTGGGCACTGTCACCAGGGCGCCGAAAAACGACCCGAACTGTTTCTGGCACATGCGGCAATGGCAGATGGACGCCCGGCCAAGCTTGCCCTTGATGCGGAAACGGACGGCGCCGCACTGGCAGCCGCCGGTTCGAACTTCATCGGTCATAACTTTTCCTCTGGCGGCCATTGTTCGGTGTCATGATCGGGATGCTGGTAGGAGACAAGCTCGGCAAGATAAGGCGCCGACGACATGTCGGCCATCGTGTCCTCGCCCGGCAATTGCGGAAGGGTGTCGACATAGGGAAGTTTTGCCTCCGTGCCCCACTGGATCAGCGGCACGATATCAGCCGGATTGTCGAAGGCGCCGATGGCGAGGCCGATGCCGTCGGGCGCGGTAAAGGTCAGCGGCGTGCCGCAATTGCCGCAAAAGCCACGATCGACGTGGCTGGACGAGGCGAAATATTTCGGTTCGCCGCGCGTCCAGTCGAGTTTGGCGCCACGCACCGAGACCAGGGGCGCGTAAAATGAGCCGAACGCCTTCTGGCACATGCGGCAATGGCAGATCGAGGCGTCACCTAGCGCACCCTCGACGCGAAAGCGCACCGCGCCGCACTGGCAGCCGCCGGTGTAGATCGGCCGGTTGTCGAGGCTCATGGCGTTTCACTCCGTTTCATAGTCATTCGGGCGCATGGCAGACGGCCTCGACATTGTTGCCGTCGGGATCCAAGACGAAGGCGCCGTAATAGTCCGGGTGATAATGCGGGCGCAGCCCCGGCCCGCCATTGTCCTTGCCGCCGGCGGCGAGCGCCGCGGCATGGAAGGCGTCGACCTCGGCGCGGCTGCGCGCGGTGAAGGCGACGTGCTGATGGGTCCTCGGCTTGTCATCGCTGGCCTGCAGCCAGAACACCGGCCGGTCGCGGCCATAACCGCCGACCTTGGCGCCGCCGGTATATTCCAGTGGCACCATGTAAATCAGCGAGGCGCCAAGCGGCGCCATCGCCTGGTCATAAAAGGCTTTCGACGCGCCGAAATCGGCGACATTGATGCCGAGATGGTCGATCATGAAACAAGCTCCTCCCTTGCTGGCGCCGGCACGTCGGCGCCGGCCAAGCCGGCCTCGATCACGATGTGCTGGCAGACATTGTCGATATCGCGGATGACGTCGTCGTTCCAGAAGCGCAGGATGGTCCAGCCACTGGCACTCAATTGAGCGCTGCGTGCCTTGTCGCGTTCTGCATCTTCTACGTCGGCATGCTGACTGCCATCAACCTCGACTACGAGGTGGTGGGCCGAACAGGCGAAGTCGACAATGTAGGGCCTAATCGGTACCTGTCGGCGAAAGCTCATCCCCATCAGCCGGTGAGCCCGCAACTCATTCCACAGTTTCAGCTCGGCATCGGTCATGACGCGACGCATGGACTTTGCATTCTTGCGCTGACGCGATGGAACGAGGTCGTGACCCATGCTCAGGCCACTCCGCGCTGGCGATTAGCGAAAACCGAGGCGAGGGCTGATCTCCCCCCTTGCGGGGGAGATGTCCGGCAGGACAGAGGGGGGTGCTGTCCCGCCAGCGTCTCAACCGGCAGCCATTGCGTTCTCAGAAAGTGGCCGAAATGAAAGTGGGCAAGAAGGAACGCTGGCGTTCCTTCGCACCCCCCTCTGTCCTGCCGGACATCTCCCCCGCAAGGGGGGAGATTGGCTGTCGCTGCCGCCTTCGCCAATCTTACAACGGTGTCTCGCGCCACCCTCACCGCTTTACCTCCCACGTCGTCACGCGTTCGCCCGTGACAGGATCCTTGCCGTCTTTCAGCTGCACGCCTTGCGTCAGCAACTCGTCGCGGATGCGGTCGGCCTCGGCCCAGTTTTTCGCTGCGATCAGTTCCAAGCGCTTGGCGATCGCCTTGGCGATCGCTGCCTCGTCGACCTTGGCCGCGCCGATATCGAAGCCGAGGAACAACAGCGATGCCTTCAGCGATGCGGCCGCTTCGTTGCCCTCCGCGGCCTCACCGGCAAGCTGCGTGAGTTGCTGGAAGGCGGCGTAGGTGGCGAGGTCGTCCGACAGTGCCGCCACAATCTCCGCCGGGACTTGCCCTGCCGACGGCGCCAGGTCAGCCGCGCGTTTCCATTTGCGCAGCGTGTTCTCGGCTTCCTCCAGCTTGCGCACGGAGAAATCGATCGGCTCGCGGTAATGCGTCATCAGCATCGCCAGACGCAGCACCTCGCCCGGCCATTTGCGGCCGCCGAAGGTCTCGGTCTCCAGCAGTTCGGCGATCGCGTAGAAATTGCCGACGCTCTTCGACATTTTCTGGCCCTCGACCTGCAGGAAGCCGTTGTGCATCCAGACATTGGCCATGACGTCGGTGCCGTGGGCGCAACGCGACTGGGCGATCTCGTTCTCATGGTGCGGGAAGATCAAATCGAGGCCGCCGCCATGAATGTCGAAGACATCGCCGAGATAGGCGGCCGACATGGCCGAGCATTCGATGTGCCAGCCCGGACGGCCCCTGCCCCACGGGCTGTCCCAGCCGGGCTCTTCCGGTGACGACAATTTCCACAGCACGAAATCGCCCGGGTTCTTCTTGTGAGCGTCGACGGCAATTCGCGCACCGGCCTGCTGTTCGTCGAGATTGCGCTTCGACAGCTCGCCATAATCCGGCATCGAGGCGGTGTCGAACAGCACTTCGCCGGCGGCGACATAGGCGTGGCCGCGTTCGATCAAACGTTCGATGAGGGTGATCATGTCAACCTTGCCGTCGGCGCGGCGCGCAACGAACTCGGTGGCGCGCGGCTCGACCGTAGGCGGCAAGCAACCGAGTGCGGCGACATCCTTGTGGTACTGGTCGGCGGTCTTTTCGGTGACGCGGCGGATCGCCTCGTTGAGCGTCAGGTTTCCCGACGCGATCTCGGCGCCGAAATCGCGCAGCGCGCGGGCGTTAATCTTGTCGTCGACATCTGTGATGTTGCGCACATACGTGACACCAGCCTCGCCGTAGAGGTGACGCAGCAAACGGAACAGCACGTCGAAGACGATCGCCGGACGCGCATTGCCGATATGGGCAAAGTCGTAGACGGTCGGACCGCAGACATACATGCGCACATTCGACGGGTCGATCGGGACGAACACGTCCTTCGTCCGCGTTAGCGTGTTGTAGAGGCTGAGACCCTTCGATGCGTCAGACATGCGTGCCCTTCCGGTCCGTTAAGTTCTGGATGGAGCCTACCTGTGCCAAGGCACAAATCGGGCTCCAGCCTGCTGGCCGGGGCGTTTGTCCACTCTGGGGAAAGATGAGGCGAAAACGTCCGGACCAGCGCGAAGCTAGCCAATAATGCAAATGCCACAAATGGCGAAAAACGTTTTCATCGGCGGCTTTATCGCCTTGGCCGGTGTTGCCGTCAAGTCGCAACTTCCGGCAAAAGCGTCGCTGGATCATAGGTCAGGAGCCGCTGAAACATTTTATTAAACATGTCGGCACAGTCATGAAACATTCGCCGGCTAGTCCACCATAGGTCACGATTCGGTCAGATTCGGCCGGCAAACGCAGACACGGAAATGTTACCAGGGAAGAGATCGATGTCACGAACCAAGCAGGAATCGAGCCGCGCCAAGCAACCGGCGCTCGCCAACCACTACCGTGCGATCGGCCCGGCCGCGATCGTCGCCGCCCTTCTCCATACCGCGAAGAATAAAAAGCCGGCGCCGAAAATCACTTCGCCCCGCGCTGCCTGAACAGGCATCGTGCCGGCCGCCGACAAGGCGTGCGCCGGAACGGAAGGCTGAGGCGCCCATAGCGCGCCTGAAAACAACAGCTCTTCCTATTGAGCAGGTTCTTCCCGAAGACCGGACCTGGCTTCTTGGGAGCGCGCTCTAAAACAGCGTCATCTGACTGTCGTCCGCGCCGGGCTTCTGGCGCCTGACCTTGCCGGGCTCGACGATGCCCATGTCCTGTATCTCCGGCCCGATGTTGGCGACCTTGTTGACGAGGTCGGAGACCGGAATTGCCTCGAAGAAATCGGGCAGCGCGGGCTTGAGCAGGTCGGCCACATCGCGCGGTTCGAGCGTGCGGCAGTCCAGCCAGCCGGGCAAAATCTTCAGGCGCGATCACCACCGGCATCCGGTCATGGATATGGGCGATGCCGGCATTGGCGTTGACGGTAAGAATAGCGCCGGTGTCCATTTCCGAACCGCCCGGCTCGGCATAGGTTTCGATCAGCCCGGCAAAGGCGATCAACCCGCCATGCCTCGGCCGTATCCAGTAGGGCTGGCCCTTCTTGCCGCTGCCGGATTGCTGCCACTCATAGAAGCCGGAGGCCGGCACCAAGGCACGGCGATGGCGCATGGCGGCTTTGAACGAGGCTTTTTCAATAGCGCCTTCCGAACGCGCGTTGATGAGCAGCGGAAATTTCCTGGTGTCCTTGACCCAGGTGGGGACCAGCCCCCAGCGCACCAGCATCGCCTGGCGATCCGGGAAATTCGAGCCCGGCATGCGCGGCGGCCCCGACAGCGCCATTAGCACCGGCTGCGTCGGCGCGATGTTGTAGCGGGCCGGAAAATCCTCCAGCTCCGCCAGGCCGAACAAGGCGGCGGTCTGGTCCGGCGTGGCCGTCAGGGCAAAGCGTCCGCACATGGGAAAGCTCGATGAATTGATCCGATCGCGAACGTGGCGATGGAACCGGCGCTGCGCAACCGCTAAAGCTGCTCGCTGCCAGCCGGTCCACAAGGGTTTGGCCTCACATAGGCGAAACGAGATCGATGAACGAGCAGCGCAAGACACTTCCCGCAGTCTCGGTCGCCGTCGTGCGCGGCAGGACGGTGCTGCTGGTCAAACGGGCGCGGCCGCCGTCGCAGGGGCTTTATGCCTTTCCCGGCGGCAAGGTCGAGCCCGGCGAGACGCTGCAAGAAGCAGCGTCGCGCGAATTGCTGGAGGAAACCGGGCTGCGGGCGCAGGACTATCGTCCGCTTCGCGACATCCACATCGACGGCAGCGGCGAGAATCACCCGGTCGACTATCTGCTGACCGTGTTCGGCGCCGTTTATGCCGGCGGCGAAGCGACGGCCAGCGACGATGCCGAGACCGCCGCCTTCTATAGTCTTGATGAAATGGCGACGCTGCCGCTCGCGGGTGACGTCATGGAGGTGGCTGAAGAGCTTTTGGCCTGAAGCAGGCCCATATCTGCCCGCTCCGAGAATCGCCTTGCAGGCGACAAAATGTTTCGTCAGATAGACTTATGACCCGCACCTCGCTGTTCCTTGCCGCATGCATCGCCGCCGCCACGGCTTTTGCCGTGCAGCCGGCGCTGGCCGCCGAGTCGCCGTTCGAGCCCGGGCTGATGCGACTGGCCGAGGTGCTGGGGTCGCTGCATTTCCTGCGCAATCTGTGCGGCGAAAAGGGCGACCAGTGGCGCACCGAGATGGAAAAGCTGATCGATTCGGAAAATCCCGATCCGGAGCGGCGTGCCCGCTTCATCGCCAGCTTCAACCGCGGTTACCGTTCCTTCGGCGGCACCTATACCCAATGCACGCCGTCAGCGACCGAAGCCATCAGCCGCTACATGAAGGAAGGCGAGACGCTGTCGCGCGACATCGCCTCGCGTTACGGCAACTGACGAGCGCCAGACGGCGTTTAGCCAACGCCTTTTCGAGCACCCGCCTTGTATCCACGGCACGTTGATGCAATCTTGGTGTTGCACTTGCGCAACAGTATTAACGAAACGTTAGCGCGCGAATGCGGAATTAACTCAAACTGAAGGTTTTCATCCCGCTCACCGGTCTAATCGGCTAAGTTTGAATCGGACCGAACGCAGGCGACGAAGTTTGTAAAGACGATCAAAAAAATGTCGTATTTACAGATACTTACTTAGCCTGCGTGAGATAGGGGCAGCCCAAGCCGGATCCGACCCGTCGGACCGCCGCTTGAAAAGGTGGACATCGCAAATGGAACATGGCGTCAACGACATCGACGCGCTTGTCAGGGAAGAAAAGCGCCTGACCGCGGTGGAAAGCCATAGCGAGGCCTGGGCGGAAGGTCTGTCGGCCGGCATAGAACCTGAAATCATCGCCGAGGCAGCGCTTGAAACCGCGTTCGGCGAGATGCTGCGAGCCAATGGCGAGACCTCGGCCCTTGCCCTGCTCGACCGCATGCGTGAAAAGGTGATCGCCGGCGCCTTCGAGCCGGAGCGGTTTCGGCACTAGGCGGCGCGCGTCTCAGAGGGTGCATCGCCAGCTTACCGGTTCTTTGACGACGGCGCGCCGTTTGGGCATCATGCCTGAAGAGCCTAGGCCCGAGGAGAGGCAAGCGGTGAATTTTTCGATGTCAGGCCGGCCTCGCGGCGTGGCCCTCAGCATCTGGCTTGCCGCTTCCTGCGCCGCGGGTCCGCTGGCGTTTGTCCTGACCAGCAACCCTGCCTACGCGTTGAGCGAGATCAAGCGCGAGGAGCTTCCAGTTCCTGCCGGGCCACCAGCCAATGGTGAGACGGCGCCGTCTGAAAATTCAGTGCCAATGCCCGATCTGCCCGGCACGGCGCCACCGGCCGCCAGCCAGCCGAAATCGCCCACGGAGCCCGGACAAAGCCAACCGGAAGCCCCCGCCAACGATGGCGGCGTGGCCAACCCGCGTGCCGATCCAGAAGCGCCGGTGCCCGAAGTCGTCTATGACCTTTCCAAATTGCCCGAGCCCGTCAGGCGCATGCGCGATCTGATGGTCGAGGCCTGCGTCAGCGGCGACATCGAGAAGCTGCGGCCGCTGATCGGCAAGGGCGACACCATGACCCAATTGTCGCTGGGCGAAATCGAGGGCGACCCGATCGCCTTCCTGAAAGGGCTATCGGGCGACAAGGAAGGTCAGGAAATCCTCGCCATCCTGGAAGAGGTGCTCAATGCCGGCTATGTCCATGTAGACGTCGGCACACCGCAGGAACTCTATGTCTGGCCGTATTTCTTCGCCCTGCCGCTGGACAAGCTCAACGCCAGGCAGCGGGTCGAACTGTTCAAGATCGTCACCGCCGGCGACTATGACGACATGAAGCAGTTCGGAGCCTACATCTTCTACCGCGTCGGCATTACGCCCACCGGGCAGTGGACGTTTTTCGTCGCCGGGGATTGAACGGCCGGCGAATAGCTGTCTCTCCTGCGCGGTTGAGGCGCTTATTTACAACTGTATTCCCAAGTGAAAATTTGAGGATGCTCAGCGTCGGGATCCTCGTCTTGTTCAGGATCCCTGCTTACGGCTATACTCCCCAGGGCGCTGACGCCATTTTGGCAACTACCCTTGATCAATCTCGCCACCATTCCAAAAACTTGCAGATGCCGATCTCGGAACGACATCTCCGCCAGCGGCCCATCATACTTTTCTCTGTTATGAATGACCTCTATGCGTCTCTTGTTCGAACCCAGGTCGATTATAGAGTAGTTGAATTCCGATCCGCTCAATTCAGACACACCCTGCTTCGGGGTATCCAGGGCATTTGCCGAAACTTCAGTCATACCCAGAATGATCAAGATAGCGGACATATATCTGAGCATAATTCCCCCCAATAAACGAGAATTAGAGTCTGTCTTGCCGGATGCTTTCCAGAGTAATTCCAGGAAAAGTGTGAAACGGCTTTCCGTCTGAATTGCGTCCAAACAAAGAGAGTGACGGATTTGGCAGAACAATGCACCGCTTTGGTTAGTAAATACGCCGCGGTATTGGCCTGTCCCGCCTGGCGGTCGAACGGGGATCCGTAGCCGAGGACACGTATGGTGGTTCGTTATCCGGCCGCCTAAGCCGGCAGCGCCTCGGAAAACTCCACCGGCCTGCCCTGTCCTGGCGTGACGATCTCGCCTTCCCACATCACGCGACGGCCGCGCACGATGGTGCCGATCGGCCAGCCGGTGACTTCCTTGCCGTCATAGGGCGTCCAGCCGGCCCTGGAGCCGGCTTGCGCATTGGTGATGGTCTCGCGCCGCTGGAGGTCGACAATGGTGAAATCGGCATCGTAGCCGGCGGCGATGCGGCCTTTCCTGGCCATGCCGAAGATGCGCTGCGGGCCGTGGCTGGAGAGGTCGACGAAGCGCTGCAGGGTCAGCAGGCCTGAATTGACATGGTCGAGCATGATCGGCACCAGCGTCTGCACCCCGGTCATGCCAGACGGCGAGGCCGGATAGGGCTTTGCCTTCTCGGCCGGCGTGTGCGGGGCGTGATCGGAGCCGAGCACGTCAATGATGCCTTGCGCAATGCCGTGCCAGACGCCGTCGCGATGGCGGGCCGCGCGAACCGGGGGATTCATCTGGATCAGCGTGCCCAGCCGCGCATAGTCGTCGGAGGCGAGTGTCAAATGGTGCGGCGTCGCCTCGCAGGTGGCGACATCCTTGTGCTGTTGGAGGAAGATGATTTCCTCGGCAGTGGAGATATGCAGCACATGGATGCGGGCGCGGGTGTTTCGCGCGATGCGCACCAGCCGCTCGGTACAGCGAAGCGCCGCGATCTCGTCGCGCCAGACGGGATGCGATGACGGGTCGCCCTCGACGCGCAGGCCCAGGCGCTCGCGCAGCCGGAACTCGTCCTCCGAGTGAAAGGCGGCACGGCGGCGGGTGTTGCGCAGGATCGATGCGACACCCTCGTCGTCCTCGACCAGCAGGTCGCCGGTGGACGAGCCCATGAACACCTTTATCCCGGCAGCACCCGGCAGCCGCTCGAGCTCACCGACATCATCGGCATTCTCGCGCGTGCCGCCAACCCAGAAGGCGAAGTCGCAATGCATCCGGCTGGTGGCGCGGCGCACCTTGTCGGCAAGCGCCGCCTCGCTGGTGGTCAGCGGATTGGTGTTGGGCATTTCGAAGACGGCGGTGACCCCGCCCAGCACAGCCGCGCGCGAGCCCGTCTCCAGATCTTCCTTGTGCTCCAGCCCCGGCTCGCGAAAATGCACCTGACTGTCGACGACGCCTGGCAGGACGTGCAGCCCGCGACAGTCGATCGCTTCGCCGGCCGAAGCTTGGCGAAGATCGCCCATTGCGACGATGCGACCACCCTTGACGCCGACATCGCGCGCGCCCTCGCCATCATGGTTGACCACCGTGCCGCCTGTCAGGATGAGGTCGTAGGTGGTGGCCATGGGCGTTCGGTCTCTTGCGGGGGGAGTATCGTCGGCTTACGTAAAGGCCGACCGTTTTGCAAGATCAGGTTCTTTGCCGCCCATGCCTTTTGCCCTGCTCAAAGACCGCGCTCTCATTTCTGTGTCAGGCCCGGATGCCGAGCATTTTTTGCAGAACATCCTCACCACCGACCTCGACACGCTGGGCGCCGGTGCGGCAAAACCCGGTGCGCTGCTTTCGCCGCAAGGCAAGATCCTGTTTGATTTCCTGATCTCGCGTAGCGGCGAGGACGGATTCCGGCTGGATTGCCGTGCCGACGTCGCAGACGACTTCCTGCGCCGGCTGATGCTTTACAAGCTGCGCGCCAAGGCCGAGATCGCGAAGCAGGATCAAGTGCTTGTGACGGTTGCGTGGGGCGATGATTCAAGCGCCTCACCTTCTGATTCAACGACACTTGCCGATGCCCGCTTCCGCGATGTGGTTGTGAGCCGTTCCTATGGCGGCGCATCCCTAGGTGGCGATCCGGCTGCATGGCAGACGCTCCGCATCGCCAACGGCATTGCCGAAAGCGGTCCCGATTATCAGCTCGGCGATGCCTTCCCTCACGACGTGCTGCTCGACGAGACCGGCGGCGTCGGCTTCAAGAAAGGCTGCTATGTCGGCCAGGAAGTGGTCTCGCGCATGCAGCATCGCGGCACCGCCAGGCGGCGCGTGCTGATCGTTTCGGCCGACCATGCCTTGCCCGCGCCGGGCTCGGAGCTGACGGTTGCGGGGCGGCCGGTCGGCACGCTCGGCTCGACCGCGGGCACGGCCGGCCTCACCATTGCCCGCATCGACCGGGTCAAGGCGGCGCTCGACGCTGGCCAGCCGGTACTGGCCGGTGATGTCACCGTCTCGCTCGCCATCCCGGCCTGGGCGCAGTTCAGCTTTCCCAGGGAAGCCATCGGCGCGGAGGATGCCTGATGGCTGCCGATCGCGTCGGAGCGCCACCGCGCGCGTGGCAGCGCATGCTGTCGGGACGGCGGCTCGACCTGCTCGACCCCTCGCCGCTCGACATCGAAATCTCCGACATCGCCCACGGGCTTGCCCGCGTCGCCCGCTGGAACGGCCAGACCCGCGGCGATCACGCCTTTTCGGTTGCCCAGCATTCGCTGCTGGTCGAGGCGCTGTTCAGCGAGTTGCAGCCGGACGCCTCGGCCAACGCTCAGTTGGCAGCACTGCTGCATGACGCGCCGGAATATGTCATCGGCGACATGATCTCGCCGTTCAAATCGGTAATGGGCGGCTCCTACAAGGAGTGTGAGCTGCGTCTCCAGCGCGCCATCCATCAGCGCTTTTCGCTGCCGCCCGAACTCGGCGTCGGCTTGCGCAAGGAGATCAAGCGCGCCGACCAGATCGCCGCCTATTACGAGGCGACGCTGCTTGCCGGTTTCTCGACCGCGGAAGCAACCGAGTTCTTCGGCCGGCCGCGCGGGTTCAATGCCGACCGCTTCGACTTTAAGCCGCACTCGGTGACCTCGGCGCAAGCTGCCTTCCTCAAACGCTACGCAACGCTTGAAAAGCAACGCCAGGCAACGGTTGCCGTGCATTCGGCGCAGTGAACATACGCTAAATTAACCAGCGGTAACCACAGTACCGGGTTTCGATCACGGTCAGCAGGCACGCCTCATGTCCGTTGCGCACGTCAAGGGTGGTTCGCCCGTCCGCAGACGGGGAGCCGGAGGCGTCGCCGCGCCACGGCAGATCGCCGACGAACTGCGCCACCAGAACGAGCGCTTTTCGGCGGCCGTCGAGAATATGTCGCACGGGCTGTGCATGTTCGACGCCGACGAGCGGATGATCATCTGCAACGGCAACTATATCAGCATCTTCTCCCTCGACGCGAAGATCGTGCGGCCCGGCATCGCGTTCCTGGACATTCTAAAGCACAGCGTCGACATCGGTGTCGCCTCACAGAGCGCCGAAGACCTGTATGCCATCCGCAAGCCCTATATCGAGCGCGCGCAAGCCTCGACCTACGAGGAAATACTGTCGGACGGACGTATCGTTTCCATCACGCACCGGCCGCTGGCCTCAGGCGGCTGGGTGTCGATCTATGAGGACATTACGGAGCAAAGGCGGGCCGAGCAGGAACTGAAGGAGCAGCACCGCCGCTTCGATGCGGCGCTCGCCAACATGTCGCAAGGCCTGTTGATGTACGACGCCGAAGGCACGCTGATCGTGCGCAACCAGCGCTTCCTCGACCTCTACAAGGTCACGCCTGACGACTTCCCGCTCGGCATGAGCCAGCGCGCCCTGCTCGAACAGATGGTGCGACTGCGCATCTATCCGTCGA
Source organism: Mesorhizobium sp. M0030 (assembly GCF_040323695.1). Classification (NCBI taxonomy): domain Bacteria; kingdom Pseudomonadati; phylum Pseudomonadota; class Alphaproteobacteria; order Hyphomicrobiales; family Phyllobacteriaceae; genus Mesorhizobium; species Mesorhizobium sp. M0030. The sequence goes on along the minus strand of NZ_JAMYVE010000002.1, from coordinate 141,634 downwards.
TGGACATTGACGGCGAGATCGCCAACACCAGAGCCAGCCTGCAGGCCGGTGAGGAGCGTTCGACAGACCGCAGCCTTGCCGATGGCCGAACGCTGCTGGTTGCGCGCCGGCCGCTTGCCGGTGGCGGCTGGGTGGCGACCTTCGAAGACATCACCGAGCGCCGGCGCGCCGAAGAGCGCATGAGCCACCTTGCCCATTACGACACGCTGACCGACCTGCCCAACCGCTCGATGTTTCGCGAACGGCTCGACCAGGCGATGGCCGGCGATACACCGTTGGCGATCTTCTCGCTCGACCTCGATCGCTTCAAGGCCGTTAACGACACCTGGGGACACCCGGCCGGTGACTGGCTGCTGAAATGCGTGGCGGAGCGGTTGCGGCACAGCCTGCGCAGCGACACCGATGTGGTCGCCCGCCTCGGTGGCGACGAGTTCGCCATCCTGCAGTTCAATCCCAAAGGCGCCACCGATGCGGAACAACTGGCAAAACGCATCGTCGCTGTCGTCAGCCAGCCGTTTCGCGACAAGGGCCGCGACATGCATGTCGGCATCAGCCTTGGCATCGCGCTGTATCCCGGTGACGGCAAGGACGCCGACACGCTTTTGAAGAACGCCGACATGGCGCTTTACAGCGGCAAGAGCGAAGGCCGCAACGTCTACCGCTTTTTCGAGCCCGGCATGGATGCCTTGGTGCGGGCGCGCCTGGCGCTCGAAACCGATCTCGAGACGGCACTGAAACGGCGGGAGTTCGTGCTGGAGTTCCAGCCGATCACCAACATCGCGTCGGGCAAGATCGTCGGCGCCGAAGCGTTGATGCGGTGGAATTCACCGACGCGCGGCCTGGTGGCGCCCGACGATTTCATCGCGGCCGCCGAAGACAGCGGGCTGATCGTTCCGCTGGGCGAATGGGCGCTGAAACAGGCCTGCAGCGTGGCCGCCGGCTGGCCGCCTGGAATGCGCATCGCCGTCAATGTCTCGGCAGTGCAGATCAGAAGCGCCGACTTTGCCCGCAGCGTGATTTCGGCGCTGGCCGTTTCCGGTGTGCCGGCCAGCCGGCTCGAACTGGAAATCACCGAGACCGTGCTGATGGATGAGAGCGAGACGGTGCTGAAGACGCTGAGGCAGCTGCGCGAACTCGGTATCCGCATCGCGCTCGACGATTTCGGCACCGGCTATTCGTCGCTCGGCTATCTCAGGCGTTTTCCCGTCGACAAGATCAAGATCGACCGCTCCTTCATCCACGATATCGACAACAAGGACACGGCGGCGATCGTGCGCACGATCATCGGGCTTGGTGCCGAACTTGGCATCACCGTCACCGCCGAAGGCGTCGAGACCGAAGCGCAGCTCGACATATTGCGCAAGGCTGGCTGCGTCGAGGCGCAGGGCTTTCTGATCGGCATGCCGTCAAAGGCCGCCGACATGGCTCGACTTCTCAAGACGAGGGCAGCGTCCCGGCGCGCCTGAACATCCCCGGCGTCATTCCATGCGCGGCGCGGAAGGTGCGCGAGAGATGGCTTTGGTCGGAGAAGCCGGCCGCAAAGGCGGCACCGGCGAGATCTGAACCTTGCCGGATCAGCAGATCGGCACGGCGCAGCCTGCGGTCACGGATGAAGGCAGCAGGGGTGAGACCCAGCACTTTCCTGAAATCGCGGATAACTTGAAAGCGCGTCACGCCTGCGGCTTCAGCGAGCCGCTGCAAATCGAGGTCCGAGTTCAGATCGTCTTCGATGACCTGTTCATAGACCCGGAGCCGGCTTTTCGATCCGAAGCTTTCGACCGCCTCGCGCCGCCGGCCGCCCCAATCGCCATGGCGCAGGATGAGCTTGCGCAAGGCGATCAGCATGGATGTTTCGGCGCTCGTGGCATCACCCGATGTCGAAGCCAAGTGCGCGACGCCTACTGCCTGGACGAGATCGGCATCATCGACGGTCGCTTGTGAAAACAGCGGCGCGCGATCCTGCCCGAGTTCGTCCGCGATCGCACCCACGAGCGAGGCCGAGGGATAGAAGGTGCGGTAAGCCCAGCCCTGGTCGGCGCCCGCCTCGCCGTCATGCCATATCTCCGGATTGACGAGCAGAACCGTGCCCGACGGCGCAAGGACAGTCTCGTTGCCGATGCGGACACGCTCGCACCCTTGCGTGATCAGGGCGACGACATAGGTGGGGTGCGTGTGCAGCTGGTAGCGATGCCGCGTGAAGCGCGCCTTGAGCATGCCAAGATCGCGAAAGCGCGGATGACGCCAGAACTGCGTCGTCTCCTGAGGCTGTTGAATTCCAGACACGGTCAATCCTGTTCAAGACGCTGCCGGCGCAAAACCTTTACGTGCTGGCACAAGGCCGAATTTACGACGGTCGGCAAGGAGAGCGCAATGCTGCACAACGACCCCATCGCCGCCCTCACCCCGCAGGTGGTGGAATGGCGGCATCACATCCACGCCAACCCCGAACTCGGTTTCCAAGAGTATGAGACCGCGCGCTTCGTCGCCGACAAGCTGCGCACCTTCGGGCTCGACGCGGTTCATGAAGGCATAGGCGGCACCGGCGTGGTTGGCGTCCTCAGAGGACGACCAGGCGTGCGCGCCATCGGGCTTCGGGCCGAACTCGATGCCTTGCCCGTGCTGGAGAAGACCGGACTGCCCCACGCGTCGAAAAAAGACGGCGTGATGCATGCCTGCGGCCACGACGGGCACATCGCGATGCTGCTCGGCGCCGCCAAGCTGCTCGCCGACAACAGAGCCTTCGACGGCACCGTCTGTTTCATCTTCCAGCCGGCGGAAGAAAATGAAGGCGGCAGCATGCGGATGATCGAGGACGGACTGTTCGAGCGCTTCCCCGTGGAAGCCGTCTACGCCGTCCACAACTGGCCGGGGCTGCCGCTCGGAAAGATCGCGGCCCGTGCCGGGTCGATGATGGCGGCCGTCGACACTTTCGAACTGACCTTCGAAGGGACCGGCGCACATGCCGCCATGCCGCAGCTTGGCGACGATCCCGTGCTTGCGGCCGGCGCCTTCGTTCAAGCCGTTCAGCGCATCGTCAGCCGTTCGGTCGACCCGCAGGGGGCGCTGGTCGTCTCGATCACGCAGATCCATGGCGGCAATGTCGGCAACATCGTGCCGGGCAAGGTCTGGCTGCAGGGAACCTGCCGCTTCTTCGAGCCCGCTTTGTCGGACCATTGCGAAAGGCTGATCGGCGATATCGCGCAAGGCATTGCGTCGGCGCATGCCCTCACCCCCAAGCTCGCCTACAAGAAAGGCTACCCGCCGCTGGTCAACACGTCAGCCGCGACGGCCCAAGCCGTCCAGGCGGCAACCGCGGTTGTCGGCCGCGAGCAAGTCGAGACCGCATTCAACCCGAGCCTCGGCTGCGAGGATTTTGCCTACATGGTCCGCGAAGCCGGCGGCTGCTATGCCTGGGTCGGCGCAGGAGCGGTCAGACCGGGCGAAGGGCTGCACGGCGATCGCTATGTCTTCAACGACGCCATCGTCCCCACCGTGCTCCGCTATTTCGTCACGCTCGTTGAGCAGACGCTACGCTGACGGCCGAGCGCCTCAGCGCAAGGTCTCGACGTATTTCTCGTGGAAGCTGACATAGCCGGGTTCGACGACTTTGAGATGGCGCTCGATCAGCTGGTGGAAGGCCGGCAGCTGATGGAAGGGCACGCCGGGATAGGCGTGGTGCTCGGCGTGATACGGCATGTTCCAGGCGACTTTGCGCACCAGCCAGTTGGTCAGCGTGGTGCGGGTGTTTTCCAGCATGTTGGCGACAAGCGGGCAGCGGCCATGCTCAGCCAGCAGATAGAGCCTGAGGAAAGGCTGGCCGAGCAGCGCCGGCACGATCCAGACATAGAGCAGTACACTTGCCTCGAACCACAGGGCTAGCGCGGCGACCACGACATAGAAAGCGATCATGGCGCGGGCTTCAGTGCGCACCTTGGGCAGGCCTTTCGGCGGCACGTAGCTGTCGTGGCAGCCGCCAATCGCGTTGGTGTAGAGTGTCTGCAAATGCCCCCACCACACCGGCAGGCCCGAGACGTGGACAATGTATTGCCGCATCGTCTCCGGTTTCGGGAAGGCGAGTTCCGGATCGTTCTCGGGATCCTGGGTGAAACGGTGATGGGCGAAGTGGAAATAGCGAAACCAGTCGGCGGGCAGCGCGATCGCCAGGCTGCAGACCCTTGCGGCGGCATCGTTGAGCCACTGCGTCTCGAACGCCGTCCTGTGCACCGTCTCATGCAGCAGCGTGAACAGGAAGACGATAAGAATGCCTTGCGGCAACATCAACAGCGGCCAGTACGACACCTTGGCCGCAATCAGCCCGCCGATAGCCACAATCGCGCCGAGATGGAAGGCGAGTTGGACCAGACCCGGCTCGTCCGACTTGCCGGTCAGGCGGCTGCGCTGCTCATTGGTCAGGAACGCGATGACGTCGCGATGGTCTCTGGGTTCATACTGGGCCGATACGGTCATGGCACCAAGCTACTCGAATAAGAAAGCTTTCGAAAGACGAGGATTTCTGCGACACAGATAAGCTGACCTTACCTATCGGATCACCCAATGACCGCGCTCCCTTCCCTGAGAGGACTTCAAGCCTTCGAGGCGGCGGCGCGCTCGGGGAGTTTCGCCGCAGCGGCGGATGAGCTCTCGATCTCGGCGGCTGCGGTCAGCCAGCTCATTCGCACCGTCGAGGAGCAGATGGGTCGAAAACTGTTCCATCGCGTCAACCGCCGCGTGGTGCTGACGGAAGCCGGCGTCGAGATGCTGCCCCGGCTGACCCTGGCTTTTCGGGAGATCGGCAGCATCGCGCGTGGCAGCGATGCCTTCCGCCCGCGGCTTGTCATATCGGTGCCGCCGTCCATGGCGATGGGCTGGCTTTCCGAACGTCTCGCCGGCTTTGTGGCCAGCCACGGCGCCGTCGACATATCCCTGCGCGGCGATGACGATCCGGTGCCGTTCGACCGCGAACTGATCGACATCCGGCTGTCCTTCGGCCCGCACTATCGTGAACACCCGACCGAAGACATTGTCAGGGACGCCGTCTACCCCGTCTGCGCGCCAGAACTCACCGCCAAAACCGACAGCCTCGCCGGCCTGCCACTGATTCACACCGACTGGGGACCGACCGGCGCGTCGTTTCCGTCTTGGCGCACCTGGTTCGAGGCGGCGGGCATAGAACCCGGCCGCGCAGTGCAGCGCGGCCTGTCGGCGAACTCGTCGCGGGCAGCGCTCGACCTTGCCATTTCAGGGCTGGGCGTGGCGCTGGCGCAAGGCATTTATTGCGCCGGGGCGCTGGAAGAGGGCCGTTTGGTCCGGGCTAATGCCCTATCGATCGCGCTGCGTCAGCCATATTGCCTGACGATCCCGGAACGCAGTGCAAGGCGCGACCTGGTGGCGGCGTTTCGCAATTGGCTGATTGAGGAATGCCGGCGGTCGGTGGGTTCGCCGGTGCTCGGCTGATGGACCGAACTGCTCAGAGATGGCCGGCCAGTGCGGCGACCATGTCCTTGTTCGTCGCCACGGGAATGATCTCGAACTCCACCAGGTCAGACCATTCGATGACCCAGCGCTGCAGCAGCGTGACGTCATCGGCCTCGACCAGCAGGAAGCAGCGGCTCATATCAGCCGCGATCCAGGAGTGGTGCACGACAAGCGCGTCCGGCTTCAATCTGCCGCGCTCGCCGAAACGGCGGTAGATCTCCTTGCGGTCGCAGCCGGTGAAATCCTCGATGACGATGAACTGCATTTTTCCCGCTCGGTTGAATTACCGCCCGGGACGGCAAACTAACGCCCGGGACGGTCCAGCCGCTCCAGGAACCATTGCGTCAGCCGCACCCAGACTTCGTCCTTTTCGCCGGAATCCTCCCAGCCATGGTCGAGGTTCGGATTGTCGTTGACCTCGATGACGAAGACGCCATCCTTGGTTTCCTTGAGATCGACGCCGTAAAGCCCGTCGCCGATGCAGCGCGCCGCCTTCACCGCGGTGTCGACGACATGCGGCGGCGTCTCTTTCAGCGTGAAGGTCTTGATGCCGCCCTGGTCGGGCTTGCCGCTGGCCTTGTGGTTGACGATCTGCCAGTGTTTTTTCGCCATCAGATAATGCACGGCAAACAGCGGCTGCCCGCCGAGCACGCCGACGCGCCAGTCATATTCGGTCGGGATGAATTTCTGCGCGATCAGGAGATCGGAATCCTCCAGCCACTCGGTGGCGAGCGTCTTCAGTTCTTCGAAGTTGCCGCATTTCTTGACGCCGCGCGAGAACGATGAATCCGGGATCTTCAGCACCAGCGGAAAGCCCAGCGTCTGCGCCGCCAGTTCGAGGTCCGAGGTGCCGGCTATCATCACCGTCGGCGGCACCGGCACCTTGTTGTAGGCCATCAGTTCGTTGAGATAGACCTTGTTGGTGCAGCGGATCATCGACAGCGGGTCGTCGATCACCGGCATGCCTTCCTGCTGGGCGCGGCGCGCGAAGCGGTAGGTGTGGTTTGAGATCGAGGTGGTCTCGCGGATGAACAGCGCGTCGTAATTGGCGAGCTTGGCCAGGTCCTTCCTGGTGATCGGCTCGATTTCGACGCCCATCTTTTCGGCGATCTTGGCCCAGTAACGCAGCGAGGAAATCTCCGACGGCGGCAGTTCCTCATGCGGATCGACCAGCGTGGCGAAGGTGTAGCGTGCCGGCGTGCGGCCCTTGGTGTCGCGCCACTCGCGGTTGGTGTACGTCTCGAGCGCCTGCACGAATAAGGCTTCTTCCTCCTCGGCCATCCTGGCCAGCGGCAGGAAGCCGATCTTGCGGATCGAAGCCCATTCGGCGCTGTCCTTGATGTGAACCTCAAGCGCCGGAGCGCGGAACCAGTCGAACAACAGCTTGGCGAAGCGGTCCCAGACCTTCGACGGTCCGATGCCGAAGAAGATGCAGATTTTTTGCGGGAAAACGCCTCCGAGATCCTTGCGGCACTTGTTGAGCGCCAGCTCCAGTTCCGGCAGCGCGTGCTCGTAGAGCTTGCGCTCGGACAGGTCGATCATCGTCTCGACCGTCGGGATGACCTTGTGGCCGCGCGAACCGGCGAGCAGAGAGGCATAATAGCCGCGGCTCTGGTAGGCGTAATTGTTCGACAGGTTGATGACCTTCGGCTGCTGGCCGCGAAACAGCGCCGGATGCGCAAGATAGTCACGGTTGGTGATGATCTTGTGCGGCGTCGCCGCCGGGTCGAGATCGTTCTGACGGCCGGTGAGGATGACCCAGGTCATTGTTATCAGCGTTTCCCAAGAGTGATGGCAGCACGCAGTCCGTCGCGGCCGAATTGCGCCATGTTCATGAAGATGCCGTGCGGCACGGGAATGTTGGCGGCATCGAGGATGGTCTCCTGTCTTTCGTCCTCGACCCAGGGATCGTGGATCAGGATGTGGTCGCCATCGTCGCCGATAGCCAGCACCCAATGCGGCACCTTCTTGCCGAACATCAGGAAGCCGCTGATCAGCACCAGCACCAGTTTTCCCTGAGCCAGGGCGCCGCGGATATCGTCGATGGTGAATGGACGGAAATTCACCGGGATGCCGTAAAGTTCCGCGCGGCGGCGAAAGTCCACCTGGGCAAGTTCCATCACCCGGCGCTTGTCGTCGCTGCGCACCGATTGCAAGAACAGCGCGCCATAGAAGGACACGAAGATTTCCGCCGCAAGCCCGCTTTCGTAGCCGGAAACCGCAAGGCCGAAGGGCTCGCAGCCGCCTGGGCCGGACATCATGAACACGGTCGTTGCCTCGCGCCATAGGCGGATTTCCATGACCGGATCGGGCACGAAGCCGGAATCGAAATTGGCCATCGCCATCATCAGGCAGCATGGACCGCAGGTGAACTCGCAGGTCTGCTGGTAGAATGGGACCTTGGTGGCGACCGGAATATCGCCGCGCAAGGTCTTTTCGTAGCGCAGCGCGGTGGCGCCATCCTCGTAATAGTGAGGCTCGCGACCGATCTTGCGGTAGCCGCTCTGCTCATAGATGCCAATGGCGCGAAGATTGTCCTCGCGCACTTCGAGACGCAACATCATGCGGTCGTGCTCGAAGGCAGCTTCTTCGGCCGCTGCAAGCAGCATGCGGCCAAAGCCGCGGCCGCTGAAAAACGGGCTGGTGGCAAGCGAATAGAGCCGGGCGACGCCGCTGCCCTTGCGAAACAGCACGATGGCGTAGCCGGCGACACGACCATCGCTTTCGGCGACCAGCATCTCGGCTGTCTCGCGTTCGATCAACAAGCGGAAGGAGCGCCGGGAAATGCGGTCACTGGAAAAGACCGCCTTCTCGATGGCGGCGAGGTCATCGACGTCGGACGCGCGGGCCTTGCGAATCTCGGCAGGCATGCGGGTTTGGAAAACCTCGATTGGGTGGAGGAAAAGACCGCAGTCAAAAACGTCGCAAACATCAGCCGAAACGCCGATATCCATCAAGCGCTATCGCACTTCGAATAGGGCCGAATTGTGACACTTTCTACCCCGGCGCATTCCCGAAACGGAATGCGCTTAACTGGCGATACCAGCCAGAAGCTGACCGTAGGCCCGCTTGGCGACCGCAGCCAGTTGCTCGCGCGGCAGCGAGCCGACGACGGCGCAGGCATAGCCCTTGTCCAGCCAGTAGACCGCCTCGGGGCCGTCGGCCTCGGCCATGTAGGTGCCCTTGGACTTGGCTGAGGAATCAGCGGTAACGAACAAGGAGATGCGCTGACCCTTGGCGTCCTCGTAAAGCAGCATCGCTGCCTTGCCCTGGCCGGCGGGCAGCAGCCGGCCGCCAACCAGCTGGAAGCCTTCCGCCACCAGATCCGGCGCCACCAGTTTCAGGCCGACGCGGTTGGACAGCCAGGTCTGCAGGTGATCCTTGTCGCTTGCCGGCACTTCCACCGCATGGCGCTGTTCGGCGGCATAGATGACATGGGCGGCGATCGCCTCTTCGGCCAGTTGGTCATCGGCGCCATCTTCCCTGCCGATGCCGTCGATGCCGGCAAAATAGCCGCCAAGACCGCCGATGACGAGCACTGCGGCCGCCGCGGGCGCAAGCCACCAGCGCGACTGCCGCGCCGCCGCTTTGGTCGCGCCTTCACCGCTAACGATCTGCTTGAACAGCACCGGCACGGGCTCGTCGAGCACACCGGCAAAGGCGGCGCGCAACGCGGTGCGGTCGGCGGTGTAGCGGGCGCTTTTGGCCTTCATTTCGGGATTGGCGTCGATCCAGGCGTCGTAGGCGGCGCGCTCGTCGCCCGGCAGCTCGCCGTCGAGAGCCATGTGGATATCGCGTTCGGAAAAATCGCGGCGGGTCATTTCTCGACGATCCTTATCGAGCGGCGGCGCGCCGTGTCATCGAGCAGGCTGCGCAGCTCCTCGCGTCCGCGCGCTATGCGCGACATCAGCGTGCCGGCGGGCACGCCGAGAATGTTGGCGGCTTCGGCATAGGAGAATCCTTCGATGGCGACCATGACGAGAGCGGCGCGACGGTCGGGGCTGATCGCCTGCAATGCGTCGATGATCTCGCGCGAGGCGGCGTTCTCCGCCTGCTCGGCGGGGACTGCCTGCGCCTCGTTTGCGTCAAGCGGCAGGATCGCCGCCTCACCGCGCCGGTTCACCTTGCGCATCTGATCGATGAACAAATGATGCATGATCGTAAACAGCCACCTCCGGGGGCTTTCTCCTGTCTGCCAGCTTTCAAGCCGCAAGAGCGCTCGTTCGAGGCAATCCTGGACGAGATCGTCGGCGGATTCGCGGTCGCGCAGAAGCGAGCGTGCGTAGCGGCGCAAGCGCGGTATTTCGCCAAGGATTGCTGCCTTCTTTTCGTCCATGACCGCTGGTTCTGAGGTCGCCCTTGTTTAACCCGATTGAACGCGCCTTCCCGGCGCGGCGCAAGCGGCCAGCGCGAAGCGGTCTGCCGCCCCGGTCACCCAAGCACTGAGATAACGAGGTGATCGGCTAAATTATTCCCCGCAATCAACAAGAGGGCCGAATTATCCTAAATCGGTCTGCGCGAAATCATGGCCTTTGTATAGCAGTGGAAGATCGCGGCTTTTCGCGCAGGCGTAAGCAAAACAGTCCCCGAGATTCAGATCCGCCTTGTGGCCAACGGCTTTGCCGTAACGGGCACTCGCGTCAATGGCCCGAGAGCTGATGTTGTCGTCAATGGCCAGACTCTCTCCCATGATCTCCACAATGAACTCATCGATCAGATCGCGGGCATGGAGAAGGGCTTCAGCGCTGGGTCTGCGCGGGCCGGCGCCAGCCCGTGCCAATGCCTGTGTTGCTTCGAAGTGAACCAACGGAGAAACCCAGACCCGCCCGGAAAAACCGGATAGCTGCTTCAGCAATTCCTCCCACCCAGGTTCCTGGTTGAGAATGGCGACGATCACCGACGCGTCGACAAACATCAGTCTTCCCACAGCTCGTCGGTGAACTTCTTCATATCGAAATCGGGATTGGGCAGGCCAAGCTTCCTGGCCCTGTCCTGAAGACTGGCGATCCGATCGCGCAGCGGCACCTTCGCCCGATTGCGCTCAAGTTCGTGCACGAGCGCGACCCGCACCGCCTCCGTTTTGCTCGGAGCGTTCGTCTCGCGTTGCAATCTGCTGGCCAGCGCATCCACTTCGTCGTCGCGGATATAGAGCGGCATCGAATATCCTCCGTTGGATATTCATATATTCCATCTCGTATATCACCTCAAGTTGCAGCGTTGGCCTCCCTCGCCGCCCGCGTCAGCAGCCGCTGGTAGAACAGGCCGATGCCGATCAGCACGGCGCCAAGACCGATGAAGGACAGCGCCCTGAGCACGCCTTCCAGTTCCGACATGTCGAACAGGAAGACTTTTACCACGGCAATCGCGATCAGCGCCGCCGAGGCAATGCGCAGCACCTGCGACTTCAGCCAGACGCCGGCGGTCAGCAGCACGACGCCGATGATCAGCCAGAGCGCCGAATAGGTGTAGGTCTCGAGCTGCCCGAGGCCGCTCCACAGGCCGATGAACTCGCCCTTGAACACGCGCCTGACCGACAGTGTGGCGTAGGCGAAGACAAGCAATGCCGCCACCACCGCCAGCATCTGCGCATACCATGGCGGCCGCTTGTCCCTGGCATAGAGCGCCAGCCCGCCGGCGGCTATGGCCGGCAACAGGTAAGCCAGGAACAAGAGGTTGAACACCGGGATCTGGCCGGTCGATTCGTCGGTGAACAGCGGATTGAGCACCAGGAAATGCTGGAGGACGATGAAGGCGACCGAGAGCACGCCGGCGGCCATCGAGCCGTAGCGCAGCACAGAGCTTGGCGAGCGCATGTCGATCGCCAACAGTATTGCGCCGGCGCCGATGGCGATCAGCGTATAGATCGCCTGTTCGGCGAGCGTCACCGGGCCGGTGTCGATGACGCCACCATGCATGGCGTGGCGCACCAGCATGGCAACGGTGAGCAGCGCGAAAAGGGCTGCACCCGCTTCCATGGCCAGGCGCGGCCGGTCATTTGTGGTGCGGGCGAGTTGCCAGGCGGCAAAGCCGAAGGCCAGCGCCGGCACGCCGTATCCCGGCAGCAGCCAGTTGAACACCGGCGTCGTCGTCAGGAACTCGGCGCCGACGATGGTCGGATCGAAGGCGACGCGGCCGAGCACGGCGGCGACCGCGCCGACCGAAATCCAGCCCAGCACGGGATAAGAACGCCAACGCGTCGCCAGCGCCGGCACGATGGCGGCAACGCCGGCAAGAATGGTCGTCCAGCCGGATCCGAAGGCCATGTGCAGCATCAGCAGGCCGGCCAGAGCCGAGCCGCAAAGCGCGAAGGAGACGGCAATGTCGCCCTTGAGCGGCGGCTGTTCGGCGCGCGCGATCCATTCGCCACCGGCAGCGAAGACAACAACCAGAAGGGCAGCTATCGCTGCGTAGACAAGGTCGCGGTCGAGATTGCCGTAGGCGAGCCACAGCGTCAGCAGAATAAGCAGCGGCGCAGCGACGCCCCATGCCGCCCAGCATGCCGCGCGGACCCGTGCTGAGGCGGCGAAGCGGCGTGCGGCCCAGAAGCCGGCGCCGATGAAAACCAGGCCGAGGGCAATGCCGATGCGCAGCGTCAACGGATTTCCGGCCGCCACCGGCATGCCGTCAAAGCCGATATTCCCCTGGGTTATGTCGGAGCCGATGGTGGTGGGCGGAATGATGCCGAGATGGATCATCACGCTCACCACGCCGGCGGCATGCAGCAGCGGCAGCGCGCGCGGCCGGTAGAGTGCGGTGGCGACAAGGGCGACGAGGACGAAGGCGCCCGGCAAGGCGCCACCGGCGGCGACCAGCGTCGTGTCGACGGACAGGCCTAGCGCTGAAAACGCAACGAAAACGCCTGGCACGATAGAGGGCCAGTCGAAGCCGGTCTTCGCCGTCTCCGCTTCGCTGTCACGTGTGCCCAGCCAGACAAAGGCAAGCACCGCCAGCGTCACCGCGTCGATGAACAGGATGACGGCAAGGTCGGCGACTAGCGTGCTCATCATGTAGACGATGGTCCAGGCGCCGGTGCCGAAGAAGGCCGCCGCAATCAGGAATTTCCAGTCGCGAATGCGGGCGATCACGGCTGTAGCGGCAAGCACGATCGCCAGGTAGACGAACAGCGCCCATGGGTTGGGCGCCTGCGAGGACACAAGCGCCGGCGTCGCCATCGAGCCGACGAGACCGATGCCGGCCAGGGCCTGGCCGTGGACGAGGGCGGCGACAATGGTCGCCACGCCGATGGCGCCGAGCACGGTGAAGGCGAAGGCCGGCCCGACGAAACCGTAAATGGCATGCGCGGCATAGACCGTACCGAACAGGATGAAGGCGCCGGCAGCCGTCAGGATCGCCGGAATATAGGCGCCTGCAGCCCCTTGCACCGGCACCTTGAAGCCGGTGCGGCGGATGAACTCGCCGCCGCCGATCAGCACCAGGCCGAGCAGCGCCGCCAGGGACAGCCGCACTTCAGGGCCGAAAATGCCGGCCTCGATGGTGTAGCGGATCAGGAACAGGCCGCCCAGGGCCAGCGCGACGCCGCCGACCCAGACCGCCCAACGGGTGCCGAGCGCCGTTTCGACCTCTGACTGGCGGGCTGCCTTCGCCGTGGCGGCAGGCGCGGATCCGGTGAATGCCGCCTTGGCCGCGGCCGACAGTTCTGGCACGGCCTCGCTGGTGGCCGCATCGGCTTCGGCGGCCGGTGCCTGGGCATGTGCCGCGTCGGCTGTTGTTGGCGAAGCTATGTCGGCAACTGGTGCGGTGGCCTGAGCGGCATCCGCCGGTGCGCTTGCAACCTGCTCGACCGGTTTGGCAACGGGCGGTGTCGCATGCACGCCGGACAGAACCAGGCTGCGCAGCGCTCCGAGCTCGCGCTCGATCAGACTGACGCGGCCCTGCTGGCGCAAGACGAGGACAAAAAGCACGATAACGACGACGGCGCCAATCAGGCTTTCAAACATCGCGGTTCCCCCAAACCAGGCCAGTTTTCACTGACAATTGCGGCGGCCACACGGCCACCCCAGACGGCTATTCAAGTCACGCCACCGCAATGGTGGCCGAAAAGAAGTTATCGAGCATGTTTCGTCGGCAAATTCCAGCGGCCTACGGTCTTTATCCTCACCCATCATCTGAGATAGCCAGGAATGGCATGCCGCCGCCACTTGCCCAGGAGCCATGCTATCCTCGGATGAACTGTGGGGAAATCGAATGCCGAAACGAAGTGCAGGGCTGCTGATCCACCGGACAAGGGCCGGCATTCTCGAATTTCTGCTCGTCCATCCCGGCGGCCCATTCTGGGCAAGGAAGGATGAAGGCGCTTGGTCGATCCCCAAGGGCCTCGTCGAGGACAATGAAGATGAGTTGGCCGCCGCCCGGCGCGAGGCTGGGGAAGAACTCGGAGTCAGCATCGAGGGTGATTTCGAGCCTGTCGGCAGCTATCGGCAAGCCGGCGGCAAGATCGTCATCGCCTGGAGTGTCGAAGCCGATTTCGATCCCGATGCCGTTAAAAGCAACATGTTCACGATGGAATGGCCGCCCAGGTCAGGCGTGACGAGGGAATTTCCCGAAATCGACAGGGCCGGCTGGTTTTCCTTCGCGGAGGCCAGCCTCAAGATCCTCGGCGGTCAGCGCGCCATCCTCGATGATTTCATGGAGCATCGCAAGGCCGGCTGAGGCTCTTGCCCTACGAGTACCCCACCCTAACCCTCCCCACAAGGGGGAGGGAATGCTGCCGCATGCAGCTTTTGCTGTGAACCTGGACGGTTGCGGAGGTCAGCACCCACCGAGTCTCCCTCCCCTTTCTGGCGCAGCGTCTGCCGTAGTGGCGGCATTGCCGCCCGAATGATGCTTGCGCAAGGCGGCGAGGAAGCCGGCACGGGCATCGGGCTGTTCAATGCCGCGCGGCTCGTAGACATGGCGGGTGAAAAAGAAACCGGTCAGATGGAAGGCGTCCTCGAGTGCCGCGTGGTCCGCCCGCAAGCCGGAGCCGCGCTGCAGGAAGGCCGGCAGCGCCAGCATCTTGTCGCGCCACGGCGCACCGGCGGCTCGCGACACCGCACGGCCGGATTTCGGCGAGACATAGGCCAGATCCTGCCTGGCGCCGGTCGCCGCGCACTGGCTGAGATCGAGGCCGAAGCCGAGTTCGTCGAGGATGAGCAGTTCGAAGCGCGCCACCAGTTCGCCGGCGGCATCCGAATCGTCCAGATGGGCGATCATCACGGCAAGCGTCTCATACAGGCCGCCATGGGCGTCGCGCTCGGGCAGGAGTCTGAGATGCGCGGCCATGGTCTGCAGGCCGTAGACGGCGACTGCGCTGTCCATCAACCGGGCGGCATTCATCTCGATCGCCTCGGCCTGGAAGGTGCCGAGATGCTCGTCGAGGCGTGCCCGCCACAAAAGGTCGACGCGGTTGCCGGGCTGCAGCACCGGCTGCTGCTTGCGCGAGCGCCCGCCGCGCACCAGGCCGAGATGGCGGCCATGCGCACGCGTCATTACCTCGAGAATGGCGCTGGTTTCGCCATGCTTGCGGGTGCCGAGTATGATTCCCTCGTCGCGCCATTCCATGGCAGGAGCTTGTCACCGGTTGCATGGCGAAATCAAGATTTTGGCGCACCGCGTGCGATCTGTGCTGACATTGGATCTCCGCACATCGTCGAAAGGCTCCGATCACGCGAATTTCCGGTGATCGGCCAGGACGTCGTCGATGACGCGGCGCGATCGCTCGGCTTCGGCCTGGTTGGCGTCGTGTCCGGCAACGGTGATCAGCGCCTTCCACAGCGTCCAGCCGCGGCCGCGCGCCCAGGTCGCTTCATCGACGTCGATGGCGGCACGGAACGCCTCCCGGCTCTCGCCCTGGAAGAACGTCCAGGCGATCGCCAGGTCGCAAGAGGGATCGCCGATCCCGGAGGTGCCGAAGTCGATGACGGCGCTCAAACGGCCGTTTTGGACCAGAAGGTTGCCCCAAGCGACGTCTCCGTGGAACCAGACGGGCGACCCTTGCCAGGTGGCGGCAAGGGCCGCATACCAGACAGCGGTGGCCGCCTGGGTGTCGATCTGCCCCTGCAGCGCCTGGAGTGCTTCCCTTGTCTGGTTGTCATACACGCTCAGCGATCCGCCGCGGAAGAAATTGTGCTGGCCCGCGGGCGGCCCGCCCGCCGGATCGATCCGCCGGAGCGCAATGAGGAACTTGGCCAGATCGACCGCGAACTGTCGGCGATCGGCGATTTCGGCGGTCTTGGCTGTTTCGCCGTCGATCCAGCGGTAGACGGACCATTGCCAGGGGTAGTCCTCCCCAGGCTCGCCCATCGCCAGTGGAACCGGGATCGGCAGCGGCAGAAGCGGCGCCAGCCTGGGCAGCCAGCGGTGCTCTTTTTCGACCTGCAAGGCATATGGTGCGGCACTCGGCAGCCGCACAGTCATATCATTGCCGAGGTGGAAGGTTCGGTTGTCCCAGCCGCCAAACGCCACCGGCCTCACCGGCAGATGCCGCCATTGCGGAAATTGCGCGGCGATCAACCGGCGCACGAGATCGGTATGGATGGTCGGTTTTGGATCAGGCATGTCATCGTCTCAAACTGCCGGGCGGCATTTCCAGACGATGAAGCTCAATGGGGAAACTCAAGCCCCATCTCGCGGTAGCGCTCGGGGTCGTCGCCCCAGTTTTCACGCACCTTGACGAACAAGAACAGGTGCACTTTCTGCTCGAGAATGCCGGCTATTTCCATGCGCGCCGACTGGCCGATGGCGCGGATGGTCTCGCCCTTGTGGCCGAGCACGATCTTCTTCTGGCTGTCGCGCTCGACATAGATGGTCTGGTCGATGCGCACCGAGCCGTCCGGTTTCTCTTCCCATTTCTCGGTCTCGATATGCGAGGAATAGGGCAACTCCTGATGCAGCCGCAGATACAGCTTCTCGCGGGTGATCTCGGCGGCCAGTTGGCGCATCGGCAGGTCCGAGATCTGGTCTTCCGGATAGTACCAGGGGCCGACCGGCAGCGCTTGCGCGAGATAGTCGAGCAAATCCTTGCAGCCGGAGCCGGTCAGCGCCGAGACCATGAAGGTGCGCTTGAACGGCACCTTTTCGTTTGCTGCCGCGGCCAGGGCCAGCAGCGCCTCGTGCTTGACCCGGTCGACCTTGTTGAGGATCAGCACCATCGGCTGGCGGACGTCCTTCAGCCGCTCGAGGATGGCGTCGGCGTCGCCCCTGATGCCGCGCTCGGCATCGATCAGCAGCAGCACGATATCGGCGTCCTTGGCGCCACCCCAGGCGGTGGTCACCATCGCGGTGTCGAGCCGGCGCTTCGGCTTGAAGATGCCGGGCGTGTCGACAAAGACGATCTGCGCGTTGTCATGCGTGGCGATGCCGCGCACGATGGCGCGGGTGGTCTGCACCTTGTGAGTGACGATCGACACCTTGGCGCCGACCAATTGGTTGACCAGCGTCGACTTGCCGGCATTGGGCGCCCCGATCAGGGCAACGAAACCGGAATGCGTGGCCTCCGCGGCCGGAGGGAGATCTTCGCTGGCGGTCATGCCGCACTCCCGTGGTTGGCCCAGATGCCCTCGCGCATAAGAAACGCCGATGCCGCCGCTTCTTCGGCTGCGCGACGAGAGCCGCCCGTGCCGCTTGCCGGCGCAAAACCGCCGACCTTCACGGACACCGTGAAAACCGGTTGATGTTCAGGTCCCTCGCGTCTCTCGATCGCGTATTCGGGCCTGACATCACTGGTCTTGGCGATCCATTCCTGCAGGTCGGATTTCGGATTGGGCGGCTTGGCCACCACCTTTTGCGAGCGCGGCTCCCAGTAACGCAGGACGAATTGCCTTGCGGCATCGAGGCCGCCGTCGATATAGACCGCCGCGATCAGCGCCTCGACCGCATCCGCCAGATAGTTTCCGCCCGAGCCGCGCGAGCGCGCCTTCAAGGCAGCGTCGGCCCGAACCAGATCTTCGAGCTGCATTTCAATGCCGATCTCGGAGCATGTCCGTGCATCGACCAGGGCATTGAAGCGCGGGGCGATTTCACCTTCCGGCGCCTCAGGAAACTTTTCGAAAAGCAGGTCGGCAACGATCAGGCCGAGCACGCGGTCGCCAAGGAATTCGAGGCGCTGGTTGTTGCTGCTTGCCTTGACCGCACTGGAATGGGTCAGCGCGGTCTCGAGCAAACGGACATCCCGGAAGGAATGGCCGGTTTTGGCTGTCACCAAATCGGCCAGAGTTTCACCCGTCGGGCGCTTCAAAGCCATCAATTCACGAAATGGAACAGGCGCGACAGGCGCACCAGCGACGGCCATTTCCAGATCTCGAGCGGGCTCGCCTTCCCGGCGATCGAGAAGAAGACGATGTTGGCGCGGCCGACAAGGTTCTCCGCCGGCACGTAGCCGACGCTGAGGCGGCTGTCGGAGGAGTTGTCGCGGTTGTCGCCCATCATGAAATAGTTGCCGGGGGGCACGACGAACTCGCGGGTGTTGTCGGTGATCGAATTCGGTGTCAGGTCGAGCGTGTCGTAGCTGACGCCGTTGGGCAGGGTCTCGCGATAGACGTCGACCGGCTCAGGCACTTCCGTGATATCAGGATTTTGGATCTGGCCGGTTTTCACACGAGGCACGCCCTGGCCGTTGATGAACAATTGGCCGTCCTTCATCTGGATCTTGTCGCCGGGCAGGCCGACGACGCGCTTGATGTAGTCGAGCGACGGATCCGGCGGGAACTTGAAGACCACCACGTCGCCGCGCTTCGGATCGGAACCCCAGATGCGGCCGGAAAAGATGTCGGGGCCGAATGGCAGCGAATAGCGCGAGAAGCCGTAGGACCATTTGGTGACGAACAGATAGTCGCCTTCGAGCAAGGTCGGCCGCATAGAGCCGGACGGAATCGAGAAGGGCTGGAACAGCAAGGTGCGGATGACCATGGCCAGCAGCAAAGCCTGGATGATGACGCTGACGATTTCGCCAAGCCCGCCGGATTTCTTCTCGGATTTTTCAGCCACGCTCATGTCGTCCTCGATTGTGCGTTGGATGGTATAGAGTCTCGGCGCGCGCTGGGCAACGTCAAGTCGGCGTTAGATAGCGGTCGTCTGATGCAATCAATGTGGCGCTTGTTCGGCGGGCAACGCCTCGATGATCACAAAGGCTTGAGCAAGCGGGAAATCATCGGTGATTGTGAGGTGGATCGCCGCTCTGTGCCCCTGTGGCAGGATTTTGGCCAGCCGTGCCGCCGCTCCCCCGGTCAGCGCCATGGTCGGCGCGCCGCTGGGCAGGTTGGCGACCCCCATGTCGCGCCAGAACACGCCCTGCGCCAGGCCGGTGCCAAGCGCCTTGGCGCAGGCCTCCTTGGCGGCGAAGCGCTTGGCATAGGAGGCGGCGCGGCCCTTGCGGCCTTCCGAGCGGACCTGTTCGACCTCGGTGTAGATGCGCTGGATGAAGCGCTGACCATGCCGTTCCAGCGACTTTTCGATGCGTCTGATGTCGATCAGGTCGCTGCCGATGCCGATGATCATTCCGCCGGAACTTCCCGTCCGCGGTGCCCGGCCTTATGCGCCCGCTCTGCCATGCGCTTCCTGCGCTGCTCGCGAAAGGCTGTCATCCCCCAGCGGGTGATGCCGTAGAAGATCAGCCCGAAGATCAGGCCGAGCGGCACAGCGCCGATCAGCATCGGCTCCAGCACCGGATGCCACAGTTTTGCAAACGACAGCGTGTGCATCATCTCACCAAGATGCGCAGGCGGTCCGTTCTTGGGCAGGCGCTCATGCAGGATCAGCTTGCCGACTTCCCAGGACGCTCCCCACAGCAGCGGGAAAGTCAGCGGATTGCCGAAGAATACCGCGCCGAAGGCGGCGGCCACCAGATTGCCGGCGACCACCCAGCAGAGCACGGCGGCGACGGCGAAATGGAAGCCGAGCGGAAAGAAGGAGGCGAAAACGCCGGCCGCGACGCCGGCCGCGACTGCATGCGGTGTCGCCTTCAGCCGCAGGATGCGCTTGGAGAAATATTGCAACGAGCGCGAAAACGAGCGGCGCGGCCACAGATAGGTACGCACCCGCTCCAGAATGCCATCAGGCTTTCGGCGTCGAAAAAGCACTCTGTTCCAGTTCCCGGTTCATCACGCCCAAATTGCAACCACCCTGGCCGGGCGCGGTCGCTCCATCTTGCGCTTCGAGGGCGCAGAAAGGCAACAACGACTTTGATATAGCGACTGCCTTGCGGCGGAACAATGAAACGCCGCCGCGATGGTCTGCCGCAGGCGGGTAACAAGAGCGCCATTGGGGCGAAACTGAGGACAATATCGATGAAAGCTCCCCGACGACGGCAAGGCCCGCGCGAGACGACGCCGAGGCGGATAGACTATTCCCGATATTCGCTGACTTCGACCAAATTGCTGTCCGGATCGCGGAAATAAACCGAGATCATCTTACCGCGGGCGCCGGTGCGCTCGACCGGACCGACTTCGATGGCAACGCCATTGGCTTCCAGACGGGCGCAAATCTCGGCAAGCGGCCTTGCGGCGACCAGGCAGAAATCGCCGGACCCAGGCATCGGCACCTTGGCCTTGGGCTCAAAGGTGCGGCCCACCTGATGCAGATTGATCTTCTGCGATCCGAACAGCAACGCCGTCGGCCGGTTCGGCTCGTCGAGGCGCTTGAGGCCAAGCACCCGCTGGTAGAAGGCGCAGCTGTCCTCCACAGAGCGGACCGTCAGCACGAAATGATCGATGCCGGCGATCATTGTGATGTCCCCTAGATGTTGCGGCTTCCTGGCTTAACGGCGGGAATGGCGGCAAGTTCCGGCGGCAGGCGGTCGGCGGGATAGGCCGGCACCTCATATTCGGCAAGCGCGATCAGCGGCACGCCGACATTGGTCTTGCCGGCCGAGCGGTCGATGATGCAGGCCGCCGCCACGACCTCTGCGCCAATCGCGCGCAGGCAGTCGATGGTTTCGCGGATCGAAAGACCAGTGGTGACGATGTCCTCGACGATTACGACGCGCGATCCCGGCGCGATCTCAAAGCGGCGCAGCCTGAACTCGCCGCCTTCGCGCTCCACCCAGATTGCTGGCACACCGAGATGGCGCGACGTCTCATAGGCCGGGATCAGGCCGCCGATCGCCGGGCCGACGACGTAGTCGACCTTGCCCGGCACCGCCTTGCGGATCTTTTCGGCCAGCGCCTTGCAAAGCCGCTCGGTCTTGTCGGCATGCATGAAGACGCGCGCCTTCTGCAGGAAGACCGGGCTGCGCAGACCCGACGTCAGGATGAAATGTCCCTCCAGAACAGCGCCTGCCTCGCGGAAAATGCCCAGAACTTCGTCGGTATTCATAACTCGCCCCATGTCCATGGTGAATGGTGAATGGTGAATGGTGAATTGGTGAATGGTGAATGGTAGTGAGAACGCCTTCTTTCACTATTCACTATTCACTATTCACTATTCACTATTCACCCATTCACACGCCGCGCATCGCTGACGCTCGAATTATCCTTGAGCTGCGACAGCAGCCGGTTGAGGTGCTTCAGATCCCAGACTTCGAGATCGATCAGCATTTCGGTGAAGTCGGGCGCGGTGCGCACCATCGACAGCGTATGAATGTTGGCGTCGTTGGAGGCAACGACCTGGGCGATGTCGGCGAGCGAGCCCGGCGCGTTGATGGCGGTGACCGAGACGCGCGCCGGAAAGCGCTCCTTGGTCTGCTCGTCAATGTCCCAGCGCACGTCGATCCAGCGCTCCGGCTGGTCGTCGAAGGCCTGCAGCGCCGGCGACTGGATGGGATAGATGGTGATGCCGGTGCCCGGCTGGACAATGCCGACGATGCGGTCGCCTGGCACGGCCCCTTCCGGCGCGAAACGCACCGGCAGGTCGCCGCGCACGCCGCGGATCGGCACCGCGCCATCGCGCGGCTGGTCCTTGTCCTTGCGCGCGGCTCGGGTGCCGGGCATCTGGAACAGCATGCCGGCGGCGTTGCGGATCTTCGACCAGCCCTCCTCGCGCTGCTTGGGGGCGCTGACGGTGACGCGCTCGTCCTTGTAGTCTGGGAAGACGGCCTTCATGACGTCGGTCGAGGCAAGTTCGCCGCGCCCGACCGAGGCCAGCACATCCTCGATGTCCTTGCGCGCCAGCCGGTGCAGCACCGGCTTCAGGCTTTCCTTGGTGAAGGTCTTGCCGGCGCGTTCGAAGGCGCGCTCGAGAATGCGGGCACCAAGACCTGAATATTGCTTGCGAATGGCGTTCTTGGTGGCGCGGCGGATGGCTGAGCGCGCCTTGCCGGTGACCACCACCGACTCCCACGCCGCCGGCGGCACTTGCGCCTTGGAGCGGATGATCTCGACCTCGTCGCCGTTCTTCAGTTCCGTCATTAGCGGCATGATGCGGCCGTTGACCTTGGCACCGACGCAGGTGTCGCCGACATCGGTGTGCACGGCATAGGCGAAGTCGATGGGCGTGGCGCCGCGCGGCAGCGCAATCAGCATGCCTTTCGGCGTGAAGCAGAATACCTGGTCCTGGAACAGCTCCAGCTTGGTATTTTCGAGGAAGTCTTCCGGGTTGTCGCCTTCTGCCAGTTGCTCGATGGTGCGCCGCAGCCAGGCATAGGCGTTGGTCTCCTTCGAGATCGCATGGGCGGCGCCGTTCGTCTTGCCGCCGGTGTCCTTGTAGATCGAATGGGCGGCGACGCCATATTCGGCGATCTTGTTCATCTCGCGGGTGCGGATCTGCAGTTCGACGCGCTGGCGCGACGGGCCGACAATGGTGGTGTGGATCGAACGGTAGTCGTTCTGCTTGGGCGTAGAAATGTAATCCTTGAAGCGGCCAGGCACCATCGACCATGTGGTGTGGATGGCGCCGAGCGCGCGGTAACAGTCTTCGACGCTGTCGACGACGACGCGGAAGCCGAAAATGTCCGAGAGCTGCTCGAAGGACAGCGCCTTGGCCTCCATCTTGCGGAACACCGACCACGGCTTCTTCTGCCGGCTCTTCACCCCGGCATTGATGGCATGCTTCTCGAACAGCGCCGACAGCGCCTTTTCGATGTCGGTCAGCACACCCTTGTTGCGCTCGAATATCTCGGCAAGCCGCGCGGTGACGGCGCGGTAGGCTTCCGGATTGATGAAGCGGAAGGCGATCTCTTCCAGTTCCTCGCGCATGCCTTGCATGCCCATGCGCCCGGCCAGCGGCGCGTAGATGTCCATCGTCTCCTCGGCGATGCGCAGGCGCTTGGCCTCGGGCATGTGGTCGAGGGTGCGCATGTTGTGCAAACGGTCGGCGAGCTTGACCAGCAGAACGCGGACATCCTCCGAGATGGCCAGCAACAGCTTGCGCAGGTTTTCCGCCTGCTCGGCCTTCTTGGAGACGAGATCGAGCTTCTTCAGCTTGGTCAGGCCTTCGACCAGCTTGCCCATTTCGGGGCCGAACAGATCGTCGATCTCGGCCCGCGTCGCGGTGGTGTCCTCGATCGTGTCATGCAGCAAGGCGACGGCGATCGTCGCCTCGTCCATGTGCATTTCGGTGAGGATGGCGGCGACTTCGAGCGGATGCGAGAAATAGGGATCGCCGGAAGCGCGCTTCTGGTGGCCATGCTTCTGCATGGCGTAGACATAGGCCTTGTTGAGCAGCGCCTCGTTGACGTCAGGCTTGTAGCGCGCGACGCGCTCGACAAGCTCATACTGACGCATCATGGGCGGGTTCTCACGGTGCTGAAATGATTGATGCGCCGCACTGATGTACGGCGCATCTCATAGATAGCCACGAAACTCACGGGACGGAAGTGCCGGAACCATATTCCCGGCAGGTCCAGGGCAGCGATTAGTAGTCGTCGCTCTTTTCCGGGGGAACCAGGCCCTCGATGCCGGCCAAAAGGTCTTCCTCGGTCATGCGATCGAAGGTGACGTTTTCTTCCGCGTCGTCGGCGTCGGTAGCTGCAACTGCGTTGCCGGTCTGGTCGGCGATCGCCTCGCCGTCGGCCTCGGGCTCGTCAACCTCGACATGCTTCTGCAGCGAGTGGATCAGATCTTCCTTGAGGTCGTCGGGCGACAGCGTCTCGTCGGCGATCTCGCGCAGCGCCACGACCGGGTTCTTGTCGTTGTCGCGCGGCACGGTGATCGGCGCGCCCTGGCTGATCTGGCGGGCGCGATGGCCGGCAAGCAGCACGAGCTCGAAGCGGTTGTCGACCTTGTCGATGCAGTCTTCAACGGTTACGCGGGCCATTGATTGCCCCTTTCATGCCTGGATTTGATGGAAAACAGGCGCGGTCCATAACCCGAACGCCGCCAAAATACAAGCATTATGGCTCTGTGGCCCCATGGGCTGGCGAATGCCAGCTTCTGGCGCCGCTGAATGCCTTGCCGGCGAAGCCCGCCTACCGGGCGACGACACGGCTCCGATCACAATTGCTTGCAGTGCGCCCCGGCACCCTTGGATTGCCGTAAAACTGGCGCTATCTCGGTTGACGAAAGGTCAGCCGGTTTATTTACGAGCCGAGCGATATAAACGACCCATTTCGATTAGTCCGCCACCTATTTCGAAAAAGGAATATTGCCATGTTCGACCCCCGTG
This sequence comes from Mesorhizobium sp. M0030, assembly GCF_040323695.1. Lineage (NCBI taxonomy): Bacteria > Pseudomonadati > Pseudomonadota > Alphaproteobacteria > Hyphomicrobiales > Phyllobacteriaceae > Mesorhizobium > Mesorhizobium sp. M0030. The sequence goes on along the minus strand of NZ_JAMYVE010000002.1, from coordinate 117,625 downwards.
AAAAAATCGCTCTTTTCATAGACGGCGCCAATCTCTACGCCACCTCGCGCGCACTCGGCTTCGACATAGACTACCGCAAACTGCTGTCCAGCTTCCAGAAGCGCGGCTATTTGCTGCGGGCCTATTACTACACCGCTCTGGTCGAGGATCAGGAATACTCTTCGATCCGTCCCCTGATCGACTGGCTCGACTATAATGGCTTCAAGGTGGTGACCAAGCCGGCCAAGGAGTTCACCGACTCGACCGGCCGCCGCAAGATCAAGGGCAATATGGACATCGAACTGACCGTCGATGCGCTCGAACTTGCCGATGTCGTCGACCACTATGTCATCTTCTCCGGCGACGGCGATTTCCGCACACTGGTCGAAGCGCTGCAGCGGCGCGGCCGCAAGGTCTCGATCGTCTCCACCATGGCCTCGCAACCACCGATGATCTCGGACGATCTGCGCCGCCAGGCCGACCATTTCATCGATTTGACCTCGCTGAAGAACGAGGTCGGCCGCGATCCCTCCGAACGGCCGGTGCGCAGGCCCGAGCCGGCCGAAGTCGAAGAGGAAGACTATTGACGGCGGCGGCCTTGGAGGCCGCTCCCGAACCCGACCGCGACTGCCCCCTCTGCCCACGCCTGCATGATTTCATCGCAGACTGGCGGCAGCGCGAGCCGTCGTGGTTCAACGCGCCGGTGCCGACCTTCCTGCCGCCTGATGGCGAGGACGCCGTCGAGCTGCTGATCGTCGGGCTGGCGCCCGGCCTGCGCGGCGCCAACCGCACCGGGCGGCCGTTTACCGGCGACTATGCCGGCGACCTGCTCTACTCCACGATGATCGCTCACGGTTTTGCCCGCGGCGAGTTCAAGGCGCGGCCGGATGATGGGTTGCAGCTGGTCGGCACCGCGATCACCAATGCGGTGCGCTGCGTGCCGCCTGAAAACAAGCCGGTCGGCGCCGAGATCGCCACTTGCCGCAGCTTTCTGGTGCCGACGATTGCACGCTTTCCCAAACTGCGCGCCGTGCTGGCGCTGGGCTCCATCGCCCACCAGTCGACCGTCAGGGCGCTGGGCCAGCGCGTCGCCGCCTATCCGTTCAAGCACGGCGGTCAGTTGCCGGCCGGCGGCGTCACGCTGTTTTCCAGCTATCACTGCTCGCGCTACAACACCAACACTGGGGTGCTGACCGAAGCGATGTTCGTCAAGGTATTCAGCGAGATCGCGTCGTTCCTGCGGAACTAGACGCTGCCTCTCAAAATCCCTCGAGCACGATCTTGCCCTTGGCCTTGCCGGTCTCGATCAGCGCATGGGCGCGCTTCAGATTGGCGGCATTGATTGGGCCGAACGTCTCGCCCAGCGTGGTGCGGATGGTGCCGGCGTCGACAAGGCGCGCCAGTTCGTTGAGATGTTCGCCCTGCGCGGCCATATCGGGCGTTTCATACAGCGAGCGGGTGAACATCGGCTCCCAGTGGACCGAAACGCTCTTGCGACCCAGTCGCGGGTTTCGGGCCGCGATGCGGTGGCGATCATCGTCAGATCGGTCAGCTGGCGCGCGAGCTGGACCGCGATCGACCCGACGCCGCCGGCGCCGCCGACGATCAGGAGGGTGTTCGCGGCGCCGATGACTAGCTTCTTCACATCGAGGCGGTCGAACAGCGCCTCAAAGGCGGTGATCGCCGTCGTCGGCAGTGCTGCCGCCTGCGCATAGCCGAGCGAGCCAGACTGGGCTCATCGCCCGCAAGGTCTATGCGCAGATGCCGCCGAAGGTCGAGTACAGCCCGACGCCTCGTGGCCGAAGCCTGGAGCCCGTGATCACCGTGCTGAAGGTCTGGGGCGATGCGTATGTGACGCTGGCGCCGGAGGTTTCCCAGGCCGCTTGAAGCGGAGGCGTGGCAACCGCTTGCGTTGGTCCGGCCCTCACACCGGCAGCAGCGCGTCCGGCTTCACGTCCGATATCGACGCATAGGTGTGCGTTTCCCTGACACCCGGCAGCGGCAGGATCACGCGCTTCAAAAAATCCTGATAGGCGGCCATTTCCGAAATGCGCGCTTTCACCAGATAGTCGAAGCCGCCCACGACCATATGGCACTCCAGCACTTCGGAGGCCTTTGCTACCGCTTCGGCGAAACGGTCGAACACATGCGGCGCCGCCTGGTCGAGCCTGACTTCGATGAAGACGAGCGTGCCGCGGCCGATCTTTTGCGGATTGAGCACGGCCCGGACCGCGGTGATGAAACCTCACGGAAAAGGCGCTTCACGCGCTGGCTGGTGCCGGTCGGCGACAGGCCGACACGGGCGGCGAGATCGAGTGTGGTGCGACGCCCATCCTCCTGCAACAACCGCAGCAGGCTGCGGTCGATGGCATCAAGTTGGTCGGATTCATGATTCACGTTCATGGCTCCTCTATTGTGTGAGATTCACGCCCAGCTCGCGAAAGCAGCCTATTTTGTCGCACCATTCTCAACAATAGGCTGCGCTTTCAACGAGAGCCGTCTGGAGGAAGAATCCTCCGCTGGCAGAATCGAGCGGGACAAGAATGCGCGTGACAGAGGACCGAAACACAAAGCCGGCAATTCTTGCGGGCCTCGCCATGATCGGCATTTACGCCGTGCAGTTCGTCGCAGCCCGCTTTAGCCTGCGGGAGCATCTTACGGCGACGGATGTCGCGACCTTGCGCTTTGTCGGTGCCGGACTGGTCATGCTGCCGGTTGTCTGGCGCGGCGGCCTGTCAGCCAGCAAAGCGTTGGGCTGGCGGCGTGCCTTGACGCTGGCGGCACTGGCCGGACTGCCCTACCCTATCATCATCAACTGGGGCCTCACCTACGCACCCGCCGCGCATGGCGCGGCACTTTGCCCAGCCTCGATTGTGTTCTTCTCGTTCGTGCTGTCGCACCTCGCCACGACGGACAAGGCCTCGCGCCAGCAAACCATCGGCGTCGCCGCCATCATCGCCGGGCTGATCCTGTTCATTGCGCCAGCGCACACCGGTGGCGGTATGAAGGATGTCTTCTCCGGTGATCTGCTGTTCATCGCATCGGGCGCGATGTTTGCCGCTTATGCCGTTCTTGTGCGGCGCTGGCGCGTCGATCCGATTGCGGCGACCGTAACCGTGGTGCTGCTGTCATGCGTGCCGCTGCCGTTGCTCTATTTCTTTGCCCCAAGCGGCCTCCGCGCGGCATCAGTGGCCGAGATTGCCAGCCAGATCGTCATTCAAGGGTTTTTGGCGGGTGCGGCCGCCATGTTCCTGTACACCTATATCGTCCGGCAGCTGGGGTCGCAGGCGGCATCGCTGTTCATGCCATGCGTGCCGATCGCAACCGTGCTGATCGCGATGACGGTGCTCGGCGAGACGCCGACCGGCGCCCAGTTCGCCGCCGTACTGATCATGGCCGCGGGGATGGCTTTTTCGGCTCTTTCCAGGCCTGTTCCCAAGCCTGCGTAAGACTGCGGATGCCAAACTCAAGGCCAGCTGATTCGTTCAAGGCGATGGAGGCTTTTGCGAAGAGAGCGATGCGGGTGCAGCAAATAGCTCGGCCAGCGTTTGCTGCCCACCCTGCAGGACGTTGAGATCGACATCGCCCTCGATCCCGTCGACGCGGCCCATATTGTGGTACTGCCAGTAGATCCAGTCGTTGCGACCTGGCTCCAGGAGCAACGAGCGACGCCAGAGCGGGCGAACGTCGATTTTCCCGGCATAGGCGTCCTCGGCCTCGTCGGTCAGGTAGATGATCGCCGGCTTGCCGAACGCAGCTTCAACCGGTCCGAGGAAGGCCTGGAGTTCCGCGCTCAGCTGCTCCGGCGACGGGCGTTGCGGGCAGTTGCCGCCGAATTCGATGTCGACGACCGGTGGCAGCAGCGGCTGGTCGTGCGGCACCACCGCGATGAAATTTTTCGCCTGGTCGGCGCCCGGCCGGCAGAAGGTGAAGAAGTGATAGGCGCCGACCGCAAGCCCGGCCGCGCGCGCCTCGCGCAGGTTTTTGGCGAAGGCATCGTCGACATGGTCGCCGCCCTCGGTCGCCTTGATGACCGCGAAGGCGACATCGTCGGCGGCAACGCGCCGCCAGTCGATCTCACCCTGATGATGGGAAACGTCGATACCCCTGACCGGATAGCTGTCACGATCCGGCGAGAACGTCCGGAAATAGAAGATGCCACCTGCGGCGACGATGCCGGCGAAGACCAGACTGGCCGCACCCCAGAGAATGATCCGGTTCTTCAAGCCTTTCCCCATCGTATGTCGCTGGAAACTTGAAAGCCGATGTGGCTTTTCTGGGGCTGTGGCTCGAGGTTCTTAGCCCCGTTCCTTCATGAGCCGGCCCTTTTCGCGCGACCAGTCGCGCTGCTTTTCGCTCTCGCGCTTGTCGTGCAGTTTCTTGCCGCGGCCGACGGCGAGCAGCAGCTTGGCACGGCCCTGGTCGTTGAAGTAGATTTTCAGCGGCACCAGCGTCATGCCTTCGCGGTCGATGCTCTGCGCCAGTTTTGCCATCTCGCGCTTGTTGAGCAGCAGCTTGCGACGCCGCCTGGGCTCGTGGTTGAAGCGGTTGGCCTGCAGGTATTCCGGCAGATAGGAATTGATCAGCCAGATCTCGCCACCCTCGACCGAGGCGTAGCTGTCCTGGATGTTGGCCTGGCCCTGGCGCAGCGACTTGACCTCGGTGCCGGTCAGCACCAGGCCGGCCTCGACGGTGTCGAGCACCTCATAGGAAAACCGCGCCTTGCGGTTTTCCGCAACGGTTTTGTTGTTTGGATCGGCTTTTCTGACCTGGTTCATGATGCGGAGAGGTGGCGCCTCATCCTCAATTTATCAAGCCGGCGTGCTTCATCGCCGCATCGATCTTCTCGGCGGTCGACGCCTCGATGGTCACCAGCGGCGAGCGCACCACGTTCTCGACCTTGCCAATCTTCGACAGCGCGTATTTGACGCCGCACAGGCCGGGCTCAAGGAAGATGGCCTTGTGCAGCGGCAGCAGACGGTCCTGCAATTCCAGCGCCTTGGCGCTGTCACCGGACAGTGTGGCTTCCTGGAATTCGGCGCACAGCCGCGGCGCGACATTCGACGTCACCGAGATGCAGCCGACACCGCCATGAGCGTTGAAGCCGAGGGCAGAGGCATCCTCACCTGAAAGCTGGATGAACTCCTTGCCGCAGGTGGCGCGCTGTTCGGACACGCGCTCGACCTTGCCGGTGGCATCCTTGACGCCGACGATGTTCTTGAAGTCGTGCGCCAGCCTGCCCATCGTCTCCGGCATCATGTCGATCACCGAGCGCGGCGGGATGTTGTAAATGATGATCGGCAGCTTGGTCGCCCTGGCGACGGCAGCGAAATGCTCGTACAAGCCGCGCTGTGTTGGCTTGTTGTAATAAGGCGTGACGACCAGAGCGGCGTCGGCGCCCGCCTGCTCGGCATACTGCACCAGACCGACCGCTTCAGCGGTGTTGTTTGAGCCGGCGCCGGCGACGACCGGAGCGCGGCCCTTGGCCACATCGATGCAGACCTTGACGACATGGCGATGCTCGTCATGCGACAGCGTCGGCGACTCTCCGGTGGTGCCGACCGGGACGAGGCCCGTCGTGCCCTCGCCAAGTTGCCATTCGACGAAGGCGCGAAAGGCTTTCTCGTCGAAACGTCCGCTCTTTTCGAACGGCGTCACGAGCGCAGTAAGCGAGCCTCTCAGCATGTCGTCCAACTCCTTGGAACTTGTTTGTTTATGCGTGTCATCGTCCCAAAACCGGTTCCCGCTTTTGGGCGACATGCATCGGGCGCCTTCTAGCCGAAAGCGAAGCCGCGCACCATAGTCTCGACACTGTTGCGCGGCAAGCATGCCGATGGTGCCAGCAAGCGCAATTCGAACGGCCTCGATAACCCTTTGTTTACGAGCTCTTCACGACCTAAGTCTAGGCTCTCGGGCACCTGGGCTTGCCATCTAAAGTGCCGCAACAGGGAAAGTCAGGATCATGCCGGCCAGTCGGCCACTCCGCTTCATATTGCTTGGCGCCGTTGCCCTGCTGATAGTGGGGACGGCGGCAAACGAGAGCGTCGACGAGCAGACGACCTCATCGATCCCGATGCCTGACATGCAAGATGGAGCGCAGACCGATGCGCCCTCCGCCAATATCGCCGTGTTGAAAGGCAGTCTCGATGCGTTGGCGACCGGCGATATCGCCGCGGCACGAGCGGTGCGCGAAACATTGCCGGCCAGTTCGCTGGACCGCCATATCCTGGCCTGGGCGATCGCGCTCTATGGCGGCGACCGTGTGCCGAGCAGCGAGATTGCCGATACCGCAAAGATGTTGCCGAATTGGCCGGGCACCATCGCTCTGCGCAAGAACAGCGAGCGCGCGCTTTATCGCGAAAACCCCTCGCCGCAGACCGTGGTGAAAGCCTTTGACGGCAGCCAGCCGCTGACCTTTCAAGGCGTGGTCATCCTTGCCCGTTCTTATTTAGCTCTTGGCAACACCAAGGCTGCGCTTTCCGTGCTGTCGCCATTCTGGCGCACCGAGAAGCTGGAAGCCAGGGACGAGGCGGCCGTCAGCAAGGAGTTTGGCGCCATCATTCCGGCTGCCGACCATCGTTTCCGCATGGAACGGATGTTTTATGCCGACCGGGAGAATTCGGCGCTGCGGGTCGCAGCCCTTGCCGGCGCGCAACCGCTGGCCGATGCCTGGGCCGCCGCCTCGCGTGGCGACAAGAACGCGGCCAAGCTGTTGAAAGCAGTGCCTGCCGCACAGCAATCGGCCGGCTATTTCTTCGCGCAAGCCGAATATCTGCGCAAGCAGCGGAAGTTTGCGGACGCCGCCGCGGTGGTAATGAAAGCGCCAACGAACCGCGACGCGCTGGTCGATCCCGATGCCTGGTGGGTCGAGCGCCGCGTGCTGTCGCGCGCACTGGTCGACCAGGGCGACTGGAAGACCGCCTACAAGATCGTTGCCGCGCATGCCGCCGAAAGCCCCGCCAGCGCCGCCGAGGCCGAATTCCACGCCGGCTGGTATGCGTTGCGCGGCCTCAACGATCCTGCGACGGCCTCGACCCATTTTGCCCGCATCGCCGATCTCGCGCAGGGACCGATGTCGCTGTCACGCGCCTATTACTGGCTTGGCCGCGCGGCGGAAGTCGGCGGTCCCGGCAATGCGAAGGATTATTTCACCAAGGCGGCAGCCTATGGCACCACTTTCTACGGGCAGTTGGCGGCGGAACGGGTTGGCTTGCGCACGCTGAACATCGTCTATCCCGAGCCAAGCACTGCCGACCGCCAAAGCTTTGACGGCCGCGAAGCCGTCAGCGCCATCAAGCGGCTGCAGGAGGCGGGCTACGACCGCTATGCCGAGACGCTTTACCGCGACCTCGCCGGGCAGTTGACCAGCCCCGGCGAGCTGGCGCTGCTTGCGGTGCTGGCGGAAAAGCAGGGCAATCATTTCATGGCGCTGAAGATCGGCAAGATCGCCGGCGCGCGCGGCATCGATGTCGGCGCGCTGTCGCATCCGCTGGGCGTCATTCCCGACACCGCCGACATATCCGGCTCGGGCAAGGCGCTGGCCTATGCGATCGCCCGCCAGGAAAGCGAATTCAATGTCGGCGCCGTCTCCAGCGCCGGCGCGCGCGGCCTGCTGCAGCTGATGCCGGGCACCGCCAAGCAATTGGCGAAGAAGGCCGGCGTGACCTTCTCGCAGGATCGGCTGACCAGCGACGCCGGCTACAATGCGACGTTGGGGGCTGCCTTCCTCGGCGAGCAGCTCGACCGCTTCGGCGGCTCCTATGTGCTGACCTTCGCCGGCTACAATGCCGGCCCCAACCGCGCCAGCCAATGGGTGGCCAAGTACGGCGACCCGCGCGGCAAGGGCATCGACGCCGTCGTCGACTGGATCGAGCGGATTCCCTACACGGAAACAAGAAGTTACGTGCAGCGGGTGATGGAGAATTACGAGGTCTACAAGATGCGTATTTCGGGGAAGTACGATATCGTTGGGGATTTGGTGAACGGAAGGGGTTGAGGCGGCAGAGCTGTCGCCATGGGCAGACGTTGGCGATCCTTCGCGCCCCCCTCTGGCCTGCCGGCCATCTCCCCCACGAGTGGGGAGATCAGCTGTCATTGCCGATTTCGCCAATCTCCAACGTCGAAGGAAGGGCGTAGCACCTGAACCGCCAATCTCCCCCCTCGTGGGGCCTCGTGGGGGGAGATGTCCGGCAGGACAGAAGGGGGCGCTGTCCCTCCGACATTTCCAAGAGTGTCAGCTTGCCGACAACCCTCGATTTGACCGCTCCCACCCTCGCCTGTAGCAGACGGAGACAATCCGGCCAGGGAGTCCTTTTAATATGTCGAGCACCGACGGCTTCTCCGACTTTTTCTACACCGCGCCGGACGGGCTCAAGCTTCACGCCCGCGTCTATGGCGAGACCAATTCGGCAGACTGGCAGGTCGTTTGCCTGGCCGGCTTGACCCGCAACGCGCGCGATTTCCATGAGCTGGCGCTTTATCTGTCGCAGCGGACCGACAATCCGCGCAAGGTCATCGCCTTCGACTATCGCGGCCGCGGCCAGTCCGCTTACGACCCTGATATCGGCCACTACACTATCGGCATCGAGGCCGGCGATGTCCTCGCTGGACTGGCCGCTCTGAACGTCGAGGAAGCGGCCTTCGTCGGCACCTCGCGCGGCGGGCTGATCATCCACGTGCTCGGCGCGCTGCGGCCAGCCGCGCTGAAAGCCATCGTGCTGAACGACATCGGACCGGTGATCGAGGCCGCGGGGCTCGCCCATATCCAAACCTATCTCGACCCGGCACCGAAACCGAAGAGCCGCGCTGAGGCGATCGATGCGCAACGCGTCGCGCACGGCGCGGATTTTCCCGCGCTGACGGCAGCGGATTGGGAGCGGATGGTGTCGGCCCTTTACCGGGAGACGGGCGAAGGTCTCCTGCTGCCGGATTTCGACCCGCGGCTGGTCCAGACGGTGGCGGGCCTCGACCTCAGCAAGCCGTTGCCGGATCTGTGGCCACAGTTCGAGGCGCTGGCGGCCATACCTTTGCTTGCCATTCGCGGCGCCAACTCGAAACTCCTGTCGGCCGACACACTCGACGAGATGCAAAAGCGTCATTCCGGCATGGAAGCGATCACCGTCGAGGGCCAGGGCCATGCGCCCTTCCTGGAGACAGGCAATCTGCCGGGCGCTATCGCGGCTTTCCTGGATGGAGTACCAAATTCTGCCCAGAAAAAGTAAACCCCAAGATCAAATATGATCCTGGGGTTGCCGCGGCAGTATATGAAAGCCTTGGTTAACTATTTGGCTTTCGAGCTTTTCCGGGGCGCCTTGGGTGCCTTCGCCGCTGCCGCTTTGCCCTTTTGGGCAGGCGCTGGCACTGAGGCCGTGGTCAGCGGCGATGCGAAGGCCGAGCTTTTTCCATCGCCGGACAGCCCTTCGCCGCGTGGTGTCTCCAGCACGACAACGCAGCCGTCGAGATCGTTGGTGGCCAGATGCGCATAGCGCATGGTCATCGAAAGCGTCTGGTGACCGAGCCACATCTGTACGCGGCGGATGTCGATGCCGCCCTGGACCAGACGCGAGGCACAGGTGTGACGCAAGATGTGCGGCACCACCTGATCGTCGGCGCCGAGACCGACTTCGGCCTTGGCATCGTTCCAGATGGCGCGAAACTGTGCCTGGCTGAGTTTGGTGAACGGACCCTTGGGCCGGCGGCCCTCTGACGGGGGCAGTTTGATCACCTCTTTGACCCGCTCGGTCATCGGGATGGTGCGGCTGCGGCCGGATTTGGTGATCCAGAACGAGACGCGATGTTCCTGGATGTCGTTCCAGATCAGTCCGAGCGCTTCGCCAAGGCGGCAACCGCTGTCGACGAGAAAGACCGAGAGACGGTAGGCATCCTCGCTGCGGGTCCTGATGGCGGCGAACAGCCTTGCTTCTTCGTCCCTTTCGAGGAAACGAATCCGTCCCGCCCGCTCCTTCTGGCGGCGGAACTCGGGCAGGCTGTGGATATCCCCCATCTTGTAAGCCTTGCGCAGCAGTTTGCTGAGGGCAGCCATCTTTCGATTGATGGTTGCATTGCTGTTGCCGCGCTGGCGCAAGGTGCCGATAAGATTGTCCAGGGTGCTCTGGTCAAAGGCGCTGAACCGTTCTCCGAGGAGAATCTCGTCTATTTCGCCGATGAAGGAGCTGACATTGTATTTATGCCGCCCATCATCCCAGAGTATGTCTCGGTATGCTGAAAAAAGCTCTCCGACCCGGTGCGACTTTACTTCTCTGATCTTGTTGTAGCTGTATTTTATCTTCGCATTTTGAGAAGAGAACATTGAGAAATGTTCGGAGGGGTCACCCTCTTGTATCGCGTCGATGGTCATAAATTGCCACACCCCCGAGTGGATAGAGTCAGACCTACCCGCTTGGAAGCGTCCTTTCAAGAGATTTAATCACGCAGTTGTGAATTCATCCGCCCATCAGCGGATCCCACGAACTCACCCTACGGACTGTTCAGCTGCCGATTCCCCCTGTTCCTTCTGCTTGCCTTGTTCCAGTCACGAAACAAAAACAGCCCGGGCGTAGATGCGCCCGGGCTGAATTTCACCTGTATAAACCCAGCCCTTAGAACGAGCGCTGGAAGCGGAGGATACCGCCGACGCTGTCTTTTTGCCGGGCGTTGGTCCAGTCCACGTTGGTGTAGCTCGCAGGATCGTTGAACCCGCCGTAGTGGTCGTAATCAACTTCAGCCGTGATCGTCAGGCCAGGCACGACATCGTATTCAATGTTCGCTGCCAGGGCATAGTTCTTCGCGTCGTCAGCCGAAGCCTGAGCATTGAACCTGGTCTTCTCGTTGATGGTGTACGTGCCACCACCCCAGACAGCCCAGTTGCCACCCCACTGCTTGAAGTAGCCGCGACCGAAGACATCCTTGACATTCGCCGGATCGTTGAGGTTGTCGTCGGTGCCGTAGCCGGCCATGACCCACAGCGACAGGGCCTGCGACACGGTGACGTCCAAGCGAACCTTGCCGGCCACTTCTTCGTAGTTGCTGTCGTAAGCGATGACGCCGGTAATGGCGCCCCAGCCCTGCGTGTACTTCACGCCGCCGACGACGTTCGGGACATAGCTGTCGATCGTCCGGAAGCCCGAGCCTTCTTCGAGAGAGACCACGGCCGAGAAGCCGTTGCCCGCATCGAAGTAGTACTGGACGACGTTGGTGTCGAAATCGCCGTAGGGAACCAGCGTATCCTGGATCACGTTGCCGGCGTAGCCGATGAACGTGTTGAAGGCCGATTCGTCCTTACCGACGCGGAGACCACCGAGCTGGATCCAGGCGAAGTTCAGCGAGGCCCCGGTGTTTCCAGCTTCGTTGTCGAAGAAGTAGTTGTTGCTGTTCTGGAAGTTGAAGCGGGTCTCGGTGTAGGTCTTCAAGGTGCCGAGTTCGGTTTCCTGGCCGGTCCAGGTCTTCAGCGCGAAACGGGCCTTCTTGCGGTAGGTGTCATTGGCGCTGCCATCCTGAGCATCGCCGGTAACCGCACCGTCGAACGAGCCGACGTCGCCGACGCCGATGTCGTAACGGACATAGCCGCCGATGCGCAGGCAGGTTTCAGTGCCGGGGATGAAGAAGTAGCCCGAGCCGTAAACGTCGCAAATCTTGACGTATTCAGCCGGTTCCGGCTCGGCGACGACGACGGCGTCGGCGGCACGCGCACCGGAAACTGCGATCAAGGCCGCAGCGGAGCCGAGGAGAAGGCTCTTAATGTTCATTTTCTGACCTCCAGTCAAAAGTTAAAAAACGGGTCTGGGTATTCTTTGCTGAAGGACAGCGTTCCCTGCCCCATCCCCACTACCGAAAAAGATGCGCACCGCGCCGCTTCTTCGAAATCGACATTACCCATGAGGCGGCGGCGTTCAACCACGATCGTACAGGCAAAAGGGCTGTGCGGGCGCTATCCCCTGGCGTTGTTGCACAAATGACACGATTTGGCCCCAGTCAGAAAGCTCTCATTAACTATCGAAGGGCCCGGAAGCCTTGTCCAGCGCGCCGCAATGCGGCCGAATCCGGCGACGGCCGGCCGAGATTGCGGCCATGTCACCGACTCGCCAGCCAGGGAACCGCCACAGATTCGCCGCATGCAAAAGGCGGCGCCGCGGCCGAATCCGGAATTTTCAGAGATAATGCCGCCGGCTTGTTGATTGTGCCGGCGCTTTTCTTTATCCAGCGGCGCAACGGAGAGGTGGCCGAGTGGTCGAAGGCGCTCCCCTGCTAAGGGAGTAGAGGTCAAAAGCTTCTCGTGGGTTCGAATCCCATCCTCTCCGCCATCCTGCTTCGCTCTTCGAGCTTCGCAGGACAAGCCCAACCCTCAGCGCGAAGCAGGATGGCGGAGAGAATGCCCTCCGAAGCCTTGGCGTAGGAGGGCCGGACCGCGTGGTGTGCTACGTGCCGCACAGCGTAAGCCCAGAGAATCCCTTGCAAAATTCGATTGGCAGTCCTGCTTCGCTCTTCGAGCTTCGCAGGACAAGCCCAACCCTCAGCGCGAAGCAGGATGGCGGAGAGGATGCCCTCCGAAGCCTTGGCGTAGGAGAGCAGCTCACGTGGTATGTGTATCTTCTGGAGAGTACGGCTGCGGAAGGCGAACGCTATATCGGCATAACGACGGACCTGAAACGGCGGCTTGTCGAGCACAATGCGGGGAAATCCAGCCATACATCCAAGTTTCTGCCGTGGCGGATCGTCAGCTATATGGCCTTTTCGAACCAGGCCAAGGCAGCTTCATTCGAGCGCTATCTCAAATCCGGTTCAGGGCATGCTTTCGCCAACAAGCCCCTGTGGTGATGGCCGCATCACCTGCCGCAAAGGTCCATCTTTTCAATAGACTTCAACAATAACAATTGGTTACAGCGAAAACGCTTGTCGCCGGCTTCACTATCTTGTTCGATTCTGACTGGAGGTCAGAAAATGAACATTAAGAGCCTTCTCCTCGGCTCCGCTGCGGCCTTGATCGCAGTTTCCGGTGCGCGCGCCGCCGACGCCGTCGTCGTCGCCGAGCCGGAACCGGCTGAATACGTGAAGATCTGCGACGTCTACGGCGCCGGCTACTTCTACATCCCCGGCACCGAAACCTGCCTGCGCATCGGCGGCTATGTCCGCTACGACATCGGCGCCGGCGACGTCGGCTCGTTCGACGGTGCGAGGTCCTTCGACCATAAGGATGGCGACGAGCAGGACACCTTCTACAAGAATGCCCGTTTCACGCTGAAGACCTGGACCGGCCAGGAAACCGAACTCGGCACCTTGAAGACCTACACCGAGACCCGCTTCAACTTCGGCAATCGTAACGGCTACCCGTCGGCAGACGATCCGACCACGGAAGCAGACGAGTTCAACTCCAACCCTGCCGGCAACAAGAACGTTTCGCTGAACTTCGCCTGGATCCAGCTCGGTGGCCTGCGCGTCGGTAAGGACGAATCGGCCTTCGACACGTTCATCGGCTACGCCGGCAACGTCCTCCAGGATACGCTCGTTCCCTACGGCGATTTCGACACCAACGTGGTCCAGTACTACTTCGATGCGGGCAACGGCTTCTCGGCCGTCGTCTCTCTTGAAGAAGGCTCGGGCGTCGTCGGCACGATCGACAGCTACGTTCCGCATGTCGTCGGCGGCGTGAAGTACACGCAGGGCTGGGGCGCCATCACCGGCGTCGTCGCTTATGACAGCAACTATGAAGAAGTCGCCGGCAAGGTTCGCCTAGACATCACCCCGATGCAGAACCTGTCGCTGTTCATCATGGGCGGCTACGGCACCGACGACAACCTGAATGACGACACGACCTTGATTCACAACGGCAACGCGATCAACGCCGGTGGCCGCGGTTTCTACAAGCAGTGGGGCGGCAACTGGGCATTCTGGGGTGGCGGCACCTACACCATAAACGAGAAGACCTCGTTTAATGCCCAGGTCTCGTATGACGAGTGGAAGAACCTCGGCGTCGCCGCGAACATCGCCTACGACGTTGTTCCCGGCTTCACGGTCACGGCCGAAGTCGACTACCTCAACGCAGGCAAGTTCGACGACGCCAACTTCTCCAACTTTACCAATGCCGACAAGAAGAGCAGCATCGGCGGTCTCCTCCGCTTCCAGCGCTCGTTCTAACAGGCAGAACCTGGCTGAAAATCGAACCCGGCGGGCAACCGCCGGGTTTTTCTTGTGAGGCGTCCGGACTGATCGGTCGCCGTGCGGATCTCGAGGGGTTTTCTGGCTCAACCGGCAGATCGGCAAAGGCGCCGCCTTGCGCCTCGCCAGAACTTGCGCCGTCCTATCGGGCACGCTAGCAAGAAGAGCCATTTTCTCGTGAGCTTTTGCCATGCGCCAGCGCCCTGCCCTCACGCCGCTTGTCGGCGCGCTTCCCTCCACGGTGCCGTTTGTCGGACCGGAAGCGCAGGAGCGCGAGCGCGGACGTGCGTTTCGCGCTCGCATCGGCGCCAATGAGAGCAGTTTCGGGCCTTCGCCGCGCGTTATCGAGCGCATGGAGAGCGTCGCGCGTGACCAGTGGATGTATTGCGATCCCGACAATTACGAGCTGAAGCAGGCTGCGGCCGCCCATCTCGGCATCGGCGCCGAAAACGTCGTGGTCGGCGAAGGCATAGACGGGCTGCTTAGCCTGGTGGCGCGCATGTATGTCGCGCCTGGCGACGCGGTGGTCACCTCGCTCGGCGCCTATCCGACGTTCAATTTCCACATTGCCGGCGTCGGCGGCCGGCTGGTCACGGTGCCTTACGAAAACGACAAGGAAAGTCTTGACGGCCTGTTGGCGGCGGTCACCCGAGAAAAGGCGCCGCTGGTCTATCTCTCCAACCCGGACAATCCGATGGGCAGCTGGTGGGAAGCGAGCGAGATCATCGGCTTTATCGAAGCCTTGCCGGAAACCACCATGCTGGTGCTCGACGAGGCCTATGGCGAATTGGGGCCGACCTCGGCGCTGCCGCCGATCGATGTCGCGCGGCCCAACGTCATCCGCATGCGCACCTTCTCCAAGGCATACGGGCTGGCCGGCATTCGCTGCGGCTATGCGGTGGCCGAGGCTGAGGTGATCCGCGATTTCGAGAAGATCCGCAACCATTACGGCGTCAGCCGCATGGCGCAGATCGCCGGCGTCGAGGCGCTGGCCGACCAAGACTGGCTGCACAGCGTGGTGGCGCGAGTCGCTGCCGGACGCACACGTATAGCCGGGATTGCCGAGACGAACGGGCTGAAGCCGCTGCCATCGGCGACCAATTTCGTCACCATCGATTGCGGCAAGGACGGCGCCTTCGCGCTGAAAGTGCTGCAAAATCTTTTGTCGCGCGACGTGTTCATTCGCAAACCGATGGCGCCAGGGCTCGACCGTTGCATAAGGGTCAGCGTCGGCCTCGATCATGAGCTCGATATCTTTGCCGAGGAACTGCCCGGCGCGTTCGCCGCGGCACGGGGAAACTAGCCCGGCCGATTGCCGTCGCGACACGGCCTGCCAATGCCGCCAAAGGCCAAGACAGAACCAGCCGGGTCCCCGGCTTCCGTCGATCCAACAACAATCCAACCGTTCAAGGCTGTTGCTTTCGTCCGATCCCGCGCCAGTTCTTGAGCATGGGAGATAACGACCGGCAAAAGGCGGTGCAGGCGCGCGTGCATGGTAAGGTGCAAGGCGTCGGCTACCGGATGTGGGCGCGACGCGAAGCGATAGGGCTTGGCCTCGTAGGTTGGGTACGCAATGAACGAGACGGCACGGTGACGGCCTCGATTGCCGGTGCCGATGCTGCGGTTTCCACAATGATCGAACGGCTCCGGCAAGGGCCACGGGGTGCTTCGGTTTCGAAGGTCGAGATCGAAGAATTCGAACTCCTCGACGCGCCCATCGACTTTCGGATCATTGTCTAGACGGAACCACTTTATTGCCGCTTGAATTAATCGAACGTTCGTTTTATTACTAAATACCGGGAGGCGATCATGGCACGCACAACGGGATCCGATGGCGAAAAAACTGAAGCGGCCGTCCGCGAGGCGGCGGTCAGCCTGATCGCCCGCTTCGGCTATGAGGCGACGTCGATGCGACAGCTTGCCGCCGAGGTCGGCGTCCAGGCGGCCGCGCTCTACCGCTATTTTCCGACGAAGGAAGACCTGCTGTTCACGCTGATGCGCGAACATATGGAAGGGCTGATCGAAGCGTGGGACGCCGCACGCCCCGACGCTGCCGATCCGGCAACGCGGCTTGCCGCCTATGTCGAAAACCACATCGCTTTCCACATCGAGCGCCGCCACTCCACCCATGTCTCGAACATGGAATTGCGCAGCCTGTCACATGACCGGCTGTCGCAGATCCTTCGCATGCGCACCGCCTATGAGAAGGAGTTGCGCGCCATCCTGCGCGACGGCGCGGAGGCCGGCGCCTTCAGTGTCGATGACACCGGGCTCACTGCCATGGCGCTGATCCAGATGATGACCGGCGTCATCGTCTGGTTCCGGCCGGGCGAGCGGCTGTCGATGGCTGAAGTCACGGCGACATATCTTTCAATGACAATGCGCCTGGTTGGCGCGAACATAGACGGCAAGACTTACAGCGCCGCGCGTCCCTTCGGACGCGCAAATGACGCTGTAGCATTTTGATTTCGCGCATGATCCTTTCCGAAAATCAAAGTTGATTTCGGGGTCATGCGGCAGGAGGGAACGGCATGTACACGAACACACTCAGCTTCGGGCATGACGAGGACATCGAGGCGCTGCGCGATCTGGTGCGCCGCTTTGCCCAGGAGAAAATAGCGCCGATCGCCGCCGAGATCGACCGCAGCAACCAGTTCCCCGCGCATCTGTGGAAAGAACTCGGCGCGCTCGGCCTGCTTGGAATCACCGCCGATCCCGATTTCGGCGGTAGCGGCATGGGCTACCTCGCCCATGTCATTGCGGTGGAAGAGATTTCGCGCGCCTCGGGCTCGGTCGGCCTTTCCTACGGCGCCCATTCGAACCTCTGCGTCAACCAGATCAACCGCTGGGCGACACCTGCGCAGAAGGAGAAATTCCTGCCGGCATTGTGCTCGGGCGAAAGGGCAGGTGCGCTGGCCATGTCGGAATCGGGCGCCGGCTCCGACGTCGTCTCGCTCAAGCTGCGCGCCGAAAAGCGCAACGACCGCTATGTGCTCAACGGCTCGAAAATGTGGATCACCAACGGCCCCGACGCTGAAACGCTGGTGGTCTATGCCAAGACCGATCCGGAGCGGAAATCGCACGGCATCACCGCCTTCATCGTCGAAAAGACCATGGCCGGCTTCTCGGCATCGCCAAAGCTCGACAAGCTCGGCATGCGCGGCTCCAACACCGGCGAACTGGTGTTCGACAATGTCGAGGTGCCCTATGACAATGTGCTGCATGAGGAGGGCCGCGGCGTCGAGGTCCTGATGTCGGGCCTCGACTACGAGCGCACCGTGCTCGCCGGCGGCCCGCTCGGGCTCATGGCGGCCTGTCTCGACGTGGCGATCCCCTATGTGCATGAGCGCAAGCAGTTCGGCCAGCCGATCGGCGAGTTCCAGCTCGTGCAGGGCAAGCTCGCCGACATGTATTCGACGATGAACGCCGCGCGCGCGTACGTTTATGCCGTCGCGGCTGCCTGCGATCGCGGCCAGACGACACGCAAGGATGCCGCCGGCTGCGTGCTGTTTGCCGCCGAAAAAGCGACGCTGATGGCGCTCGACGCCATCCAGCTGCTTGGCGGCAACGGCTATACCAACGAGTATCCGACCGGCCGGCTGTTGCGCGACGCCAAGCTCTACGAAATCGGCGCCGGCACCAGCGAGATTCGACGCTGGCTGATCGGGCGCGAGATCATGGCGGAAGGGGTTTAGCATGGCCGTACTTCAAACCCAGATCTCGCCCTCCTCCGAAACCTACCTCGCCAACACCGAGCGCATGCGGGCTCTGGTTTCCGACATTGCGGACAAGGCGGCAACCGTCGAGCGCGGTGGCTCGGAGGAGGCGCGCGAGCGTCATGTTTCGCGCGGCAAGCTGTTGCCGCGCGAGCGGCTAGCGCAGTTGCTCGACACCGGCTCGCCTTTCCTCGAGATCGGCCAGTTCGCGGCATGGTCCATGTATGGCGAGGAGATTTCCTCGGCCGGCCTCATCGCCGGCGTCGGCCGTGTCGAAGGCACCGAGGTGATGGTCGTGGTCAACGACGCCACGGTGAAGGGCGGCACCTATTATCCGCTGACGGTGAAGAAGCATTTGCGGGCGCAGGAGATCGCGCTGCAAAACAATCTGCCTTGCGTCTATCTGGTCGACAGCGGCGGCGCCAACCTGCCCAACCAGGACGAGGTGTTTCCCGACCGCGAGCATTTCGGCCGCATCTTCTACAACCAGGCCAACATGTCGGCGGCCGGCATTCCGCAGATCGCCTGCGTCATGGGCTCATGTACTGCGGGCGGCGCCTATGTGCCGGCAATGTCGGACGAGACGATCATGGTGCGCAACCAGGCGACCATTTTTCTCGGCGGCACGCCGCTGGTGAAGGCGGCTACGGGCGAAGATGTCAGCGCCGAGGAGCTTGGCGGCGCCGACGTGCACACCAGGCTGTCCGGTGTCGCCGACCACTATGCGCTGGACGACGAACATGCGCTGGCCATCTGCCGGCGCATCGTCAAAAACCTCAACCGGCGCAAGACTGTAAGCTTGACCCTACAGAAACCCATGCCGCCGCTTCATGACGCGCAGGAACTCTACGGCATCGTGCCGACGGATCTGCGCCAGCCCTATGATGTGCGCGAGGTGATCGCGCGCGTCGTCGACGGCTCCGAGTTCGACGAGTTCAAGCAGAATTACGGCACCACGCTGGTCACCGGCTTTGCCCATCTTCAGGGCATGCCGGTCGGCATCATCGCCAACAATGGCGTGCTGTTTTCCGAAAGTGCTGTGAAGGGCGCGCATTTCATCGAACTGTGCTGCCAGCGCAAGATCCCGCTGATCTTCCTGCAGAACATCACCGGCTTCATGGTCGGGCGAAAGTACGAGGCCGGCGGCATCGCCAAGGACGGCGCCAAGCTGGTGATGGCGGTTGCCACCGCCAAGGTGCCGAAGGTGACGATGATCATCGGCGGGTCGTTCGGCGCCGGCAATTACGGCATGTGCGGCCGCGCCTACTCGCCGCGCTTCCTGTGGATGTGGCCGAACGCGCGCATTTCGGTGATGGGCGGCGAACAGGCGGCGACCGTGCTGGCGGTGGTCAAGCGCGAGGGCATCGAGCGCAAGGGCGGTGAGTGGAGCGCGAACGAGGAAGCGAAATTCAAGAAGCCGATCCTGATGAAATACGAGCATGAGGGCCACCCGCTCTACTCCTCGGCGCGGCTGTGGGACGACGGCATCATCGATCCGGGGAAAACGCGCGAAGTGCTCGCGCTCAGCCTTTCGGCCGCGCTCAACGCCGACATCGAAGAAACGAAGTTCGGCGTGTTCAGGATGTAGATGAGCAAGTTCGGCGAACGGATACATGTCCACACCGGCGACATCACCAGGCTTGCGGTCGATGCCATCGTCAACGCCGCCAATTCCTCGCTGCTGGGCGGCGGCGGCGTCGACGGCGCCATTCACCGCGCCGCAGGCCCGGAGCTCGAATTCGAATGCCGGATGCTGAACGGCTGCAAGGTCGGCGAAGCAAAGCTTACCAAGGGCTATCACCTGCCGGCACGTTACATCATCCACACGGTCGGACCTGTCTGGCAAGGCGGCGGAAAAGGCGAAGCCGGGCTGCTCGCCTCCTGCTATATCAGGTCGCTCGAAATCGCCGCCGCCAGGATTGCCGGACCGTGGCATTTCCGGCGATCTCCACCGGCATCTACCGTTATCCGAAAAATGAGGCGACGCAGATTGCCGTTGGCATCGCAGGTACCTTCGTCGGACAGAACTCAACGCCTGAAACAGTTATTTTCTGCTGCTTCGACGAGCCAACAGCTCAACTATACCGACAAGCCGTTGCTGCCATTGAAGGATGCTAGTCTGCATGGATAAGATGGTTCATCCACCTACGCAAAAGAAATTTTCGGTGAGCAGGCTGGCGGCACTGGAGAATAGACGCTATTGTTCATCCCGCATTGGGCAACGGGGATGGGGTAAAGATGAGGCCAAAATATTCGGGAAAAACGACTGCGTCGGTACTTGCAGTCTTGCTTATATTTGCGGTACCCGGCGTTGGCGCCGCGGCATCGCTGGCGGGAAGCAAAGGCGACATCCATTTCTATCCGTATTTGCCGAAAAGCCCGAAAGACCAGTGCACCATGGCTTACAACGCCTATGTGGCCGCCGGCGGCCATTCGGCCTATGCGACCACGCCCTATGCCCGGATCCGTTCGTTGTACATCATCTGCGGCTCGGGCTTGAATGCACCGTCACAGAAGGCTGCCGAAGAACGGGCGATGAAATCCTGCGAGTCCGCCCGCAGCCATTACAAGGTCATTACAGGGGCTGGCTGCGAAGTTGCGGCATCGAAGTAGGCCGACAAGCATCGGCTTGGGCATTTTTCAAATGGGCGGCGCAAGATGAAATCGACACGCATCAAACGAATTACTGTATCGATGCTTGCCGGCCTGCTCGTATTTACGGCACCCGGTATCGGAGCGGCTGGATCGCTGGCGGGCAGCAAGGGAGACACCCGATTCTGGCCTCCGTTGTCACTGAATCCAAAGGAGCCCTGCACGAAGTCGTACAACGCCTATGTCGCGGCGAGTGGCCACTCGGCCTACGCGACCACATTCTACTCGCGCGTCGACGATCTTTACATCATCTGCGGTGCGCGGCTGAACGCGCCATCTCAGAAGGCCGCGGAAGAGTTGGCGTTGCGAAGCTGTCAGATTGGCCTGAAAAAGTGGAAGGTTCAGACCGCGAGCGGCGGCTGCAAAATCGCGGCTTCGAAATAGGCTCATTCCTGCCAGACCGGCGCCGCCCGAGACAAACCCGGGAGGCTCCATGTTCGCCAAGATCCTGATCGCCAATCGCGGCGAGATCGCCTGCCGGGTGATCCGCACCGCACGTAGGCTCGGTGTGCGCACGGTTGCCGTCTATTCCGACGCGGATTCCGAGGCTCTGCATGTCGAGATGGCCGACGAGGCGGTGCATATCGGTCCCTCGCCCGTCGGCGAAAGCTATCTGCGCGGCGACAGGATTGTTGCGGCGGCGCTGGCGACCGGCGCCGAGGCCATCCATCCCGGCTACGGCTTTCTCTCGGAAAACCCCGATTTCGTCGACCAGGTGGTGGCGGCGGGATTGATTTTCATCGGCCCGTCGGCTGCCTCGGTCCGCGCCATGGGTCTGAAGGACGCGGCCAAGCGGCTGATGGAAAAGGCCGGCGTGCCGGTGGTGCCGGGCTATCATGGCGAGGCGCAGGAGATCGTGCTGCTGGCGTCCAAGGCGCGTGAGATCGGCTATCCCGTGCTGATCAAGGCGCGCGCCGGCGGAGGCGGCAAGGGCATGCGCCGCGTCGAACATCCCGAGCATTTTTCGGAAGCGCTGTCAGGCGCACGGCGCGAGGCCAAGGCCGCGTTCGGCGACGATCGCGTGCTGGTCGAAAAATATGTCGACAAGCCGCGCCACATCGAGGTCCAGGTGTTCGGCGACAATTTTGGCAATGCCGTGCATCTCTATGAGCGCGACTGCTCGGCGCAGCGCCGCCACCAGAAGGTGATCGAGGAAGCGCCGGCGCCCGGCATGACGCCGGCGCTGCGCAAGGCGATGACGGAAGCGGCGGTCAAGGCCGCCAAGGCGATCAGCTATTCGGGCGCCGGCACCATCGAATTCATCGTCGACGCCTCGCAGGGGCTGAAGGCCGACCGTTTCTGGTTCATGGAAATGAACACCCGCCTGCAGGTCGAGCATCCCGTCACCGAAATGGTCACCGGCACCGACCTGGTCGAGTGGCAGTTGCGGGTAGCCGCCGGCGAAAAGCTGCCGAAGACGCAGAGCGAAATCACGCTTTCCGGCCACGCCTTCGAGGCGCGCATCTATGCCGAGGACGCGGCGAAAGGGTTTCTGCCGGCGACCGGCACGCTGCATCACCTGGCGTTTCCCGACAACGCGCCCGAAGGCGCCAGCATGCGCATCGAGACCGGCGTGCGGGCCGGCGATGCGATCTCGCCCTTCTACGATCCGATGATCGCCAAGCTGGTCGTCCACGCCAAGGACAGGCAGGCGGCACTCGATGCGCTCGGGACTGCGTTGTCGCAGACCGAGATTGCCGGCTCGACCGTCAACACCGCCTTTCTCGCGGCACTTGCCGCGAACACCGATTTTTCGGCCGGCGACGTCGATACCGGCCTGATCGGCAGGCATCAGGAAGCGCTGACCGCGGTCGCCCCGCCGCGCAGCGAGATCGTTGCCGCGGCGGCCCTTGCCGCGGCGGGCGCCGGTGCCTTGCCGCCGTCGAACGATCCGTGGTCGTCGCTTGCCGGCTATGCGCATTTCCACAGCATTGCGCGCCGCACGCGCCTGCGCCATGGCGAGGACGATATACTGGCGCGTGTTTCAGTGCGGCCGGACGGGCGCTTCGAGGTGGCGCTGGACGCGCCCTATGACAGCGTCAATTCGCATGATCTTCGCGCCGCCCCTCGCCTTGCCCGCTGGCCAGGCCACGTCACCGTCTTCGAAGGCGCGGTCGGCTACAGTTTCTTCGTCCCGGATCCGCTGGCGCGCACCGACGAGGCGGCCGCCGCTTCCGGCAGCCTGCGCGCGCCGATGCCAGGCGTGGTCAAGCTGGTGCGCGCGGCAAAGGGCGAAAGGGTGATCAAGGGCCAGCCGCTACTGATCCTGGAAGCGATGAAGATGGAGCACACGATCGCGGCCAGCCATGACGGCGTGATCGCGGAAATCGCCACCGAGGGCGCGCAGGTCACCGACGGAACGGTGCTGGTGCGCTTCGTTGAAGAGGCTGCATAGCCGGCTGGAGGCTTGAACGAAAAATGGCCAGGACAAGCCCGGCCATTTCCTTGAGTACGCGGACGATTACTGCGCGATTGGCGCGTATTTGCCGTCATGCCACTGGTTGATGTCGTAGCTGGCGTTCTTCAGATCGCCCTTCTCATCAAAGGTCACGTCGCCGACCACGGTGCTGAAAGGCGTGCCGTTCTTCAGCGCTTCGGCTACCTTGACCGGATCGTCCGTTCCGGCGCGCTTGACGCCCTCTGCAAACGCCTGAACGACGGCGTAGGAGAACAGCGTAAAGCCTTCCGGCACGAAGCCGCCCGCCTTGATCTTGGCGATGGCCTCCTTGGCTTCCGGCTTGGCCTGCGGGTCCGACGGGAAGACGAACAGGGTGCCTTCACCGGCGGGGCCGGCGACCTGCCAGAATTCCGGCGAGGCGATCGAGTCCGGCATGATCAGCTGGAACTTGACGCTCTGCTCGGCCGACTGACGCAGGATAAGCCCGGCTTCCGGGTGATAGCCGCCGAAATAGACAACGTCGGCCTTGAGGTCCTTCAGCTTGGTGACGAGAGCCGAATAATCCTTCTCGCCGGCATTGATGCCTTCATAGTCGATCTCCTTGAGGCCACCGGCATTCATCGTCGCCTTCACGGCATCGGCAACGCCCTGACCGTAGGCGCTCTTGTCATGCAGGATAACGACATTCTTGCCGGCATATTTCTTGGCGATCCACGGGCCAATGAAGGCGCCCTGCGCGTCGTCACGCGTATAGAGACGCATGATCGTCGGCCAGCCGGCCTTGGCGGCGGCATCGGTCAGCTCGGGATTGGAAGAGGCCGGGCTCATCATCAGCGCGCCGGCCTCGGCGTAGACGGCGGAAGCCGGGATGCTCGAACCTGAACAGGCATGGCCGTCGATAAACTTGACGCTGTTGGCAACGATCCGGTTGGCCACCGAAACCGCCTGCTTGGGATCGCACTGGTCGTCCTCGATGTCGAGCTTGATCATCGAGCCGTTGACACCGCCGGCGGCGTTGATCGCGTCGGCGGCTGCCGTTGCGCCCTGCTTGAACTGGTCGCCGATCGTGGCGAGCTGTCCGGTCATCGGGCCGACCACCGAAATGGTGATGTCATCGGCAAAGGCAACCGGCGCGCTCATCATCAGGCCAAATACGGCCGCGCTCAAAATACCCGTTTTTTTCATGGTGATAGAACTCCTCCCACACTCGCGCAGCCGCTCTGGCCGCGCTTCTTTCCGAAGGCGGGACAATTTCATCCTTCATTGGGCCTGTCTAGGCGCATCGGCGCCGCTCGATTGGGCCTCATCAACGCAAAAAGCCACGCCAGCCTGTTCCGGCCGGTCGTGGCTTTTTGCTCGTAGCAGTCCCCATGCGCCCCCGCGCCACGAAAACCTGCCCGCCGTCCCCATTGTGCACGACTGGACCGTGCCGGCCTGCCGCGTTCTTGTTCTTTCATGGTCGGCCGTCTTGTCGCGGCCTTGTCGTTTCACCGGTTCCGACCGTCTTTGCGGTCTTGATCCCGGGGCTTCCCTGTTTTCGATAATCTGCCTGCGATAATCTGCTCGCGATCTCAGTGCATCGTCATCCATTCGCGGGCTTCGCGCAGCGCCTTGGCGATCTCGACCTTGGACATTGCGACCGACAGTTCCGAGCGCAGTTCCGCGGCGCGGACCGAGCCCTTGATGGCGGCGATGTTGAACCATTTGTGGGCGGCAACGACATCGGTCTCGCAATCGCGGCCGGTCGCATACATCATGCCCAGTTCGAAAAGAATGTCGGCCTGGGCAGTTGCCCCCATGGCGCCGAAGCCGGCTTCAAGCATTTCAAAACGTGCCATTTTAGTCCCCTGTCTGGCTCCCGAGAGCGGGCCTCTTCTGTCCCCCGGTGTTCCCTGGGGAGCCGCTCTTTCGATGCTTCCGAGAATGAGGCCGAGCCTTGAATCCGTCGTTAAATGGCGTGCTTAATTTGGAGAAAACAAAGCTAAAACAAGAGGTAAACGCGGAAATTCGTTAAGGATACAAAGTCAGCAATCCCGCCGTTTTTCGATCGATTTGACGAAAATTTGCAAGGCGCCGATCAACACTCTGCTAACCACGCAAACCAAAGCCAACGCCTCGATCGTTTCATTTTCACGGGCTGCGCTCTCCCGACCCCGCATGAAAATTGCGAAACCTTCCGTCGCGGCACGCTTTTGTTTTGCCGGGAGCTGGATTAGCTTACGTTTGCGTAAGCGGCAGAGAGGCGGCTGCCCCATCTAAACCAGGGAGGACAGATATGTTTCGCAAAGTGAGCTTGGCCCTGGCGGCCGCCGTGATGATGGCTGGTGCGGCTTGGGCCGATCCGATCGAAGGCAATTGGAAGACACAAGCCGGCGACACAGCAGTAATCGGCGGCAGCGGTTCATTCTCCATCACGCTGAAGACCGGCAAATATGCCGGGAAGACCATCGGTTCGCTCAAGGCGGCCGGGGGCAACAAATATGCCGGCAACATCACCGATCCGGCAAACGACAAGACCTATTCGGGCAAGGCAACACTGTCGGGCACCTCGCTCAAGATGAGCGGCTGCGTGCTCGGCGGGCTGATCTGCAAGAGCCAGACCTGGCACAAGCTCTGATCTTGCTGCTTTGAGTTGACCAACGGGGCCTTCACAGGCCCCGTTTTCTTTTGCAGGACGGTCCGCGCCATAGCGACGACCGTGCCGTTTGCGGCGGCGCAAACCCGAACCGATGCTCTCCCTAAAACATCGTCAATCACTTTGAACCGCAGATGAACGTCGGCATCAGCGCCGGTTCAGTCGCATCAGGGCATTTTGATGGCGTGTTCAAGGAGACACTCCGCAAATGCTCGCTCGCCGCTTCACCATCGTCTGCCTGTTGATGAGCCTGTTCGGGATGCTCTTCGCCATCCTCGTGGCCGAATCCGGCCGTCCGGCCCGTTCCTGGGATGCAGCCAGTTCCTGCCAATTCGATTGCATGAACCATTTTCGCCCCTGAGACGACAAAGACATAGATCCAAACAGAAAAGCAAAAGCCATGAACCGCATCGCCATCAACGCCCTCCAGACCCTTCGGCTCCTGCCGCGGGCGGCGCTCGTCCTGGTCGTGCTGTCGGCGCCGGTCCTGGCCATGCCAATGATGCGGGCCAATGCCGACACGACGATCGACGCGCCGGCGACGAAGAAGCATGGCGTCGGCTTTGTCTTGCTGGTCAGTCTGCAGCGCGGGTAAGGTGTGCCGGTATTAAGGTGATGCCGGCCTGCAAGTGGCGGCCTTGGTGCTCACATGCTTCGAGTACGCTCCGCTCCGGTTCTCGAAGCCAACCAGTTTGGTCGCTTCGCGCCCGTCCTCGACTCCGGCTCAGCCTTACCTGAATCTCAGCACACCTTGGGCGTGGACGAATAAATCGACCACTTGGCGGCCACCCTCCCCTCCCAAGTGCGGCCTCAAGTCTCTATATTGAGCCATGGAAAAGCGAATCTACCCACAAGCTATCGAATCGGTCGTCATGCCGGAGCCTTTCGGCAAGCAGAGCTTCGACGACGCCAAAAAGGCCGTGGCCGCCTTGCAGGTGCTCTACGACCGCAACACCAAGTTTCTGCGCGACTCCTTTGCCACGCTTGCCGCCGGCGGCGACGAAAGCAAGCGCTACCGCGCCTTCTACCCGGAGATCGGCGTCACCACCAATTCGTTCACCCAGATCGACTCGCGCCAGGCCTACGGCCACATGCCGACCCCCGGGCATTTCTCGACCACCATCACCCAGCCGGTGCTGTTCGAACGCTATCTCGTAGAGCAGCTTCGCCTGATCATGCGCAATCACGGCGTGCCGGTAACGGTTTCGGAATCGACCACGCCGATCCCGCTGCATTTCGCGTTCCTTGAAGGAACCCATGTCGATGGCGCCGCCGCCGACCGCATCAAACGGCCGATCCGCGACCTGTTCGACGTGCCGGATCTCGACGGCACCGACGACCAGATCGCCAACGGCACCTTCGAGGTCGCGTTCGGCGAACCAAGGCCGCTGGCGCCGTTCACGGCGCAGCGCATCGACTATTCGCTGCACCGCATGACGCACTACACGGCGACCAGCCCGCAGCATTTCCAGAACTTCGTGCTGTTCACCAACTACCAGTTCTACATCGACGAGTTCGTCGCCCGAGCGCGGGCCCAGATGGCTGAAGGCGGCCACGGCTATACCGAATTCGTCGAACCGGGCAATGTCATCACCAAGGCAGGGCAAAACGCGCCCAGCGAAGGCGTGGCGGCGCCGCGCCTGCCTCAGATGCCAGCCTATCATCTGAAGAAGCCGAACCATGGCGGCATCACCATGGTCAACATCGGCGTCGGCCCGTCCAACGCCAAGACGATCACCGACCATGTCGCGGTGCTGCGGCCACATGCATGGCTGATGCTCGGCCATTGCGCCGGCCTGCGCAACACTCAGGCGCTGGGCGACTATGTGCTGGCGCATGCCTATGTCCGGGAAGACCATGTGCTGGACGATGACCTGCCGGTGTGGGTGCCGATACCGCCGCTGGCCGAGATCCAGGTGGCGCTGCAGGAGGCGGTCGCCGAAGTCACCGGACTTTCCGGCTACGATCTCAAGCGCATCATGCGCACCGGCACCGTCGCCACCATCGACAACCGCAACTGGGAACTGCGCGACCAGCGCGGACCGGTGCAGCGGCTGTCGCAGTCGCGCGCCATCGCGCTCGATATGGAATCGGCCACGATCGCCGCCAATGGCTTCCGCTTCCGCGTGCCCTACGGCACGCTGCTTTGCGTCTCCGACAAGCCGCTGCATGGCGAGTTGAAGCTGCCCGGCATGGCGACCGAATTCTACAAGCGGCAAGTGGCGCAGCATCTGACCATCGGCATCAAGGCGATGGAGAAGCTGGCGGAAATGCCGATGGAACGGTTGCATTCGCGCAAGCTGAGAAGCTTTTCGGAGACGGCCTTTCAGTAGACCGGCTTGCCATAAATGTTTGCCGCGAGGCGTTTCGTCATCTTGATTGGGCCGCATTTCAGCCGATAAAGGCCTGATACCTCGGCAATGTATTACCCGGTCTATGGGCAAAACCCGGTCTGATGGCACGCGTGCGAAAGATGATGGCTTCAATGGCGTTCCTGGCAATGCTCGGCCTCTCGGCCGCGCTTGTAGCCGGGTTCTTTGGCGCACTGCATCCGGCCTTCGATTCCTTCGCCCATTTCCGCATCCATTTTGCCGTGCTGATGGGGCTGATTGCGCTGCCGCTGCTCGCCACCTCGTTTCGCCTGCAGGCGGGCGTGGGCCTGCTGCTGGCCGTGGCCGCCTTCGCCAGCACGTTGAGCACCTTGCCGCGCCTGTGGCCGGTGCAGGCCGCCAATGACGCCGCGCCCGGCAACGAACCGGTCTACCGGCTGCTGCAGATGAACCTGCGTTTCAACAATCCGACACCCAAGAAGGTTCTTTCGCTGATCGCCAGGACCAACCCGGACGTGATCACGCTCGACGAAGTATCGGCCATGTGGGCGACCGAACTCGGCTATATCGAGAACGCCTATCCCTATCGCATCCTGTGCGCCCATCCCGACGGCGTGTGGGGCGTGGCGCTTTTGTCCCGGCGACCTTTTGCGGCCGGCACCGAGCCGCATTGCGAACCGCGCGGCGCGATGGCGGCCGCCACCGTCGATTTCGGCGGCACTCCGGTCGATGTCGCGGCGATCCATTTGAGCTGGCCGTGGCCGAAGGAACAATACTGGCAGATCGGCGAGTTGACCGAGACGCTCACCTCGCTCGGCGAGACGGCGATCATGGCCGGCGACTGCAATGCCGTGCCGTGGAGCGCCGCGGTACGGCGCGTTGCCTCGCTCGGCGGACTGACCGTGATGCCGTCGGCCGGACCGACCTGGATCCACCGGACCCTGCCCGATTTCCTGCGGCGCTATGCGGGCCTGCCGATCGACCAGGTGTTTTCGAAGGGCGGGGTGACCATCCTGTCGTCGACGCAGATGGAAGAGACCGGCTCCGACCATCTGCCGGTGATGGTGGAATTTTCATTGATGCGCGACGAGACCAAGCCGGTCGACGAGGATTCTACCGCGACTGTGTCGCTGATCCAGCCCAGCATGGGCGGCTAGATCGTACGCCACGGGGCTTACGGTTTCACAAGCCTACCAAGGCCTCGATGATGCGCTCGACATGGCCGCCTTCACTGTGCTCGCGCGCGTCGAACGCGATCTGTTTTGCCTCATAGAGCTTGGAAGTGGCTTGCAAGCGCCGCGTGGCTTCGACGCGCGTTTTGTTGCATTGCGGATCGTTGGCAAATTTCAGGCCGCGAACCGACCGCTCGGCAGCCTGCATCATCTGCCCGGCGATACGGCCATGGGTTCCTTCATGAGCGAGAACGCCTGTGAAAAACCGGTTCCAGCGTTTGCGCAGCGCCGGCGTGACGGCCGAGGCGACGCGCGGGTAGGTGTAGGCGATGTTGAGCGTTCCATTGGCCTGGCGCAGGCGGCAGACGCCGTTGACCTGACCCACGTCCAGGCTCCAGTCGGCGGTGTAGCTTGTCTGCGCGATGGCGTGGGTCATGAAACCGTGCTTGGGGCCCCTGCGGTTCATGGCGATAACCAGACCGGCACCTGTCGTGCCGGTGATGTCATAGGTTCGCGTCTTGACGACGGTTTTCACCCCCGCCGACGCCGTCCCGACGACGCCGCAGGCCGCGCTTACGACGGCGACGCAAAACAAGACCAACACGCGCATGCCATTTTCCCCATGGACGCGGCAATGAGACCACAAGCAGACGACGGTTTCAACAATCTTTGGCGCCGAGCGCCTTACATGCCTTGGTAAACCCGGCCATCGCCGCCATTTTTGCTGGTCGAGACGGCCCCGGTCGGTGGGGCTCACATGCCCTGATAGACCGGGCCTTCGCCGCCTTGTGGCGGCACCCAGTTGATGTTCTGGTTGGGATCCTTGATGTCGCAGGTCTTGCAGTGCACGCAGTTCTGCGCGTTGATGACGAAGCGCACATCCTTGGCAGACGGATCGGCGGCGGCGTTGCCGTCCTTGTCGACCCATTCGTAAACACCGGCCGGGCAATAGCGGGTCGAAGGCCCGGCAAAGACATCATGCTCGGAACGCTTCTGCAACTCCATGTCGCCGACGATGAGATGCACCGGCTCGTTTTCCTCGTGATTGGTGTTGGACAGGAACACCGAGGACAGGCGGTCGAAGGTCAGCACGCCGTCCGCTTTGGGATAGGCGATCTTCTTGTGCTTGGCCGCGGGCTCAAGCGTGGCATAATCGGCCTTGCCATGTTTCAGCGTGCCGAAGGGCGAGAAGCCGAACAGCGTGTTCAGCCACATGTCGAGACCACCGAGGCCGACGCCGATAATGGTGCCGAAGCGCGACCAGAGCGGCTTGACGTTGCGGACCTTCTTCAAATCCTTGCCGATATCGGTCGCGCGCCAGGCGTCCTCATAAGACGACAGTTCGTCATTGGCGCGGCCGGAGCCGATCGCTTGCGCGACATGCTCGGCCGCCAGCATGCCGGACAGCACCGCATTGTGCGAACCCTTGATGCGCGGCACGTTGACGAAGCCCGCCGCACACCCCATCAGCGCGCCGCCGGGGAAGGAGAGTTTCGGCACCGACTGCCAGCCGCCTTCGGTAATGGCGCGCGCGCCATAGCCGATGCGCTTGGCGCCCTCGAAGGTGCGCGATATCGCCGGATGCGTCTTGAACCGTTGGAATTCCTCGAAGGGCGACAGCCAGGGGTTCTTGTAGTTGAGATGCAGGACGAAGCCGACCGCGACCTGGTTATCCTCGAGGTGGTAGAGGAAGGAGCCGCCGCCTGTCTTCAGGTCGAGCGGCCAGCCGAAGGAGTGCTGCACCAGGCCCGGCCGGTGGTTCTCGGGCTTGACCTGCCACAGCTCCTTGAGGCCGATGCCGTATTTGCCGGGCTCACGCCCGTCGGACAGTTTGTATTTTGCGATCAGCTGCTTGGACAGCGAACCGCGCGCGCCCTCGCCGATCAGCACGTATTTGCCCATCAGCGCCATGCCCGGCGCAAAGCCCGGGCCATGTGTGCCGTCTTTTTCGACGCCCATGTCGCCGGTGACGACGCCCGTGACGGCGCCGGCATCGTTGTAGACGAGGCTGACGGCAGCAAAGCCCGGATAGATTTCGACGCCTAGCGCTTCAGCCTTGGTTGCCAGCCAGCGGCAGACATTGCCGAGCGAGACGATGTAGTTGCCGTGATTGTTCATCAGCGGCGGCATCAGTATATTGGGCAGACGGAACGAGCCGGCGGGGCCGAGCACCAGGAAATCGTCGGCCGTAACCGGCGTCTTGAAGGGATGGCCATCTTCCTCGCGCCAGCCCGGCAACAGGCGGTCGATGCCTATTGGATCGACGACGGCGCCTGACAGAATGTGTGCACCAACCTCGCCGCCCTTTTCCAACACCACGACGGAAAGCTCGGGATTGACCTGCTTGAGACGGATCGCTGCGGCAAGGCCCGCCGGGCCGGCCCCGACGATGACCACGTCGAATTCCATGCTCTCGCGTTCGATCTCGCTCATCAACCCCTCCGCACTGGCCAACCGTTTCCGGCATTTTGCTGGCTCCTGCGCTGCATAGCGCATCAATCCGCGACAGGAAACCGGCGCTGACGTGACAATGCCGATTTCGACAAAAAGTCGCGGATGACAACTCTGCCGCAAGCGTTTTGCGCGCGGCCGCGCTCAGCGTCCCATATTTTAATTGTTCGACGGCTCTCTTATCGGCCATACTTATTTCCATGCGCACGCCGTCCGGCTATTCATTGACGCGCTTCCCCCTTCCGCCCGGCCGGACGTGCCGAGCGATCCTTCTCGCCCTTTCAATGCTTACGCCGGTTCGCGCTCAGGCCGAGCCGGTGAAGGTGTGGGCGACCGGCGCCTATTCCTTTTCCGACGAGCTTGGCGGTTTCCACATCACCGGCGCCTCGGGCACCGGCACCAAGGAAGATCCGTTGGTCATCTCCGAGGAGCTGAATTCGTCGACGCCGGTGACGCTCACCATCCGCACCACCAAACCGATCCAGCCGTTCAGCACCAACGGCGAATTCGCCAACGGCATCCTGTACATGCGTATCGAGGTGCTCAACAACAGCGGCCAGGCCTGGGTCGAATTCCAGTTCGAGCTGCAGGAGATACTCAACCAGCCGAGCGTGTTCGGCGACGGCCTGTCCTTCGACCAGCGCAACAAGACGCCCGACAACATCCTGTCGAGCGCGTACGCCGATTTCGACCGCGATTTCGAACCCTATGACCGGCTCTTGTTCAAGAGTGGACAGATCGACCCGCTGAAGAGGGGACGCTTCGAGTTTCTGATCACCGACTACACGCCGCGCTGGACGTTCTATCTGGTGCAGGATCCGCGGATACCGACGGGGTAAGCGGCAGACGCCGTGAAAATCGCCACGAAATGCCCTTCGTGATTGGCGAAAGCCGACGAGCGCGTAATCTCCCTCCTTAAGGGGGAGATTACTAACCGCCCAACCTTGCAAATCGTCTCTCGGCGGACGAATGTGCCCGGCATGACTGCCGCCTCCCCCAACAACCGATCCGACCTGGCCGAGTTGCTCGCCTTCTACGCCTCTGCCGGTGTCGACGAAGCGTTGGAGGACGCGCCGGTGAACCGGTTTGCCGGGGCAGCACCGAAGCGCCCCGAGCGCACAACGGCGCCTGCCGCGCCGCCTCGCGAAAACAAGTTTCCGGAACAAGCCGCCGCCAGCCCCGGGCTGGACGCAAGCCGGGTGCCGGACGCGCCGGCGCGTTCCGTTCCGGCCATGGCGACGGTGCCCGACGAGGCACAGGCGGCCCTGGCCCGGCAAATGGCGGCAAGTGCCTCGACGCTCGACGAACTGCGCCAGCACATGGCGTCGTTCGATGGCTGCAACCTCAAATTCACCGCCAAGAACCTGGTCTTTGCCGACGGCAATCCGGAAGGTTTGGTGATGTTGGTCGGCGAGGCGCCCGGCCGCGACGAGGATATTGAGGGCCTGCCCTTCGTCGGCCGCTCGGGCCGGCTGCTCGACCGCATGCTGGCTGCGATCGGGCTTGACCGGACTTCGGTCTATATCGCCAACGTCATTCCCTGGCGGCCACCCGGCAACCGAACGCCGACGCCGCACGAGACCGAGATCTGCCGTCCGTTCGTCGAGCGGCAGATCGAGCTGGTCAATCCGAAGGTGCTGGTCAATCTCGGTGGCCCATCAGCCAAAACCTTGCTCAACACGACCGAGGGCATCCTGCGCCTGCGCGGCAATTGGCGCGTCCACACCACGGCTTCCGGTGTCGCCATTCCGGCGATGCCGACGCTGCATCCGGCCTATCTCTTGCGGACCCCTGCGCACAAGAAGCTGGCCTGGCGGGATTTTCTCGAGGTGAAGGCGAAGTTGCGGGAGGTGGGGTGAAGCGCGCCTCTTCCTTCCACCCTTGTGGGGGAAGGTGGATCGGCGCGCAGCGCCGAGACGGATGAGGGGTGTTCCAGCGGAGTGAGACGTTGGCGTTCCCTGGAACACCCCTCATCCGACCGAGCTTCGCTCGGCCACCTTCTCCCACAGGGGGAGAAGGGAGAACCGCGCCAATGACCTCCCAGGTAATTGAAATACGCCTCTCCCCGGCCTACTCATCCCCCATGACAACAGCCCAAACCTCCGCCGGCAGCCTGATCCGCGAATGGCGCACGCGCCGGCGCATGAGCCAGCTTGATCTCGCAATGGAGGCTGAGATTTCCCAGCGTCATCTCTCCTTCGTCGAAAGCGGCCGCGCCGCGCCCTCGCGCGAGATGGTGCTGCATCTGGCCGAGCAGCTTGAGATTCCGCTGCGGCAGCGTAATCAGCTGTTGCTGGCTGCCGGCTTTGCCCCGAGCTTCAGCGAGCGGCCACTCACAGATACGACGCTGGCGCCGGCGCTTGCCGCAGTCGAGAGCGTGCTCAAAGGGCATGAGCCGTTCCCCGCCCTCGCCGTCGACCGGCACTGGAACCTGATTTCCGCCAATGCCGCCATCGGCCCGTTTCTGGCCGATGTTGCCGAGCCGTCGCTGCTCCAGCCGCCGGTCAATGTGCTGCGCCTCAGCCTGCACCCGAACGGCATCGCACCGCGCATCGTCAATCTCGCGGAATGGCGGGCGCATCTGCTGGAGCGGCTGAAACACCAGAACGATGCCGCCGGCGATCCCGTCCTGGTCGAGCTGGAGCGCGAATTGCGAACCTATCCCTCCGGGCTCAAGGGCGCGCGGCCGGTGCCGGTCGAGCCCAACGGCATCGTCCATCCGCTGCGGCTGGCGCGTGGCGACCAGGTGCTGTCCTTCATCAGCACCATCACCGTCTTCGGCACGCCGCTTGACGTGACGCTGTCGGAACTGGCGATCGAGTCTTTCTTCCCGGCCGACGAGCAGACGCGAGCGGTGCTGGTGCGGCTGGCGAAGGAACGTGCGGAAGCTAACTGAGCCAACCCCGCGGACCTCCTCACCCCTGTGGTGGCGCTGCCTTGCGCGTTCGGGTGCGTTCCAGGCCGAGTTGGCGCTCGCGCCAGATGATGAAGATGCCGGCGGCAACGACGATCACACCGCCGACGAGCGTGTTGATGGTGGCGATATCGCCAAAGGCGAAATAGCCGACGACCACGCCGAGGATCATCGAGGTGTATTCGAACGGCGCCACCACCGAAGCTTCGGCATGGCGGTACGCCGCCGTCATCAAAATCTGCGCCAGCCCGCCACAGAACCCTGCTGCGACCAGCAGACCGGCCTGCAGCGGCGTCAGCGCCTGCCAGCCGAAGGGCAGCGTAAGCAGCGCCATGACACTCGCCGTCGCCGAGAACCACAACACGATGGTCGCTGTTCGTTCAGTCTGGACAAGATTGCGCACGAGCAGGATGGCATTGGCGGAGATTGCTGCAGAAACAAGAGCAGCGATGACGCCCAGCACCTCTTGGTCGCCGAGCGCGACGCCCGACGTGAGCAGCGTCAGCTCCGGCCAGGAGATGATCAGCACGCCGACCAGACCGACCGCAACCGCGCTCCAGCGATAGACGCGAATGGCTTCGCCGAGGAATAGCGAGGAGAACACCACCACCAGCAAAGGCTGGGCATAGTTCAGCGTGATCGCTTCCGGCAGCGGCAGCCGGGTCAGCGCGAAGAAGCCGAGCCCCATGGCGCAAACGCCGACGACACCGCGCGCAATGTGGTTCAGCGGGCGTTTGGTGGCGAACGCCGTACCGAGTTTTCTCTTGAAGGCCAGGAAGACGATGATCGGGAAGATGGCGAAGAAGGAGCGGAAGAAGACGATCTGGCCGGCCGGCAAAGTGCCGGCGGCCTTGATGCAGGTTTGCATGCCGACAAAGACCGCCACCGACATGACCTTGAGCATGATCCCGGTGAGAACATTAGAGCGCCGCGCGTCGTCTTCGACGCGCAAAGGACGCTCTGACACTTTAAATCTGCGCATCGTGCTTTCCAAAAATCGACATCGATTTTTGGGCCGATGCGCGCCGGGATGATCGGACAGTTTCCCGCCCGCTTCGTCTCCAGGCCCGGCTTTCACTGTTTTGTTGCTTCCCGGATCTCCGCTGAGATGCGCGTCGAACGACGCGGTACACAGGCGCCCATGCCGAACTTCGATGTGACGACGGTCATCAAGGCCTCACGATAATGGCGGAAGGGGAACGCCCCGAAATAGGCATTGGCGCAGTTTTGTCGAGTGACCGTTTCGTGTAAAGAGCGCGCAACTTTAGATTTAA
Source organism: Mesorhizobium sp. M0030 (assembly GCF_040323695.1). Lineage (NCBI taxonomy): Bacteria > Pseudomonadati > Pseudomonadota > Alphaproteobacteria > Hyphomicrobiales > Phyllobacteriaceae > Mesorhizobium > Mesorhizobium sp. M0030. The sequence goes on along the minus strand of NZ_JAMYVE010000002.1, from coordinate 81,953 downwards.
TGGGCCAGGACACGTCAGCGGCTCCGATAGCGACAGGGAAACCCAAGGGAATGCGAACCGATACCGGCCAGGTCTTCAAGCTCGAAGACTACCGCCCCAACGACTTTTCCATCCCGCAAACCGGCCTCACCTTCCGCCTTTCGCCAGACGCAACGCGTGTCACCGCAGTGCTGACGATCGAACGCCGCGATGGCGCCGCCGCCTCGACGTCGCTGGTGCTGGACGGCGACGGCCTGGTGCTCAAGCGCATTGCCATCGACGGTCGCGAGCTTGCCCCGGCCGAGTATCTCGCCACGCCGGACCAGCTGACCATTTTGAGGCCGCCGCCCCGTTTCCAGCTGCTGCTCGAGACCGAGATCGCGCCGGCCAGCAATGAGGCGCTGATGGGCCTCTACCGCTCCAGCAATGTCTATTGCACGCAATGCGAGGCCGAGGGCTTTCGCCGCATCACCTATTTCCTCGACCGCCCCGACATCCTGTCGGTCTATACCGTGCGTATCGAGGCGAGGCTGGACGAAGCGCCGCTGTTGCTTTCCAACGGCAATCCGGTCGAAAGCGGCGCGCTTGCCGACGGCTGGCACTTTGCAGTCTGGGACGACCCCTTCCCCAAGCCGTCCTATCTGTTTGCGCTCGTGGCCGGCAATCTCGGCAAGGTTGCGGACAGTTTCGTCACCATGTCCGGGCGCGAGGTCGAACTCGGCATCTATGTCGAGCCAGGCAAGGAGGGGCTTGCCGGCTACGCCATGGATGCGCTGAAGCGCTCGATGCAATGGGACGAGCAGGCCTTCGGCCGCGAATACGACCTCGACGTCTTCAACATCGTCGCCGTTTCCGACTTCAACATGGGGGCCATGGAGAACAAGGGCCTCAATATCTTCAACGACAAGTATGTGCTGGCCGACCGGGAAACCGCCACCGATGCCGATTTCGCCAATATCGAGGCGATCATCGCGCATGAGTATTTCCACAACTGGACCGGCAACAGGATCACCTGCCGCGACTGGTTCCAGCTCTGCCTCAAGGAAGGGCTGACGGTCTTTCGCGACCATGAATTCTCCGCCGACCAGCGCTCGCGCGCGGTCAAGCGCATCGCCGAAGTGCGCACGCTGAGGGCGCACCAGTTCCCCGAGGACCAGGGACCGCTGGCGCATCCGGTGCGGCCGCGCCGCTACCGCGAGATCAACAATTTCTACACGGCGACGGTCTACGAAAAAGGCTCGGAAGTCGTGCGCATGATCCGCACTATCCTCGGGGCCGAGGCTTTCCGCGCCGGCATGGACCTCTATTTCGAGCGCCATGATGGCGAGGCCGCGACGATCGAGGACTTCCTGAAGGTGTTCGAGGACGCCTCCGGGCGCGACCTGTCTCAGTTCGCGCTCTGGTATCACCAGGCGGGCACCCCGAACCTGACCGTCAGTTCGACGCACAATCCGGCGACGCGCGAGTTTACCCTCGAGATCGAGCAGTCGGTGCCGCCGACACCGTCGGAGAGCCGCAAGCGCCTGATGCACATTCCGCTCGCCTTCGGCTTGGTCGGCGCCGGCGGCGAACCGGTCGCCTATGGGGGCGTCGAAGGCGCCACCGTCGAAGACGGTGTCATCCATATCCGCAAGCGCCGACATATGGTGCGCTTCTCAGGCGTCGCCGAGCGGCCGGCGGTGTCGCTCAATCGCGGCTTTTCGGCGCCGATCACGCTTTCGGTCGAGCAGAAGGCCGACGACCAGTTCTTCCTCGCCGGCCATGACAGCGATGCCTTCGCGCGCTGGCAGGCGTTCAACACGCTGCTCACCGATGCGCTGATAGCGGCCTTCCGCCAGATCCTCGGCGGCGCGAAGCCGGCTTTCACCGCCAGGCTGACCGGACTTGCCGGCAAGATCGCCGGCGACGAGACCCTGGAACCTGCCTACCGGGCGCTTGCGCTGTCACTTCCGGGCGAGGCCGACATTGCCCGCGACATCGGCACGAACATCGATCCCGACGCTATCTTTGCCGCTCGCGAGGCGTTGGCGCTGGCAATCGCGCGCGCCAATCAGCAAACGTTCACCGACCTATACGGCCGCCTCGCCGACGACGGGCCGTTCAGCCCCGACGCGGCAAGTGCGGGACGCCGCGCGCTGCGCAACATCCTGCTCGACTACCTCTCGCTGCTGCCGAAAGGTGCTGCGCTCGCCGCCCGGCATTTCGAAACCGCGACCAACATGACCGACCGCGCCGCAGCGCTGACCGTCCTTGCGCACCGCCATGACGGTTCGCCGGAGGCGATCAAGGCGCTGGCCGATTTCGAGGCGCGTTATGGCGCCGATCCGCTGGTCATGGACAAATGGTTCCAGATCCAGGCCAGCGTGCCGGGACGCCGGACAGTCGACACGGTACGCGAGCTGACTGGTCACGCAGCTTTCTCGATGGCCAATCCGAACCGGGTGCGCTCGCTGGTCGGCACATTCGCCAGCGCCAACCAGACCGGCTTCCACCGCGCCGATGGCGAAGGCTACCGGTTTTTTACCCAGACCGTACTCGAGGTTGAAAAACGCAATCCGCAAGTGGCGGCCAGGCTGGCGACAGCGCTGCGCTCGTGGCGCTCGCTGGAGCCGGGCAGGCAAGCCAAGGCCAGGGAAGCGCTGCTGGCCATCGCCGGTGCCGAGAACCTGTCGGCGGATTTGCGGGACATTGTGGAGCGAACGCTGGCCTGATCCCTCCCCCTTGAGGGGACGGTGGACAGCCGCCGAAGGCGGATGGACGGGTGGGGTCGTTGCGGCAGTGCGCGACCTCGACCAACTTCGACCGTGATTGAGAGAGTCGAGCGCTTCGCCGAGGACCCCACCCGGCCCTTCGGGCCACCCTCCCCTCAAGGGGAGGGATTTCAGCGTTATTTCAATCAATTTTTAATGTTTTTCGGCCGCGCCTCTGGACAAGGCGAATCACCTTTGATTCTTTACAGACGATTCGGATGTGCGGTGTTGCCGGATCGTCAAGCGTACGGAAATTCGGGGAGTGCCATTTATGGCCAAGGCGGACGCGTGGGGCGCGCCCGAAGGGACGGCTTTTGAGCGGCGCAAGGCGCGAGGCGACGGCCTCGCCGGCAATACGCGGCTCATCGCTGAACCAGCCTACCGGCGGCTCCTGGCTGCCGAACCCCTTCTGCGCCGTTCGATACCGGCTCTCATCATCATCTTCCTGATCGTCATCGCCGCACTGCGCGTGCTGTCGCTGATGAACGAGCGCGACGAGGCCGAGCGCGACGGCAAGGCGGTGCTAGGTCTCGCCGCCGGCCAGATGGCGAACGCAATCTCGGCCGACCCGACCGCGGCATCCAGCGGTGCAATTGATCTTCTGGAAAGCACGAGCCGCCAGGGCGCCATGGGCAGAAGCCATGTGCTTGTGATCACCGACAGCGCCTTCAAGATCATTGCCGTGTCGCCGCTGTCGACCGGCTGGCAAGGGCGATCGCTGGACAGCCTGGTGCTGGACGGCCAGCCGCTGTTCATGTTCGGCGACCGCGCCGGGGTCATGGATGTCAGCATCGGCGGCCAGGACTGGTACGCGGCGGTGAGCCTGACCCGGGACCGCAAGAACGCCGCCGCCGTGCTGGTGCCGCAGGAAGCGGCGTTCGACAACTGGCGCAAGACCGTCTCGCTCAACGTCACGCTGTTTGTGCTGACAGCCGGCGTGCTGATCATCATCCTCTACGCCTATTTCGGCCAGGCATCGCGCGCCCAGACAGCCGACCGCATCTATCTCGAAGCCCATCAGCGCATCGACATGGCGCTGGTTCGCGGTCGCTGCGGCCTGTGGGACTGGGACATGGTGCGCGGCAAGATGTACTGGTCGCGCTCGATGTACGACATGCTGGGCTACGAGCCCTGCAACTCGATGCTGTCGTTCGGCGAGGTCGACGACATCATCCACCCCGAGGACGGCGACCTGTTCGAGCTGGCCAACAAAATCGTCGAGCGCGAGATCCACCATATCGACCAGGTGTTCCGGATGCGTCACGCCGACGGCCAGTGGGTGTGGATGCGCGCCAGGGCCCAGGTGATCGACCCGGAAGCGCCTGAGATCCAGCTGATCGGCATTGCCGTCGACGTCACCGAGCAGCGGCATCTGGCGCTGCGCTCGGAGGCGGCCGACCTGCGCCTGCGGACCGCGATCGAAAACATCAACGAATCCTTCGTGCTGTGGGATGCCGCCCAGCGCCTGATCATGTGCAATTCCAAATACCAGAAGGACAACGGCCTGTCGGACCGCGACGTCATGCCGGGCGCTGCGCGCGCCGTGCTTGAAGAGCGCATGCTGGCCTTCGCCTCGGAACGGCGGCTGGCCAACACCAACGGGCCACAAGGCGGCGCGACCTTCGAGCGGCAGCTTTCCGACGGACGCTGGCTGCAGGTCAACGAACTGAGGACCCGGGACGGCGGCACGGTCTCCGTCGGCTCCGACATCACCCAGATCAAGCTGCACCAGGAAAAGCTGGTCGACAGCGAGCGCCGGCTGATGGCGACCATCCACGACCTCAGCCTTGCCCGCCGTGCCGAGGAGGAACGCGCCAAGGAACTGGTCGAACTCAACCGCGAATACATGAAGGAAACCGAGCGCGCCGAGGCCGCCAACCGGGCCAAGTCCGAGTTCCTGGCCAACATGTCGCATGAACTGCGCACGCCGCTCAACGCCATCATCGGGTTCTCCGAACTGATGGAACAGGGCCTGTTCGGGCCGTTGGGTTCGCCGCGTTACGAGGAATATGCCAACGACATCAACGGCAGCGGCAAATATCTGCTGGGCGTCATCAACGACATACTCGACATGTCGAAGATCGAGGCCGGCCAATTCTCGATGGACCGCGAGGAAATCGATCTCTGCCCGCTGATCCGCGAGACGGTGCGGGTGATCTCGCTGCAGGCGGCGGAGAAATCGATCACGGTCGAAACCCGCATCGCCGATACGATGACGCTGTTCGCCGACCGCCGGGCGATCAAGCAGATCGCCATCAATCTGCTGTCGAATGCGGTGAAGTTCACCGGCCAGGGCGGCCATATCTCGGTGCGCGCCCGCAACACGTCAGGCGCGCTGGTGCTGACCATCGAGGACAATGGCTGCGGCATTCCGAAGGAGGCACTGAGCAAGCTTGGCCGCCCCTTCGAACAGGTGCAGAACCAGTTTTCGAAGAACCACGCCGGTTCCGGCCTCGGCCTTGCCATCTCGCGCTCGCTGGCCGAGTTGCAAGGAGGAGCGCTGAAAATCCGCTCGACCGAAGGCGTCGGCACGATCGTGTCGGTGCGCATCCCGGTGAAGAAGGCGCAACCGGCGGTGAAGGCGGCGGCCTGACGGCCCGCCAATGCGAAGCGGTGCTCTCCGCTGCGTTCAAGGACTGAGTAGGCGCGGTCATGCAAGGACTCCGGCGGCTTCGCCGCCGGAGCCACAATCACCACTCACTCCATGCTGTCGTCACCACCGTCCCAGTGGCGGTGGTGGCCCATGCGGCCGTTCTTTGGTAGTTCGTTGCGCTCGATCTTGCCGTCATTGTTGCGGTCGAGCATCGCGAACACCTTTTTCTCGCGCCCGGTGATGTCGTCCGTGGTCAGCGTGCCGTCGCCCTTGCTGTCGTAGCGGGCAACGATGCGCTTGGCCATTTCCTCGAACCGCGCCTTCTCCAGCGCGTCAGCGAGCTGGGCGACTGTCAGCTTGCCGCCATTATCGGCGACCAGCTTCTTCAGCCGCGCGTTCATGGCGTCGGAAAACTGGTCGAAGCTGATGGTGCCGTTGGAATCCTTCATCGCCTTGTCGAGGCGCATCATGGTGCCCTCGCGCATTCTGGCGCTGGCATTGTTCTCGGCATAGGCGGTGGTGCCGACGGCGCCGGCAAGCGCGACGAAGGCAAGGGCAAGTCCGGTCTCATGGGTATCTCCTGTTGCATCGTCACCCCCGATGCGATCCGAAACAGCCGCCAGAGCTTCACGCCCTCACAACCGTTTCGTACGAAGCAAAAGGTCGAAATCCTTTCTGACCTTTTGCGACGTTTCCTTGAGATGTGCTTCCAGCACACCGAAATCCGGCAGGTCAGTCACCGCCAGAAGCAGATCCGACAATCCCGGCGGAACGTCATCGCGTTCGAATGCGCCGGTGAGGCAAAGCCGCGTCATCTGGGTCAGCGCCAGATAGAGCTGGTAGGCTCCGCAAAGCTGCTGCCTGACGTCGGCCTCGGCGAAATCCGGCGACAGATGCGCCAGGATTTCGCCGGTCGCGGTCACCCTGCGGCCGGCTTCGACCTGCCCGGTTATAACCGCCACCTGCGCGATGAATTCGAGGTCGATGAGGCCGCCGGAGATGAGCTTGATGTCCCAGAGATCGCGCGGCGATTTTTCCTTCTCGATCAGCGCGCGCATCTCGGATGCCTCCGCCCTCACCTTGGCGGCGTCGCGCGGCAAGGCCAGAAGTGCCGCCACCTCGGCCTCGACCTCGGCGCAAAGGGCCGCGTCGCCGCCGATGGCGCGCCCCCGGGCCAGCGCCATGTGCTCCCAGGTCCAGGCCTCCTGGCGCTGGTATTTCTTGAAGGCATCGATGTGGGTGGCCACCGGCCCCTTGTTGCCGGATGGCCGCAAGCGCAAATCGAGCTCGTAGAGAACGCCTTCGGCGGTCGGCGCCGAGACAGCCGCGATCAGCCGCTGCGTCATCCTGGTATAGTAGTGCGATGGTGCGAGCGGCTTGTCGCCGTCGGACTCGTCGGCATTCGCGTCGTGGTCGTAGAGCAGAATGAGGTCGACATCGGAGCCGGCGGTGAGCTCGCGGCTGCCGAGTTTGCCCATGCCGAGCAGCGACACGGTGCCGCCGGCGATGCGGCCATGACGCAGCGCGAATTCGGTGGTCACCGCCTGCAATGCGGCGTCGATGGTGAGGTCGGCGAGATCGGAAAAGGCGCGGCCGGCGCGCGCCGGGTCGATCGAGCCGGCGAGCAGCCTGACACCGATCAGGAATTTCTGCTCGGAGGCAAAGATGCGCAAACGGTCGAGCACGTCCTCATAAGCCCGGTCGCCTTCGATGAAAGCGGCCAACCGCGCTGAGAGATAGGCTCGGTTGGGCAGTTCGGCGAGCAGCGCCGGGTCGAGCAGACCGTCGAAGACATGCGGGCGCCTTGTGATGATTGCCGCCAGCCGAGGCGCGGCGCCCATGATCGTCGCCATTAGTTTCAGCAGGGCGGGATTCGACTGCAGCAGCGAAAACAGCTGGATGCCGGCGGGCAGGCCGGCGAGGAATTCGTCGAAGCGAACCAGCGCCTCGTCGGCCCGGCGCGTCTGGCCGAAGGCTTTGAGCAGCGCCGGCGTCAGTTCGGTCAGCCGCTCGCGCGCTTCCGCAGACTGGGTGACGCGGTAGCGGCCGAAATGCCAGCCTCGAATCACGCGGCAGATGTCGCTTGGCCGCTGGAAGCCAAGGCCGTGCAAGGTCTGCAGCGTGTCGGGATCGTCGACATCGCCGGTGAAGACCAGATTGCCGACGCCGGCCGACAATTCAGGCGCGGTCTCGAACAGGGCGGCGTAATGGCGCTCGACCTCATGCAAAGCCGCGCGAAAGGTTTCGGCAAATCTGGCGGCATCGGCAAAGCCCAGCATATGGGCGATGCGTTCCAGCCCTTCATCATCGTCGGGCAGAATATGCGTCTGCTCGTCGGCGACCATCTGGATGGCGTGTTCGACGCGGCGCAGAAACCAATATTGCTGCGTGAGCGCGTCGCGTGCATCGGCGGTGATCCAGTTGCGCGCCGCCAGCGCACCCAGCATCGGCACCGTCTCGCGGCCGCGCAGCTCCGGAAAACGGCCGCCGGCGATCAGTTGCTGGGTCTGGACGAAGAATTCGATTTCGCGAATCCCGCCGCGGCCGAGCTTGACGTTGTGTCCTTTGACCGCGATCTCGCCATGACCCTTGTGGGCATGGATCTGGCGCTTGATCGAATGAACGTCGGCGATCGCCGCATAGTCCATGTATTTGCGCCAGACATAGGGCTGCAATTCCCGCAGGAACGCATCCCCGGCATCGAGATCGCCGGCCACGGGACGCGCCTTGATCATGGCGGCGCGCTCCCAGTTCTGGCCGCGCGCCTCATAGTAGCGAAGTGCTGCCTCGACCGGGATCGCCAGCGGCGTCGAGCCTGGATCGGGACGAAGCCTCAAATCGGTGCGGAAGACATAGCCGTGCCCGGTGCGGTCCTGCAGGATGCGGACCAGCCTGCGGGTCAGGCGCGCAAACAGCTCTGTGGCGTCGAGCGGATCGACGATTGCCGGCGCATCCGGATCGAAGAAGACGACGAGGTCGATGTCGGAGGAGAAATTCAGTTCATGCGCGCCAAGCTTGCCCATGCCGAGCACGATCCAGCCGGATTGCCGTGACGGATTTTCGGGATCGGGTAATTTGAGCTTGCCTTGGCTGTGCGCCTCGCGCAGCAGGAAGTCGACCGCCGCGCAGGTGCAGGCATCGGCGAGATTGCTGAGGCGCCTTACCGTCAGCGCGGCATCGGCCTCGCCGGAGAGGTCTGCAAGTGCGATCAGGAAGTGAGCTTCACCCTTCCACTGCCTGAGTTCCATCATCAGGCTGGATTCGGAAACGGTCTCGGAAAAGGCGACCTTGCCGATCGCTTCGGCGATGGCGAGCAGCCGAGCCTCGACACTGCCATCGAACAGCGCGTCGAGGATTTGCGGCCGGCGGCGCGCGACATCGCGGAGGAAGGGCGAGAGGTCGAAGACGGCAGCGAGAAACTCCTGTGCGGCGCCCTTGCCCCCTAGGAATTTCGCCAGCCGCGGCAGGTTCTCGTCCTTGGCATCGCCAGCGATCTCCGACAGTTCACGCCGGGCGCGGGCCTCATCCAGCGGCGCGAGCTGCGCCGCCAGTTGCAGGCGCCATTCGGTCTCGATCCGTTTCGCAGCCATCCTCACCGCCATCAATGGTCCTCCCGCGCCGGGAAGCTCATGATAACGGACAATCCGGGATTGGCAGGCAGAAGTTCAAGCCGGCCATTGTGAAAAGTCATGATCGCCTTGGCGAGGCTGAGGCCAAGACCGGATCCCGGCTGCGAGCGGCTCTTTTCCAGCCGCACGAAGCGCTCGGTCGCCCTGGCGCGGTCGGCATCGTCGGGGATGCCATGGCCATTGTCGGAAACGGAAAGGCGGATTTCGTGACCGACGCGCTGCAGGGCTACGCGCACGGCAGGCTTTTCCGTCGCATCGGTCGAGTATTTGATGGCGTTGTCGACGATGTTCGACAGTGCCTGGCCGATCAGCTCGCGGTTGCCATCGACGGAAAAATTCCCGTCCGCGGCAGTTTCAAGCACCACGCTAGCCTCCTCCGCCACCGGCTCATAAAGCTCGACAACGTCATGCACCGCGGCGGCGAGATCGACCTTGCTGGTGCTCTCCGAGGAATAGCCGGCCTCCAGCCTGGAGATCATCAGGATGGCGTTGAAGGTTTTTATCAGCTGGTCGGATTCGGCGATGGTGCCTTCCAGCGCCTGCCGGTAGTCGGTGGTCTTGTGCTTGCCCGAAAGTGTGGCCTCGGCGCGGTTGCGCAGTCTGGTCAGCGGCGTCTTCAAATCATGGGCGATGTTGTCGGAGACCTGCTTCAGCCCTTCGTTCAGCGTCGCGATCCTGGCCAGCATGGTGTTGAGGTTTTCCGACAGGCGGTCGAACTCATCGCCGGCGCCGGTCACCGGCAGCCGTCCCGTGAGATCGCCGCCCATAATGCGGCGGCTTGCCTCCGAGACGCTGTCGATGCGCTTCAGCGCGGCGCGGCCGACAAGGAACCAGATCAGCAGCCCGCCCAGGCCCATCATGCCCAGCGCCAGCATCAGGGCGCGGCGGACGACGGCGCGGAAGCGCTCGGGCTCGCCGAGATCGCGACCGACAAGCATGATCATCTGGTTGGGCAGCCGCAGCACCAGCGCGATGGCGTTGTGGCCCTTCTCGCCCTCGGACTGAATTTCGGTCTCGCCGGGCTGCGCGCCGTTCGGGTCAGAAGCCTGGTTGCGCTGCCGTTCGAGCTCACCTTCGCCGAAACGGCGATAGGAGAAGGGTTCGGTCGTCCAGCCATCGGTCTCGAGCACCCCCGGCGCCAGGCTCTGCACGTTGCCGGTGAGGATCTGGCCGTTGACGTCGGCAATGAGATAGAGGTTGGCGCCGGGCTGGCGCGAGCGCTGCTCGACGACGCGCACCAGCCGCGGCAGGCCGCCGCTCTGATAGGCACGGGCGAGGCCGAGCACCTCGTCATTGATGGTCTGCTGGGTCTGGCCGGTCAGCATGCGGGCCGACAACGACGTCATGTAGAAGACCAGCAACACGGCACATAGCGCGAAAAGCAGGAAATAAAGCGCTGAAAGCCGCGCCGCCGTCGTCCTCATGATGGCCGGCAGGGAAAGGGCCATCGAGTTCTAGCTCATGATGAGATTTGGCTGAAATCTCATCATGACCTACCCCTTTGTTGGAGCATGATCTTCTCCAAAAACCGGTACCTACTTTTTGGGATCATGCTCTAGCCGCTCTTCAGCATATAGCCGGCGCCGCGAACCGTATGCAGGATCGGCTTGTCGAAACCCTTCTCGATCTTGCCACGCAGGCGCGAGACGTGAACGTCGATCACGTTGGTCTGCGGATCGAAATGATAGTCCCAGACATTTTCGAGCAGCATGGTGCGCGTCACCACCTGGCCGGCATGGCGCATCAGATATTCGAGCAGGCGGAATTCGCGCGGCTGCAGCGTGATCTCGCGCGCCGCGCGCTTGACCGAATGGGACAGCCGGTCAAGCTCGAGATCGCCGACCCGGTAGACGGTTTCGGCCTCCCTGGCGCTGGCGCGGCGGTTCAGCACCTCGACGCGGGCGAGCAATTCGGAAAAGGCATAGGGCTTGGTCAGATAGTCGTCCCCGCCGGCGCGCAGACCGGTGACGCGGTCATCGACTTCGCCCAGCGCCGACAGGATCAGCACCGGCGTGGTGTTGCCGCGCGAGCGCAGGCCGGCAATGACGGAGAGCCCGTCGCGGCGTGGCATCATGCGATCGACGACCATCACGTCATAGTCGCCGGCATCGGCCAGCGCAAAGCCGGTTTCGCCGTCGCCGGCGACATGGGCGGTGTGCCCAGCCTCGGCAAAGGCCTTCTGCATATAGTCGGCCGCCTCGCGATCGTCTTCTATGACGAGAATCTTCATAGAGCCGTTATACGCGATTTCGCCGGAAGATTGAGGGGCCGCCATGAGCGCAAAAGCTTTCGTTCAAGCATGTCGTTTTGCCAAAACCGCAGTGCACTTTTGGGCGACATGCTTCGCTGTTAGAGCGGCAGCGGGCGATGGGGGCCCGCTGCCGCCGGGGGCAGAACACGATGACTGACTAACGCGATCGGCCCCTTGCTTCCCGTGCGGCGGCTCGGGGGTGTTGAAACCGCCGCACTGGAAACTGTGTGATGTCAGCCTTTGGCGACTGGCAGCGCGACGAAGCGGTTTGAATCGTCGCGGGTGATCTGCATCAGCACCGCCTTGCGGCCGGACTTGACCGCATCGGCCATCGCCTTGGCGACGTCGTCGGTGCCGTTCACCTCCGTCGAGTTGACCGAGGTGATGACATCGCCGGGCTGGATGCCGCGGTCGGCGGCATCGCTGTCGGGATCGACATCGGTCACCACCAGGCCCTTGCCGTTTTCCGACTTGGTGACGGTGAGGCCGAGATCGGCCAGCGCGGCGGGCTTTGCCGGTGCCGCGGGCTGCTGCGGGTCGGCCGAGGCCTGCTTGTCAGTGGATGGCAACGTGCCGAGATCGACCTTGATGGTCTGGCTCTTGCCGTCGCGCCACACCGTGACGTCGACCGACTTGCCGGGTGGGTAGGCGCCGATCAGACGAGCCAGTTCCTTCGGCGATGCGACGTCCTTGCCTTCGACCTGGGTGATCACGTCACCGGCGGTGATGCCGGCCTTCTTGCCGGGGCCACCGTCCTGGGCGCCCGAAACCAGAGCCCCGTTCTGCGACTTCAGGCCCAGCGATTCGGCGATGTCCGATGTAACCGGCTGGATTTCGACGCCGAGCCAGCCACGCTGCACCGAGCCGCTCTTCATCAGATCCTGCACCACCTGCTTGGCGGTCGAGGCCGGAATGTCGAAGGCGATGCCGACGCTTCCGCCCGACGGCGAGAAGATCGCGGTGTTGATGCCGACGACCTGGCCGTTAAGGTTGAAGGTCGGGCCGCCCGAATTGCCGCGGTTGACCGAAGCGTCTATCTGGATGAAGTCATCATAGGGACCGGCGCCGATATCACGGCCACGGGCCGAGACGATGCCGGCGGTGACGGTGCCGCCGAGGCCGAACGGATTGCCGACGGCCACCACCCAGTCGCCGACGCGAACCTTGGAATCGTCGGCGAAATCGACATAGGTGAACTTGCCGACGCCATCGACCTTGAGCACCGCCAGATCGGTGCGCGGATCGGTGCCGATCAGCTTGGCGTCAAGCTCCTTGCCGTCATTCATCACCACTGTGAAGGCGGAGCCTTCCTCGACGACATGGTTGTTGGTGACGAGATAGCCGTCATCGGAGATGAAGAAGCCAGAACCCTGCGCCACCGGACGCGGCTGGTCGTTGTTATGGTCGCGGTGGCTGAAGCGACGATTGCCGCCGTCATGGCCGTTCTGATCACCAAAGCCGCGGAATTGCTTGAAGAACTGGCGCAGCTGCGGATTGTCGGGCAGGTTGTTCATGCCGTCCGGATCGTCGGACTGGTCGGAGCCGTCATCGGCGGCAGGCTCGATCTTGGCCTTGACCTTGACGCTGACCACGGCCGGCGAAACGCGCTCGACGACATCGGCAAAGCCCGGCACCTGGGGCGCTTCGACCCGCACGGCGTCGGCCAGAACGGGAGCTGTACCAGTGGCAACGGCGCCGAAACCGATGCCGCCGGCAATGGCCAGCGAAGCGGCGGCGGCCAACAGGCGTTTGCGGGTGCGGGAATATGGGTTGGGGGCGATAGTCATGGGTCTCGTATCCTCTTTTCACTGGATGCGGCTCAGGCAGAGCATCCTCGGACAAGAGAAATAGAGAGGCGCACATTACGGCGCCATTTCCGGTGCATGAAAGTTTTGTAATGTTGGGCGGTCGCACAAATCGCTTGGTTGCGCTCGCCTGCTGCCCTATGGTGTACACAACTCAGCACAAGGCTTTCACAATGACAGCAAGCACCACCATGACCATTCGAGTCTCGTCCGAGACCAAGCTGAAGCTGGAGCAGATCGCTACCGATACCAGGCGTAGTAAATCGTTCCTCGCCGCCGAGGCGGTCTCAGCCTATGTCGATCGCGAGCTGGATATCATCGAAGGCATAAAACGTGGCATGGCCGACGCAGAGGCTGGCCGTGTCGTGCCCCACGACGACGCCATGGCGGAGCTCGACGCGGTGATCGAAGCAGCGAAAGCCAGGCGCGCAGGCAAGGCGTGAAGCGGTTCGTCACCTGGTCGCGAGAAGCGCTGGACGATCTCACGCAGCAAGTTGCCTTTATCGCTCAGGACAATCCTGCCGCCGCCCGACGCCTCGCGGACCGTATCCGTGAAATGGGCCGGGGCCTTGGTGATATGGCGACGGGCCGACCTGGCCGGGTAACAGGCACTTATGAGAAGCCCATCGGCCGCCTGCCCTACATCATTGCCTATGAATTGCGCCTGATCGCCGGCCGTCAGAGCATTGTTATCCTGCGCGCCATCCACACGTCGCGGGACTGGCCTTTGGAGGAATGGCCGAGCTAGTCGCTCAGCATCTTGTCCAGCGCCGCCTGTTCCTCGGCGCTCAGCGCCTTGGTTGCCAACGAGCGGCGGGAGCGTGTGGTCAGCACAATGAAAATGCCGCCGACTAGAAGCAGAAGCACCGGCGTGCCCCAAAGCAAGGCGTTGCGCGGGCTGAAGCGCGGCTTCAACAGCACGAACTCGCCGTAGCGCGACACGATATAGTCCATCACCTGCTGGTCGGTATCGCCGGCAACCAGGCGCTGGCGCACCAGGATGCGCAGGTCGCGGGCGAGGTCTGCATCGGATTCGTCGATGGACTGGTTCTGGCAGACCATGCAGCGCAGGCCTTCCGACAGGAGCCGCGCCCTCGCCTCGAGCGCCGGATCGGTGAGAACCTCGTCCGGTTTCACCGCTTGCGCGGCGCCGGCAAACAGCAGCGCCAGAAGCAGGGTGAGCGAGGCCAACGAGAACCTGGTGCTCACGGCGCGCCTGCCGACGGCATGGAGGCTGCCTGCTTGCGGCGGCGCGAGGGTGCGCCAACCCGCAGGCGACGGTCGAGCAGCGACATTGCGGCTCCCGCCATCATCACCAGAGCTCCGCCCCAGATCAGCGTCACCAGCGGCTTCCACCACAGGCGCACCACGACGGATCCATCGGTGCCTTCATCGCCCAGCGACAGATAGAGCTGGTTGAAGCCGATCGTCTCGATGCCGGATTCGGTCGTCGTCGTCTGCCGCACCGGAAAGAAGCGCTTGGCCGAGGTGATTTCGGCTGAAACGCCGCCATCGGCGCCGATCAGGGAAAAGCGGCCGCGCTGCTCGCTGTAGTTCGGACCCTGCGCCGGGAAGAGGCCGTCGAAACGCAGCGTGTGGCCGGAGAGTTCGACGCTCTCGCCGGCATGCATCGACAGTATCCTTTCGGTGCCGAAGCACAGCGTGCCGACAATGCCGAGCGTCGTCAGCCCGAGGCCGAGATGGGCAAGTGCAGTGCCGAACACCGAACGCGGCAGGCCGGCGAAACGGCGCAGCATGATGGCGTGCGACACATTGCCAAAGCCGGACTTGACGGCGAGGTCGGTGAGCGCGCCGCAGACCAGCCAGCAGGCGAGGCCGACACCAAGGGCGGCGAACACCGACGCGCCGTCGATGAACAGCCCGGTGACCAGCATCGCCAGGAGAGCGGCGCCGAAAGCCGCCATCAAGCGCTGGGCGACGGCATAGAGGTCACCGCGCTTCCAGGCGAGCAATGGTCCGAAAGGAACCACGACCAGCAGCGGCACCATCAGCGGGCCGAATGTCAGGTTGAAGAAGGGGGCGCCGACTGAGATCTTGCCGGCCGAAAGCGCTTCGACCGCCAGCGGATAGAGCGTGCCGACCAGCACGGTGGCCGTGGCCGTGGTCAGGAACAGATTGTTGAGGACGAGTGCGCCTTCGCGCGAGATCGGGTGGAACAGGCCGCCGGCCGTCAGCCGCGAGGCGCGCAGCGCAAACAGGGCCAGCGAGCCGCCGATGAACAGCGTCAAAATGCACAGGATGAAGATGCCGCGGGTCGGATCGGTGGCGAAAGCATGCACCGAGGTCAGCACGCCGGAGCGCACCAGGAAGGTGCCGAGCAGCGACAGCGAGAAGGTGAGGATGGCAAGCAGCAGCGTCCAGATCTTGAGCGCCGAACGCTTCTCCATGACGATCGCCGAATGCAGAAGAGCCGTGCCGGCCAGCCACGGCATAAAGGAGGCGTTTTCGACCGGATCCCAGAACCAGAAGCCGCCCCAGCCGAGCTCGTAGTAGGCCCAGTAGGAGCCCATCGCGATGCCGCCGGTGAGGAACATCCAGGCGACCAGCGTCCACGGCCGCACCCAGCGCGCCCAGGAGGCATCGATGCGGCCTTCGATGAGGGCGGCGACCGAGAAGGAAAAGCAGATAGAGAACCCGACATAGCCGAGATAGAGCAGCGGCGGATGGATGGCGAGGCCAAGATCCTGCAGGACCGGGTTGAGATCGCGGCCCTCGATCGGCGCCGGATTGAGCCGGGTGAACGGATTGGATGTCGCCAGGATGAACAGGAAGAAGGTGGCGCCGATCGCCCCCTGCACGGCCAGCACATTGGCGCGCAGCGTCGCCGGAAGGTTGGAGCCGAAGACAGCGACCAGCGCACCGAAGAAGGTCAGGATCAGCACCCAGAGCAGCATCGAGCCTTCGTGATTGCCCCAGGTTCCGGTGATCTTGTAGATCAGCGGCTGCAGCGAATGCGAGTTTTCCCACACGCTCGCCACCGAGAAATCGGAACTTGCATAGGCGCCGGCGAGTGCTGCGAACGATAGCGCCGTGAGCGCGAAGCCTGTGACCGTGACGGGACCGCCGACAGCCATCAGCCTCTGGTTGCCGGTACGGGCGCCGATCAGCGGCACCAGCGTCTGCACCAGCGACAGCACAAAGGCGAGGACGAGCGCGAAGTGTCCGGTCTCAACCATTACTGGCTCTTGCTCTCTTGCCACACGCCCTTGGCCTTCAGCCCGTCAGCGACTTCCTTGGGCATGTAGCGCTCGTCATGCTTGGCCAGCACGCTGTCGGCGACGAAAACGCCGTCGGCGCCAAAGCTGCCTTCGGTGATGACGCCCTGCTCCTCGCGGAACAGATCGGGCAGGATGCCGGTATAGCTGACCTTGACCGATTTGTGCGTGTCGGTGACCGAGAACGCAACCGTCGCGCCCTGCCCGCGCACGACCGTGCCCTTTTCGACGAGGCCGCCGAGCCTGATGCGCTGTCCCGGCTGCAAGCTGGCGGTGGTCAGATCGGCGGGCATATAGAAATAGGAGGCCTTCTGGCCCAACGCATAGAAGGTCAGCCCGGTGGCGGCGCCGAGGAAGGCAAGACCTCCGACAATCACCGACAATCGCTTCTGCTTGCGCGTCATGTCCTACTCCGTCGCCGTCAGGCCGAGCGAGGCGGCAAAGGCGGTGAATTTCTTCGCTTCCTCACTGTCGGCGCCAAACACGGCAATACCGCGATGCAGCGCGTCCCGCGCCTGGTCGGCCTTGCCCAGCACAACATAGGAACGAATGAGCCGCATCCATCCTTCCGTGTCGCGCGGATTTTGCCGCAATTTTTCGTCGAGGCCGGCGACCATGGTTTCGATCATGGCCTGCCTGTCCCGCGGCGCCATCGACGAGGCGGCATCGACGGCTGCGGCGTCGGGGCCTTTGGCGGGCTCTCCTGACGCGACGCTGCGGTTGGCGGCCTCGGCCAGTGCCTGTTGGACAGCTCCGCGCCATGGCGAATCCTGCGGCAGGGAATCGAGCATTTTCTGCCAAGCCGTGGTTGCCTCGGGTATGCGGCTTTCCTGGGCCAGCGCCATCGCCAAATAGAACGAGGCTTTCGCGTTTGCCGGGTCGAGTTTTAGCGCCTGTTCGAAAGCGGATTGCGCATCGGCCGAAACGATGCCGCCGGCCGCATTGGCAATCGCTTCGCCGAGACCGGCCTCGCGGGCAGCCGTGTCGCCATCGAGGCGGATGGCATTGCGATAGGCGGTCACGGCATCGGGAAAGCGCTGCAGGCGCAGATAGATCGGGGCGAGCACGTCCCAGCCGCGTCCATCGCCAGGGTTGGCGGCAAGATGGGCCTCGGCGCGCGCCACCAACTCGTCGACCGAACTATCGGCCGGATTCTTGGCCAGCCGTTCGGCAAGCGGCTGCGACGGCAGATCCGGCGAGCCGAGCTGGCTGTACAGGCCCCAGCTGAGCAGCGGGACCATCAGCACCGCTGATGTCGCCACCAGCCTGGCCGCCTTTGACGGCTGCTGAAGCGTCGCGGCATCGGCCTGGCCGGCATTTCCCAGCCGAAGGATGCGGCGGGCGATTTCGGCGCGCGCCTCCTCGGCTTCCGCCGGCTGGATCAGGCCGCGCGCGGCGTCACGCTCGAGCTCGGCCAATTGATCGCGATAGACTTCGAGGTCATGGTCGCTGCTGGTCGGAGCGTCCGTGCCGCCGCCGGTCAGCGGCAGCAGCACCGCCAGGCTTGCGCCCAGCGTGAGGAGTGCGGCTATGACCCAGAACAGCATGGTTCTTCCAATAGAGCGAGAGCCCTGCTCTCACAACATGAGGTCGCTGCGACGCTTTGACGGGATTCCGACCCCGGCCCAATGTTCAGGTCAGCGGCGTCCAGCTGCCGTCGGCGTTGCGGCATGCGGTGCCCCGCGCGGTCTGGCCGCCCGTGCCGGTAAACACTGTATGGGTGTACTGGCGGCAATCCTGCGAGCCGACGCGGTAGGGCTGGGCCGCGACGACTTCGCCGGAATGGGCCGAACTGTCGCCCTTCCAGGTCACCTTCTGGCCGCTCGCGGTATATTCGAGCGCCTTGTACTCCGCCTCGAGCGCCTTGCGCTTCTCGGTGCTGGTCAGGCCGCTGCCGATCGACCCGCCGACGAGCCCGCCAGCCATGGCCGAGATGATCGTCGTCGCGACCTTGGCACCCGAGGGAGGTGACGCGGGCGGATTGGTGATGGAAATATCCGGGCCACTGCCCTTGCCCAACGTTCCGCAGCCGGAAAGAGCGAGCAGTGCGGAAACGAGCGCAACGCGAATCTTCATGCCAACAACCGGTTTTCTTGAACGGGATGCGCTGGGTGCCGCGTCATCGGGGATGTCTGCTGGCCATAGTATTGATATTTGTCGGAAATTTGGCCGTTTGCCGACCGCCCAGGGAACAATCGACAGGCCGCCATAACACAGGCCCCCAACCATGTCGATTGGTCATCAAACATCATTGGAGGCTCCGCAAGCGCACCACCGCCTTCAGTCCACCCATGGCGGAGCGGTCCAGCGCCAGCGCACCGCCATACTCATTGACGAGGTCGGCAACGATGGCAAGTCCGAGCCCGGTTCCCGGCTTTGTCTCGTCGAGGCGCCGGCCGCGTTTCAAGACATCGCGGGCCTTGTCCTCGGGGATGCCGGGACCGTCATCCTCGATCGATAGCTCGAACAGGCCGGCTGCGGCCGGCGTGACGGATACGGCAACAGTGCTCTTCGCCCATTTCATCGCATTGTCGAGAAGGTTGCCGAGCAGTTCCTCCAGATCCTCGCGCTCGCCGGCGAAGACGATGTCGGCCGCCGGCAACACAAGCGACAGGCTGACATCAGGCTTGAGTTTTTGCAGCACGCGCACCATGCGCTGCACCAGCGGCGTCACCGGCGTGCGGTAGACGACGCTGTCGCGCTGCGCCGCGACCCGTGCCCGCTGCAGGTAGTGGTCGACCTGTTTCTGCATCGACGCCGCCTGGTCGGCGATGAGCTGGCCCTTGGCGCCGCCGAGAGCCCGGCCCTCATTGATCAGCACGGCGAGCGGCGTCTTCAGCGAATGGGCAAGGTTGCCGACCTGCGTACGCGAGCGCTCGACGATGCGCTTGTTGTTTTCGATCAGCGCATTGGTCTCGTTGGCGAGCGGCTCGATCTCGGCGGGAAACCGGCCATCGAGCCGTTGCGCCGTGCCTTCGCGCACCTGGGCAAGCGCGTTGCGAACCCGGCGCAAGGGCTGGAGGCCGAGCAGGATAGCAATCGCATTGATGGCGATCATGCCGACGCCGAACAGGCTGAGATAGGTCAGCAATCGGCCCTGGAAGGTGGCGATCTCCTGTTCGAGCTCGGTCTTGTTGCCCATCACGCGGAAGCGCGCGGCGCGGTTCTTGGCGTCGAGCACGAATTCGCTCTCGAACACTTCGAGCTGCTCGTCGCCGATACCGTCGGTGGAGTAGCTGCGCTGGAAGCTCGAATTGAACGGCACCTCGGCGACGGTCGGCGACGGGATCGTCGTGGTCATCGAGGACGAATGAAGGTTGCCGTGCACACCTTCGGAAGCCGGCTCCACCGACCAGTACCAGCCCGAATTCGGCTCCGAGAAGCGCAGGTCGCCAAGGTCGGGAGCACCGGTGAGCTGGCCGGATTCGGAAACGCCGACCGAGCCGATCAGATTGAACAGATGCGCCGACAGCAGGCTGTCGAAGCCGCGCTCGCTGGCCTGGCGGTAGAGCGTGGTGATCAGAGTGAAGATGACGATCAGGGTGAGGATCGCCCAGATCGTGGAAAAGCCGATGACGCGGAAGGCCAGCGAGCGCGGCCAGAGCCGCGCCGAAAAAGGCTTCCTTGCTGGTATGGGGAGCGGTTCCGCCTTACGCCTCCGGCTCACGCATGCGATAGCCCATGCCGCGCACGGTTTCGATCATGTCGATGCCCATCTTCTTGCGCAGCCGGCCGACAAAGACCTCGATCGTGTTGGAATCGCGGTCGAAATCCTGGTCGTAAAGATGCTCGACCAGCTCGGTGCGCGACACCACCTCGCCCATATGGTGCATCAGATAGGCCAGCAGGCGGAACTCATGCGAGGTCAGCTTCAGCGGCACGCCGTTGACATCGGCCTTGGAGGCCTTGGTGTCGAGGCGCAGCGGCCCGCAAGTGAGCTCGGACGAGGCATGGCCGGCGGCGCGGCGGATCAGCGCCCTCACCCTGGCCAGCACCTCCTCGATGTGGAACGGCTTGGTGACATAGTCGTCGGCGCCGGCATCGATGCCCGACACCTTGTCGCTCCAGCGGTCGCGCGCTGTCAGGATCAGCACCGGCATCTTGCGGCCGTTGCGGCGCCAGCGCTCGACGACGCTGATGCCGTCCATCTGCGGCAGGCCGATGTCGAGCACGACGGCATCGTAGGGCTCGGTGTCGCCGAGGAAATGCCCCTCCTCGCCGTCATAGGAGCGGTCGACGACATAGCCGGCATCGACCAGCGCGTCGGCCAGCTGCCGGTTGAGATCCTTGTCATCTTCTACGACGAGTACGCGCATGATCGGTCAGGCCTGTTGATGGGTCAGATATAGGCCGATTCCGGTGGTCTGGGAAACGAGCCCTGCAAGAGGGAAGATTGGATCAGTTCGCCGGGACGACGATCTCGGAACGGCGCGGACGCTGGCCGTCCTTGCCCGGCACAAGCACGACGATGACGCAGACCTCCTGGCCGCCACGCGTCGTCTGCGAAGCCTTGGCCAGCGTGCCGCCATTCTGCTCGGCAACCTGCTGGCCGATCGCGTAGCAATCCGCCGCGGCTGCCGGCGTCGCTTGCGACGCCAACAGGCCGGCCGCTGTGAGCGCCAGTATCGCGGTTCTGACATGAGAGCGAAGCGTTTTCATGGTCGGCGTTGTAACGCAACTGTGCTGAACGTGAAATGAACGGTGAACGGGTGAAAATCCATCCCCGCAATACCCCCTGCGCGCGCAACGAATGAATGCGATCCTACCGCCCAGTCCCTCAGACCGGGCAATGGATTCATAACCGGAAAACCGGCTGCGCGGCTATGGTTTTTGCGCGCAGGTTCTCAATTCGCAGCCAGATTGGGAACAGGTCAAGGCGAGACCATTCTGAAGGGCCGCCCTAAATAGCGCGGGAAACGCCAAATCATCGGAGGGCGCCATGACGGATAAAGACCTTGCCGACCTTTACCGGGGCTATATCGCTTGCCTGAATGCCCAGGACTGGGCGAAACTTGGAGACTTTGTCGGCGACGAGGTGCAGCACAATGGCGAAATGCTCGGCCTGTCGGGTTATCGCCGTATGCTCGAAGGCGATTTCGAGGCGATTCCCGACCTCCGCTTCAACATCGAACTGCTGGTCTGCCAGCCGCCGCGCGTGGCCGCGCGCCTGCATTTCGACTGTCATCCCAAGGGCGTGCTGTTCGGCCTGCCGGTGAACGGCAAGCGCGTGTCGTTCGCTGAGAATGTTTTCTACGAATTCGGAGAGGGTCGCATCCGCGAGGTGTGGTCAGTCATCGACAAGGCCGAGATCCAGGCGCAAATCTAGGTTGCTTCAATCAGTTTGCTCGGTGAGGGCGCGTATCCGCAGCACCCCGTGGTAGAGCGCCAGGTCCTCGTCATAGCGGGCCTCGGCGAACTCCAAGGACAGGCGGGTCTGGTCGCGCGAGCCGGTGGCGAAAGCGGCGCCGTCAAGGCGCGCCCGGATGCTGTCCATGATCAGACGCGTCTCGGCCTCGCCTTGCGCCTTCGACCAGACATGCAGCGTGATGAGCTGGTCGTCATCATTGTCGGCGCCGGTGTCCAGATCGAATGCGCTGGTCCTGCCATAGGTCACATAAGGGAAGGCGGCACTGTCGGCCGCCTGCTCGCGCAACCCGGCGCCGCCGAGCAGCGCCGTCAGCGAGGCATCGCTCTTCAATCTCATGAACAAGGCTTGCAGCAAATCGCCGGGCGCCGTCATCGTCGTCTCCGTTCGCCTGTCACGCTTTGAACAACCTCAGTTTCGCGCGCAACCTAACCGCGTTGCACGGATTTCGCCAGATGACGATCCGCCTGATGGAAGGCGGCGAATCGGGCGGCATGGCCCTTTCACGGACCGGGTTCTATTTGGCATGCGGGGAGTTTCAAGAAGGGTGTTATGAGGAGCCCTGTTTTCTCCGGCAATTCGAGGTCATTTCATGCGAACGCCACCGCTGCTGCCGGCTTTTGGAAAGCTCGGCGTCAAGCCCCCGGTCGCGATTGCGGCAGCACCCGCCCTGTCGAAGAGCACCGTGGCCCTGCGCATGCGCGAGATACTTTCAATGCATGGCCTGGCCTTAAAGCTGTCGGTGGTGGCCTGGACAATCCTGATCCTGGCGGCGGCATTTTTCATGTCAAAGGCCTGATGCCGATATGACAAACCGCTACGCGTTGCGCATGGACGAGCCCGAGAGCTGGACTATCTTCGACATCTTCACCGGCCAGCCTGTCGAGCTTAAGCAACAGGTAATGGTGGCCATGAATTTGCGCGATGCGGAAGCGATGGCCGACCGCCTGAACAGCCGGGACGTCAAGCGGCGGGCAAAAGCCGACCGCAAGTCCTGACGCACGCTGATCTCAGCCGCTCTGATGCAAGACGAACGCGCGCTAGCCGAAATCCGCGGCTGTGAGCACATAAATGCTCTTGCGGGTGCGGGCGTAGGCCTTGCTGGCAATGTCATGGATGGAGCTGGACGCGGTGTCGAAGGCCGCCAGATAGGTGGCTTCCGCGGTCGCCGTCCCTGATGGCGCCTTCGAGAGGGCATCGGCGGCGACAGAGAAGGAAATCTGGAACATGCCGTCATGGCCGACAAAGCGGATGCGCTTGCCGGCCTCGTCATAGAAGCGGCTTGGATTGGGGAATGTCAGGCTCATGACGTGCCCCCCTTCGGCGCGGCGGCGGCTTTCTTGACGGTAGCCCGCTTCTTCTTCGGTGTCGGGTTCAAGGCTTCCGCGACGCGGTCGGCCTCTTCCTTGGCCAGGCGCAATTCCCTGAGCCTTGCCGTCTTGATCTCCCTGGCCCTCGCTTCGGACATGTAGTCGGAGGTTGCCTTGTTGCGCTCGGCCGTCTTCTTCTGCTTGTCCATGAAGCGGGCTTCAGCTTTTTCCATGATGCTCTGATTGCCTTCGGCCATCGCATAAATCTCCTCGTGCCTGAAATTGTGAAATCGAACTTACAATATAAATAGTCGCTTTGGCCTCGAAATTCAATTTTTCGAAATATCTAGGCGCCTCGCGACGTTTCGAACCCGGCAGACATCATAATACGTTTTAATATTTAATTTTGGCCACGAATAATTTTTGGCACTCCTATCTATCGAGTGCCAACACGCCTATAAGAACGGCGCGGTCGCCTATGCCGGCCCCAGAAAGAAGTTCTCATGAAGTTTCGGCCACTCCACGACCGCGTCGTCATCCGGCGCGCCGAAGGCGATGTCAAATCCAAGGGTGGCATCATCATTCCCGACAATGCCAAGGAAAAGCCGCAGGAAGGCGAAGTCATCGCCGTTGGGCCGGGCGCACGCGACGAAAACGGCGCGCTTGTTCCGCTCGAAGTCAAGGCCGGCGACTTCATCCTGTTCGGCAAATGGTCGGGCACCGAGGTCAAGATCGACGGCGAGGACCTGCTGATCATGAAGGAAGCCGACATTATGGGCGTCATCGACAAGAGCGAGACGGCCGCTATCGGCAAGAGCGGGACGGTCGTCACCGAGAAAAGCGTCAAAGCCAAGAAGGCCGCCTGACCGGCCTGGCTTTGCCAGGCTCCGGCGAGCCGCTTGCTTCACCACACCAACGGGATTGAAAAAAATGTCTGCCAAGGAAATCAAATTCGCCACCGACGCGCGCGACCGCATGCTGCGCGGCGTCGAGATCCTCACCAATGCGGTGAAGGTCACGCTCGGCCCCAAGGGCCGCAACGTCA
The DNA here is from genome assembly GCF_040323695.1 of Mesorhizobium sp. M0030. Classification (NCBI taxonomy): domain Bacteria; kingdom Pseudomonadati; phylum Pseudomonadota; class Alphaproteobacteria; order Hyphomicrobiales; family Phyllobacteriaceae; genus Mesorhizobium; species Mesorhizobium sp. M0030. The sequence continues at coordinate 57,990 of NZ_JAMYVE010000002.1, read as the reverse complement.
TCATCGACAAGGCCTATGGCGCGCCGCGCATCACCAAGGACGGTGTGACGGTGGCCAAGGAAATCGAGCTTGCCGACAAGTTCGAGAACATGGGCGCGCAGATGGTGCGCGAAGTGGCTTCGAAGACCAACGACCTCGCCGGTGACGGCACCACCACCGCCACGGTGCTGGCCGCATCGATCCTGCGCGAAGGCGCCAAGCTGGTTGCCGCCGGCATGAACCCGATGGACCTCAAGCGTGGCATCGACCAGGCTGTCGCCGCCGTGGTCAAGGACATCAAGGCGAAGGCCAAGAAGGTCAAGTCGTCGGCCGAGATCGCGCAGGTCGGCACCATCGCCGCCAATGGCGATGCCAGCGTCGGCGCCATGATCGCCAAGGCGATGGACAAGGTCGGCAATGACGGCGTCATCACCGTCGAGGAGGCCAAGACCGCCGACACCGAACTCGACGTCGTCGAAGGCATGCAGTTCGACCGCGGCTATCTCAGCCCCTATTTCGTCACCAATGCCGACAAGATGCGCGTCGAGCTGGAAGAGCCTTACGTGCTCATCCACGAGAAGAAGCTCGGCAATCTGCAGGCGATGCTGCCGATCCTCGAGGCGGTGGTGCAGAGCGGCAGGCCGCTGCTGATCATCTCGGAAGACGTCGAAGGCGAAGCACTGGCGACGCTGGTCGTCAACAAGCTGCGCGGCGGCCTCAAGGTCGCGGCCGTCAAGGCGCCGGGCTTCGGCGATCGCCGCAAGGCGATGCTGGAAGACATCGCCGTGCTGACATCGGGCCAGATGATTTCCGAGGATCTCGGCATCAAGCTCGAAAACGTCACCATCGAGATGCTTGGCCGCGCCAAGCGCGTACTGATCGAGAAGGACACCACCACGATCATCGACGGCGCCGGCACCAAGGCGACCATCCAGGCGCGCATCGCGCAGATCAAGGGCCAGATCGAGGAGACCACGTCCGACTATGACAAGGAGAAGCTGCAGGAGCGGCTGGCCAAGCTCGCCGGCGGCGTTGCCGTCATCCGCGTCGGCGGCGTCACCGAGTCTGAAGTGAAGGAAAAGAAGGACCGCATCGACGACGCGCTGAATGCGACGCGCGCGGCGGTGGAAGAAGGCATCGTGCCCGGCGGTGGCGTGGCGCTTCTGCGCGCAAGATCGGCTCTGGCCGGCCTGACCGGCGCCAATGACGATGTGACCGCCGGCATTTCGATCGTGCTCAGGGCACTTGAAGCGCCGATCCGCCAGATCGCCGAGAATTCCGGCGTCGAAGGCTCGATCGTCGTCGGCAGGCTGTCCGACAGCAAGGACCACAATCAGGGCTTTGATGCCCAGAACGAGGTCTATGTCGACATGATCAAGGCGGGCATCGTCGATCCGGCGAAAGTGGTGCGCACCGCACTGCAGGATGCCGGCTCGATTGCAGCGCTTCTGATCACCGCCGAAGCGATGATCACCGACGTTCCGGCCAAGGATGCGGCGCCTGCGGGCGGCGGTGGCGGCATGGGCGGCTACTGACCATCGCCCGAAAATTGCCCCTGAGAATCTGGGCGGGCATAAATCAGAACAGGCTGCCGGGGACATTTCCCCGGCGAGCCAGGAATTTCCGTCAGTCAGTCAAGACCAGTCAGCAACGACAGGGAGATCGACAGATGATCACATTCGCCCCGAAGCCAAACGCTGTATCCGCGACCAAGCCGGCGGAGGAGAGCCGCTTCGATCGCATCCGCCGGATTGCCGCCGACAAGCACAGACAGACCGATGCCGGCATGATCCGCCGCGAGCCGCCGAAGCCCGGCGACAAGCGGCCGATGTGACGGCTGCCAACCCTCACGACACCGGCAACGCTCCGCCCTCTTCGGTGCGGCGGGCAATGAACTCGTCGAGCACATCGGATGTGGCAAGGGCCGACGCCGGCGGCTGGAAGTCGGCCAGCGTCCGCTTCCAGATGCCGGTGGCGCGCTCGGTGGCCGACTTCGAACCGGACTGCGTCCAGCTGCCGAAATTCGACCAGTCGGCGACCAGCGGCTCGTAGAAGGCGGTGCGGTAGCGCGTCATGGTGTGGCCGGCGGAGAAGAAATGCCCGCCCGGCTGGACTTCGGCGATCGCCTCGAAGCCGATCGAATCCTTGTCGCCGGGGGTCGTAGCACAGAGTTCGGCAACCGTCTGCAATGCCTCGATATCGGTGATCAGCTTCTCGTAGGAGACGCTGAGGCCACCCTCCAGCCAGCCCGCGGCATGGATGCAGACGGTGGCGCCGGCAAGCACCGAGCCCCACAGCGCGAACTGCGTCTCGTGCGCCGCCTGCACATCGGAAATGTTGGCCGCACTGCCGCCGCCGGACCGCCAAGGCAGGCCGGTGAAGCGGGCCAACTGACCGGCGCCCAGCGTCGCCTTGACGTGCTCGGGCGTGCCGAAGGCCGGTGCGCCGGACTTCATGTCCACATTGGAGGAGAAGGATCCGTAAACCACCGGTGCGCCCGGCCGCACCATCTGCGCCAGCGCGAGACCAGCCAGCGCCTCGGCATGCTGCAGCGTCAATGCGCCGGCGACGGTGATCGGCGCCATGGCGCCGGCCAGGCAGAAGGGCGTGATGATGGACACCTGGCCGGCCTTGGCGAAGTCGATGATGCCTTGCGCCATCGGGATATCGAGCTGGCGCGGCGAATTGGTGTTAATGACGGTATAGCAATGGACGCCGGCCAGGAACTCGTCCTGCGAGAGGCCGCGCGCCAACCGGATCATCTCGAACCCGTCCTCGACCTGCGGCGTGCCACGGGCGAAGACGAAGGGAAACTTGTCCGACAGGGTCAGCTGCGCACGGTTGACGGCATAGTGGCGCAAACGGTTGTCGACATCCTGAGGCTCGATCCAGGGGCCGAGCATATGCAGCACGTCGAAATTCTGAACAAGCTTGGTCAGTTCTTCGAAAGCGGCGAGCGTGCCCGGACGCCGTCCGCGTTCGAGATCGGTGACGTTGGGCGCCCCGGCTCCGGCGAGGAATGTCATCGAGCCGAGCTCCAGCATGAGATCGCGGCTACGGTTGCCCGCCAGCGCCCGGATGGATTTCGGCACCGAGGCCAGTGCGGCGGTGACAATATCGCGGCCGATGCGCACCATCTGGCTGTCCTCATCGACCAGCGCACCGGCTTTGGCGTAGATCGCCCGTGCCTCCGGCGGCAGCACCTTGATGCCGAGCTCTTCCAGCACGCGCAACGCCGTGCCGTGGATGGCCGCGACCTGGTCGTCCGAAAACACCGGCTGCGGCAGGAACGGGTTCTTGAGCGAGCGATAGTTCGGGTGGCGGCTTGGCCCGCTGCCGGCCTCACCGGTGTGCCCGCGCCGGCGCTCGCGCCTGGTCTCCCTTATGATGTCATCGACCATGGCCAAAACTCCTCATTGCCGCATCGCCTGCCCTCGGGGTCGTATGGGAAGGCCGGAATAATTCGCGCCGGCCGCTCGACGCCGACAATGTGCACCGAAAGCGCGGTCCCCTCCCCGGCGAATTCGTCGCCCAGCAACGTCAGCGCGACGCTTTTGCCTATTGTGTAGCCATAGCCGGCTGAGGCGACGAAGCCGACGCGCCGGCCCTTGTGCTAGACTGGCTCGAAGCCACTGGCGTCGGCATCGACGGCGTCGACCTCCAGCGTCACGATCCGGGCGGCGCTCAACAAACCGTGCGGTGTGGCCTGGCTGCCCTTGTGAGCCGGGCTGAAATGGATGAATAGTCTTGGCCGGGTATGCCCGCCCTGAAATTGCCCGCTTGCGGTTCTCAGGTGGGTTGGGTGAGTTTCGGGAATGGCCAGTCCTTTAGAACGACGTCCAAGACGAAGAGGTCCGATCGCCGCCGCATTGCTGGCGGTGGACGCGTGGATCGATTCCTCGCTCTACGAAATCGGCTTCAAGGCCGGCCAGTTCTGGGAATCGGCAACCATTTTTTCGCGGCGCTTCCGAGTCACCGGCTGGCGACGCGGCATCATCGAGGTGCTGAGCGAAGGTTTTACGATGGGCGCCGGCGGCGTCGTCGTGCTGCTCGCACTCGCGATGCCGGCCTTCCAGATCACCACCGGCGACTGGCGCAGTCAGGGCGATTTCGCCGTCACCTTCCTCGACCGCTACGGCAACGAGATTGGCCAGCGCGGCATCATCCAGCGCGATTCCGTGCCTGTCGACGAGATGCCGGACCATGTCATCAAAGCGGTGCTGGCGACCGAGGACCGGCGCTTCTTCGAGCACTACGGCATCGACGTGCTCGGCCTGTCGCGCGCCATCTTCGAGAATGTGCGGGCCAATTCCGTCGTCCAGGGCGGCTCCAGCATCACCCAGCAGCTGGCCAAGAACCTGTTCCTGTCGAATGAGCGTACCTTCCAGCGCAAGATCAAGGAAGCCTTCCTGTCGCTGTGGCTGGAGGCCAATCTGTCGAAGAAGGAGATCCTGCAGCTCTATCTCGACCGCGCCTATATGGGCGGCGGCACGTTCGGCATCGAGGCGGCGGCGGATTTCTATTTCGGCAAGAGCGTCAAGGATCTGAACCTCGCCGAGGCGGCGATGCTGGCCGGCCTGTTCAAGGCGCCGACCAAATACGCCCCGCACATCAACCTGCCCGCCGCCCGTGCTCGCGCCAATGTGGTGCTGTCGAACCTCGTCGATTCCGGTTTCATGACCGAAGGCCAGGTGCTGCAGGCAAGGCTGCATCCGGCCGAGATCGTCGACCGCGGCGAGCAGAAGAGCCCGGACTATTACCTCGACTGGGCCTTCGATGAGGTCAAGAAGATCGCCAAGCCCGGCCAGCATTCGCTGGTCGCCCACACCACTTTCGACGCCAACATCCAGAAAGCGGCGGAGGAATCCGTCGAATTCCATCTCCGCCAGTTCGGCAAGGAATACAACGTCACCGAGGGCGCCGTTGTAGTGATCGAGACCAATGGCGCGGTGCGGGCCATTGTCGGCGGCCGCGACTATGGCGCAAGCCAGTTCAACCGCGCCACCAAGGCGCTGCGCCAGACCGGCTCCTCGTTCAAACCTTACGTCTACGCCACCGCCATGGAGCACGGGTTCACCCCGGACTCCGTCGTCTCAGGCGGGCCGATCAGCTGGGGCGGCTGGTCACCGCACAATTACAATGGCGGCTCGGCCGGCAATGTGACGCTGATCACGGCGATCGCCAAATCGATCAACACCGTGCCGGTACGGCTGGCCAAGGACTATCTCGGCATCGGCCCGATCAAGGCGATGGCCGAATCATTCGGCGTGGAATCGCCGCTGGAGTCGCACAAGACCATGGTGCTCGGCACATCGGGCATGACGGTCATGGACCAGGCGACGGGCTACAGTGTGTTCGCGCAGAACGGCTTCGCCGGCTCGCGGCACGGCATCACCCAGCTCGTCACCCGCACCGGCGATGTCGTCTACGACTTTGCCAAGGATGCGCCGGCGCCGCATCGGGTTCTGTCGGAACAGGCTCTGAAATACATGAACACCATGCTGGCTGCGGTGCCGGCGATCGGCACCGCGCGGCGCGCGCAGCTGCCCAACATCGTCGTCGCCGGCAAGACGGGGACGACGCAATCCTACCGCGACGCCTGGTTCGTCGGCTTCACCGGCAATTACACCGCTGCCGTCTGGCTCGGCAATGACGACTTCACCCCGACCCGCAACATGACCGGAGGCACGCTGCCGGCGATGGTGTGGCAGCGGCTGATGGTCTACGCGCACCAGAATATCGACCTGAAGCCGATCCCCGGCCTCGACAAGCCCTTCGTCGACGAAGAGATCGCGGCCAAAGCCGAGGAAGCGGAGAAGAAAAACGCCGATCAGGCAGCCGCCGATGCCGCGGCCGAGCGCCCGGCGGTGCTGTCCAGCCGCACGACACAGACGCTGCGCGAGATGACCAAGGTGTTCCAGGCCGCGCCCGTGCTCGGCTCGCCGCAGACACCGGAGACCCTGTCGGCGCTTTGATTCCACAGCGCTGCTTGCTCTGTGGCCTGCCCCGCTATATCCCCGAACGATAATTCTCTCGTCCCGGTTCTTCATGCTCAAGACCGCCTTTTTCACGCTGCTTTCGCTTGCCATAGCCATCGGCCTCGGCGGCGGCAGCGTCTGGTATGCGCTGCAGGCGCAGAGCGGCGTCGGCGCGATCAGCATCGGCCAATGGACCGCCTTCCCCGAGATCGGCACGCAAGATGCCGACCCCTATTCGAAGGCGCGCGTGGCGCGCGAGGGCGTGCTGGCGCTCGGCAAGGCGGAAGGCTTGTCCTTCATCGCCGAACGCGATGCGGCCGGCGATGAGCTTCAGCGGCAATGCGACTACAGGATCGAAGGCAGTTTCCCGACCGCCCGGTTCTGGACGCTCTATGCCGCGGATCAATCGCTCGGCGTGGTCGACACCGGCAAGCCGAGGCTGGCGGCGCTGCAATCCTACCAGGTGCTGCGTCAGCCCGACAATTCGGTGATCATCGCCGTCGGCAACCGTCCGGCCCCCGGCAACTGGCTTCTGACCGAAGGTTTTGGCCGGATGTACTTCGTGCTCACCTTCTACGACACGCCGATTGCCTCAAGCACCGGCCTTTCCGACGTGTCGCTGCCCCGGATCGTCAAGGCTGGCTGCAATGCGTAGGTTGCTGCACGCCATCCTGCTCGGCCTGCTCGGCGCCGGCATCGTCCACATCGTGGTGCTTTTGCTGGTGCCGGAATTTACCGAGCGCGATGCCTGGTCACGGCTGGCGATGGCGTCCGACCTCTACAAGATGACCAGGCTGGATGCCGAGGCGGGCGGCGCGCCGGTGGTGAAGTCGGTAGATCCGCTGTTTTACGCCGCCGCCTGCCGCTTCGACCTTGCCGAAGGCGTGGTGCGGATCAAGGCGCCGGGCAGCGTGCCGTTCTGGTCGGTGTCGGTCTATGACCGCAACGGCCACAATTTCTATTCATTCAACGACCGCACGGCGACCGGCAACAAGCTGGACACCGTGGTGCTGACGCCGGCACAGATGATCGACGTGCGCAGGGAGCTTCCCGAAGACCTGCAAGGGGCGATCTTCGTCGAGGCGCCGATCGAGGAAGGCATCTTCGTCATCCGCGCCTTCGTGCCTGACGACAGCTGGAAGCCAGTTGTGTCGCAGTTCCTGGACCAGAGCTCCTGCGAACTGCAGGACTACTGACCTCACCCCGACGACCAGCAAATTCAGTGGTGCGGAACAGGCGTCCGTGGTGTGCCCGGCTGGTCCGCCGGTCGCGCCTGGCCCGCCAATGGCGGATGCTCGTAGCGGACGCCGGGAAAAATGATCACCGCCGCCGGCGTACCGGTGTCCTGAACTGCTCGATTGACTGGTGCCGATCGCGGCACGAAAGACAGTACCATGCCCATGGTTCGCGTATTCCTCTCGGTTGCCCCGGAGCACAACGCAACGCCTCCAAATGTGATTAAGGCCGGCAGAGGGTTAACGGAGCGCTAACGGATCGCGGCTAATTTGATGTTTGTTCCAGGCCTAGCGCGAAACCGACACAGTTGCGGTTGAGCATGGTCCGGGTTGTGTCGAGTGTCAGGCGTATCTTCCGTGTCAGCTTCGGATTTCAGGCAAATCGCCATACGGACGGAATCGGGAAAAGCCGAAAGGCTGTTTCGCGCCGCCGTGTCGGCGTTCTGCTCGCTGACCCGCCCGTCGCGCCGCGAGATCGCCCAGCTCGAGGATCTGACGCTGCCGCTGTTCGACAGCGTGCCGGTCGAATCGCGCCGCTATGTCGCCGCTGCCCTGTCCGAATGCGAATATGCGCCGGCCGCCCTGGTGCGGCGGCTTTGCGAGGAGCCGGTCGATGTCTGCGCGCCCTTGCTCGTCCGTTCGCGGGCGCTGGGCGACATCGACCTGATCGCGTTGATCGGCCGCCACGGCCTGCCGCATGCGCGCGCCATTGCCCGCCGCAAGGATTTGAACCCGACCATCGCGCAGTTGATCAAGGCGCTGGAAAAGCCGACCCTGGTGCGCGTGCGGCAGCCCGAGCCGATCGCCGACGTGGCGGGTGCCGACGCCGAAGCCGCTGCCGCCGCTCCCAGCGCACCAAAACTGCCCGGCAGCGCCGCCGAAACCGCCAGGCGCCGCCTGCGCTCGATGATGCTCGCCGGCGAGGCGACATCGGTCAATCCCTTCGTCGGCTTAGCAACTTACAGCAAGCTGCGCGAGACGGCGCTGACCGGCAACGCCGCCTTCTTCCAGACCGCGCTTGCCGACGCGCTCGACATCGACTTCTCCACGGCGCGGTCGCTGACCGAGCATTCGAGCTATGTCTCGTTGCTCGCCGCGCTGCGGGCGCTCGACCTCAGCGAGGACAGGGCATTTCTGATCGTGGTCGCGGTTTACCCCCGGGAGTTTCCGCACCCGCAGGCGATCCGCATCTTCCTCGACCGCTACCGGCTGCTGCACCACGAGGCGGCGCTCGACAAGGTACGCGGCTGGAAGGCCGAAACATTGTCGCGAGCGGTGCGCGGCAACACTCCTGTCGCCGCGAATGGCGACCAAGCGCCGGACGTCGACAAAGCCAGCCTAGGGGCCAGCCTCAAGGCGTCTTGACGGAGAGAAGCTCCTCGACGGAAACCGTTCCGGCCTCGATCTCGACCACCCAGATGTCGGGATCGAATTTTTTCTCCTGCTCAAGCCTGGCGTCAAGCACGGCGGCATCGTCGCCGGCGCCGAGCAGCGTGAAAAAGCGATCATCCGGTTTGTCCGAATCGTAGCTCGTCTGCGGCGCCGGGCCGAACAGGGAGACCTCGCCCAGCCTGCCGCGCGAGAGCACGAAGACAGCGCCGGCCTCGGTTGCGCCGCGCTTGACGACGGCCGCAAAGCCGCCGGCGCCGAAAACACGGCGCAGCAGGGCCGACACCCAAAACTCGGTGGTTACGCGCATGACGAGGCTCCGGAGGACATGCGCGGCGTCTTAGCCGGATTTTCGTCTATCCGCGAGCGGTCGTCTTGACCACTCAATTGGTCAGGCCGATCTCGCGCATCTTAACGTAGACGACCTCGTCGGGCTCGCCCGTTTCCGGCAGGCCGAATAGCGACTGGAATTCCTTGATCGCCGCCTTGGTGCGGGCGCCGACGACGCCGTCGAGCTGCATGTCGTCATTGCCGAATGCCTTCAGGCCGGCCTGGATCTTGACGATGCGGGCATCGGGCGCCTGGGCGGATACCGGCGCGGAAACCGGGATGGGCGCAGGCGCGGCCTCGGGCGCGGCAACTCGAGCGGCGGCCATATCCACGGGCCTCGGCACAGGATGCGGGATGCCAGCTGTTGTCTGCTTGGCGCCGAGCTGGTCGAGCAGGACGGCGTCGATCTCACCGGAGGCCGGCAGGCCAACTTTCTGCTGGTATGCCTGGATCGCCTTTTGGGTATTCGGCCCGGAAATGCCGTCGACCGTTCCCGTGTAGAAATCGAGATCCTTCAGGATGCCCTGGACCTGCTCGACGGTCGGATCGCTTTTGACCGGAGCCGGGCCGGGCCGCAGGATGTTGATGGTGGTTTCGGGTTCGTCCGCGCCGGGGTGCGGAAAACCCTCGATGCTGCGGGTGGCGAAGAAGGCGCCGGCATGCGGAAACGGCTGGTACCACAGCGCGTTGGCGGAAACGTAGAACAGCGTCACCAGGAAGGCGGTCGAGCCGCCGACCAGGACCGGATTGCGCGAGATCGCGCCGCCCAGCGCAATCGCGCCGGCCTCGAACGCGCCGCTGCGGCGCTTGACCGCCTTAGGCTGTTTTGCGGAGCGAGCCATTCCTGTCCCCTTTCGCGTCGCCTTTCGTCCTGGTCGCGGACATCGGCAGCACGCCGTTCCTGTCGGTCGCGCTCCTCTTCGGCCCGTTCACCGGCAGGCTGATCGTGACCGTCGTCCCCTCGCCCGGCATGCTTTCGATCGACATCGTGCCGTCGTGCAGCGCCACCAGGCCCTTGACCAGCGACAGGCCGAGCCCGGTGCCCTCGAAGCGGCGCGTATAGTCGTTCTGGATTTGCATGAACGGCTTGCCGAGATTGACAAAATCTTCCTCGGCGATGCCGATGCCGGTGTCCCTGACCCAGAAATGCAGCCGCGAGCCGATCCGCTTGGCGCCGACGATGATATCGCCGCCATCGGGCGTGAACTTGACCGCATTGGAGACGAGGTTGATCAGGATCTGCTGCACGGCACGACGGTCGGCATTGATCTCCCCGGCGTCCGGCGCAATCTGCGCCTGGAGATCGATGTTCTTGGCATTCGCCTGCAGCTGCATCATCGACTGGCACATCTCGACCGCTTCGATGAATCGGAACGGTTCGGGCTCGGTCGCGTAGGCGCCGGCCTCGATCCTCGAGACATCAAGGATGGAGGTGACGACGGCAAGCAGATGCTGGCCCGACTCCTTCACCAGGCCGACATACTCCTTCTGGCGCGGGTCCTTGAAGCCGCCGAACATCTCATGCAGCAGCATGTCGGAAAAACCGATGATGGCGTTGAGCGGCGTCCGAAGCTCATGGCTGACGACCGCCAGGAAGCGGCCCTTTGCCACCTCGGCCGACGCTGCGGCCTCATTGGCGGCAGCAAGCTCGTCGCGCAATTCGGCAGTCTCGTCGTTCTCGCGCAGCAGCAGAGTGAAGGTCTCCTGCTGCTCTTCGGCACGCATCAGTTCGAGCTGAAATGGCCGGTAATTGTCGGCCGTCGAGGCGCTGCCGTCCTGCGGCAGCCTTACCCGAAGATCGAGCCGGCGCGCCAGGGCGCCATCGCGCATGTCGGCAAGCGCGCTGAGATAAGCGACGCGATCGGACAGGTGGATGCGGTCGAACAGCCCGGCGCCGAAAAGCAGTTCCGGCGGCAGCTTCAGGATGGTGCGCGCCTTGGCTGAGGCATCCAGGACCTCGCCATGCCGGGCGACATGCAGGACAACGGCGTCGATCATGTCTTCAAGGCGGTCGTTTGGAAGCCGCGCGGGCTGCGCGCGTGCGGCATCGCCTAGGGCTGCGAGCCGGGGAACCAGCGTCAGGCCCCAGGCGAGCGGCAGCAGCCAGTGCCACGCCGCGACTTGCGCCCCTCCGAGCGGGACGACAGAGCCGACAAAGGGCTGCAGCAGCATTGCGGCCAAGGTTGAGAGGCCGCCCCAAAGTGCCGCGCGCTTTGAACCGCCGATCCACCAGGCCTCGAATGGCAGTGCCAGGGCCAGCAGCGCAACCGGCGACGCCAGGCCGCCTGCTGCCGCGACGGCGCCGGCAAGGGCAAGACCGCCGGCGGCAAGGGCAACCTGGGCTGCCAGCGTCATCTTACCCGACGCCGCCACCAGCAAGGCGGCGAACCAGCAAAGACCGAAGGCGGCGAAAATGGTTGCGACGGTGACGGCGGCGCCCATGCCCGAGGTGACCAGTGTCACCGCCGCACCGGCGGCGAAGAACGGAGCGGCAAGCATGATGCCGATGAACCGGCGCTGGCGCAGGCGATCGCCCTGGCCGATGATGGCCGGATGGACCATGCGTTCGCAACCGGCCGCCAGCGCGCCAGGCAGTTCAATATATCTGGCAGTTGTCAAACTCAACGCACTCGCACCCGGTCGTGACTGCCCCTGCTTTGCAGGTCGCTTTTGCTTGTTTGAAACTCGCATCCAGCGTTTAAGGAATGAATAAGGCTGACCGGAACAACGAGCGCGCTGCGGCAAAAATTGGAGCGCCGGCACCGGAATGCACCGCCATTTGTGGCCATAGTAAACGGAGCGTTATGTGCAAGGGCGTGCCCGTGGCTGCGAAACCCTGAGCCGGCATGCCTGCTCTTCTGAAGATATCCATGCGCAACAATCGCTTAGATGGTTACTGCAAGGTTAAGAAAATTGTCGGCATTTGAGGCTAATGCACTGCAAAACGCCTCGCTTCGAATTTGCCTAAAATTTGAGGAAAATTTTCGCTGAGCAGGAAAGCCGTCCTTTGCGCCTCATGTGCCATTGTGGCTGATATAAAGAGGTCATTGCGCATGGACGCATGATCCGGTCATTGGACGAGAGGGCAGATCGATGGGCTTTTTGATAAGAATGGCGTTCTGGTTTTCGCTGGTGTTGCTGGCGCTGCCGCTGACCGTCGGCCCCGACGAGGATGGCCGCGAGAGCGTCGGGCCGTTCCAGGCGCTTTTTGCGGCGCGCGAAGCGGTCGGCGACATCGCCGGCATTTGCGAGCGTAAGCCGGACGTCTGCGAAACCGGCAAGTCGGCGATGCATACGATCAGCGCCCGGGCCAAGGAAACCGCCAAGATCGCCGCCGCCATGCTGGACGACAAGAGCGCCGAGACCTCGCCCGATACATCGCTGGCCACCGGCAGCGTCGCCAAGGACATCGTGCTGCCGGCGACAGTCAACATACCTGCCAAGCTGGTGGCGAAGAACTAAACACCGTTTCAGCTGTATCTACAGCGACACCGCAGGCCGGTCGGACCTCTCGATGCCTGCGGTGCTTTTCTTCTTTTTCCGTGACGCCGCAGCCGCGGATGACTATATCCCGAGCAATGGCCACGACGATCCAGACGATCCGCGACGACTTCTCCCTGCTCGACGAGTGGGAAGACCGCTATCGCTATGTCATCGAGCTCGGCGAAGCGCTGCCGCCATTTCCCGACGCCGAACGCAACGCCGCCAACAAGGTGCCGGGCTGCGTCAGCCAGGTCTGGCTGACCACGAGCCGAGCGCCGGGCGCCGATCCGGTCATCACCTTCACAGGCGATTCAGACGCTCATATCGTGCGCGGTCTGGTCGCCATCATGCTCGCGCTGTTTTCGGGACGGACTGCCAGCCAGATCCTTGAAACGGACGCCGAGGCGACGCTGAGGTCGCTTGGCCTCGACGAACATCTGTCGCCGCAGCGGGCCAATGGCCTGCGCTCGATGGTCAAGCGCATCAAGCGCGACGCCGAGATGGCTCTCAAGCAGACTGCTTGATTGCTCTATCTTCTCTTCTTTCGACGCAATTCCAAGGGAAAGCGCTCGGCAGTTTTCCTGGAATTGTTCTAGAAACAAAAACGGCGCCGTAAGGGGCGCCGTTGATCTTGTCCATTGGAGCCGGTGTTACCGCCCCTTGCGCTTGCGGCCGAGGCCCATCTTCTTGGCCAGCTGCGAACGGGCAGCGGCATAGTTGGGGGCAACCATCGGATAGCTGGCGTCGAGATTCCACTTCTCGCGGTATTCATCGGGCGTCAGACCGTAATGGGTCATCAGGTGGCGCTTCAGCGACTTGAACTTCTTGCCATCTTCAAGGCAGACGATGTAATCGTCATGAACAGAGCGCTTCGGGTTTACCGCAGGCTTCTGCTTGTCGGCCGGAGGCTGTTCGCTTGCTCCGCCCACGCGCCCGAGAGCGGCATGGACATCAGCGATAAGGTTCGGCAATTCGCCGACCGGCACGGGATTGTTGCTGACATAGGCTGCCACCACATCGGCGGTCAGCTCGATCAGCGCATCGCTATTTCTGGAAGGTGTTTCGACGATATCCATGGTTTAGGCCCCAACGAAGGATGTTTCTGTTTGCGCCCTTTTTGGAAGATCGGGCATGGCGCGAATTTCACGCGGGAAGAGCTTCATGGATTCGCGTCCGGGCATCTTAATGAGCCCCCAGACAAAGTAAGTCAATTCGCATCTTGCGCTATATTCAACGATATTCATCGAATAGTCGCTCTTCAGCTTCAATCTTTCGTGCACTCTGTAACTTCGCGATATTTTCTGGTCGGACCAGGACTAGCATGACGTAAGGTCACGCCGTCGCTAAATCAGCAAGGACTCATAAAGTGGGCAGCGATGCTTGGTCTATGCTTCAAGATTTGGGCGGCTGATTGTCGGATTCGTACCAAACCGCAAGTTGCAAAGCGTTGGCGAAACACGCCGAAGAAGATCTTCGGTCTGACCGGATTCAATACGGCGTGAGGTATTTTCCATAGACCCAGCCACTAACAAAACCACCATTTTGCGCCGGGTCGTGCCAAACTTGACACCATTGATAGCGAATTGCCTGTTTCTGTTTCCAGTGCGGCTGGCCGGCGATCTCCAGAAGATTCAAGCCGCTGGTGCACTTGCCGGTCATCTGCAGGATCGTCCCGTTGGGATAGGCGGCCTGCTTCTGCGAGGTGCCGGACGGATATTTGCGAACGTTGAGCGTGTCGCCGAACGGCACGCCAGCCACTTGCCAAGCGGCGAACGCGGTTGCATGAGACTGGCCGGTGAAAGCCAGAACGGTCGAAGCGACGACGGCGAGAGCCGCAGCGGTGTTGATATGGAAATTCATCATCCTCTCCTTTTGGCTCATCTCCCGAGCCCGCCGCAACCAATACATCCCGGCCCTTGAACCCGCGCTGATCGGCGTGTTCATTTGCCATTCAAGTAATTTCTTCAGTGAGACGCAATGACCAAGACCTCAGCTTTTCCGACCGCCAGCCCGCCGAGCCCCGAGAAACACCCCGTCTTCGACACGCATCACGGCATTACCCGCACAGATGACTATGCCTGGCTGAGGGCCGAGAACTGGCAGGCGATGTTCAGGGACCCTTCCCTGCTTGAGGGCCGCATCCGCGCCCATCTCGAAGCCGAAAACGCCTATCAAGCAGTGCTTATGGCCGATACGCTAGAGCTTCGGAAGCAGCTGTTCGGCGAGATGAAGGGGCGCATCAAGGAAGATGATTCGACGGTGCCGATGAAGGATGGCCCCTATGCTTACGGCTCATCCTTCAAGCTTGGCGGCGAACAGCCCCGCTATTTCCGCATGCCGCGCGATGGCGGCGATGAGCAGATCCTGCTCGATGGCGACGCGGAAGCCGAGGGCAAGCCCTATTTCCGCCTCGGCGGCGTCGACCATTCGGCCGATCACCGCAAGCTGTTGTGGGCGTTCGACGACAAGGGCTCTGAATTCTTCACACTTCGCGTGCGCGATCTCACCAGCGGCAAGGAACTGAGCGACCAGATCGAGGCCACCAGTGGTGGCGGCGTCTGGAATGCCGCCGATGACGGCTTCTTCTACACAAGGCTCGACGACAATCATCGCCCGTCCAAGGTGCTGTACCACGCGCTCGGCGGCAGCCCCCTTAATGACCGGCTGATTTATGAGGAAACCGATCCCGGCTTCTTCATGGATGTCGGCGGCACGCGCTCCAACGAATGGATCATGATCGGGATCAACGATCACGAAACCTCGGAATATCACCTGATGCGCGCCGATGAGCCTTTCGCCGAGCCAAAGCTGGTGGCAAAGCGCGAGACTGGCCTGCAATATGATCTGGAAGAAGGCGGCGACATCTTCTTCGTCCTCACCAATGCCGACGGCGCCAAGGACTTCAAGATCATGACGGCGCCGGCTAATGACCCGGTTCGCGCCAATTGGGAAGAGCTGGTGGCGCACGAGCCAGGCCGGCTGATCCTGTCGGTGGTCGGCTTCAGGGATCATATGGTCAGGCTCGAACGCAAGGAAGGGCTGCCGCGCATCGTCGTGCGCGATCGCCGCAGCGGCGAGGAGCATCTGATCTCGTTCGACGAAGAGGCGTTCTCGCTCGGCCTGTCGGGGTCCTATGAATACGACACCGAGATCATGCGCTTCACCTATTCGTCGATGACGACCCCGGCGCAGGTCTTCGACTACAATATGCGCAGCCGCGAGCGTGTGCTGCTGAAGACCCAGGAAGTGCCGTCCGGTCACAATCCGGATCATTATGTCACGCGCCGGCTGATGGCGCCGGCCGCCGATGGCGAACTGGTGCCGGTCTCGCTCCTGCATCACCGCGACACGCCGCTCGATGGCTCCGCACCGTGCCTGCTTTACGGCTACGGCTCTTACGGCATTGCCATCCCGGCGGCGTTCAACACCAACTGGTTCTCGCTGGTCGACCGTGGCTTTGTCTTTGCCATCGCCCATGTCCGCGGCGGCAAGGACAAGGGCTATGGCTGGTATGACGACGGCAAGCGGGCGCACAAGATGAACACGTTCACCGATTTCATCGCCGTCGCGCAGCATCTCGTCGCCGAGCGTTACACCCAACACGACCGCATCGTCGCGCAAGGCGGCTCGGCCGGCGGCATGCTGATGGGTGCGATCGCCAACATGGCACCGCATAGTTTCGGCGCCATCGTTGCCGAGGTTCCCTTTGTCGACGTGCTGACCACGATGCTCGACGCAAGCTTGCCGCTGACGCCGCCGGAGTGGCCGGAATGGGGCAACCCGATCGCGTCGGCGGAAGATTATCAAACGATCGCCGCCTACTCGCCTTATGACAATGTCGCTGATCACGACTACCCGCCGATCCTGGCGCTGGCCGGCCTCACCGATCCGCGCGTCACCTATTGGGAGCCGGCCAAATGGGTGGCGCGGCTGCGCGAGCGCAAGAGCGGCGACAATCCGGTGCTGTTCAAGATCAACATGGATTCCGGCCATGCCGGCGCCTCCGGCCGCTTTTCAAGGCTGGAGGAGATCGCCTATACCTACTCCTTCGCGCTCAAGGTTACGGCCAAGCCCGAACCCGAGGTTACGGGCAAGGCTGAGAATGCAACGGAGGCGTCGCAATGATCGATCTATCCACCTTGACGGCTTACATAGCGGTTGTGCTTGGCTTTGTGTTTATTCCAGGCCCAGCCACGCTTTTGACGGTCGCGCGAGCGACGAGTTCCGGAACCAGGGTTGGCGTCGCGACGGGCGCGGGCGTCGCGGCTGGCGATGTGTTCCATACCATCATGGCGATGGTCGGCATTTCGGCGATCATCGCCACTTCGGCAACGCTGTTCAGCGTCGTAAAATACATCGGCGCGGCGTATCTCGTTTACCTCGGCATCCGCGCAATCATCGAGAGAATACCGGCCGACCCTACTGCCGGCGCACTCGCGATCTCCGCCAGCAAGGCGTTTCGTCAAGCTGTCCTGACCGAAGTGCTTAATCCAAAGACGGCGCTTTTCTTCCTCGCCTTCCTGCCCCAGTTCGTGCGGCCTGAAAACGGATCGGTGATGCTCCAGCTGATGACGCTGGGCATAATCTTTGTTCTGCTCGGCCTTTTCAGCACAGTCGTCTTTGCCGTGAGTGCGGGCCGGCTCGGCACGTTCCTGCGCCGCAATCCGTCGGTGGTGAAATGGCAAGGCAAGGTGGTTGGCGGCATCTACTGCGCGTTAGGCGTCCGTCTGGCCTTGCAGCAGCGCTGATGTCGATGCGAAAGGCGCGCCCGTCGAGGCGCGCCGATCGTCACTTTTTGAATTCCAGGCTGCTCATTTTCACTCGCATTTGCAATGGCTGCGCGCTACCCAATGCGCGCCACCTTCCAGACCATGACATACGCAAAGGGGCCACTATGTTGCTCGTCGACACCTATCTCGAGAAATCACCGATCCAGGGCATCGGGGTTTTCGCCAGGAACCACATTGCCAAGGGCACGCTGGTCTGGAAGCTCGACCCCAGATTCGACCGGATCATCGACGTCGAGACCTATGAAGGCGAGAGCGGCCCGGTGAAGAACTATCTCGACCGTTATTCCTATCCAGACCGCCGGGATCCGAACTACATCGTCTTCGAAGCCGACGACGCCCGCTACATGAACCATGACGACGAACCGAATTGCGACGTCTCCTCGCCCGAGGAAACCTATGCCTTGCGCGACATCGCACCCGGCGAGGAACTGACCTGCAATTACAGCCATTTCTTCGAGACGGGCTTCGACTTCCTCGGCGATCGCCACCTGTAGATCGCCACCTGTGGCCGGGATCACTTGGCCGGCTTGCTGCGCACCGGGTAGCCGTTGGGATGCGGCGGCACCGCCTTGAGATAGGCGGCTATTGCCGCGCGATCTTCCGGCGGCAGTTCGGCCATGTTGCGCTGCACGTCGACCATGGCGCCGCCGACCGAATCGAAATCAGGGGTAAAACCGGTTTCGAGATAGTTGGCGATGTCGGCTTCCGACCAGTCACCGAGCCCGCCTTCGCCCGATGTGATGTTCGGCACGATGCCGCTGCCTTCGGCGGCCGCCGCGCCAGCCAGCCACTGGCTCTTCCTGGTGCCGCCGGTGATGTCGCGCGGCGTGTGGCATTCGCCGCAATGGCCGGGCCCCTCGACCAGATAGCGGCCGGCGAGTACCAGATCAGGCGTGCCATCGGCAAAGGCAATCACCGGCTCTTTGCTGAGATGGAGCCGCTTCCACAGGCCGAGGCCGCGGCGGATGTTGAAGGGGAAAGTCAGGGAATTGTCGGGCGCCTTGCCGGCGACCGCCGGCAGCGTCTTCAGGAACGCATAGAGATCGGCAATATCAGCCGGCTTCATCCGGGCGTAGGACGCGTAGGGAAAGGCCGGATAGAAATGCTCGCCCGACGGCGACACGCCCTTCAGCATGGCGTTGGCAAGGTCCTCGACCGTCCAGGCGCCGATGCCGTCCTTGGGATCCTGCGAGATGTTGGGCGGCACGAAGGTGCCGAACGGCGTCTTGAGCTCGAGGCCGCCGACCAGTTGCAAACGGGCGTCACCCTGCGAGCCTGGCTTGGCGTGACAGGAGGTGCAGCCGCCGGCATTGAAAATGCGCTTGCCCCTGGCGGCGCCGCCGGGGCCGAGCTGCGCCAGGGTGTCAGTGTCGAGCTTGACCGGCGCCGACAACAGCCAGCCGGCGCCGGCACCGACGACACCCAGGACAAGGGCGGCGCCGACAAATTTTTTCCACAAGGGCATTGCCCGGGATCAGCTCTTCTTCACCCGATAGGTCTTGTGGCAGGTGCCGCAATCACTGCCGAGCGTATCGATCTGCGCCTTCAACGCATCGACATCGGCGGGTGCGGCGGCGACTGCGGCCTTGACGTCGGCGAGGTACTTGTCTTCGGTCGATTTGAAGCCCGCCATGTCTTTCCAGATTTTGGGCGAGGCGGTGGTATCACCGCTGTCGCTGCCGGCCGGGAACAGCGTGTCGACATCGAACTTCTCGGCATTGACTTGCAGCGCCTGCAGCGCCGTCAGCACGGCGGCGGCATCGAAGTCTGCCTCGCCCTTGGCGATTTTTGACAGGCCGCCGACGATCTTGCCTCGTTCCTTCATCAGTCCCTGTCGGTCGAGGATCGGGTCGGCAAAAGCCGCCGAGGCGGCGAGGCTGAGCATAGAGATGGCGATAACAAGCTTTCTCATTCAATTGGCTCCAGGATGATGAGGGGTCGCGACCTACCGTTAACGGAGGGCGGGCCGGGATTATTCCCTGTCCGCCGGCCGGATTCCGCCGAATTTTGTGTGCCTGCTGCTTCAGCTGAGAAAGAAAAGCCCCGGAGTACCGGGGCTTCTCTGGGTCGATCAGGCTTTCGCCTCTTCGTACATTTCAAGGACATGGTCCCAGTCGATGAGGCTGTCGACGAAGGCCTCGAGATATTTCGGCCGCGCGTTGCGGTAGTCGATGTAATAGGAATGTTCCCAGACATCGACGCCGAGGATCGGCGATGCGCCAAGGACGAGCGGGTTCTCGCCGTTCGGCGTCTTGGATATCGCCAGCTTGCCGTCCTTGACCGAGACCCAGGCCCAGCCCGAACCGAACTGCGTGGTGCCGGCGGCGATGAAGTCGGCCTTGAACTTGTCGTAGCCGCCGAGGTCGGCGTCGAAAGCCTTCTGCAGGGCGCCCGGAAGCTTGTTGCCGCCGCCGCCCTTCTTCATCCACTTCCAGAAATGGATGTGGTTGTAGTGCTGGGCTGCGTTGTTGAAGAGGCCGGCATTCTTGCCGAACGACTGTTTGACCACCTCTTCGACCGACAGATCGCCAAGGCCCGCTTCGGCGGCCAGCTTGTTGCCGTTGTCGACATAAGCCTTGTGGTGCTTGTCGTGGTGATACTCCAGCGTCTCCTTCGACATGTAAGGCTGCAAGGCCTCGTAGTCGTAGGGCAAGGCGGGCAATTCAAAAGCCATCGGTCATACTCCTCATGGAAAAATCCGGTGCGGATACCGGATTAAGATAGGGCTGCATTGATCTGGAACAACTCCGGAATGAAGCGCCAATTGCCTTTTAGCGGCTCAACCGGCGGAAGTCGAATGCGCCCATTCCCAATAAAGGTCGCGCGCTTTCTTGGCCACCGGCCCGGGCTGCAGATCGCGGTCCTCGATGCGGGTGATCGGCACGACCTTGGAATGATTTCCGGTCGAAAATATCTCGTCGGCTTCAAGAAAGTCGCGCACCGAGAGCATCTTCTCCGTGGTCTTGAAGCCGTAATCGCCAAGCAGCGTCATGGTGCGCGAGCGGGTGATGCCGGACAGGAAGGTGCCGTTGGGCGCCGGCGTCAACACGTGGCTGTCCTTGACCAGGAAGATGTTCGAGGTTCCGGTCTCGGCGACATTGCCCAGCATGTCCAGCACCAGCGCATTGTCGAAGCCGCGTCCCTTGGCTTCGAGAATGGCGCGGCCATTGTTGGGATAGAGGCAGCCGGCCTTGGCATTGGTCGGCATGGTCTCGATGGTCGGCCGCCGGAACGGCGACACGGTGATCGAAAAGCCGGTCGGCGAGATCATCGGCGATTCGTAAAGGCAGAGGCAGAAACGGGTCGAGGCCGGATCGGCCGGCACGCCCATATAGCCGCCATGCTCGGCCCAGTACATCGGCCTGATGTAGACCGCTGTCTTGCCGTCGAACTTCTTCAGCCCGTCCCAGGTCAGTCCAACAATCTCATCGGCGCTCATCGACGGCGCGAGGCCGAGCGCGGTCGCCGATGCGTTCACCCTGGCGGCATGCAGCTCGAGATCGGGGGCGACGCCTTCGAACCAGCGGGCGCCGTCGAAGACGCTGGTGCCGAGCCACATGGCGTGGCTGCGCGGACCCAGAATGGCGACGTTGCCTTCGTACCAGTCGCCGTCGACGAAGGTCCATGTCGCCGATAGCGCCGCAGTCACCAGTGTCATTGTTCGGTTCCGCTTCAAAGCTGCCTGTGCCAAGCATTGGAAGATGCTTTGACCGGCGCCGTCAACCGGCATGGAGCGGTTTTTGTTGAGGCCAGAGCGCCCCAAGAAAGCGATCAAGACCACAATCGATGCTTGCACCTTGCGCCGCCTGCCCTCAAAACTGTCGCCATGCATTACGCGGCTTACGTTTTCGACGCCTATGGCACGTTGTTCGACGTGCACGCAGCCGTGCGCCGTCATGACGGCGAGATCGGCCCCGACGGCCCGCTGCTTTCGGAAATCTGGCGCGCCAAGCAGCTGGAATATTCCTGGGTGCGCACGCTGATGGGCGGCTATGCCGATTTCTGGCAGCTCACCGAACAGGCGCTCGATTTCGCCCTGCTCAAGGTTCCCTCCGCCGACAAGGGACTGAAGGCCAAGCTGCTCGAAGCCTATTGGCGGCTCGATTGCTATCCGGAAGTGCCGGCCGTGCTCAAGGCGCTGAAAGCATCCGGCGCCAAGCTCGCAATCCTGTCCAACGGCTCGCCCGAGATGCTGGAAGCGGCGGTCAAGTCGGCCGCCCTCGACCAGGTGCTGGACGATATCTTTTCGGTCGACGCCGTCAGGCGCTTCAAGACCGACCCGTCGACCTACGACATGGTGGCGACGGGCTGGCGACTCTATCCGGGCGCCGTCTCGTTCCAGTCGTCCAACCGCTGGGACGTCGCCGGCGCCACCAAATTCGGCTTTCGCACCGTATGGATCAACCGCGCCAACCAGCCCGAGGAATACCGGGATTTCCCGCCGGCGCTGATCCTGCCGTCGCTTGAAGGCCTGCTGACCGGCGGCTGATCACTCTGTTGCCTTCGAGCAACAGTGGCAGGGCGGTCACAGCTTCGCCTTTGTTTGTCCACCCTCAGGCCAGAATCGGAACCGCCTATCGCGTCAGGCATTGGGGGAGGCCGACCACTGCGCCGCTTGAAGGCATTCACGCTTTCTTGCGATTCGAGACTTAAAAAAGGCAACCATGTTGAAGACCGAAATCGCCCCCTATCGCCTGAGCCGTCGCGGCTTTCTGAATGCTGCAGCCCTTGGCGCCGCTTCGATTGCGGTCTCCGCCTGCACCACCACCGGACCGGCGCCGGCGCCGGTCGAACCGCCACCGCCGACCTATGACGAGCCGCCGCTCGGCGACTATGCGACGATGTACGGCCCGATTTCCGACAGCGGGTTCGAGCTCCCGGCCATCCCGATCAAGAAGATGGACCCGCAGTTCCTGCGCCAGATCGTTCCCGATCCGACCGGCCAGCGGCCAGGCACCATCATCGTCGATACGACCAACCATTTCCTCTATCTGGTGCGCGAAGGCGGCCAGGCGATCCGTTACGGCGTCGGCCTCGGCCGCGCCGGCTTCGAATGGTCGGGAGACGCCGTCGTCCAGTGGAAGCAGAAATGGCCGAAATGGACGCCGCCCGATGAGATGGTTGCCCGCCAGCCTGAACTGGAAGAATACAGCGCCAAGAACGGCGGCATGCCCGGCGGCCTCAAGAACCCGCTCGGCGCCCGCGCGCTCTACCTGTTCCACGACAACGTCGACACGCTCTACCGCCTGCATGGCTCGCCGGAATGGAACTCGATCGGCAAATCCGTCTCGTCAGGCTGCGTGCGCCTGATAAATCAGGACATCATCGACCTCTACGACCGCGTGCCGTCGAAGAGCCCGGTCATCGTGACGTCCGACATCGGCCAGCCGATGGCGGCGAGCGCAAACCGCAGAGCCATCCCGATCGATGGCGGGGTGCCGGATGGCTCGGTCCTGCTCGGCCCGGTGACCTGATCGACTTCATCGATGCCATGAAGCGCAGGTTCCGCTCCATGCGGCAAAGCTCGCCAGGATCCCGATAGCTTTACGCGAATGCCTGGGGTTCGCATCCAAGATGTGCAATGCCGGCAACAGGAGGCCAAAAAAGACGTCCAGACGAACCATGGAGCCGCTGCAATCGGGGCGGCCATGCCCTGTCAATCTCGACGCTGCTGTGTTTCGTTACCGATTGATGTATATTAGACGGGAGTATGATTGCAGAGACATACATTTCATTAGATCATTGATGGCGGGGGAACGCCGATGGTGGGATTTGATTTCGATAGTCCGCCTGCCGACGGCGCCGAGGCCAACTTGTCGGCCGAATGCGAGCGCCAATTGCTGCCGCTCGTCCGCGGAATTGTCGAGGCGGCGGTTGCCGCCGGGTGGAGCCAGGAAGACGTTCTTCTGGCCATGGTCGAGCTGTCCTGGGATCTGTACGAGAAACGCCGAGGCGATCTTTAGCAGGCCTGCGTGAGCCGGATAATTCCGTAGCGCCGGCCAAGCCAGGCCATGTTTTTCTCGCGCGAACTTTTTTCTTCACTTACAATGTTTTTTCTATCCGCGGGATGCGCTACGCTGCCTTTGGGCAGGACTATGGGGGATACAAATTACCGTCCGGATTTCCGGGTTGGCTGTTTGCACGGCACGGAATTTCGATGGGCTGGCAAAGCGGCTGAGGCAAGGCTGAATGAAAAATGCGGGCGAGGTTCAGGAACGCAGCGCAGGCGCCGATCGGGTCGATCGGCACGCCCTCGGACATAATCCCCGAAAATGCCAATCCCAGAAGAGCAACCATGCGGGGGAGCGGGATATGCTCTGTCCGCAGCCCTGGATCGCTCCCGGAGGGTCGCCATCGCCGAAGTCGCCTACCTCGCGGGATTTTCGGATCAAGGCCATTTGGCCACCGCCATGAAGAAGCACAAGGGAAAGAAGCCATGATTCGGGCGATAACTGCTGCCGGATCGTCCGTGGCAATGACAGATAGTCGACCAGCTCTGTCAATGGCCGCGCGATCTATATTCGGAATACAACGCTGGATTGCGACGGCACACTATGCACAATAACTAGGCAAAATGGTAAGATAAGATCGGAAAATAGTCAGGTAGCCTTGGCTAATAATTCAAACCTGTAAGTTTATAGTCAAAATCCTGGTAAAATTTTCATTTGAGCTCAAATTCTTCTTTGCAATATAAAGCAGCATCTGTAGGATTCGAAGGGACGCCCAGGAGCAAACGTGAATTCTGGGCGCCTCGATACAGCACAGGATTGGATTGATCGGCGCAGCAGTGGCAGAGACGAAGATGCAACATAGAGGCAACGTCCAGGAAAGCGCCGGGACAGAGCGGCGGCGCGCGGATCGTCGCATCTTCGACGGAATTCCGGAAAGCGCGGGGCGCTACCTGGTCACGTTTCGAGGCGGCGCGGCTCATGTCGTTCATGGGCCGGGATCACACACATTCAAAGCGGCGGAACATTTCGCTTCGGTTCTGCTTGCACCCTCACCAGGGATTGCGGCATCGCTGGGCAGCGACAAAGTCCACGAATACGACGGCGACGTCGGCATGATCATGATCGTCCCAGCCGACCTCGGCGGCAAGGTGACCCGATCATCCACCACGGAAAGCGCAATCGTGGCGCTCACCCCCGAGAGTCTCTTCGAGCTGGCAATGCGTGAATTCGACACCGGCCATGCCGAGCTTCAATCGCCGCCGTTCGGGACCGTCGACTTCCAGGCGCTGCAACTCGCGCAGTTGCTGAAGGCGGAACTGACGGATCGGGAAACTCCAAACGAGTTCTATGTCGATTCGTTGGTCACCATGTTCGGCGTCCATTTGCTTCGGAACTACGCAGGAGCGCGAAAGTTGCCACAAGCCCCAAAGGGCGGTCTGTCGAACCGCAGCGCCCGGCGGGTGCGCGAATTCCTGGAGGTAAATTTTTCCAGCAAGATCGCGGTGGCCGAGTTGGCCGCACTCTGTGGCCTTTCGCCGAGCCATTTCATCCTGGCATTCACCAAGACCTTTGGCGAGCCGCCGCACAAATACCTGCTGCGGCTGCGTCTCGATTTCGCCGAAAAACTTCTCATCGAGAGCGACCTGTCGATTGCGGAAGTCGCTCATCTCAGTGGATTCTCGGACCAGAGCCACTTGACAGTCACCATGTCCAGATACCGGAACAGAACCCCCAGGCAGGTGAAGCTGCAACGTTAACGACTGTTGCGGCGCGCATGATTGTCCGCGGCGATACCTCGATTGATCTTCAGTATAGTCGAAGGTTGTGTGGCAGAGCAGTCACAGTTGTCGCGCAGGGACCAAATACCGGATTTTCCTACAAAGATTCCGGATTATTCCAAAATACTTGCACCGCGAATGTGCTCATGGTCGCGATGGAAGTCATTTGGGGCGGGGGAGCAACCAGATGATACAGCATGTCGGATTGTCCCATGGACATTCAATTCGCGGAAATCGAGGTCTTCGCGCCTAAGGCCGAAGCGGCCTGGGCTGCACTGCAACGCCAATACGCCAGCCGGATCAGCGCTGCGGAACTCGACCATCTCCTGGCCTGTTTCGTGCTTGGACTGACCTCTCCGGCTTGTGGTGAAGGCGATCCGGGATTTCATTTCGATCTCTGCCGCGCGCTGGTGGCGGTAAACCTGCCGCCGGAACGGACGGAGGCTGCACTGCATACGGTTCCAGAACCGACGCAGCCATGGGTCGCGAGCGCCTATCAGCTGATTGAAAAACAAGGCGCGAAGGTCGGTCTCTCGTTGCGGGAGAAGACGCGCAATTTCGAAGATTTTTTGGCCACCGGGGCGAATGATGCGGCACATCAGGGCGCCTCGGCAATTGCGAGGAAAAACTAGCATGACCAGACGCGTCGAGGGGCGGATAAGGATCGCATTTCTTCCCGGATTTGTTGGAAACTGGCTCACGGGCGCGGCCGACAGTCGCTCGGTCCGCCGCCGCCTGATGGCGGTCTTGCGCAACGCGTGCCGCGTGCTCGGCATGCGACGCAAATGTCTGGGGCTTGGCACGCTGGGCAGCGGCAGAATTGCGGCAGCGGCGCTGGGTGCAATCGCATTCGGGAGCATCGCCACCCCGGCGTCCGCGCAGTATGCCGCCGGCGGCGGCACCGCGACCGCCAGTGGCTCAGTCGCTATCGGCCCGGCCGCGACGGCCTCTCAGCTCAATGCTGTTGCGATCGGGACCCGGTCTGTCGGGTCAACGCAATACGCAGTGGCAATCGGCCAGGATGCGCAGGCCACAGGCACCGGCGGCGCGGTGGCGATCGGCGGCGGCGCGATTTCAAACAACATCAATACGGTAGCAATTGGCGTTCAGTCCGACGCCACTGCGGCCGGGGCCAGCGCACTGGGCACAAACTCCCACGCTTCGGGAGCGAACTCCACCGCGGTCGGTGTCGGCGCCACGGCCAGCAACAATTATGCGTTCGCCACTGGCTACGGATCGGTAGCCAGCGCCCAATACGCATACGCCATGGGCTATCAGTCCAGTGCTAGTGGCCTGCGCGGTATGGCGCTTGGATATCAAGCAACCCAGAGCGGGATCGATTCCCTTGCCCAAGGTACCAACGCCAATGCAGGCAGTCAAAACGCCATCGCGATAGGCTTCCAGTCGGTGGCGTCCGATATCAACTCTATCAATATCGGAGCGCGCACCGTTGCGGGGTCAGGGGCCTTGGCCCAAGGCGCCATCGCCCTTGGCACGGATGTCACAGCAAATCAGCAAAACGCCCTTGCCATTGGCGTCCTGACCAAAGCAACGGGAACGAACGCCGCAGCGGTGGGTAGAGGAGCCAGTGCATGGGGCAACCAGTCCATCGCATTCGGCACGGGCGCGCAGGCGGGCGTTCAGGCCAACACGGCGCTGCCCAACAGCATCGCCATCGGCACCAATTCGCTCTCTTCGGGGGCTTTCGCCACGGCGATGGGTGCTACCTCGGTTGCGAGTGGCTCCGCCAGCACCGCTATTGGCAACACCGCCGTCGCCAGCGGCGCGAACGCCTCCTCGTTCGGGTCCGGCGCGAATGCGACGGGAGACAATTCTCTTGCCGCCGGTGTCAGCGCCGCCGCCAGCGGGATTGCCAGCACCGCGCTCGGCATCGGCTCCAAGGCCAGCGCCACCAACGCCGTGGCGATCGGTAATGCGGCGGTCGCCAATTCCGCCGACGCTGTTGCAGTTGGCACGAATGCGACGGCGACGGGCGGCAAGGCCGTCGCCATCGGCGCCGGCAACACAGCTTTTGGCAACGGCGCGGTCTCCATCGGCGATCCGAGCTATGCCAGCGGCACCGGCGCCTTCACCGGCGGCGCCAACAACATCGCCAATAGCGACGGCACGGCAACCGCCACAGCCGCAAACCAGGCCGCAGGCGCGGTTGCCATCGGCAACAACAACAAGGCCGTCGGGCAAGGCTCCGTGGCGCTGGGCAATGGCTCGACAGCGGGTGCAGCCGGCCTTGCCGGCAATGTCGCGCTGGGCAATGGCGCGACGGCGACGGCAAGCTCCGGCGACGTAGCGCTCGGTTCGGGCTCGGTGACCGCGACGGCGGTCGGCACCAGCGGCGCGACGATCGGCAGCACGGCCTACAGCTTCGCCGGCACGACGCCGACGAGCACTGTCAGCGTCGGCGCGCTCGGCGCGGAGCGGACCATCACCAATGTCGCGGCGGGCCGGCTCAGCAATTCGTCGACCGACGCCATCAATGGCTCGCAGCTCTTCGCCACCAACCAGCAGGTGACGCAGAACACGACGGCCATCGCCGCCAACACCGCCGACATCACCAATCTCGGCAACACGATCAACAGCATCAGCACCGGTGGCGGCATCAAGTATTTCCACGCCAATTCGACGGCGGCGGACTCGTCCGCAACGGGCACGGACTCCGTTGCTATCGGACCAGTCGCGACCGCGACGGGGACAAACGCCATCGCGGCCGGCACCAATTCGAGCGCCTCCGACGCCAACGCCTCGGCCTTCGGCAGCGGCGCCGTCGCATCGGCGCTTGACGCAACGGCGATGGGATACATCTCCAAGGCCTCGGGCCAATACAGCACCGCCGTCGGTGCCAACGCCAATGCCACAGCCACGTCCAGCACCGCGATCGGCCAGAACGCGTTTGCAACCGCCTTTCAAGCGACCGCTCTCGGCGTAGGAGCGAATGCCGGCGCCCAGAATGCAATCGCGCTGGGCGCCCTCGCCAACGCCAGCAACGCCGGCGACGTGGCGCTCGGCTCGGGCTCGGTAACCGCCGCGGCGGTCGGCACCGCCGGCACGACGATCGGCGGCGTCGCCTACAACTTCGCCGGCACGACGCCGGCAAGCACCGTCAGCGTCGGCGCGGTCGGCGCGGAACGCACCATCACCAATGTCGCGGCGGGCCGGCTCAGCAATTCGTCGACCGACGCGATCAACGGCTCGCAGCTCTTCGCCACCAACCAGCAGGTGACGCAGAATACGACCGACATCGCCGCCAACACCGCCGACATCACCAATCTCGGCAACACGATCAACAGCATCAGCACGGGCGGCGGCATCAAGTATTTCCACGCCAATTCGACGCTGGCGGATTCGCAGGCGCTGGGGACGGATTCCGTTGCCATCGGCCCGAATGCTGTGGCCAACAATGCCGGCGACGTGGCGATCGGCGCGAATGCGGTGTCGACCGCGACCACGGCGGTCGGCGGCACCACGATCGGCGGCGTTGCCTACACCTTCGCCGGCGCGACGCCCGCGGGTGCATTCTCGGTCGGCTCGGTGGGCGCCGAACGCCAGATCCAGAACGTCGCGGCCGGGCAGTTGAGCAACTCCTCGACCGATGCGGTCAACGGCTCGCAGCTGTTTGCGACCAACCAGCAGGTGACGCAGAACACCACCGACATTGCCGCCAATACTGCTGACATCACCAATCTCGGCAATTCGATCAGCAATATTACGGGCGACACCTCGCTGGCCTACACCGACGCCAATGGCGACGGCATCCGCTATGTGCGCACCAACGACCGGACGCTCGCCGTCGCCGACTCTTTCGCGCAGGGGATCGGCTCGTCCGCCCTCGGCTACCAGGCGACCGCGAGCGCCGACAATGCGCTGGCGCTCGGCCGCGACACCCAGGCCAGCGTCATCGGCGGCGTGGCGCTCGGCGCCGGCTCGGTTTCGGACCGGGCGGTCGCGCCCGTATCGGGATCGATCCTCTCCGGCACCGGCCTCATTCCCTACAACACCGCGGACATGAGCCTGCTCGGCGCCGTCTCGGTCGGCACCTCCACCTCCTATCGCCAGATCATCAACGTGGCCGACGGCACGCAGGACCAGGACGCGGTCACGCTTCGCCAGTTGAAGGGCGCGCTGAGCTCGTTCGCGGTGACGGGAAGCTTGTATTTCCACGCCAATTCGACGGCAGCGGACTCGCTCGCGGTCGGCGTCGATTCGGTTGCGGTCGGTCCGCGCACCACCGTCAATGGCGACAATGGCATCGGCATCGGCAATGGCGCCATCGTGCAGCAGACGGCGCCGGGAGGCATTGCGATCGGCCAGAACTCGACCGTCAACCAGGCCGACAGTATCGCCCTCGGCACCAACGCGACCACCAACGGAGCGCAGGCGGTGGCGCTCGGCGCCGGCGCAAAGGCCAACGAGCCGGGCAGCGTCGCGCTCGGCGCGGGCTCGACGACGGCGGCGGCGGTCGCCACCACCGGCACCACGATCAACGGCGTTGCCTATACTTTCGCCGGAGCAGCTCCGACGAGCACGGTCAGCGTCGGCACCGTCGGCAACGAGCGCACCGTCACCAATGTCGCGGCGGGCCGGATCAGCGGCACCTCCACCGACGCCATCAACGGCAGCCAGCTCTTCGCCACCAACCAGGCGGTCGAAGCCATGCAGGGTAGCGTCGGCGACCTCAACCAGTTCGCCGTCCAGTACGACAAGGACGGGAACGGCAACAAGTCCAACTCGATTACCCTTGCCGGCGGCGACCCGAACACGCCGGTCGTCATCCACAATGTCGGGGCGGGCGTTGCAAACACCGATGCCGTCAATGTTCAGCAGTTCAACAGCGGGTTAGCACTCAACCTGGACAATTCGAAGAACTACACCAACCAGGTGGCGGCCACCACGCTGCAGCAAGCCAATGCGTATGCGGACTCCAAACTCAGCCAGCTCAACATGGACATGGGAGAGGTCAGGGGCGAGGCGCGCCAGGCTGCGGCAATCGGCTTGGCGGCCGGCTCGCTGCGCTACGACGATCGTCCCGGCAAGCTGAGCGTGGCCGCCGGCGGAGGCTATTGGCGCGGTGAAGGCGCCCTGGCCTTCGGCGCCGGCTACACCAGCGAGGAAGGACGTGTTCGAGCGAACCTGTCCGGTACGACGGCAGGCGGACACTGGGGTGTCGGCGCGGGCGTCAGTCTTACGCTGAACTAGAGCCCGGCCATGATCAGGCAGGCAGTCCTTGCTGTCGCGATATCCATGACGTCAATGCTCCTGTCCGGCCCGTTAGCGGCCGGGCAGGAAGCGATCCCTTCCGGCTACAGGGTAAAACCTTCCGACGTAGCGATCCCTGCGGATGCGAAGCTTGGCGAGTATCAACGGACCACCCGTCCGTTCGAGAACTGGACGCTGATCTGCGACGAGAACCTGAAGGCGCGCCAAAAGGTCTGCAATGTCACCCAGATCATCGAGGACCAGGCAGGACAGGTTGCGTTCAGCTGGTCGCTTGCCGCCACCAAGGAAGGCAACCCCTACATGATCTTGCGCGCCCCGCCGATCGCCAAGAGCGACGCTCCTGTCTCGCTGACGTTCGAGGGGCGCAAGGAGCCGATAAAAATTCAACTCGACGGATGCAATCAGGCCGTCTGCGTCGGCATGCTGCCGGTTGGTCCGATCATGCGCGATCAGATTTCGAAGGCCGCGGCATCCGTCATCTCCTTTCCGACCACGGATGGCAGAACGATCAACGTAACCGCGACCCTCAAGGGCTTGGCCGCGGCCGTTGCGGCGATCAATTGACGAGGCAATCGCGATGAACCAGCAATCGATCCATGACCGGATAATGGCCCGCAACCAGGGAAAGGATGCTGTCCGGGTCGGCATCGAAGACCGGAGCAGACCGCAACGAAATCGCGCGAGGACCGCGGTCTTCTCGTTGCTCGCCATTGCCGTCGTCGCCACGGCCGGCTTCGCGGCCATGCGCTACGACCTGCTCCACAATCTATTGCCGCAGCCGGCGGTCGCGGAGACCAACCAGCCCAATCCGGCCCTGGCCGAGACGCCATTTCTGCAACACGCCAAAGAGGCAGGCTTGCAGTCTTGTTCCAACATTTTCCCGGCCCTTGGGCAGATGCTGACAACCGGCACGACGTACAGCGTCCAGTCGATCTGGAACAACGAGGCCCCCGACAAACACCTCGTGGAAGCCCTGGTCGGCATGAACTACGCCACACAGGGCTACAGCGGCCCGGCGGCAGGTCTGGTGTTCGCGGCACCCACCGCATCCGTTTGCGAAGGTACGATGGTCAGGGTGGCGCCATTCGCGGCCAATTGCGCCGATGTTCCGGCCCTGCTTCCGAAAGACAGCAAGCTCGCCAACAATCTCGGACAAATCAGCGTCTATGAACTGGCCAATGGAGGGGGCAACGCGATGCTGCTGCCAACCGGCAACAGCTGCGTCGTCATTTCCGTGGCCTCGGCAGCAGGAAAACAAGGAGGCGTACAATGAGGATTAATTCCGCTATTGCGGCGGTCGGCATGCTGTTGCTTTGCGCCGGGCGGCTGGGCGCGGCGGACCTAGCCCCGGCGGCGGACGTGCCCGAGCCGCCGGCCCAGGAGGAGAGAGGCATCTGGGCGGCGATCGCCTATTCGAGCCCCGACGAGAAGCACGGCTTCTTTTGGGGCGCCGACAAGCGGCAGGAGGCGATGGACATCGCGCTGAAGCATTGCCAGAACGCCGGCGGCGGCAGCTGCGCCGTGGTCAGCGTATTCCGCAATCATCGCCATTGGGACGATGACGACAATACCGGCTTTCCCTACAAGCATTGCGGCGCCCTCGCCGTAGGCGAGAAGCCGGAAGGGCGGCTGACCAGTTGGGGCGCCGAGACGGCGCAAACACGCCGGGATGCCGAAGACCTGACACTGCAGGCGTGCGAGCGGAACGGACAAAAATGCAAGATCCGCGAGTGGGTGTGCACATGACGCATCAGAGCGAAGCAGCGGAACGCCAATCGAGGCGCATGTTTGCACTCAGCGTAGCGCCGTGCTCAAGCGGGGTCAGCCCTTTGCCGTGATGCGCATCGACGGTATGCGACACCGGCTCGAAGCAGAAGAAATCGGCATCCTGCGACGGCGAATAGAGGATGAAGACGTCGAGCAATGGCGAGGCGGTGAGCGAGATAGCGATCCTGTCCTCGGGCCGGGTGATCCTGGCGCGGCGGTCCCAGCCGTCGAAGGCGTTGTTGACCCAGCTCCGCGGCAACAGGGAGGCGTTCGAGAAATTCCACGCGGGGTAATCGGCCACCGGCGCCACGCCGACCGGCAGATGATGCTTGTCCTCCAGCCAGACCCGCGCCGCCTTCGCCTCGAGCGTCGTTCCGGCGCTGCGCGGGAACCACGGATGAAAGCCGAGCCCGTAAGGCAGGCGAATGCCGGTGCGATTCTCCACCGTGAGCGTGGCATCCAAGGCCCCGTCATGCAGCGCATAGGCGACCCGCGCCGTATATCGGTAGGGGCCGATTTCACCGGCGTCGAGGACCAGTTCTGCCTCGGTGGCGCTGTGGCTGGCAATCCGCCACTCCCTCTGGAAGCCGTCGCCATGGATTGGAAAGGCCTCCCCCGGCACGTTCGGCTCGATCGCATGGAAGCGGCCGTCGAAGGCGAAACCGCCGCCTGAGATGCGGTTCGACCAGGGAACCAGAAGCTGGCAGCCGGAGGCGCCGTTGCCATCGTCGGGGCGGAGCAGCGGCACCGTTGCGCCGCAGACCAGTGCGTCGAAGCGGGCGATCGCCGCGCCCTTTTGCGGCGCCAGGACCAGACGGGCGCTGTCGTCGCGCAGTTCCAGGAGGCCGGCCATCCCTACCAACCGCCGTCAATAGCGATATTTTGGCCGCTGATCATGTCCGAGGCGGGCTGGCTGACACTTTTCACCGCCCCCTGGACAGGCTGCCCAGAATCCCGCGCACGATCGCGCGGCCGACCGACGAGCCGACCGAACGCACGACAGCTTTGATCGCGGCTTCGGCCACCGTCTGGCGGTTGGACGGGCGCGGCGCCGGCACGCGCCGGCCACCGGATTGCTGCGGCGGCGGATCGTCATTGCCGAAGCCCGGAATGGTCCAGCGCGAGCGCCCGCTGTCGGCCTGCTGCGCCTGCTCGTCCTGCGCATCCTTGGCTTTCTTCTGCAGCATCTCGAAGGCCGATTCGCGGTCGATGGTCTGGTCGTACTGGCCGGCGACCGGGCTCTGGTCGATCAGCTTGCGGCGCTCGTCCGCCGTGATCGGGCCAAGCCTGGACGACGGCGGCCGGATCAATGTCCGCTGCACCATGGACGGCACGCCCTTGACCTCCAGCGTCGAGACCAGCGCCTCGCCGGTGCCGAGCTGGGTGATGGCGGTGGCGCAGTCGAAATCGGGATTGGGCCGGAAGGTGTCGGCGGCGGTCTTGACCGCCTGCTGCTCACGCGGCGTATAGGCGCGCAGCGCGTGCTGCACACGGTTGCCGAGCTGGGCGAGAACCTTTTCAGGGATATCCAAGGGGTTCTGCGTAACGAAATAAACGCCGACGCCCTTGGAGCGGATCAAGCGAACCACCTGTTCGACGCGGTCGATCAGCACCTTCGGCGCTTCGTCGAAAAGCAGATGCGCCTCGTCGAAGAAGAACACCAGCTTCGGCCTTTCGAGATCGCCGTCCTCGGGCAATTCCTCGAACAGCTCCGACATCAGCCAGAGCAGGAAGGTGGCGTAGAGCCTGGGGTTCATCATCAATCTGTCGGCGGCAAGCACGCTGATGGCGCCACGACCGTCGCGAGTGGTGCGCATGATGTCGGCAATGCGCAAGGCCGGTTCGCCGAAGAAATGCGCCGCACCCTGCTGTTCCAGCACCAGAAGCGTGCGCTGGATTGCGCCGACCGACGGCTTGGTGACATTGCCGTAGCGCGAACTGATCTCGTCGGCGCGCGCTGCGATGTTGGCCAGCAGTGCTTGCAGATCCTTCATGTCGAGCAGCAGCAGGCCGTCCTCATCGGCGATGCGGAAGGCGATGTTCATGATGCCTTCCTGCGCTTCGGAGAGGTTCATCACCCGCGACAAAAGCAGCGGCCCCATTTCCGAGACGGTGGCGCGGATCGGATGGCCCTGCTCGCCGAACAGGTCCCAGAAGATGACCGGGAATTCCTGGAAGTCGTAAGGGTCGAGCTTGACCTGCTCGGCCCGCTTGACCAGGAAATCCTGCGCCTTGCCCATCATGGCAATGCCGGACAGGTCGCCCTTGATATCGGCGCAGAACACAGGCACGCCGGCATTGGAAAACCCCTCGGCCAGGATCTGCAGGCTGACTGTCTTGCCGGTGCCGGTGGCGCCGGTGATCAGGCCATGGCGGTTCCCATATTGCAGCAAGAGCTGTTCGGCGCGCTGATAGCTGTCGTCGGGCTTGCGGCTGGCGCCGAGGAAAATGCTGGTGTCGTCAGCCATATGACCATGTCTCCGCAAACTGATGTGTTAAAAGCCTGTGGCCGTGCCGCAGGGTATAGTCAGGCCATTGCGCAGCGACAATGCTATTCTCCAATTGGGCTATCCATCCAGTTGGCTATTCATCCAGATTGGGCCAATCGTCTAAATTGAACCAATCCTCCAAATCGGTTTTTGGAACTTGCGGATTTTGCCGCTGTTTGGCAATCGTTCCATGGTTCGTCCACGCAGCTGCCCTATGTCAGGGAAGCGAATCCCAACCGCGCAAGCGCATTGCATTGCGATATCTGGCAGGGAACCGTAGACTGGACGGCTGACGCTGGTGCGGCCGCATAAAAACGAGGAACATGGATGGGCGCCGGAGCCTTGACCAGGAGCATCGAACCCGCTGACGTCGAGCGCCAGCGTTGGCTGGCCTTGGCCGAAAAGGCGCTCGCCGGCGCCTCCTTCGAGGAAAAACTGGTCTCGCATACCGACGATCAGATTCGCATCGAACCGCTCTACGATCGCGCCGCCGGCGCCGAGCCGCTTGTGCGCGCCAACCCCAAATTGCCCTGGATCGTCAGCCAGCGCGTTGACGATCCCGATATCGGCCGCGCCAAGGCGCAGGCCCTGGACGATGTGGCACAAGGCGCGACGGGATTGTCGCTTGTCTTCGAGGGTGCTCCGAATGCGTTCGGCTATGGCCTGCCAAGGACGGCGCAGGCGCTGGAAACGGTGCTGGATGGCGTACCGCTCAACCGCAGGCAGATCCGCATCGACGCCCATCCCTGGAGCCGTGCCGTCGCCGACTGGCTGGTGGCGTTCCTGAGCAAGCGCCGCTCCGACCCGGCAAAGCTGAACCTCTCCTTCGGCATCGACCCGGCGGCAATCTTTGCCGGAACCGGCCGGCTGCGCATGTCGATCGAGGCGTTGCAGGCATCGATGCCGCAATCGCTGGCGCATTTCTTCTCGCTGGGCGTGCCGGGTGTGCTGCTGGAGGCCGACGGGCGGGTGTTCCACAATGCCGGCGCCACGGAAGCGCAGGAACTCGGCACCATGCTCGCTTCCGCCGTGTCATACCTCAGGATGTTCGAGGATGCGCGCCAGCCGCTTGTCTATGCCGCTCCCCATATCGGCTTTGCGCTGAGCGTCGACCAGGACCAGTTCCTGTCGATGGCCAAGGTCCGGGCCTTGCGCAGGCTGTGGGCGCGCATCCAGGAAACCTGTTCCATCCCGGCATCGACAGCCAACATCCATGCCGAGACGTCGTTCCGCATGATGACGGCGGCGGATCCCGAAACCAACATCCTGCGCACCACCATCGCTAGCTTTGCAGCGGCAGCAGGCGGCGCGGACTCGATCTCCATCCTGCCACACACCATCGCCCTCGGGCTGCCGGCCGGCTTTGCCCGCCGCATCGCCCGCAATGCGCAGTTGATCATGGCCAATGAAAGCCATATCGACCATGTCGCCGACCCAGCATTTGGGTCGGGCGCAGTCGAGGCGCTGACCCTGGGCCTGTGCGAAGCGGCGTGGGAAGAGTTCCAGCGGATCGAAGCGGAAGGCGGCGTTCTGGCAAGCCTGCAGCAAGGGCATATCCAGAAGCGCGTCAAGGCAGCATCCGAGCGCCGCGCCGAGGCCTACCGGTCGGGTGAACGGGCAATCATCGGCACCACGCTTTACCCGCTGAAAAACGATGCCCCGGTCGAGACGCTGGCGGCTGAGCGGCGGCCGCCTTTCACAGAGGGCGTGGCGGTGTGCGAGGCGCTGTTTCCGGTCCGCATCGACCAGGCAATCGGAGCCGCACAGTGATCCCGGATTTCAGCCACATTGGCTGGTCGGCGCCACGGCGCGCGCCGGTCGAGGTCAAGGGCCAGCGGCTGACGCCGGAAGGTATTGCCGTCAAGCATCTCTACAGCCAGGGCGATCTCAAGGGGCTGCCGCATCTCGACACCTATCCGGGAATGCCGCCCTTCGTGCGCGGTCCCTACCCGACCATGTATGTCCAGCAGCCGTGGACGATCCGGCAATATGCCGGCTTCTCGACGGCCGAGGAATCCAACGCCTTCTACCGGCGCAATCTCGCCGCCGGCCAAAAGGGCCTTTCGGTCGCTTTCGATCTGCCCACCCATCGCGGCTATGACAGCGACCATCCGCGCGTTGCCGGCGATGTCGGCATGGCGGGCGTGGCCATCGATTCCATCCTCGACATGCGGCAATTGTTCGACGGCATTCCGCTGGGCGAGATGACGGTGTCGATGACCATGAACGGCGCGGTGCTGCCGATCATGGCGCTCTATATCGTCGCGGCCGAAGAACAGGGCGTTGCTCAGAAGGATCTCGCCGGCACCATTCAGAACGACATTCTGAAGGAGTTCATGGTCCGCAACACCTACATCTATCCGCCGAAGCCCTCGATGCGGATCGTGTCTGACATCTTCTCCTATACCTCCCAGCACATGCCGAAGTTCAATTCGATCTCGATCTCCGGCTATCACATGCAGGAGGCCGGCGCGACCGCGGACCTGGAGCTCGCCTACACCATCGCCGACGGCATCGAATATGCCCGCGCCGGCGTCGCCGCCGGGCTCGACATCGACCGTTTCGCCCCGCGGCTTTCCTTCTTCTGGGCGATCGGCATGAACTTCTTCATGGAGATCGCCAAGCTCCGCGCGGCGCGCCTGTTGTGGGCGACCCTGATGCAGAAGAATTTTGCACCGAACGACGAACGCTCGCTGTCGCTGCGCACCCATTGCCAGACCTCCGGCTGGTCGCTGACGGCGCAGGACCCCTACAACAACATCACCCGCACCATGATCGAGGCGATGGCGGCGACGCAGGGACATACCCAGTCGCTGCACACCAACTCGTTCGACGAGGCGATGGCGCTGCCGACCGACCACTCGGCCCGCATCGCCCGCAACACGCAGCTGATCCTGCAAAAGGAATCCGGCACCACCCGCATCATCGATCCGTGGGGCGGCTCGGCCTATATTGAACGGCTGACGCATGATCTGGCGGCGCGTGCGCTCGCCCACATCGAAGAGGTCGAGGCGCTTGGCGGCATGGCGGCGGCAACCGAACAGGGCATTCCAAAACTGCGCATCGAGGAAGCGGCGGCGCGCACGCAGGCGCGTATCGATTCCGGCGAGCAGATACTGGTTGGCGTAAACGCGCATCGCCCCGAGAACGAAATCGACGTCGACGTGCTGAAGATCGACAATGCCGAGGTCAAGGCCCGGCAATTGTCGAAGCTGCAGAACCTGAAAGGCACGCGCAATGTCGGCGCGGTCGAGAGCGCGCTCGATGCGCTGACCCGCGCTGCGCAGGGTAACGAAAACCTGCTGGAATTTGCCATCCGCGCCGCGCGCGCCAATGCCACGGTCGGCGAGATCTCGCTGGCGCTCGAAAAGGTCTTTGGCCGTCACGTCGCCTCGGTGCAAACGATCTCCGGCGTTTATCGCAATGCGCTTGGCGACAATCTGACGGTCGACCGATTGCTGGAGAAGCTCGAAGCTTTCGAGAAGAAGTCCGGCGGCAAGCCGCGCATCCTGGTCGCAAAGATGGGACAGGACGGCCACGACCGTGGCCAGAAGGTGATCGCCACGGCCTTCGCCGATCTCGGCTTCGACGTGACGGTCGGCGCGATGTTCCAGACACCCGACGAGATCGCCAGGCTGGCGGTGGCGCAGGACGTCCATGTCATCGGCGCCTCATCGCTGGCGGCGGGGCACCTGACGCTGATCCCCGAACTACGCGACGCGCTGAAGAAGCTCGGCCGCAGCGACATGCTGATCGTCGCCGGCGGCGTCATCCCGCCGCAGGATTACGGCGCAGTGCTGGAAGCGGGTGCCGCGGAAATCTTCCCGCCAGGGACGGTTATCCCGGAGGCTGCGGATCGGTTGCTGGACCGGCTGCTGGCGGGCTGATTGAAACAGTTGCACTGCTTATCAAAGTTGCGTTGCAATATCGGGCGCAACCTATGGTATAGCTATGAACACCATCATTCACGGACTTGAGGACGGATCGGGCGTTGTAATCCTGCCGCGGGAAACGCTCGACAGCTTGGGCCTGCAGGTGGGCGATGAACTCCAGATCATCGAAACCGACGACGGCATCATCCTAAGGCCGGTGCCGTGTGACGACGTCGAACGGCAAATGCGTGCTGCTCGCGATGTCATGGACAAGTATGAGCCCGCGTTGCGAAAGCTGGCTGTGCAAATAGGGTGAGCTGGCGTCAGGCGTCCGACAGCTTGACGATTTCCCATTCCTTGCCGTTGACGCTTGCGACGTCGCCGACCTTCTTGCCGAACAGCGCCACGGCCATTGGCGAGACGTGTGAGATGCTGCCCTTTGAGGGGTCGGCCTCGTCCTCGCCGACGATCTTCCAGTGCACTTTCTTGCCGTCATCGCTTTCCAGCGTGACACCCATGCCGAAGCGCACCTGGTCGCTGCCCGGTTCCGGCACGGAAAGCTCGGCGCTTTCGCGGCGCGCTGTCCAGTAGCGCAGGTCGCGCGAGACGACGGCAATGCGCTCGCGATCGGCTTTTCGCTCGGCTTTCGCCAAGATGTCGCGCAGATCGGCCAGATTGTCCTCGATCATCGCCAGGCCGCGCTCCGTCACCAGATTGCGGTGTTGGCTGATCGGCCGCTCGCCGATGCCGGCAATGGCGTTTTCGCTGTCTTCCTCGCGGGTAAAAGCCCTGCTCATCGGATAAACTTAGGCCCGCTTCGGCGACTGTACAAGCCACTTGCCGGACCCGGTCATTGGCCGGACTATCGCCGAGCGGAGACCTATGCGGCTGGCCCAATTCCTGCGAAGAACCATTTCATCGCAGGGATCTGTGCCGATGTTGAACAGACGAACGCTTCTCAAGGGGACTGTCGGCTTTGCGGTGCTCGGCGTTTCGCTGGACAACGCCTTGGCGAAGACGGCAGCGCTTGGCTCGATCAACGCCGCCGAGGTCGGCGTGGAGCCGGACGCACCGGACGACCAGAGCAAGGCCTTTGCCAGGATGCTAGCCGAGGCAAGCCAGCGCAATGCGCCGGTGTTCCTGCCGCCGGGCACCTATGTCGTGTCCAACCTGACCCTGCCCGCCGGCGTCAGGCTTTCGGGCGTGCCGGGCGCCTCGCGCATCCTCTATGGCGGCAATGGCCATTTGCTGACGGCCGAACAGGCCGAGCATATAGAGTTCACCGCATTGGTCTTCGACGGCGCCAACGGCGGGTTGGCCGACGATGCGCAAGGCCTGCTCGACCTGCGCCGCGTCGCCCATCTCGTCATCGACAATTGCACGATCACCGGCAGCGGCAAGCATGGGCTGGCGCTGGAGCATGCGTCGGGCCGCGTCGAGCGCTCCGAGATTTCGGGGGCTGCGGACGCCGGCATCTACTCCGTCGAGGCCGCTGGCCTGGCGATATCCGACAACACCGTATCTGACTGTGGCAATGGCGGCATTCTTGTGCATCGCTGGCAGCAGGCCGAGGACGGCACGATCGTCAGCGGCAACCGCGTGCAGCGGATCGGCGCGCGCAGCGGCGGCACCGGGCAGAACGGCAATGGCATCAACGCATTCCGTGCCGGCAATGTCTCCGTCACCGGCAACATCGTCTCTGACTGCGCCTTCTCGGCGATCCGCGCCAACAGTTCCAGCAATCTGCAGATGACCGGCAACACCTGCTCGCGGTCGGGCGAAACGGCGCTCTATTCCGAATTCTCCTTCGAAGGCGCCATCATCGGCAACAACATCGTCGATGGTGCCGCTAACGGCATCTCGATCGTCAATTTCAACGACGGCGGCCGTATGGGTGTCTGCTCGAACAACATCGTGCGCAACCTCTCGACCACCGGCCCCTACCCCGCCGACGCGCCGGGCTTCGGCGTCGGTATCAGCGTCGAGGCCGACACCACCGTCTCGGGCAATGTCATCGAGAACGCGCCGCTCTACGGCATGCAGATCGGCTGGGGCGCTTATATGCGCAATGTTGTGGCGACGGGAAACATCATCCGTCAGGCCGGAACCGGCATCGCCGTTACTGTGGTAGAAGGCGCTGGAAACGCCATCATTTCCGACAACGTCATCGACGGCGCCAAGAACGGCGCCATCATCGGCCAGCGCTGGGCCGAACCGGCGACCGGCGACCTCGCGCGGTCAAGCGTAAGCGGCTATGCGCATCTGACGGTCGAGCGAAACAGGGTCAGCTGAGCGCCGTCGTCGGCCGCAGCGAGCCGACCTTGGCGCCGATGCGGCTTTCGATCGGCGGATTGGCCCGCTCCAGAAGGTTCGCCGCCAGTGCGCCGTCGGCGCTGAGAAGTTTTGCCAGCACAGTGGCAATCATCACCTCGGCGGCGCGGCCGGCGCCGTCATCACATTTTAGCGCGATGCCGAGGCCAAGCTCCGGAACGGCAGCGCAATAGACACCCTCGGCGCCCGTCTTGACGAATATGCGGCCGGGCGCGGCCTGCATCAGCGCCACATCCACTTTGCCGGTGCCGGCGACCAGGAAAGGCTCGGCCATACAGGCAGACAGCAGGCGTTTGGCCGCCTTGGCGCGCTCAGGGCCAAAGCTCCTGCCCGTCGCCATGCGGGCAAAGCCAAGGGCAAAACTTTTCAGCGGCACGGCATAGGTGGGGATCGAGCAGCCATCAGTTGCCCGGTGATCCGCATCGTGGGCAGCGCCGGTCACCGCCTGCATGGCGTCGCGCACCATCTCCTGCAAACCATGGCCTGCCTTGACGTAGCCTTGGTGGGCAATCCCTGAGTGCACGCAGGTGCAGAGAAATCCGGAATGCTTGCCCGAGCAATTGTTGTGCAGTGCGTTCGGCGAGACGCCTGTGCGGGCCAGTGCGATCGTCGCGTCGTGGCTCGACGGCCAATGCGCGCCGCATTCCAGCGCCGACTTGTCGAGCCCGGCCTTGGCCAGCATCGCCTGCGCCAGTTCGACATGCGCGGGTTCGCCCGAATGTGAAGCGCAGGCCAGCGCCAGTTCGCGGTCGCCGAAGCCATAGGCATCGGCGGCACCCGTTTCGACCAGCGGCAGCGCCTGGATGGCCTTGACCGCCGAGCGCGGAAACACCGGCCGCGCCGTATCGCCGATCTCCAGGACAGGCTTGCCGTCACCGTCAAAGATTGCGACAGCGCCGCGATGGGCGCTCTCGACGATCGCGCCGCGCAAGACTTCGACCAGAACCGGATTTGTCATCACCACCCCGAAAAATACGGGCCGCTTCTACCTGATCCGGTCGAGGATGGAAACGTAGTTGGCGACGGCAGCGCCACCCATGTTGAAGATGCCGCCAAGCTTTGCGTCCGGCACCTGGATGCCGCCTGCCTCGCCGGTCAACTGCATGGCAGTCAGCACATGCATCGACACACCGGTGGCGCCGATCGGATGGCCCTTGGCCTTCAGCCCGCCCGAAGGATTGACCGGCAGCCTGCCGTCTTTTGCCGTCGTGCCGTCCAGCCCCAGCCTGGCGCCCTCGCCCGGCTTGGCTAGGCCCATCGCCTCATATTCGATGAGTTCGGCAATAGTGAAGCAGTCATGCGTCTCGACGAAGGAGAGGTCGTCGAGCGTCACGCCGGCCTTCTTCAAAGCCTGGTTCCAGGCCTGCTCGCAGCCTTCGAAAGACAGGATGTCGCGCTTCGACATCGGCAGGAAATCCTGGACATGCTCGTTGGCGCGGAAGGCGACGGCGCGGCGCATCTTCAACGCCGTCGAGGTGTCGGTCAGCACAAGGGCGGCAGCACCGTCGGAGACCAGCGAACAGTCCGTGCGCTTCAGCGGACCGGCCACGAACGGGTTTTTCTCGCTTTCCTGGCGGCAGAACTCGTAGCCGAAATCCTTGCGCATCTGCGCGTACGGATTGTCGACGCCGTTCTTGTGGTTCTTGGCCGCGATCATCGCCAGCGCGTCCGACTGGTCGCCATAACGCTGGAAATAGGCCTGCGCGATTTTGCCGAAGACGCCGGCGAAACCAGCCGGCGTGTCGCCCTCCTCCGGCAGATAGGAAGCCTTGAGCAGGTTCTTGCCGATCTCGGGGCCGGGTGTCGTCGTCATCTGCTCGGCACCGACCACCAGCACGATGCGGGCGGCATTGGCATCGATGGCGCGGATGCCTTGGCGGACCGCTGCCGAACCCGTGGCGCAGGCGTTCTCGACCCGCGTCGCCGGCTTGAAGCGCAGCCGGTCATCGGCCTGCAGCACCAGGCTGGCGGTAAAATCCTGAGGGGAGAAGCCGGCGTTGAAATGGCCGAGCACGATCTCGTCGACCTCGTCCGGGCCAATGCCGGCATGGTCGAGCGCGTCGACCGCGACCTTGGTGATCAGGCCTTCCAGCGTCTCGCCTTCCAGCTTGCCGAAGCGCGAATGCGCCCAGCCAACGATGCATGCGGTCATGGCGGTCTCCATCCTTGGCGCCAGCCTAACATGTGGGCAAACGGCGCACTTCGCCTTTATTGTTCAAATATAAACAATCCCGCCCGCATCGAAAAGGGCCGCAAGCCGACAATCGCTTGGTGCAGGTTCCAATCGGATCAATTTTTTGTTGATTGACGCGTCAATAAAAAATAATCTCCGCCGCAAAAGCCGGGAACATCATGCCTAAAGTCGGAATGGAACCGTTGCGCCGCAAGGCGCTCATCGACGCGACGATCTCGGCGATCGGCGAGCGCGGCTCGCTTGACGTGACCATGTCGGAGATAGCGGGGCGCGCCGGTGTGTCGTCAGCATTGGCTCACCACTATTTCGGCGCCAAGGATGAGCTGCTGCTGGCGACGATGAGGCATATTCTGGCCGAGCTGACGATCGACATGCGGCGCGCGCTGCAATCCGCCGGCTCGCCGCGCGAACGCGTTTCGGCGGTGGTCGCCGTCAACTTCTCCGACATCCAGTTCCGGCCGGAAACCATCGCGGCCTGGCTCGCCTTTTATGTCGATGCACAGAAATCATCGGCCCTGCGCCGGCTGCTCAGGGTCTATGCGCGGCGGCTGCATTCCAACCTGATGAGCGGACTGATCGGCATACTGCCGCGCAACGAAGCCGACCGCGCGGCGGAAGCGGTCGCGGCGATGATCGACGGGCTGTACATCAGGCGCGCGCTGAAGGACGGCGTGCCGGATGCTCAAACCGCGATCGCGCTGGTCGAAGATTATCTCGAAATCAAACTCGGCAGGCGACAGACACAGTGACAGCCTCAGTGATATCAAGGCGACCCAACATCCTGATCGTCATGGTCGATCAGCTCAACGGCACGCTGTTTGCGGACGGGCCGGCGGACTTCCTGCATGTGCCGCATCTCAAGGCGCTGGCCGCACGCTCGGCGCGCTTCGGCAACAACTACACGGCCTCGCCGCTTTGCGCGCCGGGCCGCGCCGCTTTCATGAGCGGGCAATTGCCGTCGCGCACCCAGGTCTATGACAACGCCGCCGAATTCGCTTCCTCGATCCCGACCTATGCGCATCATCTGCGCAGCGCCGGCTACTACACCTGCCTGTCGGGCAAGATGCATTTCGTCGGGCCGGACCAGTTGCACGGTTTCGAGGAGCGGCTGACCACCGACATCTATCCCGCCGATTTCGGCTGGACGCCGGATTACCGCAAGCCC
Organism: Mesorhizobium sp. M0030; assembly: GCF_040323695.1. Taxonomy (NCBI): domain Bacteria; kingdom Pseudomonadati; phylum Pseudomonadota; class Alphaproteobacteria; order Hyphomicrobiales; family Phyllobacteriaceae; genus Mesorhizobium; species Mesorhizobium sp. M0030. Next base: position 14,027 of record NZ_JAMYVE010000002.1, on the reverse strand, counting down.
GGCGAGCGCATCGACTGGTGGTATCACAATCTGGGCTCGGTCACCGGCGCCGGCGTTGCCGAGATCACCAACCAGATGGAGTATGACGACGAGGTCGCCTTCCACGCGGTGCAAAAACTCTACGATCTTGCCCGCACCTCCGAGGACGAGGCCAGCCGGCCCTGGTGCCTGACGGTTTCCTTCACCCACCCGCACGACCCCTATGTCGCACGGTGGCAATATTGGGATCTCTATGAAGACTGTCCGGCGCTTGAGCCGGAGGTGGGATTCATCCCCTATGCCCATCAGGACCCGCATTCGCAACGGCTTTACCGGGCCAGCGACTACGACAGTTTCAACATCACGCCGGAGCAGATCCGCCGCTCGCGGCGCGGCTACTACGCCAACATCTCCTATCTCGACGACAAGGTCGGCGAGTTGATGTCAGTGCTGGAGCGAACGCGCATGCTGGACGACACCATCATCCTGTTCTGCTCCGACCATGGCGACATGCTTGGCGAGCGCGGCCTGTGGTTCAAGATGAATTTTTTCGAGGGCTCGGCGCGAGTACCTTTGATGATCGCCGGCAAAGGCATTCCTGCAGGGCTGATCGAGGCGCCGGTCTCCAACCTCGACGTGACGCCGACGCTGTGCGATCTCGCCGGCATCGACATCTCCGCGATCGCACCGTGGACCGATGGCCAGTCGCTGCTGCCGTTGCTTGATGGCGGACAGCGCACCGCGCCGGTGCTGATGGAATATGCCGCCGAGGGCTCCAACGCGCCGTTGGTGGCGATCCGCGACGGCCGCTACAAATTCATCCATTGCGAGATCGACCCGCCGCTTCTGTTCGATCTCGAAGCCGATCCGCAAGAACGCACCAATCGTGCCACCGATCCGGCGCATGCCGATCTGGTGGCGGCCTTCACGGGAGCCGTGCGAGCGCGCTGGGACATGGCGGCATTCGATGCCGCGGTGCGCGTCAGCCAGGCGCGGCGCTGGGTGGTTTATCCCGCGCTGCGCAACGGCACGCATTACCCCTGGGAGTTCCAGCCGCTGCAGAAGGCGTCGGAACGCTACATGCGCAACCACATGAACCTCGACAATCTCGAGGAACAGAAACGCTTTCCGCGAGGCGAATGATGACAATTGTCCCCTCCCTCGAGCACCTCAGACAGGCCTATGCCGTGACGTCGAAGGCGACGCAGATCACGCCTTTGCTGGAATCGACAGCCTTGGCCAAGGAGACGGGTGCGGCCCGCGTCTTCATCAAACCGGAATCGCTGCAATGGGCGGGATCGTTCAAGGTGCGCGGGGCCTATTGGCGGTTGAAGCGGCTGTCGCCGGATGAGGCCATAAAAGGCGTCGTCGCCTACTCCTCCGGCAATTTCGCGCAAGGGTTGGCGGCTGCCGGCCAGGCGCTCGGCATTCCCGTCACCATCGTCATGCCGATCGACGCGCCGGCCGCCAAGCGCGATGCGACCGCAGGCTATGGCGCGCGCGTCGTGCTGACCGATCATGGCGAGCGCGCCCGTGAAGAGGTCGCAGCCGCCAAGGCCCGCGAGATTGCCGAGACCGAAGGGCTGGCGTTGCTGCATCCATTCGACGATCCGGAGATCGTTGCCGGCCAGGCCGGCGCCGGGCTCGAAGCGCTCGAACAATTCGAGGCAAAGGACGCCAGTGCCGAACTTCTGTTCTGCTCGGTCGGCGGCGGCGGACTGATCGGCGGCATGTCGCTCGCCTTCCACTATCTGTCGCCGGCAACCGAGATCATCGGCGTCGAGCCGGAAGGCTTCAACGGCATGGGTGCATCGCTAGCGCATGGCGCCATCGAGACCATGCCGATCGCGCCGAAATCGATTTGCGACGGGCTGATGTCGCGGCGGCCGGGCGACGCGCCGTTTGCGGCGGTCAAGACCGCCGGCGTGCGCGGCATCACCGTCGATGATGCCTCCGTGCGGCGGGCAATGAAGATCGCCTTCGAACGGATGAAGCTGGTGCTCGAGCCATCGGGCGCCGCCTCTCTGGCGGCGCTCCTCGGCGGCAAGGTGGATGTGACGGGTAAAACGGTCCTGGTCATGGCTACCGGCGGCAATGTCTCGCTCGCCGATTTTATTTCGCATATGAACGATGGGCGCATGTGAACCATGCTTGAAGCAGACTTCGTCATCATCGGCTCCGGCTCGGCCGGCTCGGCCATGGCCTACCGACTGTCGGAAGACGGCAAGCATTCGGTGATCGTCATCGAGTTCGGCGGTACCGATATCGGGCCGCTGATCCAGATGCCGTCGGCGCTGTCGATCCCGCTCAATATGAGCCTTTACGACTGGGGCTTTGCCAGCGAACCAGAGCCGCATCTCGGCGGCCGCGTGCTGGCGACGCCACGCGGCAAGGTGATCGGCGGCTCGTCCTCGATCAACGGCATGGTCTATGTCAGGGGCCACGCACGCGACTTCGACCACTGGGCCGAACAGGGGGCAGCCGGCTGGGGCTTCGCCGACGTGCTGCCCTATTTCAAGCGCATGGAGGACAGTGACGGGGGCGAGGACGGCTGGCGCGGCCATGGCGGCCCGCTGCACGTCCAGCGTGGCCCGCGCAAGAATCCGCTCTACGGCGCCTTTGTCGAGGCCGGCCGCCAAGCCGGGTTCGAACTGACCGACGACTACAATGGTTCGAAGCAGGAAGGCTTCGGGCCGATGGAGCAGACCATACGCGGCGGCCGCCGCTGGTCGGCGGCGTCAGCCTATCTGAAGCCGGCGCTCAAGCGGCAAAATGTCAGCGTGATCAGAGGCTTCGCCCGCCGGGTGATCATCGAGAATCAGCGTGCCGTCGGAGTCGAGATCGAAGCTCACAAACAGATTCAGGTCGTTAAGGCGCGACGTGAGGTGATCGTTGCCGCATCATCGATCAATTCGCCCAAGATCCTGATGCTATCCGGTATCGGCCCGGCCGCGCATCTCAAGGAGAACGGCATCCAGGTCGTGTCCGACCGGCCCGGTGTCGGCCGCAATCTGCAGGATCATATGGAGCTCTACATCCAGCAGGAATCGACCCAGCCGATCACGCTGAATTCGGTTCTCAACCCATTCTCCAAGGCGCTGATCGGGGCGCAGTGGCTGTTCTTCAAGACCGGCCTCGGCGCCACCAACCATTTCGAGGCCGCAGCCTTCGTGCGCTCGCAGGCCGGCGTCGACTACCCCGACATCCAGTATCACTTCATCCCGGCTGCGGTGCGCTATGACGGCAAGGCGGCGGCGAAGGCCCATGGCTTCCAGGCGCATGTCGGGCCGATGCGGTCGAAGTCGCGCGGTTCGGTGACGCTGCGCTCGCCCGACCCGAAAGCGACGCCGGTCATCCGCTTCAACTACATGTCGCATCCAGACGACTGGACCGAGTTCCGCCACTGCATCCGGCTGACCCGCGAGATCTTCGGCCAGAAGGCTTTTGACGGCTTCCGCGGCAAGGAAATCTCGCCGGGTTCGCATGTCCAGTCGGACGAGGATCTCGACGCCTTCATCCGGGATCATGCCGAGAGCGCCTATCACCCGTGCGGCACCTGCAAGATGGGTCGGGCCGATGACATCACGAGCGTCGTCGATCCGGAGTGCCGCGTCATCGGCATCGACGGGTTGCGGGTCGCCGACTCCTCGATCTTTCCGCGCGTCACCAATGGCAATCTCAACGCGCCCTCGATCATGACCGGCGAAAAGGCCTCCGACCACATTCTCGGCCGCACGCCGCTGGCGCCATCCAACCAGGAACCCTGGATCAATCCGCGCTGGCAGGTGGCGGATCGATAGGGCATTGTCCGACGGACTGCTCCGCAATAGCGAATACATCTGGAGAACAGCATGCGCGCCCAGCCAACGGCATCGCACTATGTCAACGGCCGCTACATCGAGGACGAAGGCGGCGCGCCGCTGCCGGTGATCTATCCGGCGACCGGTGAGGTCATCGCCACTTTGCATTCGGCGACTCCGAACGTGCTGGAGCTCGCCATCGAAGCCGCGCGGGCCGCACAACCGGCCTGGGCGCGGATGAAGCCGGTCGAGCGTGGCCGCATCCTGCGCCGCGCCGCCGACATTTTGCGCGCGCGCAACGCCGATCTGGCGCGGATCGAGACGCTCGACACGGGCAAAGCGATCCAGGAGACGCTGGTGGCGGATGCACTATCGGCCGCCGACTGCCTCGAATATTTCGGCGGCGCGGTTGCCGCCTTCAACGGCGAGGCGATCGATCTTGGTGGACCTTTTGCCTATACGCGCCGCGAGGCGCTCGGTGTGTGCGTCGGCATCGGCGCCTGGAACTATCCGATCCAGATCGCCGGCTGGAAATCCGCCCCGGCGCTCGCCATGGGCAACGCCATGGTATTCAAGCCTTCGGAGAACACGCCGCTGTCGGCGCTGGCGCTGGCCGAGATCTACTCAGAGGCGGGCCTGCCCGACGGGCTGTTCAACGTGGTGCAAGGCTATGGCGATGTCGGCGCCGGCCTCGTCGGCCACGATGTCGTTGCCAAGGTTTCGGTGACCGGCTCGGTGCCGACCGGCCGCAAGGCGCTGTCGCTCGCCGGTTCGAAGATGAAGCACGCCACGATGGAGCTCGGCGGCAAGTCGCCGCTGATCGTCTTCGACGATGCCGATCTCGAAAACGCCATCGGCGGCGCCATGCTCGGCAATTTCTATTCGACCGGGCAGATCTGCTCCAACGGCACGCGTGTTTTCGTACAAAGCGGCATCCATGACCGCTTCGTCGACCGGCTGGTCGAGCGGACGAAAAAGATCCGCATCGGCGATCCGCTCGATCCTGAGACGCAGATGGGGCCGCTGGTCAACAAGGCGCAGCAGGAGAAGGTCGTTTCCTACATCGCGGCCGGCAGGCAGGATGGAGCAACGCTCGCCTGCGGTGGCAACGTGCCGTCGCTGCAAGGGTTCGATGGCGGCTTCTTTGTCGAGCCGACGGTGTTCACCGGTGTCACCGATACGATGCGCATTGCGCGCGAGGAGATTTTCGGGCCGGTGATGAGCGTGCTGAAGTTCGACGGCGAGGACGAGGTGATCGACCGCGCCAACGACACCGAATTCGGCCTCGCCGCCGGCGTCTTCACCCGCGACCTGCAGCGCGCTCATAGGGTGATCGCCGAACTGCAGGCCGGCACCTGCTGGATAAACGCCTACAATCTGACGCCGGTGGAAATTCCGTTTGGCGGGGTGAAGCAATCCGGCATCGGGCGCGAGAACTCGCTGGCGGCTTTAGCGCTCTATTCGCAGCTGAAGGCGGTGTATGTCGAGACCGGGGACGTGGCGAGCCCGTATTGAGGGTTGAAAGCGAAGTGACAGCTGATCTCCCCCCTTGCGGGGGAGATGGCCGGCAGGCCAGAGGGGGGTGTGACGGATCGCCAACCTTTGGTCTGATCTTCGAGTAGCGGAGACGTCGGCGGGACAGCACCCCCTCTGCCTTGCCAGGCATCTCCCCCGCAAGGGGGGAGATTGGCAGCTCCAACGCTTCACCCCTTCTGCGCTGTCCCATCAAGATACTGCGTCAGCGCGCAGACCAGATGATAGAAGATGCTGGCCGGCACGTCCGATGCCAAGGAGCGGCCGCGTTCGTCGATGCGGTCAATCCACAGGCCGAGCGGGGCCGGATCGATGTGCCAGCGGAACAGGCGGCCGACGCGCGCCTCGATCTCCGGCTTGAGGTCGGGGCCACCAGGCCCGTCAAGCGCGATCGCCGCCTTGATCGCTTCGGCCTGTGGCCAGCTGCGCGATACAAGGTCGAGCGGCAGGCCTTGTCTTGAGACGGCGCCATAGGCAAGGCCGGTGGCGCGGTTGAGGCCGTTGGCGATGGCCGAGGCGTAGAGCTTGCGGGCAAAATTGCTCAACTCGCCCTGACCGCTGCGGGCGACGAAATTGGTGAGCAGCGAGGCCCATTCGAAATGATGGCCGGGCTCGGTCCATGTGCCCTTCTCGCCGGCGGCCGGCTTCCACCCGGCGTCGAAATATTCGCCCAGCGTCCAGCTCTCGGCATCGAAGAAATGACTGCGGAAAAGGTCGATGATGCGCGCGGCGCGGCGCAGATAGGTGCGGTCGCCGGTCGCCTCATACCAGGCGAGGAAGGCCTCGAGCAGATGCATATGCGGGTTGGAGCGCCGCTCGCCCTCGCCGTCGGATGTCTCCAGAAAGCCGGTCATGCGGCTGTCCTCGAGATGCGCGTCGAGAAACACGAAGGTCTCCTGGCCCAGCCGCAGCGCATCCGGATCGCCGCACATATGCGCGTGCGCCAGCGCCAGCAGCACGCAGGAATGGTCGTAGGCATCCTCGGTTGGGTCGGCGACGGAGCCGTCGACATTGAGCGTGCGCACCCAGCCGCCCCGGTCCGTGCGGCCCTTGCCGGCCATGAAGGCGATGCCATGGGCGATCAGGCGATCGGCAGGACCGTCCCAGCCGCGGGCCTTGGCAACGGCGAAGGCGTAGACTTGCCTCGCCGTCGTGCGCATGCGCTTGGGCTTCAACAGCGCCTCGCCGTCGAAGCCGAGCGCCTCGTGGAAGCCGCCATGACGCTCATCGACGCCTGAAGTCGACCACAGCGGCAAGGTCTCCTCGAACAGCCAGTGATGCACGCGCCGACGCCAGGCGCCGCTCTCGATGACGCGGTCGTGTGCCGGCGTAAACCTGGTTTCCAGCCGTCCCGATTTCTCCAGCTGCTCGACGATCTTCTTGACGTGCTGGCTGTGGCTGACCGGCGCGACGAAGGTGGCGTCCGCCGTCGAGACGATCGCGACGTCCTTCATGCCGATAGCCGACAAAAGCCGGCCGTCGCTTCTGATGTAGGAGTTCTCGCAATCGATGGCGACAACATCGCCGACGACGACATTGCCATTGGCATCAGCAGGGCCGACATCGAGCAGCGACTGCCAGGAGCCGAGGTCGTTCCAGCGAAAGCCGGCCGGCACCATGACGATGTCCTTGGCCCGCTCCATGATGGCGTAGTCGATCGAGTTCGACGGGATGGCGGCGTAGAGGTCGAGCGGCATATAGAGGCCGGACAGATCCGAAGTCGCTGCCTTGTAGGCCGCTTCGGTGGCCTGCCAGATGTCGGGCTGGAAGGCCGCAAATGCGTCGCGCATGGCGCCGGCGCGAAATAGGAAAATGCCGGTGTTCCAGTAGAAGGTGCCCGCACTGAGATAGCTCTGCGCAGTGGCGAGGTCGGGCTTTTCGACGAAGCGCGACACGTCGAAGACGCCGCCGCTTTCGGCTGCGACTTCGATATACCCATAGCCGGTCTCGGGCTGCGTCGGCTTGATGCCGAACACCACCAGACGGCCGGCAAGCGCTGCCTGGCTGCCCGCCTCGACGCTCTGCCAGAACTGCTTGGGCGTGGCGATTTCGTGGTCTGACGGCACCACCAGCACCAGGCTGTCGCCGAACTCCGACAATGTGCGCAGCGCGGCCAGCGCCACGGCGGCAGCCGTGTTGCGCCCGGTCGGCTCGAACAGCGGGCCACCGCCGGCGAGGTCGAGGCCGGCAAGGTCGGCATGGACACGCTCGGCATGGCGCTCGGCGGCGATCAGGAAGATCGGCGTCTCACCTTCCGGCCGCGCCGTCAGCCGGCGCAAGGTCTTGGCCAGCATCGAGCCGTCGCCGGAGAGATCGTGGAACTGTTTCGGGTTGTCCTCGCGCGACAGCGGCCACAGCCGCGAGCCGACACCGCCGCTCATGACAAAACTGACGATGCGCTCGCTCATGAAAGGTCCAATCAGAACGTCTGGTTGTAAGCGCCGACTTCGGGGCTGCGGCGCAGCACGGCGTCGACGGCCTCGAACATCTGCCGGCGGCGGTCGGACGATACCGGGCTTTCGACAACCACGACAAGCTCCGGCTTGTTCGACGACGCCCGTACCAGGCCCCAGGTGCCATCCTCGGCCACGACGCGCACGCCGTTGACGGTGATCAGCTCGGCGATCTTCTGGCCGGCAAAAGTCTTGCCGGCGCGCTGCATCGCCTGGAAGTCCGCCACCACCCGATCGACCACGCCGTACTTCACTTCGTCGCCGCAATGCGGCGACATGGTCGGCGTGCCGAAGGTCAGCGGCAGCGCGCGATAGAGATCGGCCATCGAACTTGTGGGGTTGCGGTCGAGCATCTCACAAATGGCGGTCGCGGTGATGAGACCGTCATCATAGCCGCGGCCGATCGGCGGATTGAAGAAGAAATGGCCCGACTTCTCGAAGCCGGCAACGGCGCCCAGTTCGGCGACCCGGCGCTTGATGTAGGAATGGCCGGTCTTCCAGTAATCTGTCTTCGCGCCGTTGGCGCGCAAGACGCTGTCGGTGTTGAACAGGCCGGTCGACTTGACATCGACGACGAAGGTCGAGCCGGGGTATTGGGTTGATATGTCCCGCGCGAGCATGACGCCGACCTTGTCGGCAAAAATCTCGTTGCCCTCATTGTCGACCACGCCGCAACGGTCGCCGTCGCCGTCGAAGCCCAGCCCGACATTGGCACCTGTTTCCAGCACTTTGTCCCTGATGGCATGCAGCATCTGCATGTCTTCCGGGTTCGGGTTATAGCGCGGAAAACTGTGGTCGAGCTCGACATCGAGCGGGATCACCTCGCAACCGATGCGCTCCAGCGCCTGTGGCGCGAAGGCGCCGGCGGTGCCGTTGCCGCAAGCGGCCACGACTTTCAGCTTTCGCGCGATGCGCTTGTCGCTCACCAGATCGTCGAGATAGGTCTCGCGAAAACCGGAGACGAATTCGTAGCAGCCACCGCCGGCAAGATCGAAATCGCCCGACAGCACGATCTGTTTCAGGGCGCTCATCTCCTCCGGTCCGAAGGTGAGCGGCCTCGCCGCACCCATCTTGACTCCGGTCCAGCCATTCTCGTTGTGCGATGCCGTGACCATGGCGACGGATGCCGCGTCGAGCGCGAACTGGGCGAAATAGGCCATGGGCGACAGCGCCAGGCCAATGTCTTTCACCTTTGCGCCCGCAGCCATCAGGCCGGAAACCAGCGCCAGCTTGATGGCAAGCGAATAGGAACGGAAATCATGCCCGGTGACGATGTCGGGACCCGCGCCAAGACGGCGGATCAAAGTGCCCAGGCCCATGCCCAACGCTTGGACGCCGATCAGGTTCAGGTCCGGCGGTTGCGTCGAACCGGCATGGCCAAACCACCAGCGCGCGTCGTATTCGCGAAAGCCGGACGCCTTGATCAGCGCTTCGGTTTCGAATTCGAAGCTGTTGGGCCGGGCGTCGCCTACGATTTTCAGGGGCAAGGCAGCAAAGCTCCAGATGGCGAAAACACGATCTATCGGGGCTGCGACTTAGCACACAAGGCTTTAAGCCGGGTTTATCCCGGGAGGGAAAGCCAAGCTTTGCGGCGATGCCCAACGAAAGCCAACGAAATGCGACAGAAGCGCTGCCATTGCCGCTTGCAGGAACGGTATGCGGCAGCTATAAGCCCGCGGTCTGGTCACGGAGTGTAGCGCAGCCTGGTAGCGCACCTCGTTCGGGACGAGGGGGTCGCAGGTTCAAATCCTGCCACTCCGACCAGAAAAAACAGACACTTAGGTGTTTGTTCTCCCGACCCACAAGATAGCTTGATGCAAACCGGCCGCGTCGGCGTCGCTGTCAGCATGGTGTTTTGACGCGACAACCTTCCGCGCTACCTCGATAATAGGAATGCCGCCGAGACAGCGGCCGGAACGAGGTTTGCGGAAGATGAATTTGTTGATTTCAAGCCGGCTGTCAGCGCTGCTCGCTTTGTCCCTGGCGGCAGGCTGCTCATCGCTGGGCAGCGCGGTGAACCCGGCGAAATACGACAGCATGACATGCGCCGAGCTCAACACCGCCGTAGGCGATACCGCGCGCGACATCTCGCAAACCGCCATCACCCGCGGCAAGGTCGCCAACACCAGCGTGCCGAACTGGCTGCTCGGCGGCACGCGCGTGAAGAGCGCAGTGGCCAAGCGTGAGACGGCCAGAATCGAACTGCTGAAGCAGCGGCAAGAGGCCATTGTCGCGACAAGAGCCAACAGATGTCCCAGGTCAGCGGGCTAAGCGAACTGGCCCTACCCTGACTATCTGCTCAACGTCACGCCTTAAGCACTCAGCCGGAAGCGCGTGACATCGATCGCCGCAGCCATCAGCGTCTGGGTGTAGGCGGCCTGCGGGTTGCTGAATATCTGTTCGGTCGGGCCTTCCTCGACGATCTTGCCCTGCCTCATGACGATGATGTAGTCGGCCATGGCGCGCACCACGGAGAGATCGTGGCTGATGAAGAGGTAGGATAGTTCGTGGTCGGCCTGCAGCTTGCGCAGCAATTCGACGATCTGCTTCTGCACCGAGCGGTCGAGCGCCGAAGTCGGCTCGTCCAGCACCACCAGTTTGGGCTTCAGGATCACGGCACGCGCGATGGCGATGCGCTGGCGTTGGCCGCCGGAGAATTCGTGCGGGTAGCGGTTGCGTGCGTTGGGATCGAGGCCGACCTCGAGCAAGGCCTCGACGGCGCGCTGATCGCGTTGCTTGCCTGACAGGTTCGGCTCATGCACCAGAAGCCCTTCGGTGATGATCTGGCCGACGGTCATGCGCGGCGACAGCGAGCCGAACGGATCCTGGAAGACGAGTTGCATCTCCCGCCGCAGCGGCCGCATCGCCTGGCGGTCGGCGGTGGAGATGTCGCGGTCGCCGAAGCGGATGACACCGTCGCTGGGCAACAGGCGCAGAAGTGCGCGGCCGAGCGTCGATTTTCCCGAACCGGATTCGCCGACGATACCGATGGTCTGGTTGCGCTTCAGCCGGATCGAAATGTGATCGACGGCGCGCAAAAGCAGCGGCTCGCCGGCAAGGAAGCCACCGCCGATCTTGAAGGTTACCTCGACATTCCTGCCCTCGAGCAGCACCGGTGCGTTGGCCGGCGGCGCCGCCTTGGTGCCGGTCGGCTCGGCGGCCAGCAGCATTTTCGTATAGGCATGCTGGGGATTGGCGAACAGCGCTTCCGCCTCGCCTTCCTCGACGACTTCGCCATAGCGCATGACATAGACGCGGTCGGCAAAGCGCCTGACAATGCCGAGGTCGTGGGTGATAAAGACGATGGCCATGCCGAGCTTGCGCTGCAGTTCGGCGAGGAGAACCAGGATCTGCGCCTGGATGGTGACGTCGAGCGCCGTCGTCGGCTCGTCGGCGATCAGGATGTCGGGGTCGTTGGCCAATGCCATGGCGATCATGACGCGCTGGCGCTGGCCACCCGACATTTCGTGCGGATAGGATTTCATCCGCCGCTCGGGATCAGGAATATGCACCAGCCGCAAGAGCTTGAGCGCCTCCTCGCGCGCCTCGGCAGCGTTCAGCCCGCGGTGCTTGCGGATCGGTTCGATAAGCTGGTTGCCGATCGAATAGAGTGGATCGAGCGAGGTCATCGGCTCCTGGAAGATCATGCTGATCTTGGCGCCGCGCACCTTGTTGAGGTCGGGCTTGCTCATGGTCAAAAGGTTGCGGCCGCGATAATCGACGTGACCCGTCGCCTCGCCATTGGACGCCAGCAGGCTCATCGCCGCCATCATGGTTTGGCTCTTGCCGGATCCGGATTCGCCGACCACGGCAACGGTTTCACCTGCCTTGACGTGGATGTTGATGCCCTTGACCGCTTCGACCGCGCCGTCGAGCGTGCGGAAGCGGACGCGAAGGTCCTTGACGCTGAGGATCGTTTCGGGCGTTTCCATCGCAACGGTCCCCATTTTATTTGGTCCCCATATTATCGGTCTCTCGGATCGAGCGCATCGCGCAGGCCGTCGCCGACGAAGTTCAGCGCAAACAGCGTCGACACGAGGAAGAAGGCGGGGAACAAAAGCAGCCAGTTGGCGGTGCCGATGTTCTTGGCGCCGACGGAGATGAGCACGCCCCAGCTGGTCATCGGTTCCTGCACGCCAAGGCCGAGGAAGGACAGAAAGCTTTCCAGGATGATGACCTGCGGCACCAGCAGCGTCATGTAGATCACCACTGGTCCGAGCAGATTGGGGATGACATGGCGCAGCAGGATGCCGCGCTGGCCGACGCCCATGGCTTCGGCCGCCTGGACATACTCCTGCCGCCGGATCGACAGCGCCTGGCCGCGCACGATGCGCGCCATGTCGAGCCACAGCACCGCTCCCACCGCCAGGAACATCAGCACGAAGTTGCGGCCGAAGAACACCACCAGCATGATGACAAAGAAAATGAAGGGCAAAGAATAGAGCACGTCGACGATGCGCATCATCACCTCGTCGATCTTGCCGCCGGAAAAGCCGGCCGCCGCCCCGTAGAGGACGCCGATGACCACCGCGACAATGCCGGCAAGCAGGCCGATGGCCAGCGAGATGCGCCCTGCCATCAGCGTTCGCGAGAGAAGATCGCGACCGGTGTTGTCGGTGCCGAACAGGAAGTACTGCTGTTTGACCGACGCAGTCATAGTCAATTCGAGCCCGTCGGCCGATTTGCTCTCTATCTTGGTATCGTCGAAGGCATCGGAGCGGTCAAGATAGCGGATGTTGCGGTCGTCGATCGGTTTGGTCGAGGTGACGGTGACGGTGACGCGACTGCCGTCCAGTTTCCACTCCTTGATGTCGACGCGCATGCGCTTGATGGCATCCTTGAGCGCCGTCTCGATCATGTCGGGCTTCGGATAGGCTGAAAAGCTTGGCGGCGTGCGCACATAGTCGGCATAGATGGTGGTGTACTGATGCGGCACGAACCAGGGGCCGAAGATGCTGATGACGCCAATGAAGGCCAGGTAATAGAGGCTGAACATGGCGGCGCGGTTGGCTTTGAGGCGCGCCCATGCGTCGCCCCAGAGCGAGCGGCCGACGACGGCCGGCGGAGCGGCGGCGGCTGTGATGTCAGTCATAGCGCACCCTCAGTCATAGCGTACCCTCGGGTCGACGACCGCGTACATGACGTCGACGATCAGGTTGAAGACGATGGTGAAGAGCGCGATCACCACCACGGTCCCCATCACCAGCGTGTAGTCGCGGTTGAGCGCGGCATCGACGAAATAGCGGCCGACACCGGGAATGGAGAAGATGGTCTCGACGATGACCGAACCGGTGAGCAGCGCCGCGGCTGCGGGGCCGGTGAAGGAAACGATCGGCAGGATGGCGCCGCGCAGCGCGTGCTTGACCACCACCGACCAGTCGGAGAGGCCGAGCGCACGCGCCGTTCGGATATGATGCGAACGCAAGCTCTCGATCATCGACCCGCGCATCAGGCGGGCAACGATGGCGATCTGCGGCAAGGCCAGCGTCAGCACCGGGCCGATCTTGTTGATTAATGCGCCATCACCCCAGCCGCCGATCGGCAACAGCTTCCAGGTCAATCCGAACACCAGCTGAATCACAGGAGCGATGACGAAGGTGGGGATAGTGCTGCCGGCGGTCGCCAGCGCAATCACCGTATAGTCGCCAAGCTTGTTCTGGTTGAGCGCGGCGATGGTGCCGAGCACCGAACCAAGCAGCAGCGCCAGGATCAGCGCCGAGGTGCCGAGCTGGACCGATATCGGCAGCCCCTTGGCAAACAGTTCGGTGACGGTGAAGTCAGGCAAATTGTAGCTCGGCCCGAAATTGCCGCGCAGAAGATTGCCGAGATAGTGGGCATATTGCAGCCAGAGCGGATCGTCGAGGCCGAACTGTGTTTCCAGATTGGCCCTGATCTCGGGACTGAGGCCCCGCTCCTGATTGAAGGGGCCGCCCGGTGCGACGCGTATCAGGAAGAACGCCATGGTCACGATGACGAATAGCGTCGGAATGGCGGTCAGAAGCCGCCGTAAGATGTATCGCAGCATCGGCGCCCCGCTTCGGCCAGAGCGACATACGTCCATGCGGACGCATTGCCACGCTCCGGCGCCAAATCTTCGCACCGGGCTTGCCGAAAATCGACCACGACTTTCGGACCGGTGCGATGACCGACCAGTCCGGCGGCCCCCCAAAATGGGGCGCGGGGCGCGGAAAGAGGAATATAAAGTATGTTATAAAAAAAAGAAACGGGCGCCGCGAAGTATTTGTGTGATTTGGGGGGGGGG